>JBBQWT010000058.1:0-1593 GCA_038210375.1 Terriglobales bacterium | reverse complement strand
CGCTTCTGGATTCTCTTGCAGGTGCTTGATCAGAATGAGCGCGGTTGCACAATGGCCGGCGCACATGAAGGGCGAATACAACGTCATCAGGATGAGCGAATTCTTCTTTTCGGCTTTGACGAGTTCGCGCACGGTCTGAAGTTGCGGTTCGTAGAAGTCGAGTTTTGCCAAGCTGAGCTTGGACCAATCTGACGGCTTTTGCAGAAAATCCTGACGCGAGTAGGTTTGCTCGAACTGGATTTTGATGAAATCCATGCCGGTGTGGCGGGTGAATTCCAGGTGACGCTGGGCGGCGGCGGACCCTGTTTTGTAGCTATTGCCGAAGTGGAGGAAGAAGGCCGCGGGGGTATAACCGGGAGTGCCCTGGCCAGCGAGCCAGCTAAGCATGCGTTCACGCGGTTTCACCGGAGCGGTGGAGGCAGATGAGCGGCGCGCCAGAATCGCAGCAGGGGCAAGGCTGAGGAAGGCTCGACGACGCATAGGGTTCAGGATAGCGGAAGAAAACAGATTGCGTCTTGATGGCTGGTCATGGCTTTTAATAAACCCAAGCCGCGGTTGAAGCAGTTTTGATCCACGAGCTCATCGTTATGGTCACTTTCCTGGTGTTAGAAGAAACCAGTCCAGATGGGCCGAGCTTGCCGTTCCGCTAGGCTCCCGCTAATGGAGTACCAGCTTTTGGACCCGAAGATTGGCGAGCTCACCGACAAACAGGGTATTTTCGCTGCGGCAGTCAATGGAGTTGACCGCGCCGAATTCCTTGAGCAGCCTTCCGGCCCGGCCAAATTTGCCGACGACGGTGCCGTCCAGGCGCATCTTGAGGATCTCACCAGCGATATCGATATCATTCCAGGGATTGGAATTGGAGACATAGAGGACGGGATTTGCTCCCTTACCGATGCACATCGCCTGTGGGTTGCCGACGTTCGAAAACGATTTCTTGAAGACGCCGTTGTTGTCAAATACCTGGATCCGCTGGTTGCCGCCATCGCCGGCGTAGACATTGCCCTGCGCGTCCACCGCAATACTGAGAACAGTGGCGAACTCGCCGGGCAATGCGCCTCGCTTACCCCAGGACTTGATGAATTTTCCGTCTTTGTCGAACTTGGCGATGCGCGCGTTGCCGGCACCATCGGCGACGAAAATGTTGCCAGCGGCGTCCCAGGCCACGTCTGTCGGACGGTTGAAGAGATCGGTGGCCTGTCCCGCGCCATCCCCTGCTACCACACGGGGCGGAATACTCTCCGATTCCGCTTTGCGCCCTAAGAGCATTACGACGCGTCCTTCGGGGTTGAACTTGATGACCATATTACTCATCTCGTCAACCGCCCAGATATTGTCAGCCGGGTCGATGCGCACCTGGGCCGCGGCCATAAATCCGTAGGTGTCTTTCCCGATCTCCCGCACGTATTTGCCCGTGCGATCAAAGTGGAACAGCCGCGAGCCGCCGTGCGCGAAAGGTCGCATGGTGCCGATGGTGACCATAGGATGCCCGGTGCGTGTGTAGATGAAGATGTCGCCCCTGGAGTTGGTGGCGACGCCGGCGACTTCGCCGAGGTAAAGGCCGGCGGGCAACTGAATCGCGCCCGGAATGGA
>JBBQWT010000057.1:0-2274 GCA_038210375.1 Terriglobales bacterium | reverse complement strand
CTCCACGCCGTCGGCGCCGACGCCGTTGTGGCGGTCGCAGATGCGCCGCGTAAAACTTTGAGGATCTTCTCCTGCGAGGTCCGCATCCCGCGCCACGATGATCATAAAGTCATTTCCGCACGCGCTGGCTTTAACGAACTTCACGCCCGTGGAAACCGGCCTGCGCGGCCGTTTCATTCGTGCTCCACGAACCGGCGCGCCTTCACCATTTTCAACATCTCGGTCTCGTGAAACTTGGCCACCAGGGCTTTTTGCTGCACCTGGGTGGCCGCGATGGTGAACAACAGGCGATAGTGATCGCGCCCTTTGATCACCTGGATACTGTCCATTTCCAGGTCAGCGGCCTCCACGATGTCATTGATTTCAGCGGTGATCTCATCCGATTTTTCGCCCACCACTTCGTAACGGACCACGTGGGGTTTCAGGTTGAAGTTGCTTTCTACCCATCCCAATGCGACTAGCACCACCAGGATGACCATGGTGGCAAAGATTCCGACCACGTAGAGCCCGCCGCCCACCGACATACCCACCGCCGCTACAACGAAGAGGGTAGCCGCCGTGGTAAGGCCTTTGGTACTGGCCCGCGCGTGCAAGATCGCTCCCGCGCCGATGAAGCCAATCCCGGGAATGATTTGGGCGGCAATGCGCACCGCATCGTTTCCACCCAGGCGTGCCGATATCACGGTGTACAAAGCGGCGCCAAAACAAATGAAGGTATTGGTGCGCAATCCCGCCGGCTTATGGTGAATTTCGCGCTCGAGGCCGATCAAGCCACCCAGAAAAATGGCGAGCACCAGGCGCAACATCGTGCTGGAGACAAACTGCGCCACTTCCATGCGGGTCTCAATAAACTGCTGCATATCGATCATAGGGGTTATAGGGATTTCAGCGGCGATTTTAACACCACTTATGCCGCCATTCTGTTTCCGTCCCGGCCGCCGGGTTTTGCCGGTGAAATTCTTATGTCAGCGCTTCATCGATCATTCACCGGCATCCCCGGGGTAGGGACGTCAGAATCAGAATGGCCCAGGTCAATGACGGCCACCCCGAGCGCTCCGCGTCGCCGTTGCCACCGAATCCTGCCTCCCAGAATCCGTGCGACTTCTTCGGCCGGCAGGTCCTGGTGATAGTCAAAAAATTTACGGTTCGAGCGTTCCCACCATTGGAAGCGCGGCATATACCAGCCACTCGCTCGATATTGCGTGGAAAACAGCAGGACTGCGTCCCCAAATCGTGCTCGTGCCCCCAACTTCAGTATCTCTTCACGCGAGAAATTTTCTACCGGCATGATCACCGCGGGAATGGATACGTAGCCGAGAGAAGGAATGCTGATCTCATCACTCGCCGTCCAGGCGGTGATGATGTGCTTGCGGGGATAATTGGCTTCAACGTAACTGGCCGCCTCCTGGTGGAGCGCGACAAATTGTGCGTACTCCAGGTTATCTTCAAAGGCGAAGGAATAAGGCGGGTTCAGCAGCAGTCCCGAGGCAAAGAAAACGCCCACTACCGCAACTACCGCTCCCCAACCGGGTACCCGGCGCCACAGCGATGAGATTCCGAGCAGAATCACCAGGGGGAAAATGGGCAGAAGATAGCGAGTCAGCAGGGCCCCGCCGATGGTCGAGAAAGTGACGACGTAGGCGGCGATCAGCAGCCACAGCACCACCAGCGCTCGCGGCGTGATGCCGGCCCGATGACCGCCGGCGAGGCCGTTTCGCAAGCGCGCCGTTGGCTCCGCCGTTTCTGCGCGCTGCCGTCGAACTTTGAAGAACCAGGACCCCACCGCCGCCAGGGTCAGTACCAACAGGTTCATGTGGACGGTGACATGCCACAGCCGCTGCAGGAATGCCAGAACAAAGCGCTCGAACGATAGAGTTCCGGCGACGTTGTATCGCATGAATTCGGAATTGGCGAAAACGTGCCCGGTTCGCAGAAAATGGAAGAAGTACCAGAACAAAAGAGGCAAACAGGAAATTCCCAGCAGAAGCGCGGCGCGCTGGGCGTGCGACCGGACGCGCAGCAGGGGATTTTTAAATCGGGCAAGCACATCGGGCGCGTTCCGCGGTTGCGCCGCCAGCGCGGACGCGAGCTGTATGAACTCCCATCCCGCCAAGGTGACGCCCCCGATCACCGCAGTTTCCTTGGCGATGGCTGCCATGGCAAAAAACAGGCCAGCCCTGCGGGGCCTTTCCTCGAGGTAATAAGCGATCGCCCACAGGCTCAACGCGGCTGCCAGCAAATCAGCATGGGTCAGCGAACTCTGCGCGAACCACA
>JBBQWT010000056.1:0-2629 GCA_038210375.1 Terriglobales bacterium | reverse complement strand
ATGGCCAGCGTGAACGTGATCGATGGCGCCGGATTGGGCACACTGGTCTGGCTGCGCAACTGGGCAGTTTCCAGCGGACGCAAAATAACTTTTGCCAATCCCACAGCCCGGGTTCTCGAGCTGCTGGAGCTCACCCGCCTGGACGCGGTCCTCGACCTGTGCACAACCGAGGAGAAACCAGTTGCACGGCTGGCAGGCAGCCGCGCCCCCGTACAATACTGTGGCGCAGCGCGCTAACTATTGCTGAACATAACGCCAGGCTGCAGGTGCAGCCTGGCGTTTGTTTTTTGGGGGGATGTTCCCCAAAAACCAAACTATCCAGGAAACCAAACTCTCTAAGTTGTTGTACGCCGCTGAAACGAGCCGGCGATCAACGCCGCAAAACTCGAGCCCAGCATCGCTCCCAGCAGCAGCCGCACCCATGGGAGATCCCCATGCCAACCCGCCATTTCGGCGGCTACGTCGACGGCGTTGGCAAACGCGAAGATCATTGTGCTGCGGATAAGCATGGCTCGTTCCGCGCGCCACCATGTACCGGCCGCGGCTCCAGCGTAAATTCCCAGGCAACGGTAGCAGATCGCGGCCGGCGCTCCCCAGAACCACCAGGAGCGGGCGGGATCCTGGTGGCACACTACTGAATAAAATTTCCTGATGGCGAATGCGGCCAGCACGAAGTTGAAATGCAGCAATGCGGGGGTGGCCACAGCAGAAAGGGTCAATCCCGCGGCCAGGGTGAAGAACCAAAGCCGCGGTGACGTCCGTAGAAAGTCCATGTGAGACCTACTGAATGATGCCCAGGCTCTTGCCCACCTTGTTTAACACATCCAGCGCCTGGTCCATTTGCTCGCGGGTATGGGTGGCGGTCATGATGGTGCGGATGCGTGCCTTGCCCTCTGGAACCACCGGCGAAGCGATTCCCGTGGCCATCACCCCCTGGGCAAACAGCTCGCGGGAAAATTCCATCGCCAATCTTCCTTCGCCGACAATCACTGGAGTGATCGGGGTTTCGCTGGCCGGGGTGTTCTGGCCTCCGATATTGAAGTGCAGGTTTCCCAGCTCATTCTTGAAGTAGCGCGTATTTTCCCACAACCGTTCAATCAGCTCGGGCTCTGATTCGAGCACCTGGAATGCCGCCAGGCAAGTGGCCGCGACCGACGGCGGGTGCGAGGTGGAAAACAAAAAAGGACGCGCGCGGTGATAAAGGAAGTCGATCAGGTCGCGAGAGCCGCATACGTATCCGCCCAGCGCGCCGATGGCCTTGGAAAGGGTACCCACTTGAATATCCACGCGGCCATCCATGTGGAAGTGATCGATGGTGCCGCGCCCATTTCGTCCCAGCACGCCTGAGGCATGTGCGTCATCGACCATCATGAGCGCGCCGTATTTGTCGGCCAGATCACAGAGGGCGGGCAGGGGGCCGATGTCTCCATCCATGGAAAAAACGCCGTCGGTGATGATCAATTTCTTTCCCGGCTGATCTTTCACCGAGTGCAAATGCTCTTCGGCGTGGGCGGTGTCTTTGTGGCGATACACCAGGATCTTGGCGCGGGACAACCGGGCGCCGTCGATGATGCTGGCATGGTTCAGCTCGTCGGAAACGATAAAGTCATCTTTGCCCAGTACCGCGGAGACGGTGCCCGCATTGGCGGCAAACCCTGACTGGAACACCACGCACGCCTCGACGTTCTTGAAGCGCGCGATGGCCTCTTCCAGTTGCATATGCAGCCGCATGGTCCCTGCGATCTGCCGCACCGCGCCTGACCCTACCCCGTGATCGTGAATGGCCTGCAGCGCAGCTTCTTTCAATTTGGGATGGGTGGTCAGCCCCAGGTAATTGTTCGACGCCAGGTTGATGACCTTGCGGCCATCGAACGTGCACACCGGTTTCTGCTCGTCCTCGAGCACCCGCAGCTTGAAAAACGTGCCCTTTTGCCGGAGCTCGTCGAGTTGCTGGGAAAGAAATTTAATCTGGGGCCGTGCGGAGAGAGCGGTGTCCATGACGAAACTCCTGCGGGGATTGGTTTGGAGCGGGCCGCAGCGGCGGCCGTGTTTATTTGTTTCCGTTGGGATACAGCAAAATCTTGCTGGCGCTTCCGCTCTTGAGTAATTCCATTCCCTTATTGAAATCACTGAGCGGCATGCGATCGGTGATCACCGGCGCAAGGTCAAGCTTGCCGGCTTTCAACAGCGCCTGCATCTGGTACCAGGTCTTATACATCAGACGCCCGTTGATTCCCTGGATGGTCGCGCCCTTGAAGATGATGTCATCGGCAAAGTTGAGACTCACCGGCTCTGAAGGAATTCCCAGCAATGAAACCCGGCCACCCAGCCGCAGGATGTCGAATCCCTGGCGGATGCCGTTGGGGTGTCCCGACATTTCCAGGACCACATCGACTCCGGTGCCGCCGGTATTTTCGAGGACGATCTTCTTGACGTCGTCGGTCGCAGGGTTAAGCGCGAAGTCGGCGTTCATTTGCCGGGCGAGCCCGCGGCGATGGTCATTGATCTCCAGCGCAAAGATTTGCGACGCCCCCACGGCGCGCGCTACCGCGATGGCGAACAGTCCGATTGGCCCACAGCCTACGACCGCCACTGTGCGCGCCGCGATCTCCCCCGCCAGCACGGTGTG
>JBBQWT010000055.1:0-2726 GCA_038210375.1 Terriglobales bacterium | reverse complement strand
TAGATTTCCACAGGGGAGCCGCAATGAGGGTCTGCGCGATCTGTAACGTCAGGGACGGAGAGATTGCTCTGCCGGGATCCGTCGAGGGCGAGACCGAGCACCTGGTGCAGCCGGAGCTGATTTTCATGCGGACGGCGAACGAGATCACGCCGCGGCAGGCGCGCAAGGGCTGGACGTATAAAAGCTGGCAGGGCAGGCATGCGCGGTATCGCATGATCTGCGGGGCTTGCCTGCTGGCGTCGGACGAGATGGAGCGCGACGCGCGGACGGTGAAGAAACAGCACATCGAGATCGAGCGCCAGGCGAAAGGCCAGGTGAATCGCTACCAGATTTATTGCGAGCCCTACGTTTAGGTGACAACACCGGAATTGCGCACCGAAAAATTTAGGGGGGGCACCCGTGGAGGTTAACAGCGTTTTGGTGGTGGGAATTGGGACGGTAATCGTGCAACAGTTTTTCACGCTGATCACGCACCGCCGTAACCGGCGGTACGACATCGAAGACCGCGCGGCTATGCGGCGGTACGACATCGAAGACCGCGCGGCGGCGCGTTTATTTAATGCCGAAACCGCGCATGCCCTGGATCTGAAGGTCGCGGCGGACGCTGCGGCGCTGAAGCTGCTGCTGGAGCAGCGGGCGCAAGTGGTGGCGCGGGCACTGGAAAAACATGCATCCGAAATCAAGATTCAGGTAGCGGATATGGGAACAAAAGCGGATGCGGCCTATCACGAGGCCAACCAGGTCAATTTGTGGCGATCGGAGGTGACCGACGCCAGCAAAGAGCAGGTGGAAAAACAAATCGAACAAATGACGCGAATCGAGGACATGGGGGAAGAAACGAACAAAGTGGTGAAGTGCCTCGACTGCCGCGGTAAGATTCCCCGTTAGCCGCCGTGGCTTGCGGAGTAGGAGCGACGCTAAAATGGATGCGATCAGCGAAGCGCGATTGGGGGTTGTGCACCCGATGCTGCGCGAAAAGATCCAGCGCCTGGCGTACCTGCTGGCGCTGGAAAATATCAATATCCGGGTGGCGCAGGGATTGCGGACCTGGGCTGTCCAGGCGTTGCTGTATGCCCAGGGCCGGACTGCTCCGGGCAAGATTGTGACCAACGGGCGGCCCGGGCAGAGCTGGCACAATTTTGGCCTGGCGGTGGATGTGGTCCCGGATTCAGCTCTGGCCGCTCCCGGAGTATTTGAGCCGGACTGGGATGAAACGCATCCTGCCTGGCAGCGGATCGTGGCGATTGGCGAGAGCTTGGGACTGACTTCGGGCGCGCACTTTCGAACCATCAAAGATTTTCCCCACCTGCAGCTTACCGGCAAGTTTCCGGCATCGCCGCCGGATGACGTGCGCGGGATATTTTTGGCTTCGGGCATTCAGGGCGTCTGGGACGCCGCACAAATCGAGTAAAAAATGGGTAGTAACCAGGAGGAAGGATGGCGCTTCAGCTCAGCAAATCGGGAGGCTCGCAAATTGTCGATGTTGTTTATCGCACTTCGACGAAACTCTATGTTGGCCTGGCCGGGTTTCTGACCTTGCTGGCGCAGGTGCCGGGGATCAATGACACGGTGCGGCGAGTGTTCGCGAACCATCCGGTACTGATGAGCGTGGTTCTTTTCGCGGTGTCGGTGGGGACCCTGCTGCACCACCCTAAAGAGGCAATGCCGGTCGCTTCCACGCCGGCGAATTTGCAGGAAGCGGTGGCGAACACCGAGGCCAAGGATGGCAAGGAGGATAAAAATTGAAACCAGTAAATCTGGGATGGCTTCGATTAGGCGAGCGGCGCAAGGGAGGACGGCGGGTAAAGAACGTCCGACCGGCCACTAGTGCCGCTAGTGCGCGCAAGGTGGAAGACCGGCGCAAGGTGATGAAGTGCTCCGGGCACATGGACACGATCACCAAGTTGCACGCGGAACTGGCGGAAGCGGACCGCAAAGCCATTTCTCGGGACCAAGCCGTGACCGCGAGCTGGAAGAAAGCGCTGAGTGAAGCGGATATTTCACACAATCAAGCGGTTCATGGGTTTCTTGAGGAGATCGAGAAGCTCAAGGGCACGATCGCCGAACTTAAGGCGCAAGTTGAATCTTTGAAAAGCCCGCGCAGAGAAAGGCCGCTAATGCGCGCAAAGCTCGCGAAAAAAAAGGCGGCTAAACCGACAAAGCACAAGAAGGAGAAACCGTGAAACTGAAAACCCTTGCCACTCTGGGAATTCTGGCGCTGGGCATGGTGGTGATGAGCGGCTGTCCCAAGCAGGTACGGGCGGTGCATCCCAACGCGATCAACCAGTTCGATTCGGACGCCTTTGACACTTTACTGACCGCCCAGGCGGCGATCGAGCAGGCCAAGATCGAGGAGCCGAAATTTCCCCAGGCCAAA
Organism: Terriglobales bacterium; assembly: GCA_038210375.1. Classification (GTDB taxonomy): domain Bacteria; phylum Acidobacteriota; class Terriglobia; order Terriglobales; family Acidobacteriaceae; genus JBBQWT01. The sequence goes on along the minus strand of JBBQWT010000055.1, from coordinate 349 downwards.
GGCGTGCTGAACCAGGCGATCTTTTCCTACAACACCGCGGTCAGCGCTTACATGGTCTATCACTCGGCCGGAGCGGTGAATACGGCGGAGCTGCAAATCTCGCTGAGGAACCTGGCGGCTGCCCTGGTGCAGATGCAGAGCGCATTCGGGCTGAAGGCTGGAGGCAAACGATGAACCAACTGGATGAAATTCTCTCGATCTTGAGGATTGGCGCCGGAGTGGCGCAGTCGATCAACAACAAGGACGTGCAAGGCGGCGCCATGATTGCCGGCGCCTGGCTGCTAATCGTGCAGAAGAGCGTGGCGGCCCTCGAAGCGCACACGGGTAAGCCGGTGGACCTGGCGCTGCT
>JBBQWT010000054.1:0-3184 GCA_038210375.1 Terriglobales bacterium | reverse complement strand
TCGTGCAGCCGCATTCCGCCGAAATTGAACTTGACTGCCTGCGCGGGCAGCTCACCTAATGCCTCCTTCAGCGGGACTGCCTGATCGTCTAGATTGACGAATACCAGGCCCGACCATTCACTCACCCTTACCGGCAACAGCCCAAAATCCTGGGAGCGAAAATTCTCCGTCCCTTCCATCTCCGGAGCATGCAACAGATGTCCCTCCGGTGAATAGGTCCACCCGTGGTATCCGCAGCGAAAGACTTTGCGGTTTCCACAGCCTTCAGCGGGCGGCCCGGCGCGGTGCCGGCACACGTTATAAAACCCACGCAGCTCGCCGCCTTCCCCGCGCGTGAGCAGCAGCGGCTCGCCCAGAAGTTCAGTGGTCACAAAGTCGTAGGCCTGGCTCAATTGCGAGGAGCGCGCGGCGATTTGCCAGGTGCGCGCAAAGATTTTTTCTTTTTCTCGATTAGCGGTTTCCCGCTCGTAATAGGCCGCGGAGGGCAAGGTCCACGCCCGTTCAATGCCGGTCTCCCCGGCAACTGCCTTAAGCTCGGTGCTCTTTGAGGAATCGCTCATCGCGAAAAGCCCTGGGACCTTTCATGAAATGCAGAGATGCTTAATCCCGTCGTAGTTTAGCCCATCGTGATTTTCGCTGGCGGCGAATACTTCTATTGAGCAATTTTCTGCATCTTACCTGTCTGCGGGGCAAACAGATTTTCGGGCGGGAGTTTGGGCCATCACCGGCGGCACGATGAAATTCCATACCGAATATTTGACGTTTCACACGAAAAAACATCTGGATTACGTGCACATCACGCCCCAGGTGCAGGCGGTTTTAAAAAGAAGCGGCATGCGCGATGGCATGGTCCTGGTTTCGGTCATGCACATCACCGCTGCCATCTACGTAAACGATAACGAGTCAGGCCTGATCGAAGATATCGACCTGTGGCTGGAAGGCCTGGCGCCTTTTAAACAGAATTATCGTCATCACCAAACCGGGGAGGATAACGGTGACTCCCATTTAAAAGCTTTGCTGCTGCACCACCAGGTGCTGCTGCCTATTACCGAAGGCAAGCTGGATCTGGGCACCTGGCAGCGCGTTTTTTATGCCGAGTTTGACGGCCAGCGTGATAAGCGAGTGCTGGTAAAAGTTATCGGTGAGTAGGGCAGGGGAACTATGAGCTTCGAGGACATCTAAATGGAAGCCTCAGTTATTTCGCTGGTGCGCATCGTAAATCGGGAATTTCACAGCCTGTTGTGTCCCGATAACCGCCTCGACACCACGCCGGGCAGGACTGTGGATGAGGCTGCGCTCCAGGCCCTGGCTTCCCGCCTGGAGCAGGCCCGCGATTTCATCGATCCCGTCGCCGGGTCGGAGCAGGACATCCAACTCGACCCTGACGTGGCCGAGCTGCTGGAAAATCTCGACCGCGTGGATGCCATTCGCGAGGGACTGGCGATTCCGCTGGCCGAATGCAACCAGGTTTCAGATGGCCGCGAGGCCGGCCAGTCTGCCTCAGCGTTCGATGGCCATGGCAACCGAGTTTCCTCCGCCCAGGCACAACGCTGCGATGCCCTTATGGGCGTCCCGCCGGATCATTTCGAAAATTAGCGTCACCAGTACCCGCGCCCCGCTGGCCCCGATGGGATGCCCCAGCGCCACCGCTCCGCCATTTACGTTCACCTTGTTCATATCCAGGCCGAGTTCTCGCGTGACCGCCACCGATTGCACCGAAAAAGCCTCGTTCAATTCATAAAGATCGACTTCATCGGCTTTCCATCCGGTCTTTTCCCAAATCTTGCGAACGCCGCTCACCGGCGCCATCATCACCCATTTCGGATCAACCCCGCTGGTGGCTTGGGCCACGATCCTCGCCAGCGGCGTGATGCTTAACTCGCGCGCGCGTGCGGCACTGGTAACCAGCAGCGCCGCCGCCGCGTCGTTGACTCCCGGAGCATTGCCCGCAGTCACGGTGCCGTCTTTCTTGAATGCAGGCTTGAGCTTGCGCAGGGTCTCAATGGTCGTGTCTTCGCGCGGCGATTCATCTTGGGACAACAAAATCGGCGGATCGCCCTTCTTGCGGCCGGGGATTTCCACCGGCACTACCTGCGAGCTGAAACGGCATTCCTTCCACGCGGCAATGGCTTTGCGATGCGAGTTCACCGCGTATTCATCCTGCTCTTCACGGGTGATGCCGTATTTTTCCGCCACGTTCTCGCCGGTGTTCCCCATGTGATAGTCGTTGTAAATTTCCCACAGCCCGTCGTGCACCATCGAATCCACCACCTGCGCGTTGCCCAGGCGGTAGCCCTTGCGCGCCTGCGGCAAAAGATAAGGCGCGTTGGTCATGGATTCCATGCCGCCCGCCACCACCATCGAGCTGTTCCCGGTGAGGATGGCCTGCGCGGCCAGCGAAACCGCTTTCAATCCCGAGCCGCAGACCTTGTTGATGGTCATCGCTCCCACCTCGTGCGAAAGTCCTCCGCCCAGCGCGGCCTGCCGCGCCGGGTTCTGCCCCAGTCCGGCGGAAACCACGTTGCCCATGATGCATTCATCCACCAGTTGCGGATCGATGTTGGCGCGCTTGACCACCTCGCGCACCACGATGGCGCCCAGTTGGGTGGCGCTGAAATCAGAAAGCGCTCCCTGAAATTTTCCGATTGGGGTGCGGACACCCGCGATGATGACTGCTTCTTCCATATTCACTTTCACTCCTGGAAATTCGCCGGGCTATTTCTAGCGTGGATCGAGCGATGTCGCCCCCGCCGTTGCGGCGCGATTTGCCGGTGGGCCGCACTCTCATTATAAGATGCCAGTACGCGCGCACAGTTGCAGAACCCCGGTTTCAGAGATCAGGACCATGGCAACGACACCAATCATCGTCGAAGAACAACCGCGATTCACCGCCGTGGCGCCCTTATGGCATACGGTATTGCTGCTGGCGGTGATGACCACTACGACCTGGCTTACCGCCCGGCGCATCAGCCACCTCGATCCCAGCGTCGTGCGCAGCCACGTTCCCCAATATATTCAGGTCATCTTCTTCCAGTGGTTGCTGGTGGCATTCATTGTCTGGGGCTTGCGCCGTCCCGGACCGGGCAGGCCGCTGTCACTGCGCCAGTTGATTGGCGGCCGGTGGCAATCATTCGATGACGTGTTGCTGGATATCCTGATCGCCGCAGGCTACTGGATCGCCGGC
>JBBQWT010000053.1:0-3703 GCA_038210375.1 Terriglobales bacterium | reverse complement strand
TGGCGCCGGAGTGGCGCAGTCGATCAACAACAAGGACGTGCAAGGCGGCGCCATGATTGCCGGCGCCTGGCTGCTAATCGTGCAGAAGAGCGTGGCGGCCCTCGAAGCGCACACGGGTAAGCCGGTGGACCTGGCGCTGCTGCATCCCATCGAACCGCTGCCGTAACCAACCAGTGATGGAAATTTGAACATTGCTCTGTAAGAGTGATGGGCGTGTTAAAGAAACAGAGGTTATCATCCGTAATTATCAGCGGCGAGAAAGCCCAACGAATTAGGAGGCAGCATGAGCTTTAAGGGCAGGAAACACAGCGCGCACGATTCGGGGATGCGGGGCAGAGAGCCGCGGCCGCAGGATCCAACCGAGGCGGCAGCGGAAGCCAAGGCGTCGCGTCCGGCATACGATTCGGGGATGCGCGGCAACGAAGCCGACGCCGCGGTGGCGGAACAGGCTGCGGTGAAGTCGGCGGCCATGGAAACCGCTCCGCAGACCAGCCAGGAAGCGGCTGCTCTGGCCCTGGCGCCGGGAGCGATCAGCGGCGCGATCGGCCAGCCGGGAGCTCCGGCGGCGCAGATAGAGGATGCCGGCGATCACTACCGCATTCCCAAAGCGGGGCTGGTGGACCACGGCGACCACTACAAGCTGGCGAAGAAGTCGGCGCCGCCCGTCCATCATGGCTAAACAGTTTCGCTGCGTGCAGTGCGGGCGCATGAGCACGTTCTCAGACCTGTTCTGCTCGCCCGCCTGCCGCGAGGCTTACACCGCCGCTCACCACCTGGCGGGGATTGCGCTGACGGACGCGGGGTTTGCTCCGCAGCCCGGCGCGCCCAACACTTACAGCAAAAATGGCGTGGCGATCACGACGGAAGAGGTCAAAGCTGATGGCATCGACGAAGCGATTACGCGGCACGCCGGGCATCCTTCTGGAGATCCTGCAGGAGGAGCTGCGGCAGAAGAACGAGCAGATCCGCAGCCTGCAGGCGCAACTGCAAATCCTATTGGACGATAAGTTCTTCAAGCCGGCGATCCGGCCGGTGGCCGAACCCAACGCCAACCGGATGACGCCGCGGTTTGCGGATGATGTTTCGGAGTTTGATCCGGCAGAAGACGCCAGGCTGATTGGCCAGGCAATCGACGACATCGCCAAGGAACAGGGCTTGGCCAGCGACTGGGCCAAGGAGCATGCGCAGTGAAACGACTACTGATTGTGCTGGCGCTGCTGGGTTCGGCGATCGCGCAGACCACCACGACCTTTACCGGCGTGATCAAGGACCTAAGCTCGACTCCGGCCACCAGCGGCAAGGTGACGTTTGATTTGCAGCCATCGACGGATACGACCATCAGCGGGGTTGCGCGCTTTACGCCGCAGACGGTCACCTGCGGGATCGACGGCGCGGGCAACGTAAAGAACGCGCTGCTGTCGGGTCCGTGCGTGGTGACCAACAATACGTCGCTGACGCCGGGGGGAACGTCGTACCTGGTCAGCCTGTGTCCGAGCTTCAACTGCACATCGAGCTTCGTGCTGTACGCCCTGGGCGGCACGGTGGACATCACCACCGTGGTGCCGACTTCGGGGACGCTGCCGGCTTACAGCTTCATGGATTTGTTCTCGAACCAGACCATTGGGGGCAATAAAACTTTTACGGGCACGACATCGTTCGGCGACGTCTCCCACTTCGGCGCCGTCTCCCAGCTCAATCTAAGTGCGGTCAACGGAATCATCAACGTTAAAGATTATGGGGCCAAGGGCGACGGGGTCACCGATGATGCAGTGGCAATCCAGGCCGCGATTACTGATGCTTTCAATAAAAACAGGGAAGTGTTCTTCCCCTCCACTGGAAACGCTATCTCTGGCTCGACGATTTACCTGACGAGCAAGCTGATCTGGCAAGGGGTATCGCTGATTGGCCCGGATTGCTCGGGGGCCAACCCCATCGGACTCGCGACCCATGGATGCGTGGTTATACAAAGTAAGCCGGGACAGGATATTTTTGCTTCGCTCAGTCCGACCGACCCTTCGTACCTTTTCGTCTATCAAAATTTTCTGGTGAATAACCTGTCATTCGTGGTGGATGATTCAGTGGACGTCTCGGCGACCGTGGGAGCGACGCGCTTTCTCGGCAAGACAGAATATGACGGCTCATGTACGGCGGGTACATCGGTGGTCACTTCTCCTAATTCGATGTGGTCGCAAGGGGATGCAGGGCATGGCTTTCGTCTAGCGGATGGCGTATCGCCGGGTGTTGATTTGGTAACGACTATCGTAAGCGTTGACCGCAACACTGCTGAGGCAACGCTGGCGACTAATTGTGTGGCGACTGTTGCCGCGAAGAAGGTTTACACCTCAGTCACCGGAACCTCAACCACTGAGACGGCGGGAAACTGCGCGATTGCTGTTCCTGTGCACGATGGGGCAATCACAGTAAATGGCAACCCAGGATTTCAAAAAGCGACGTTTATGAATGTTTCTTTTGAGGGGCTCTCCGGGGCAGATTTAGGCCAGAACCATTCCTGCGGCATCTACACCAACGCAACTCCGTACGGCACTACGTTTCAAAATATTCAGTTTGCCCGCTTGTGGCTTGGTTATGGAGACGCTCCACCCCCGGTGAATCCCAACTCGCAGGACTGGGCAGCCGATGCAAACCACTGGATGGATTTCACCGCAAATAACACCAATTATCCCCTGATCGAGTACGACAGTACGATGAGTGAATTTAACAGGGTGGACCTTTATTCGGGACACGGTTTCTATCTTCTGGGAGAAAAGGTTTACGCTCGGTACGGCAACAGCCAAATCTCCATTATTGATTACTATGATGAGGCCAACGCACCGATTACCAGCGGCCCGCACTCATGGTTTACGGGGACCGGCTTTGTGGTGGAAGGCGGCAATCTGCTCTCCAGGGCGGGCGGGGGGCATGGCATCGTGCAATGGGACGCCTCTGAATCGGTTATTAATAATACCATCATGACCGGAGACGGCAGTTCCAACGTCTTAAACATCACCGGCAACATGAATAAGGTTCTCGCCCATGTCAGTTCGGTAGCCAGCTCAGTTGGAGATACAGGCCTGGGAAATGAAATTGTAGTCACGGGATACAGCAACATCACTCTGAATCATCTGACCCACGTTGATCACTCCCCGCAGGCAACTGGCCAACTGGACAGCTACTCGATTCTCAATGGAAATGCAGCAAAGCCTTATGACAGCATGTCCGACCTGTTGCTGACCCCTGCCGAAATGCAAGGCGTGAACGAAGCCACGAGGGTTGTCACGCCCGATGCTGGGGTGACGCTCACCCGGTCTTACTATACCGTTCCGGCCAACGGAGGTTTCACGGTCGGAGGGTCCAACGGTACGGGAAACGGCAGCTATTTTGTAATTGGAACCGCAATTCCCGCGGGCAAGATCAGGGTATACGTATTTGGCAAGGCGAGTGCTGGTTGCACCCAGAGTTTTTCACTCTACGACCCTGATAGCGGAACTGTATGGTCGGCTCCGGGGAACCTGACGTGGACGACCTCATACGCTTTGGGTGTAACCGGCTCGGGAAATTATTTTGATGCGGATCTGACTGCGGCCGTCGCCGGGCACCACATCGCTTTCAGCGGTGGCACATGCGGAACCAGCACAGTCAATCTGGGATGGATTGCGCTGCGGCCGTGGAAGGGCGACGAGGAAGTGGACGGCCCGATTACCGC
>JBBQWT010000052.1:0-3828 GCA_038210375.1 Terriglobales bacterium | reverse complement strand
AGGTGACGCGCATCTTCGTCAAATCCGGGGACCATGTGGGCGCCGGGCAGGCGATCATGCAGATCGATCCGCTCAAGCAGGTGCAGGCAGTGCGCTCCCAGGAATCCACGCGCTCCGCCACCGAAGCCCGGTTGCGGCTGGCGCAACAGCAATTTCAGCGCACCCAAACCCTGGTGAACGAAGGCATCATGGCCCGGCAGAGTCTCGATGAGGCGCAATCCGCACTGGCTGCTGCCCGCGCCGAAAAGGCCGCGCTCGATTCCCAGGTGGGCGAGCAACAAGTGCAGTTACGCTATTACCGGGTGAGCGCTCCCACGGCCGGAATCGTGGGGGACATTCCTATCAAGGTCGGAGATCGCGTGACCTCCGCCACCATGCTGACCACGCTGGACAAGCCCGGCAATCTCGAGGCTTACATCGAGGTGCCGGTGGAGCGCGCCCGCGACCTGCGCATTGGCCTGCCTGTGGAACTCCTCGACCGCGAGGGCAAAGTATTGGCCAGCAGCCGCATCAATTTTGTCGATCCCGAGGTCAATGACGCTAGCCAGTCGGTGCTGGTGAAGGCTGCGATCGAGGGCGCCGGCCTGCGCACCTCACAACTCACCCGAGCCCGCATCATTTGGGGCACGCGGGAAGCGTTGCAGATTCCCGTCCTGGCAGTCACCCGGATCAATGGAGAATTTTTCGCCTTCGTCGCCGAAAACGAAGGCGGCAAAGTTACCGCCCGCCAGCGCCTGGTCATAGTCGGCGAATTGAATGGCAACAACTACACGGTCAACCAGGGATTGAAGTCCGGCGACCGCATCATTACCACCGGACTGCAGTTTCTCGCCGATGGCATGCCCATCGCTCCAAAATCCTGAAATAAAGAGACCTGAAATTGTTTGTAGATTTTTTTATCAACCGCCCGATTTTCGCAACGGTGTGCGCGCTGCTGATCATCCTGGCGGGGGCGGTTTCCATCCCCACGCTGCCCATCGCCCAATTTCCCGATCTTGCGCCTCCCCAGGTCACCGTAACCAGCGGATATAACGGCGCCAGCGCCGAGGTGGTGGAATCCGCGGTCACCATTCCCCTGGAGCAGGAGATCAACGGGGTGGAGGGAATGAAATATCTTTCCTCCAGCAGCGGCAACGACGGCACCAGCTCCATCACTGCCACCTTCGATATTTCACGCAACGTTGACCAGGCCGCCATCGATGTGCAGAACCGGGTTTCAGCCGCCCAGGGACGTCTCCCCAACGAAGTAAAGACTACCGGCATCATCGTGAACAAAGCGGCCAGCGGAATTGTGTTCGGCGCCGGCCTTTATTCCGAGGACCCGGCGTACAACAGCCTGTTTATCAGCAACTATATCGACCGCTACCTGAAGGACGCGCTGAAGCGCGTGAAAGGTGTGGGCAACGTGGTGATCTTTGGCGAGCGCAAGTACGCCATGCGGGTGTGGCTCGACCCCGAAAAGATGGCCAGCCATCAACTGACGGCTGCCGATGTTGGCGCGGCCTTGCGCGAGCAGAACGTGCAGGTTGCGGCCGGCCAGATTGGCCAGCCTCCGGCCCCTAATGGCCAGACTTTTCAGATCAGTGTACGCGCCATCGGCCGCCTGACCGACGCTAAAGAGTTTGAACGAATCGTGTTGAAGACCGGAACCAGCGGCTCGATCGTCCAGCTCAAAGACGTTGGCAGGGCAGAGCTTGGGGCTGAAAGTTATAACAGTACCTTAAGGTTTAATGGCCACGAAGCGGTGGGCATGGGAATCTTCCAGTTGCCCGGTTCGAACGCCATCGAAGTCAACCAGGCGGCACGTGCTGAGCTCATTCGCCTCTCCAAAGCCTTCCCGCCGGGCCTGAAGTATGACATCGCTTTCGACACCACCACGGTCGTGAATGACTCCATCAACGACGTCGTCACCACCCTGGGAATTGCCATCCTGCTGGTGGTGGGGGTGATGTTTCTGTTCCTGCAAAGTTGGCGCAGCACCCTGATTCCGGCGCTGGCCATTCCGGTATCGCTGGTGGGAACCTTCGCGTTCGTCAAGCTGCTCGGCTTTTCCATCAATACCCTGACGTTGTTTGGCATCACCCTGGCCACCGGGTTGGTGGTGGATGACGCCATCGTGGTCATCGAAAACATCGAGCGCCACCTGGAAGAGCAGAAAACGGAGCCGCACGTGGCGGCGTCGGCGGCCAGGAAGGAAGTGGCGGGAGCGGTGATCGCGACCTCCCTGGTGCTGGTGGCGGTCTTTCTGCCGGTCTCTTTATTCCCCGGGACCACCGGAATCATGTACCGCCAGTTTGCGTTGACTATTGCCTTCTCGGTCAGCATCTCCGCTTTTAACGCCCTCACGCTGACGCCCGCGCTTTCCGCGCTGCTCTTGCGGCAGCAGGAAAAGCGCCAGGGACGTTTCTTCGGAGCGGTGAACCGCGTTATCGACGGCGGTACCCGCGGATTTGTCGCCGCTCTTTCCCGCGCCGCCAACTTCAAGTTTGTCGCAGTGCTGCTATTTGCCGTAGCCCTGGCGGTGACCTTTTTCCTCTATGGACGGGTGCCCAAGGGGTTCGTCCCTAACGAGGATGTCGGATATTTCATTACCCTGGTGCAGGCCCCAGCCGGCGCGTCACTCGATTACACCCGCAACATCACCATCCAGGTGGAAAAAGAGATGCAGAAGGCGCCGGAAATCCATGGGATTTTTGCCATCACCGGCTTCAGTTTTTCCGGCAGCGCACCCAACCGCGCCCTGATTTTTTCCACGCTGACGCCGCTGGGCGAACGCAAAGGCGACCAGCACTCCATGCAGGCGGTGATCAACCGCATTCGCGGCGGGCTCATGTCGATTTCAGGAGCGCTGGTGATTCCGTTTCCGCCTCCGCCCATCCAGGGCGTGGGAAGTTTTGGAGGCTTCGAATACGTACTGCAGGACCAGGGCGGCAACAGTCTCGAAGACCTCGACCGCATCACCCAGCAGTTCGTGGCCAAAGGCAACGCCCGTCCCGACCTGCGCGGCCTGTTTTCCAGCTATAGCGCGCGCGACCCGCAGATTGTGGTGACAATCGATCGCGACCGCGCTAAAAACCTGGGGGTTTCAATGGCTCAGGTCACCGACGCTCTGCAGATTTACATGGGCGCGCAGTACGTGAACGATTTCGACTTCAACAACCGTTCCTACCGGGTATACGTCCAGGCTGACCAGAATTTTCGCTCCAAGGTGCAGGATATTTCCCAGTTTTACGTGCGCTCCAGCGGCGGAGTCATGATGCCCCTGGAAAATCTTGTGACCATCCGTCCGGGAACCACTCCGCAGGTCATCAGCCATTACAACTTGTTCCGGTCGGCCACCATCAATGGCGCCCCGGCGCCCGGCCGAAGCTCGGGCGACGCCATCGCCGCCATGCAGGATTTATCGAAAACCGCGCTGCCGCGCGGCGTCACCTATGATTGGACGGGTCTCACCCAGGAAGAAATCGAGTCCGGCGGCAAGAGCCTGCTGCTCTTTGGCCTGGGGGCGCTGGTCGTCTATCTCACTTTGTCGGCGCAATACGAAAGTTTTGTTTTGCCATTCATCATCCTGCTGGCGGTGCCCATGGCGCTGCTGGGCGCACTGGGAGCGCAGAGCCTGCGCGGCCTGGAAAATGATATTTACTGCCAGATCGGGCTGGTGATGCTCATCGGCCTTTCCAGCAAGAACGCCATTCTGATCGTGGAGTTCGCCGAGCAACTGCGCGCCCGAGGCATGACCATTCGTGAGGCCGCCATTGAATCCGCCCGCATCCGCCTGCGGCCCATTTTTATGACGTCGCTGGCATTTATTCTGGGGGTGCTGCCGCT
>JBBQWT010000051.1:0-3975 GCA_038210375.1 Terriglobales bacterium | reverse complement strand
GGTGCTTGTTTTCCAGCTCCACTTTAAACATTGCATTGGGCAACAGGTCGATGACCGTTGCCATCACTTCAATCGCGTCTTCTTTACTCACTCAGTATGGCTCACTTATTTTTCACTCGCTTTTCCTGGTGCAAACTTCTTGGCCGCTTCACCCGCTTGCCTGAAACTATTCGGTCAGCACCAGCGGCCCGTCTTTGGTGACCGCGACGCAATGCTCGAAGTGCGCGCTGTAACTGCCGTCGGTGGTCACCGCCGTCCAACGATCATCGAGCACCCGGCTGCCGGGCTTGCCGGCGTTGACCATGGGCTCGATGGCCAGCACCATTCCTTCGCGCAAACTGGCGCCATGCCCGCGGCTGCCGAAATTCGGCACCTGCGGATCTTCGTGCAGCCTGGTGCCGATCCCGTGCCCTACAAAATCGCGCACGATGCTGAACCCGTTGCCTTCCACCCACTCCTGCACCGCGGCCCCGACATCTCCCACGGTATTGCCGATGCGCACGGTTTCAATGGCGCGCCGCAGTGAAGCTTCGGTCACCTGCATCAATTTCTGGTGCTCCGGCTTGACCTGATCGCCCACCGCCACGGTGATGGCCGCATCCCCGTAGTAGCCGTTCAATACCACTCCGCAATCCACCGAGACGATGTCGCCTTCCTTAAGCTTTCGCTTTTCCGAAGGTATGCCGTGCACGATCTCATCGTTGATCGAGGTACAAAGCACACAGGGATAATCGTGATATCCCTTGAACGCCGGCACCGCACCCAGATCTTCAATCTTTTCAGCGGCCGCACGCTCCAGGTCCATGGTGCTCACTCCCGGAGCGATCCTGGATTGAACCAGGTTTAGAACTTCGCGAACGATGCGCCCGCTTTCGCGCATCTTTTCCAATTCCTTCGCGGACTTGCACACGATTGCCATTATTCACATTCGGGACGCTCGACCCGCGAAAACACGTCGGCGGTAACATGCTCGACGGGGCGCTCGCCATCGGATTGCTGCAGGCATCCTTCGCGCCGGTAAAAATCAACCAGCGGCCGGGTATCGCGCTCGTAGCTCTTCAAGCGCTCGGCCACCACTTCCTCAGAATCATCCTTACGAATGATGAGCTTCGAACCATCGCTGTCGCAGATACCCGCCGACTGCGGAGGCCTGAAGTGGAGGTTGTAGGTTCTGCCACAGGTGGGACAAGTACCACGCCCGGTAAGCCGTTGCAGCAGTTGATTATAACTCACTTGAATGTTGATAACAATGGGCTTCAGCGTCTTTCCGCTGAACTTGCGCTGGGCCAGCAGGCCGCGCAGCCACTCCGCCTGGGGCAGGGTGCGGGGGAAGCCATCGAGGATGAAGCCACGATCGCAGTCAGGATTGGCCAGCCGGTCGGCCACCATTGCGCAGACTAAATCGTCGGGGACGAGGGCGCCGCTATCCATGATCTGGCGGGCTTTTTTCCCCAGCTCGGAGCCGATACTGACGTTGTGGCGAAGAATGTCGCCGGTAGAAATCTGGGGGATGCCGTAGTGATCGGCCAGGCGTTTGGCCTGGGTGCCCTTGCCGGCGCCAGGGGCGCCCAGCAGGATGATCGGGCCTACGACTTTGCTGCGGGGATCAACATGCGGAGCTTCTTCGGCGCCTAATGGAGTCAGGTCGTAAGCTTCCAGGTCGCGGCCGGGGGAAGAAGTTCCGGCCAGCGGCGAGGGATGCAGATCTTCTACCATGCGCGTCGTCCGCGGATGCGGCCGCTACGCGGGGTGAAGCCTTCATAGTGACGCATGATGAGCTGCGATTCGATCTGGTTCACCGTGTCCATGGCGACGCCCACTACGATCAGCAGCGAGGTGCCGCCGAAATAGAAGGTGACGCCGAGGCCGTTGGTGACCCAGGCAGGCAGTCCCTCAAAAAATGTGCCGATTCTTCCCGGCAGATGGTTGAGCTTGATGCCGGCAATCATCCATTCAGGAATCAGCGAAATGATGATCAGGTACAACGCGCCGGCCAGGGTGATGCGGGTGAGGATGTCGTTGATGGTATCGGCGGTGCGCTTGCCGGGACGGATGCCGGGGATAAATCCGCCGTACTTGCGCATGTTGTCGGCGACTTCCGTGGGGTTGAACACGATGGAAACGTAGAAGTACGCAAAGAAGATGATGCCGACTACGTAGGCAAGGGTATAAAGCGGCTCTCCCCACTTCAGGTGCTCGAGCATCGGTCCCAGGACGGAGTTGGTCTTGATCCACGGAATCTGGCCGGCAAGCTGGGGAAAGGTCAGGATTGATGAGGCAAAAATGACGGGCATCACGCCGCCGGCGTTGACGCGCAGCGGCAGGTGAGTGGATTGGCCACCCATGACCTTGCGGCCGATGACGCGCTTGGCATATTGCACGGGAATGCGGCGCTCGCTGCGTTCGACATAGACCACGAACGCGACCACGGCCACCATGATGGCGGTAAGAATCAACAGAGCGGGAACGGTAAACGCTCCCCACGCCTGGGTATGCGCCTTGTCGTAGAGGTCGGCGATGCCGCGGGGCAGGCCCACGACGATGCCGGCAAAAATCAGCAGGGACATGCCGTTGCCGATGCCGCGTTCCGTAATCTGTTCACCCAGCCACATGATGAATGCGGTGCCGGTGGTCAGGGTCAACACGGTCATGAGAAGAAAGCCCACGCCGGGATTGTTCACCAGTTGCTCGCCGCCGACGCCACCTGATTTTTGCAGAGTCCAGGCGATGCCAAACGATTGCAGGGCGCCGAGCATGACGGTGAGGTAACGCGTCCATTGGGTAATTTTCTTGCGGCCCAGCTCGCCTTCTTTTTGCAGCTTGGCCAGCGGCTCATAAACCACGGTGAGCAACTGCAGGATGATGGACGAGGTGATGTAGGGCATGATGCCCAGGGCGAAGATGGTCAGGCGGCGCAGGTTGCCGCCGCTGAACAAGTCGGCAAAACCGAGAAAGCTGCCGCGCTGCGCCTCGAACACTCTTTGCAGAGCGTCGGTATTGATGCCGGGGGTGGGAATGTGGCCGCCCAGGCGATACACGGCGAGCAATCCAAGGGTAAATAAAACCCGCTTGCGCAGCTCAGGAATGCGAAATATATTGACGAATTTTTCCAGCATAGTAGTTCGGCTTCGCTCGACTCTATTCTAATCTCCAGCGCTCAGCGCCGGACAGTTGCTAGGAAACTGATGAATTACTTGCCCTCGGGCTTCTGTCCCTTGGGAGTTTTGGCTTTGCCCTCGCCCGCAACTTTAGGCGCCTTAGCGGCTTTTTCGGCCTTTTCAGCTTTGACCGGCTCGGCAACCGTTTCGGCAGCGGCAGGTTCGGCGGCCACCGGGGGCGGCGTGGCCCGCGGCTTGCGTACTCGCGGCGCTTTAGGCGCGCGCGTCTGGCTGTGCTCTTCGCGGGTATGGATGGCGATGACTTCGGCCTTACCACCGGCCTGGCCAATCTTCTCCAGTGCGGACTTGGAAAATTTGTGGGCGTGGATGGTAATGGCGCGCCCCGGCTCGCCGTCGCCCAGCACTTTCACCTTGCGCCCGCGGCTGGCGATGCCCGAATCCTGCAGCATTTCGAGGGTGATGGTGTCGCCTTTGAGCTCGGCGATGCGGTCGAGGTTCACGATGGAATACTCTTCGCGGAAGATGTTGGTGAACCCGCGCTTGGGAAGACGGCGATGCAAAGGCATCTGGCCGCCTTCAAAGCCGCGCATCATGCGCGAGCCGGAACGCGAACGCTGCCCATCGTGGCCGCGGGTGGAGGTCTTTCCCATGCCGCTGCCCATGCCGCGGCCTACCCGCTTCTTCTTTTCGTTGGCTTGCCGGGGCGCCCTGAGTTCTGAAAGATTCATGTCCAGTTCCTTATTTCTTAGCGGCGCCCGCGGGCTCCGCCTGCTTGAGAATTTCAACTAAGTGCGGCACCTTGGCCACCATCCCACGAATCGAGGGAGTGTCTTCGCGCTCGATCACCTGGTTGAGA
>JBBQWT010000050.1:0-4296 GCA_038210375.1 Terriglobales bacterium | reverse complement strand
ACCATCGCGGATTCACTCACACTTTAGCGGGGTCGCCGCTCATGGCCGCACTGGCCGTGCTGGCGACCTTCGTCATCTACAGGGTGCAGCAGGCGCGCGGCCGCGGCGGCGACCCACCTCGCTGGGGACTGCTCTATCTTTACGCATGGCTGGCGGTGCTGAGCCACATTCTGCTCGACTACAGCAACAATTACGGCGTCAGGCCTTTCGCGCCGTGGAATCCCAAATGGTTCTCGTGGGACATCGCGTTCATCGTTGAGCCGGTGCTTCTGCTGGTGTTGATCGGGGGGTTGATCACGCCTCCGCTGCTGGCTCTGGTGCAGGAAGAAATTGCCGGGCGCAACCGGCGCGGACCGCGGGGACGCGGCGGCGCGATCTTCGCCCTGGTGGCCATGCTGCTGCTGTTCTGGCTGCGCGATTTTGAGCATCGCAAGGCGGTCACCGCGCTGCGCGCGCGCATGTACGGCCAGGAAGAACCGCTGCGCGTCTCCGCCTATCCCTTTGCCATGAACCCGTTCAAGTGGAAAGGCGTGGTGGAGACATCCACATCATTTCAGGTGATGGACGTGAGCTCATCGCCGCCGGAGGTCGATCCCCAGGGCCGGGCGCAGACGCTTTACAAGCCGGAAGAAACTCCGGCGTCGCTGGCCGCCAAAAAATCGCCGCTGGGACGCGTGTATCTCGACTGGGCGGCGTACCCGTGGCTTGAAGTGCAAGCCCTGCCGATGCCCGAAGGCGGCTACAGCGTGAAGTTCCGGGACCTGCGTTTTGCCTACCTTGACAACCGGATGGGCACACTGGGCGCCGGTGTTTTGCTGGATCAGAACCTCAATGTCACCGAGGAACGATTCGGCCGGCGCGTGGAAAAATACTGAACATCGGGCGCTCACAGCGCCCGCAGCGGACCAGTGAACCAGCTTTTCCTGCCGGCGATGCTTGACGCGAGGGCTGAAGCGCGAAACAAAAAGAGCTCGGTTTCCGCAGGAAATCGAGTTAGGAAATTAAAAGCTGGCATATATGTTTGTAATAATTGCAGTGGCATCCCGTTTCTTGCCGCATCCCATGGCGTTTACTCCCATCGGCGCGGCGTTGCTGTTCTTCGGCGCCACCCGCCCGCGCAAAGAGATCTGGATTCCGGTGGCGCTGCTCGGCCTCTCTGATTTTTATCTGACCGTGTTTCATTACGGCTCCGCTTTCACTCCCGATCATTTTGTGACCCTGGCGTGGTATGCGGGCGTGTGCCTGCTGGGTGGGTTGCTGCGGGAGAACCGCCATCCGCTGCGTATCGTGGGCGCGGCCCTGGCGGCCTCGATCTCTTTTTTCGTGGTCAGCAATTTCGCGGTGTGGGCGGTTTGGAACATGTATCCCAAAACTCTGGCCGGCCTGGTGCAGTGTTACAGCGCCGCAGTACCGTTCTTCCGCTACCAGCCTTATGCTGACGTATTGTTCGCGGCCACCTTCTTCGGATTGGCGGCCATCAGCCAGGGTTCGGCGCTGCGCACCCAGCAAACCGCTTCCGCCCGCCATTCCCAATAAGGGAAAATTCAGTCCCCACTAGTTACTGATTCAGTTCGCTGACATTTAGACAACTGAATATGCACTAGACTTGGACGGCCTCATCACTTGAGGCCGTTTGGCTTTTGCAGTTGTCGATCAAGTCAGTTTGTGGGGGGCGCGGAATGCTCTGGCTGGGGCTCATCCTGGGAGTGGTGGTGGGTGTGATCTCGGGAGTGGTTGGCATTGGCGGCGGCGTGATGATTGTTCCGGCGCTGGTGTACTTGTTCAAGATGGACCAGCACAAAGCGCAGGGCACGTCATTGGCCGCGCTGCTGCTTCCTATCGGGTTTTTCGCGTTCTGGCAGTACTACAAGGCAGGCAACGCCGACCTGAAACTGGGGCTGGTCATTGCTCTAGGCTTTGCCGGCGGTGGTTACTTTGGCGGGCTATGGGCGCAATCGGTGAGCGATCTTCATTTGCGCAGAATTTTCGCGGCGCTGCTGATCACGGTAGGAATCAAGATGCTTTTGCAGCGATGAACGCGCGGGTGGGGGACATCCAGGAGCACCGGTGCAAAGAAACTATTACAGGTTTTCGGGTTAGTTACCTTATACTTTGGCGTCGTTGAATCGCGGCTTTAACCAGTCTCTAACATTCTGGTTAGTAGGAGGAACCTGCAAAAAACGGAGAGCCGGGCAACCAAAAGGTCAATATTATTTTCTAACGTTTAGGTTCAGGGTAGTTTTTCTCCCCGGCATACCAGTTTTTTAACCTAAATTTTCAAACGAAACGATCGTTTTCGATTGGTTTCGAACAACCTGTCTTAGGCTTGAAGGGACGCCAGACTTGTTTTTAGAAGACCTCACCGGACTAGTGCGGTGGGCGCTGTTCACAGTCATCATCATCAACGGCGTGTTCCTTATCTTCGTCTTTTTTCGCCGTGTCCGGCGAAAGCGATATTACAAAGAAAAAGACGCCGCCCGCATTCGCTTTCAGCCAGTCGTAGCTGAGCTGGCAGCCAATTACATTACGGTTGAGGAAGCCGCCGAATTTCTTCGCGAAGCCCACAGCAAGGTGGAACGCGACGCGGTGCAGGAACTCCTGTTCAGCGCCATGACGGCGGAGAACGAGAGCCGGATATCACAAGTCTTCTTTGTGCTGGGATATGTGGAACTCTGGAGCAAGAAGGCCTTCGGACGTTCACGCGCCGCCAAGACCATTGACGCCGCGCTGCAACATGAAGCGCCCACCACCCTGGCGCCGGAAAAGAGCGCGCTCGACAGTTACCACCGGCTGCGCATGTCTTCGGTTCCCCGCGCCGTCGCCATCTATAACCTGGGACGTCTGGCGCCGGAATTTTCCACCATCTTCGCCGCCGAGGCCCTGCGTGACCCGGCCCCCGACGTGCGCCGTTCGGCGATCGCCGCGCTGGGACGCAACCGCAACGTGGCCGCCATTCCCCTGCTGATCGAGGAACTGCGCAAATCGATCGAAGAACACAGCGACGTATCCATAAGGTCAACCAAGGCCGCGCTGGCTTTCTATGCCCTGGCCGATCTGCGGCACTTCGTACCTTATCTTACCCATCCCAACCGCCGCCTTCGTTTTTTCGTGGTGGACATCGTGCGCGACATCACCCATAAAGCGGCGCGCAACACCACATTGACCAAGAACGATTTCGCGCCGCAGCTCTACGAGATTTACCTGCAAAAAGTGGTCAACGACGACTTCGCTGACGTACGTGCGCGCAGCATCTCCGTCATTCGCCACTTTCATGATGCCCGTTCCACCCAGGCCCTGCGGGCGCTGCTCAGCGACGAAAATGAATTTGTGCGGCTGCACGCCGTGCGCGCCGCCGCCGATCCTTTTTATATCGATTTGATTCCGCAGATTACGCCGTTGCTGTCCGACCGCAAGTGGCGGGTGCGAGAAGCCACGGTAAGGACGCTGGGGACATTTGGCAACGCCGGCACCAGCCAGGTCTATCGCTACTTTTTGCAGAGCAAAGACAACTACGCCAGCGAGCAGATCGCCGACGAGATCCAGCGGGTCGGCTTCCTGACCCACGTCACCGACTACCATATTGCTGGCGGTGAGGAAGCGCTTATGGTGAAAAGCGTGTTCCAGAAAATGGCAGGCATGAAAAAGACCTCCCTGATGAACAACATGGTGGCGTCGGGATACGCGCCCGAACTGCGGATGATGCTCATGGACGCTCTGGCCACGGCCCCCAGCGCCGAACTGCCGGGCGTGCTGGCCACCATCGCCAAAAACGACACCGGCGAGGTGGGAGCCAAGGCCGGTTCGATCCTGCGCAACATTCCGCCCCCGGGGGGGAACGCCTGATGCTGCATAACATTACAGTCCTGCGCTTTATCGACTACTGCAACACGGTCATCCTGCTGTACTTCATTTTCACCAACTTGATGTACACGCTGCTGATGGTGCTGTCGCTGTATTCGGTTTCGCTCTATTCGAAGTTCGCCTCGCACCAGAGCTACGAGGAGATCGCTGATTCTCCGGCCACGCCGCCGGTATCGCTCATCGTGCCCGCCTATAACGAAGCGCAATCGATCGTGCAGACGGTGCTGGCGCTGATGTCGCTGAACTATCCGGAAAAAGAGATTATCGTGGTGGACGACGGATCGACCGACGACACCATCAACGTGCTGGTGCGCGAGTTCGGGCTGCTGCGCATGGATTTCATCTATCGCGAATCCATCCCCGCCAAGCCTCCGCTGGCCTACTATTTCAATCCCGACCGCCCCGAGCTGATCGTGATGTACAAGGAAAACGGCG
>JBBQWT010000049.1:0-4298 GCA_038210375.1 Terriglobales bacterium | reverse complement strand
GGGGTCGCCTCACGATACGGAATTTAAAGTACGCTAATGCTGGGCGAAGGGCCTCAGCGGCCTGAATTTTCCCTTTTGAATCCTCAGATCCTGCCTCCAGACATAATCGCCGGTCAGGTTGATATGCTCCCAGCCGAGGGGCGACAGGTGTTGCAAGAGATTTTCATCGACTGGCTCGCCACTATCCTTGACCGCCTGTATGGCCCGTTCCAGATAGACGGTGTTCCACAGGACGATAGCGGCGGTCACCAGATTAAGGCCAGAGGCGCGATAGCGCTGGTTTTCAAAGCTGCGGTCGCGCATCTCGCCGAGCCGGTTGAAGAATACCGCCCTGGCCAGCGCGTTTCGGGCCTCGCCCTTATTTAGTCCGGCATGGACGCGGCGGCGCAGGTCAACATTTTGCAGCCAATCCAAAGTGAACAGGCTCCGCTCGATCCGGCCCAGTTCCCGCAGGGCTACCGCCAACCCGTTTTGGCGCGGATAACTGCCGAGCTTTCGCAACATTAGAGAGGCGGTGACCGTCCCTTGCCGAATGGACGTGGCCAGGCGCAGGATTTCATCCCAATGAGCGCGGATGTGTTTGACGTTGATTGAGCCGCCGATGAGTGCGGCCAGAGCCGGATAATCGGTTTGTTTCGCTGGGACGAATAGGCGCTTGTCGGCCAGGTCGCGGATGCGCGGCGCAAAGCGAAACCCCAGCAGATGCATCAGGGCGAATACGTGATCTGTAAAACCCGCCGTATCGGTGTAATGCTCCTCAATGCGAAGATCGGATTCATGGTACAGAAGGCCGTCGAGCACATAAGTTGCATCGCGGACGCCGACATTGATCACCTTCGTATGGAACGGCGCGTACTGATCGGAAACATGCGTGTAGAAGAGGACGCCGGGGTCGCTGCCATATTTTGGATTGATGTTGCCGCCCCCTTCAGCATGGCCGCCAGCCTTGAACCGTTGCCCGTCTGACGACGAGGTGTTTCCTTCTCCCCAGTTGCCTGCGAAAGGATGCCGGAACTGCGCGTTGACCAGATCGGCCAGGGCCGCCGAATAGGTTTCATCGCGGATGTGCCATGCCTGCAACCAGGACAATTTGGCGTAGGTCGTGCCAGGACAGGACTCCGCCATTTTTGTCAACCCGAGATTGATGGCGTCGGCTAGGATCGTTGTCAGCAACAGCGTCTTGTCGCCAGCCGCATCGCCGCTCTTGATGTGGGTGAAACGCTCCGTGAAGCCAGTCCATTCGTCCACCTCCATCAACAGTTCCGTGATTTTGAGATGCGGCAGCAGAGCATAGGCTTTCTGCATCAGGGCGTCCGCGGCGTCTGGCACAGAATTCGTCAGCGGTGTGATTTTCAGGCCGGAGTTAGTGATGACCGCATCCGGCAACGCGTCGGCCTTGGCCAGCCGGTTGACAGTTTCCAACTGCTGTTCCATCGCTAGCAACCGATCACGCAGGTACGGTTCGCAATCAGTGACGACCGCCAACTGCAAAGCTTTGGACTGCCGGAGCGAAGCAAACTTCTCGGCGGGCAAAAGGTATTCTTCGAAGTCTTTAAACTGGCGCGAGCCTTGCACCCAAATATCCCCGGAGCGCAGGGCGTTCTTCAATTCCGCCAATGTGCAGAGCTCATAGAACCGGCGGTCCACGCCGTCATCGGTGAAGACCAGGCTTTCCCAACGTTTCTTGACGAAGCTAGTGGGTGCTTCCTTGGGCACCTTGCGCGCATTGTCGGCGTTCAACGCCTTGAGGGTTTCCACGGCCTTGAGAATGTCTTGCGCGGCGGGCGTGGCTTTCAGTCGCAGGGCTTCCAGGAGAGCGGGGGCGTAACGCCGGATTTGCGAATAGCGGTCGCCGATCCTGTGCAGATAGTCGAAGTCTTCCGGTTGGGACAGCTTTTGCGCTTCCTCCACGCTTTGCGTAAACGCATCCCACGGGATGACGGATTCGATCGCCGTAAACGGATCAGAACCGGCTTGCTTGGCTTCCAGCAAGGCGTGTCCGATCCTCCAGTACAGTCGCACCTTCTCATTAATGGCTTTGCCGGACTGCTGGAATTGCTGCTCGTGACTGTGCTTGGCGCGGTTGAACAGCGCGCCGATGATCCGGTCATGCAGATCGACAATTTCATCTATGACTGTAGCCTTGGCTTCCAGCACAACGGCGACGAGCGTGGCGTACCGACGCGTGGTTTCCAGATCGCGCAAGTGCTGAGCGGTCATTTGCCCGCCTTCGCGGGCAAGTTTCAACAGCCGGTTCTGGTGTATCTGGCGCTCAATGCCATCGGGCAACATCAGCGCCTCCATAGCATTGAGTCTTTCGATATGTTCCAGCACGTGTCTGGCTGACGGCGCGCCGGGCGATTGCCGCAGCCAAGCTATGGCGCTGACGTTGCTGCTCTCGCGTGGGTTCAATAGGCCGTCCAGTTGCTGTCTATGCGGGTCGGTCAAGGACTCGGTCAACAACGTGTTAATGCGCCGCGTGCCTCGCGTGATGGCTTCGGCGCAAATCCGTTCGATGACGTTGATGGACGGCAGAAGGATCGACTGGCTGCGGAGGTTCTGGACCAGAGCCGTCGCCAGGACGATTCCCTTGTCGGTTTGAGCGGCCAGATCGTCCAGACTATGACCCGCTTCGCGGTAGTGCCGCGCAGCGAATGGACGAAATCCGAAGACCAATTGCAGTTCGAGCATGTGCTCGCGGCGAGTTTCGGCGCGGCGGCCATAATCGGCCCAGCATTCTTCAGTAACCCTGAGCTGCGATGCCGCCAATTTTAGCAGTGGGGAAAACGGCGCTTTGTCCGTGTCCAGGATCACACCGGGATAACGCATGTAGCAAAGCTGGACGGCAAAGCCAAGGCGGTTTGCGCCGCCCCTGTGCTGGTTGATGACCGCAAGGTCGGACTCGCTCAGTGTGTAGTGGCGTATGAGCCCATCCTGCGTGTCCGGCGGGGCGAACAGGCCGTCGCGTTCAGCGGCGGACAGAATGGAGCGGCGGGGCATGGCCCAGCCTATAGCTATTCCGCGACGAAAAACAAGGTGCAATAACCTTTGTTTTTGCACCTCGGCCATGGCGCGGCCCGGAGACATCCGAAAACCCCGAAAAACAGTTGCAGAACTATGGTGCAAAAGATAAGGTGCATAATGAACCTATGCTTTTGGTTTTTGCACCATGAAAATCGGCTACGCCCGCGTCTCGACCGACGCTCAAGAAACCCATTTGCAAATGGATGCCCTCAAGCACGCGAAGTGCGCCCGCGTCTACCAGGAGAAAGCGTCCGGGGCCAAGGCCGAACGGCAGGAACTGATGAAGCTCCTCGACAGTGCCCGCAAGGGTGACGTTGTCATTGTCTGGAAGCTTGATCGCCTGGCGCGGTCGCTCCGGCAGCTCATCGATACGACAGTCCTCCTCAACGAGCGTGGCGTCGAGCTGCATTCCATTACGGAAAACATCAACACTACGACGCCGAGTGGCAAGTTGACCTTTCATATCTTCGCCGCCCTGGCGGAGTTTGAACGCGACATATTGCGCCAGAGGGTCAACGCTGGTCTCAAAGCTGCACGCCGGCGGGGACGGGTCGGCGGTAGACCCAAAGCATTGGGTGAATCGGATCTGAAGAAGGCGCGCGCACTCTTACGTTCTGGGGAGTACACCAAAGTTCAGGTCGCCGAAGAACTGGAAGTCAGCCGTCATACGCTCTGGCGCGCCCTGTCGCAGGAGCCGGCCAGATGATCCTTGCTGGACCGGTCTCGTCTGCCAGTCCAGATGGACCAGGGTCGGCGTTCGAATTTATTGCCTTCGGCGGCCTCGCCTGCTTCATCGTTTGGATTTTGGTGCAAAAGTGGAAACGGGCAAAACAGATTCGGCAGTATGCGCAGAGCAAAGGCTACACATACATAGGTGCGGCTCTGCCCAAAAGCTTCCCGTTTATAAAAACGTCGGTAAGCCGGGCTACTTCGATCACGAATGCTGTTGCGGGGGACCAGAGCGGCAAAGAACTGCTTTTGTTCGATTGCACATTAGGTTCCGGTAAGGGTCGTAGATCGCAAACAGTAGTGGCTGTTCGGGGGCAAGAGGAGAGTTTTGGACCCGCTCGGTTTGGTCCGTTTCTGATGACCGAAGAGGCCGGTGACTGGGCACTGGTTTACCGGCCTAATCAGCTCTTGCCGCTAGAGGAGATTGACGCCCTCCTCGCGGACGTCTAGTTATTCGAAGACGGTTGCTTTGCATCATTTTTCGGAAGGTCGTCAGGTTTGCATCGCCTTAGCGTACTTTAAATTCCGTTTCGTGAGGCGACCCC
>JBBQWT010000048.1:0-4562 GCA_038210375.1 Terriglobales bacterium | reverse complement strand
TCGTCATTACGGGAATATGGGTAGCGTTCTACACTACTTCACTGCGGCATCCCTGATCCAGCAGCCGCGGCAGTGTGGGCCGCGGGCGCATTTCCTTCCGCACCACTTGTAAGCGCAAACATGCCGGTTACAACCGTGGGTACACAGCACCCGGGGTGGCGGCGCCTGTAACATCCCCGCAAGCAGAAAAACCAGTAAGAGCTTCATGGCCGCGAAGTATATACCCTATCCACGTCCAGATTCTGGATGTTCGCCAGGATGCCTTTTAAGCCATCCGCCTGGCGGAAGGCCTATCGCTGAGACCGACGCTCCCGGGCTTCCCCAGCCCTGAGCCTGGCTGCGGCATTGGGGGGTTTAATCGCCCTTGGCTTTCCAGCGCGCCAGCGCCGCCTTCCTCGAACTCGCGCTGCGCTCCGCGGCCGACATGTTCTTCTTCCTGGCCAGGCCGCCCTTCTTTCCCAGCTTGACCGCCTCAGTGTTCTTGCGTTTTGCCATGCGCCGAATTATAGCCCTTGACAGATGAGTAGCGCTACGCATAAATTCTCTGTTTGCTCCCGGCGAACATACGAAAGGCCACCGCGAATGCCCCGTTTGCGCCCTGGCCAAAGAGGAAATTTTGCGCAGGAAATCTACCACCCTCGGGGAAATGACGCTCCGCAACGCAGCGCCGATCTGGATGGAGCTCAGGCGCCCCTACCTGAAGCCTCGATCCCAGGACATCAACCGCCAATACCTTCGCGCCCTGCTGGAATTCTTCGGCGATACGGTGCTGCGGGAAATCCACATTGGCCAGATTCAGAACTATCAGGCCTGGCGCAAGCCGGCCGCCGGACCGTCGTGGATCAACCATGAAGTCAATACGCTGTCGCAAATCCTTCGGCGAGCCGACCTTTGGGAAGAAGCCGGCCGGCATTACGAAGCCCTGCCGCTGCCGCGCTGGACGCCGCCCAGGGTCCTCACTGAGGCGCAGGAAGCGCACCTGTTCGCGGTCGCCAGCCGTAATCCCAATTGGGACGTAGCCTATTGGGTCGCGTCGATCACGTCGCAAACCTCGGCGCACGGATGCGAGCTCCGCGGCCTGCGCTTGTCGAATATCGACCTGCAGGCTGATCCGCCAAGAATCTATATTCCGTCCGACGTGGTGAAGAATGAATTTCGCGCCCGGGTGGTGCCGTTGAATGGCCGCGCCCTGATTCAGGTCAAGCGCTTGCTGCAACGCGCCGCGGATTTAGGTTCGACCAGGCCCGAGCATTACCTGTTTCCATTCCGGGTAAAACGCGGCATGTACGATCCCACCCGGCCGCCCAGCCCAAGCTTCATTCGCACCGCGTTTCGGGAGATGAAGACCGCCGCCGGATTCCCATGGTTGCGCCCAGGCGATCTGCGCCATCAATGCATAACCAAATTATTCGAAGCGGGCGCCAGAGACGAAGCGGTAACATCCATCGCCGGTCATCAAAGCGCGCGGATGAGCCAGCACTATTCCCACATCCGCATTGCCAACAAAATGAAGTTCCTGGACGCCATCAATCCCGACGCCAGGAAACCAAGTCAAAAGACCGGACACATCGAGAGGCGAAAACAGTCATAGCGACGAAACCCGCATAAACACTGGTAATCTTTTGTATTGACAAGGTAAATAGCGAAAGACTATGATCCGTCCAATATGAAAAAACGCAACAAAGACACGCAGGTTTTCTTCCGCATCAGCACCGCGGAAAAGAACAAGATTATGCGTGCGGCCAAAACAGAAAAGCGCACCATGAGCCAGTTTGTTTTGCTGGCATCGCTCGACCGTGTACAGGCTTTAGCAAACAAAAATTCCGCGCAGCTCACCGCGCACTAACCCGGTTACGACTAAATTTTTATGCCACGGCATGCACACCACAGCACGAACTTTGTAAACCGCAGCCTTCGAGGCTGAGGGTTGCAGGTTCGACCCCTGCCGGGCGCACCAATTTAGCCGTAACCACCAAATCAGGTGGTTATGGGAACACCGCAACACAATAGTTGGACAAGCAGTTCTGCAAACACCAGCGCCATAGCACTCCGGGGGCCTTATGCCCTGTAAGACCCCGGATCCCCGGGAGGCGCCGCCGATGACCCGCGCCCGGGTGCTCTCGTTCCTGCGTTCCGCCGCCTGGCTGACTGGCTTCACCGCGCTGCTGGTCTATACCGAGTGGCAGATCATTCTGGAGGCGGCGCGATGAACCGCTTCGTGGCTCGCCTGGCTCTGGATTTCTACCGGCCTTTGCAGCGGCCTGACCCATGCCGCCGCCGGCACCGCGGCAATCTGCTCTCCAGTTTGGCCAACGTGGACAACCTGCCGCGCCGCGAACAGCAGCTGAACCGTGTCCTGGGATTCATTCGGGAGCGCGGTTTGTTCGGCGCCACCAACTACGAAATCCACCAGGCCCTGGGCCTTCCCTACACGACTGTTTCGGCGCGTACCGCTGACCTGAAGGCGATGAACGCGATCGGCAGGTGCGAGCTGCGCCGTCCGACGCCTACGGGATCGATGGCCGCCGCGCTGGTGATCAAGGAATTGGCATGAGTTGTGATTTGCCACTGGTTCCCGTGTATCACATCTGCCCGGACTGCCGGCTGGAAGCGGCCACTGGACTCGACGGCTACGGCAATAAGGGAATTTGCCCGCAATGCCTGCGGGAAAAGATCAGCCGGATCTCTGCGGAGCTTCCGCCGCATTTGCCCTTCGGCCTGAAATCGAAGTCGGGGCACATTCCGGCCGATGTTGGATTCTCAATTCACTACCTGTTTCGTTCGCTGGTGGCCCGCAAGCGCAATTACTACGACCGCTGAAACTCAACCTTCAACCCACTGAAAAGGAGAAGCGCAATGGACACGAACGTCAAAGTAAATCCCGAAGTAAACCCACAGCCATACATCACTGACCAGGACGCGCAGTCGGTGGTCAAGCGCGTTAACGGCAAAGATCAAATTACGGGAGTTGCCGCTGTGAACCAACCCGCCAAAAACCTGATTGAGGATTTCGCGCAGTCGCAACGCGAATTCACATGCGTCAATAAGGCCAAAACGGCGACGGTAACCATAAAATCCGGCGGCCAGTACAAATACAAATATGCAGACTTTGGAGATGTGCTGCGGATGGCGATCCCAGTACTGTCGCGGAACGGGCTGGCATTTTCTCAGCCGATCCGCCGCGGTGAAAACGGAGGCCTGGTCCTGTTTAGCGTGCTTTACCACCGCAGCGGCGAGAGCCTGCAAAGTGATGGGATACCGATTCCGAATGCCCTTACGCCACAGGATTTCGGGAGGTACCTGACCTATTGGCGTCGGTACGACGGATGCTCGCTGCTGGGAATTCAGCTGGATGAAGATGACGACGGCGCCATCGCATCGAGCAAGGAAACACCATCCAAAAAGAATCACCGGCCGGCTGCGCCGGCCGAACCTAAATCGGCCGAAACCAACTCTCCAGCCAACGTTCCCAGGCTGATTTCCGATGCCCAGCGCAAGCGGTTGTTTGCGATCTCGCGATCCAAGGGGCTCAATGACGACGAGGTAAAAGCCTGGCTGAAGAACGGTTTCAAAGTCGAGTCGTCTCGGGAGATCGCCATGGAGGACTACCAGACGATTTGCGAGACGCTGCAAGCTCTGCCCGTGAAACTGCCGAAGGACGAAGGTAAACCGGCCGAGGTGCATCCGGCGATTTAATTTACGCCGGCGGCGTGTCGGCTTCCAGTGTCAGGCAGCGCGCATGGTGCGCGGCGAGATGCCGCGACGGGGGTTTTTGCTTTCTTCCACCCAGTGAAACACGCGCTGCCGGGCAGATTCAGGAGAGGTAAATGGAACAGCGAATCGAGTGCACAATTTGCGGCCGGCCGGCTACGGTGCATGCGCATGAATCGGCCGCCAGTAAGTCGCGTGAAGTTCCGCGGTGCAAGGATACGCGGTGCTCGAAAGTTTGCCAGTTTTGCTGGGCGCATTTCGTGCCTGAGGTGATCAAGGAACACATGTACAGAAATTCAGGGTACGGCAAAGGCTGCTCCAGTGGGCCGGATCCCGACCCGGAGGCCGGACGATGAAGGCATATCACGGGGCATATCACGGAGATTTAGCGATCAAGGCGAGATACCTGGGGCGGGTGCGCGCCCACGCCGCAGCGGATGAAATTATCAAGGGGCAGTACTGGCAACATGGTCGAGGGTGCGCGGTGGGCTGCACGATTCATGGCAGCGATCATGGTGCGTATGAAATCGAGTTGGGCATCCCGCAAATCCTGGCTCGACTGGAGGACGTAATTTTCGAGGGACTACCAAACAAGGCCGCGAAGCGGTGGCCGGCGAGTTTTTTGGAGGCGATTCCGGTTGGCGCTGACCTGTCGCTAGTGTGGCCGCGCTTTGCCGTCTGGCTGCTCACAGATTCGGAGAATGGGGTGTTACGTCTGGCGCGGGCAGATAAATCTCAAGCGGAAATTCGCGCGGTCGCCGATGCCTATTCGCGGGTCATCGCTGGAGAGGTGTGCGAAATTGACTGGGTGACGTTGAGCGCCGGCGACAACTGCTACGCCGCCGACGCCG
>JBBQWT010000047.1:0-5840 GCA_038210375.1 Terriglobales bacterium | reverse complement strand
AAGGCCTTCACCGCGCAGCTCACCGCATTATTCATCTTCACCCTGTACCTGGCGGAGATCCGGGGAACTCTTACCGCCGACGAGTCACGAAAATTAATCAGCGAACTGAGCCTCGTGCCCGGCAAGCTCGAAATCTTGCTGGGACAGGACGAGCAGTGCGAAACCCTGGCGCGCCAGTTTTCCCGGGCCCAGGATTTCCTGTTTCTTGGCCGGGGCATTCACTATCCCATCGCGCTCGAAGGCGCGCTTAAGCTCAAGGAAATTTCCTACATTCACGCCGAAGGCTATCCCGCGGGAGAGATGAAGCACGGACCCAACGCGCTGATCGATGAAAATCTTCCGGTGGTGATCCTGGCGACCTGCGATCGCGACGACCCTGACTCGGTGCAGCGCTACGAAAAGACGATGTCCAACGTGAAAGAAGTGAAGGCGCGCTCCGGCAAAGTGCTGGCGATTGCAACCGAGGGAGATGAGGAAATCAAGGATGCCGCGGACCACGTGATCTACGTGCCGCCGTCGCCTGAATTGCTGGCGCCCATTCTCGAGATCGTGCCGTTGCAGTTGCTGGCGTACCACATCGCCATTCGCCGCGGTTGCGACGTTGACCAGCCGCGAAACCTGGCTAAATCGGTTACCGTGGAGTAGCGCTCCGCGATAGATAGAATTATCATTCTGCGGCGCCCCCCATGGCCACCTTCCCCAGTCAAGGCAAGCACATCACGATTGAGCCTCTGTACCCACAGGGGACCCCTCATTCCCAAACCGGGCCGGTACATCACGAGGCCGCCAGCGGCATCGTCGCCGAAGAATCTCATCCCGCGGTCATGGTGGTGCACGGCTCCGGCGGCGGACATTCATCCATCAGCCGCTACTCTCCCATGCTGGCACGTTTCGGTTACGCCGTTTTCGTGGTGCGCTATTTCGAGAGCACCGGAACCGGATACGCCAGCCCGTCAGCAACCCGGCAGCATTTCAAGACCTGGGTGCAGACTTTGTCCGACGCCATCGATTTCATGGGGGCCCAGCCCACCGTGGACAAGCAACGCATTGGCTTGCTCGGCCTTTCGTTAGGCGGATACCTCTCGATGGCACTGGCCTCCACCGACCGCAGGGTAAAAGCGGTGGTAAATATCTTCGGCGGATTTCCCGAGCCCTACGCATCCGAGGTGACCGCCATGCCGCCAACCCTGGTCCTCCACGGGGACGCCGACCCGGTAGTCTCGGTGTCAGAGGCTTACAAGTCCGAAACAATCTTGAAAGACATCAAGGCCCGCCACGAGATGAAGATCTATCCCGGCCTGGGACACGCGTTCGATCCGGTACACGCCGTCGATGCGTCGCAGCGCATCTTGTCATTCCTGTCGAGGTATTTAAAGGCAGGGGCTTCGCAGTAAGGCCACCGGCGAGATGGTTGGCTTCCTCGCGCCAGCGCGGTTATTTGAAACCGCGTGGAGGCAATCCCCCAAACGGATGTCATTCTGACGACCCCCGGCTTTATCGGGGTGAGGAAGAATCCCTACCCTCTGCAAGCACTCAGCTAACCCAATGGTTCATCCCCGCCGAACACTGACCACCTTACGTTGCGGTCGCAAGCCGCTGATTTGTAACTGAGGACTGCAAAACACCCAAGGGAAATATTGGTCGAACAGTAGGGGTCCTTCCTCACCCCGATAAAGCCGGGGGTCGTCAGGATGACACCGGGGAAGAGGGTGGCAGTGACATGGCGGCAAACATTATTTGTGCGACAGACTGCGCATTTTATTTGCTCTTACTTAGCAAACACTGCCCTGGCCGCCGCCACCGTATTGCAATGGATGGTCACCGTGTCTTCCACCCGCCGCGCATACCCGCCGGCAAACGTGATCATCACCGGGACGCCCCTTGCTTGCGCCACCTGGAACATCAACTCATCCCTCTGCTTCAATCCTTCAATGCTCAGCTTCAATCCGCCCAACTGGTCATCGCGATAGGGGTCCGCCCCGGCGATATAGCAGATCAAGTCGGGCGAAAAATTTCGCAACCCTGAGCTCAAGGCGTTATCCAGCCAATGCAGGTACTCATCATCGCCGGTACCGTCCGGCAGGTTTACGTCGATCGACGAGGGCGGCTTGATCGCCGGATAATTGTGCTGCTGATGCAGGGAAATGGTGAAGACTTCGTCTTCGCCCTCGGCAGAATCCGCATGAACATCGGCGGTGCCGGGCAGGTCGGATGGCAGCAGCGCGGATGCCTGACGCCGCGGGGCGAATATGGCCGCGGTGCCGTTGCCGTGGTGGACGTCGCAATCCACGGTCATGGCGCGTTTGATCTTCTTATCTTTCTGCATTCTGCGGATGGCCACGGCCACGTCGTGAATCATGCAAAAGCCTTCCCCGTGTCCGGGAAACGCGTGATGGAAGCCGCCGCCCAGGTTGAAGGCCACTGATTCGGCAAGAGCCTTCTCGGCCGCCAGGATCGAGCCTCCCGCAGCCAGCCAGAACGCGCGCACCAACGCCTGCGAATAGGGGATCTCCATCAAAGCCTGCGCCTGCGGAGACAGCGTCCCGTCTTTCAGGCTGGCTACATACTGCGGCGTATGGACCAGCAGGATATCGTCGTCACTGGCCGGTTGTGGCACAAGAAAGTCCGCTGGCTCCGCCTCGTGTGTTTCGAGCAAGCGCTCGTGGATGAGCCGGTATTTCTGCGCGGGAAAAACGTGGGGCCCGATGGGCAGATGGTAGTCGTCGCTGTAAACCAGTTTGAAGGGCAGCATTTCTCATCCTCGGTGGCGCCAATCTCTCACCCATGCCGCGCCGGGCCAGCGCGAATTAGGCCGGTCCTCACCGCGGACTATTGCGGAAAGAACCGATCGCGCACCAGATTATTCAAGCTGGGCCCCGGAAACGGGTCGGGCATGAAGGTGAGCACGAACATGGCCAGCGCAGCCAGCGCCAGCAGGCGGCGCCCACGGCTCAATGGGGGCCACACCGGAACCTGGGGATGGCGCGTTCCGGTGACCGCCACCAGGATGCCCCAGATCAGCCATCCCGGCCAGAACATCCAGCCCAGCGGGAACAGGACGGCAATCAGCCCTCGCGAAACCCAGCGATGGGCTCTCGGCCAGAGGGAATAAACAATGTGCCCGCCATCCAGTTGCCCGGCAGGCAACAGGTTCAGGGCGGTGGCAAACATGCCGACAAATGCGGCAATGCCCACCGGATGCAACAGGATCAATTGCCAGGGCAGAAAACCGGCCGGCACTCCGGCCAAACGTACCACTTGATGCATCACGTCGAAAATAAGCGGGTAGCCGAACTGAAGTCCGGCGTTGACCGCTTCCGGATTCGCCGGTTTGGATAACAACAACGCTACAAAAAGCATGGGGACGGCGGTGATGAAACCCGCGATGGGTCCGGAAATTCCGATGTCGAAGAGCGCATCACGATGCGGAATCGGGGACTTGATACGGATGAACGCGCCCAGGGTGCCGGTGAGGGTGGGCGCGGGGATGAAAAATGGCAGCGTCGCGTACACCCGATGGCGCGCACAATAAATTACGTGTCCCATTTCGTGCATCAGCAAAATTCCCAGCAGCGTGGCGCTGAACGGAATGCCCAGCAGCAGGCGCGAAGGCTGTTGCAGAATCCAGGACAGGGGAAAAAAATCTGCGTCGGTGGAAAATGCCGGAAGACTCTGCAGGAAATTGGATTCCAGGCGCGCGCCCACGATCAGCGTGGTAAAAATTGTCGCCAGCAACAGCAGGGCATGCAGCCAGTAGCGCCGCGGTCGGGGTTCTTCTTCTTCCGGCTGAATCTCAAGCCGGGGCCAGGCGATTTCCGGGTCCATCAGGGTCGGGCTGGGTTCGGTGGCCATCGTGCGAAAGGTCGCGAGTCTTAATAATAGATGGCGGCAGCGGGATAACGAAGCGGCGGATGAAGCGGTTGCCCAGGTTGGAATCAACGTGGTTGGGAAATCGTGAACCGTTGATAGTTAATCGTCACCCTTTAATCGATGGACTGCAACTCTTTACCGGGCTTAAACCGTACTGCCTTGCCCGGCGGGATATCGACTTCAGCGCCGGTCCGCGGGTTGCGGCCGATGCCGGTCTTGCGGGGACGTACGTTAAACACTCCAAAACCGCGCAACTCGATTCTTTCGCCGGCGGTCAAAGCTCTTTTCATGCTTTCAAACACGGTCTCAACCGCCACCTCGGCCTTGGTCTTGGTGACCCCGGTTTTGCTGACCACTTCGTTGATGATGTCGAGTTTGATCATGATCATGCCCCATCGAACCGCGGGCCGAATGCCATTATTTTTCGAAGAACAGTCCCTAACTTATGGATAGTAATGGACTTGCGCCCCGTTGTCAATCGGGAGTCTTGTCCAACACAAGATGAGCCTGAAGGAGAGGCTGGATTCCAATGCAAGATGAGCCTGAAGGAGGAAAAGCGGGCAAGCTGAGGGTGGATGATCAGCGTGCTCGAAGCGGAAAAACTCACGGTGGTGGAAATCGAGGCCTTTCTCGGGGCTTCGGAGAGTGTGCGGTTTGCAGGTCAGGGCCGTGCGCAGATTTACGGATGGATACAGCGGCTGCTGGGGCAGCAGGAGTATCCCGGGCAAGGCCGGCGGGCGAAGGGGTTGCTGCGGGCCTACGTCGCCAAGATGACGGGGATGAGCCGGGCGCAAGTCACGCGGTTGATCGGACGTTACGTGCAGACCGGCCAGGTGGCCGGGCGGGCTCGGCGGCGGCATCGTTTTCCGCGGCGCTATACGCCGGCCGACGTCGAACTGCTGGCTGCGGTCGATCAAGCGCATGAAGGTTTGAGCGGTCCGGCCACGCGGCACATTCTGGCGCGCGAGTTCCAGATCTACCACACGCCCGGATTCGAGCGGCTGGCCTCGATCTCCAACGGCCACTTGTACAATCTGCGGCAGCGTCCGCGCTATCGCGAACGGCTGCGCCACTACCAGAAGACGCGACCCGCCGCGGTTTCCATCGGCCAGCGCAAGCAGCCGGAAGCGCGCGGCCAGCCTGGTTTTCTGCGCATCGACACGGTGCATCAGGGCGATCGTCCGGAACAGAAGGGCGTCTATCACATCAACGCCGTCGATGAAGTGACGCAGTGGGAAGTGGTGCTGGCCACGCCGCGCATCTCGGAAGCGTATCTGTTGCCGGTGCTGGAAAGTTTGCTGGCGCAGTTCCCCTTCCAGATTCGGGGCTTTCATTCCGACAACGGATCGGAGTTCATCAACCAGCAGGTGGCGCGCCTGCTGCACAAACTAGCCATCGAGCAAACCAAGAGCCGCCCCCGCCGCTCCGGCGACAACGGCCTGGTGGAAACCAAGAACGCCGCCATCGTGCGCAAACACATGGGCTGGTCGCACATCGATCCGGCGCAGGCCACGCCGCTCAATCAGTTCTACGTGGGGTTTCTGAATCCCTACGTCAACTATCATCGCCCCTCGGCGCAGGCCGTCGTCACCCGTGATGCCAAGGGCCGCCAGCACCGCTCGTATCCGCGCTGGCAAACTCCGCTGGAAAAACTGTTGTCGCTCGACCGCCCCGCGCAATACCTGCGTCCCGGACTCACCCCGGCGACGCTGCAGCGCGTGGCCCTGGTGATGAGTGACACTGAGGCGGCGCGGCGCATGCAGGCCGCCAAGCACGCGCTGTTCGCGCACATCCGGCGGGCCGGATGAAGACCGCCGATCCGGGCCGTGGAAATGACGGAAATCGCTCCGCGATTCCCACATTCCCACCGCCCCGCCGACTGCTAGTATTTATGAAAAATCCAACCCGAAAGGAACCAACCCCTCAACCCGTTCTTCCTACTTCCTTCAGGCTCATCCTTCGATTGGAAA
>JBBQWT010000046.1:0-6903 GCA_038210375.1 Terriglobales bacterium | reverse complement strand
AAAAATTTAGGATCCCGAAGTTGTGTTGTACCTGTTCGCCTCGACCAGTAGCTCGCGTAAGACCCTTGCCGATCTGCCTTCGTCGTTTTCCTCGCGGTCTTCGACGATTCGATCTTTAATCAGGGTCGCCCCTGAAGCTTGGGTTCCGGGCTTACCGCCAACCGGGAAAACTGGTTAACGCCTCGGGATCCTGTCTTGCCTCCAACTGTCTTCTGTTCTTCTCGCCCAGCGGTTCGCTATAGACCCTTGCCTGCCCTCCCTGCATTCACCTTTGCAGGTGTGCGGGTGACAAATAGCTTGGGTCCCGGACTCGCCACCAACCGGAAAAACTTAGAAGATGTCAAAGAACGAGGCCCAATCTACGCCGATGCAATTTTAAGTCAAGCATAAAAAAACATTTTTATTTCCTTTGTTATCAACGATGTGCAGCTCGTCCACAGGGGGGTGCCACGGCCTTTGTGCATACCGGTTTTCAAATAAGCAATTCCAGTGCGCGGCCTGCCGAAAACTACCTTCATGACAATTGTGCAAAATCTGCTGTGGCCTTTCAAGCAGCGGCGATAGCGATTTTTGTGGCAGCAGGGAAATCGAGAGCCCCGCCCCGAGTACCGCCAATTCTGCACCTCGACGGACGTGATTTCGCCGCAATTTATCCGGCGCGCGCTTGACACGGCGCTTTCACCCCTCCTAACCTTGCCACCTTCGCATGAACTCCTCAGTTTTCCTTTCGGTACGCGATCTCACGGTCAGCTTCGGTGGTGCGCAAGCGGTGCGTGGCATCAGTTTCGATATTGGCGCCGGCGAAGTGCTGGGAGTGGTGGGTGAATCAGGCTCGGGAAAATCCGTCACCGCCCTGGCGATCATGCGGCTGCTGGGCCCGGCGGCGCAGGTGAGCGGAGAGATCGTGCTCGCCGGGGCCAGTCTGCTCACCCTGAATGAAAACGAAATGCGCATGGTGCGCGGCGCGCAGGTGAGCATGATTTTTCAAGAGCCCATGACCGCGCTCAACCCGGTCATGCGCATTGGCGATCAGATTGCTGAAGCAGTCCTGGCGCATGCGCTCGATGGTCCCGCGCGTGGCTTGCCGGACCGCGCTGCGGCGAGTCGGGCTCAACCGGAGCCGGCAATCGCGGGCGCGAAGATCACGAAAGCGGATGCCATGCTCCGCGCCATCCAGGCCATGAAAGATGTCGCGCTGCCCGACTGCGAGCGGCGTGCGCGCGATTATCCGCACCAGCTTTCCGGCGGACAGCGCCAGCGGGTGATGATTGCCATGGCCATCGTCAACCGGCCGCGCCTGCTGATTGCGGACGAGCCCACCACCGCGCTCGATGTCACCATTCAGGCACAGATCCTTGACCTGCTCGCCGGATTGCGGGAAAAACTCGGCCTGGCCATGCTTTTTATTTCGCATGACCTGAGCGTGGTGGCCAAGGTGGCCAACCGCGTGGCCGTCATGTATGCGGGCCGCCTGGTGGAAACCGGTGCGGTGGCTGGGGTCTTCGAGCGGCCTTCGCATCCCTATACTCAGGGATTGCTGGGTTCGCTGCCCACGCTCACCACCGACCGGCAGGAACCGCTGCGGACCATGCGCGGCTCGGTGCCGGCCCCTTCGCAGGCGCTTCCCGGCTGTTTATTCGAGCCGCGCTGCGACTATCGCATCGAGAGTTGCGCCCGGGTGCCGCCGCCCATGATCGAGGTCGCTCCCGGTCATGACGCGCGCTGCCCGGTGATCAACCTTCCCGCGGGCATTGCCCAGGGGCGATGACCGAGGGTTCGCAAGTTAAGGTTGGTAAGCAAGTAGTGGACTTGCCTGAAGAGTCAGTGTCGCAACTAGATCGTTTGGGAAAGGGATTTTGCTTCTCAGATTTTTGGGTTTAGGCGGAAGCAGCGGCCTTCAGGCCGCTGAATAGAATCCTCCGAAATTGCGGCTTCAGCCGCTGTGACGAGAGGTTGATTGAGTCCCGAGCGTCCATCCGCAGAGGGTAAGATTGCCGCCATGGCTTCTCAGGAGCGGACCGTCTTGCGGCATTTCTGTTCGTTGGGTCAGAGAACCCACGAGGTCGATTAATGCCAATGTTCACCGCTTATTTTGACGCCGCGGGAAACGCTAGAGATCAGTCGCATGTAATCGTGTCTGGCTATATTGCGAACTACTTGCAGTGGCAAATGTTTGAGCACACATGGAAGAATGCGCATTCCCAGTATGGAGTGGAACTGCCGTTTCACATGTCGGAGTTCATAGCTGCTAGCCGCAATCAAAATTATGAGAAACAAAGGAATGCCCGCGCTGACTACGTAGAGATCGCCAAAGACAAGAATAGGGCCCGTGCGTTTTTTGACAAACTTTGTATCGCGCAAATCTCATTTGTGAACTGCGCAGTCTCGGCAATTGTGCCGATGAATATATATGAGGGAGTCAGTTCTCTCTTGGAGTTGAGGGAGGTAATTCCTCCCTATGCCCTTGGGGCGGGCATATGTCTCACTAGAATAGCTAGATGGGAGAAAGATTTTGACGTTCAAATTCCGGTCGAATGCATTTTTGAGGAAGGGGACTTCGAACAGGGGAAATTTACTGAACTCATGGTTGCCGATGGTGCAGAGGTACCAATCTATAAAAAGAAAAATGATTTCGCTGGTCTCCAAGGAGTTGACCAATATGCTTGGGAGCAATACTTCTACTTGGACAAACTGGAAAGGGGAACTGGTTTACCGGCACGAGAATCGTTCCAGTGGCTTTTAAGCGCTATACCTAATATGCACGCCAGGGTAACCACCGCGCAGCTCATAGCCTTGTGTACCGCAAAAGGAATTGATCCGAGGACCGGAGTTAAACATGGCAAAAGCAAATAGAACAGACTCTCAGAACTTCGATAGGATGATGGGCAAACTGTCAAAAGTTCCGCACAGCGCGCTAAAAGCCAAGCTGGACACAGAGAAAACAGCGAAGAAGCGGAAGCCCAAACGCTCTTCCGCTTCCTGCGCTCTAGGCGCAAAGATTTAGTGAATCGTTTCCCCAACCTGCCGGCTGAACCCCAAAGCATTGCGCGCGAA
This sequence comes from Terriglobales bacterium, assembly GCA_038210375.1. GTDB lineage: Bacteria > Acidobacteriota > Terriglobia > Terriglobales > Acidobacteriaceae > JBBQWT01. Next base: position 3,849 of record JBBQWT010000046.1, on the reverse strand, counting down.
AAACACCATGTGCAATGCCATAAACTAAGAGTTATCGTATACTTCTGCGGCGGCAGCATCCCGACCGCTCGATTGCAATGCCGGCAATTTTTAATGTTACCCTCATTGCCATTCCAGATTTGAAAGCTGACCTTTGCGAATACTCCTCATTAGCGACATCCATGCCAACCTCGAAGCGCTGGAAGCCTGCCTGAAGTCGGCGCCGGCCTATGATCACGTCTTCAACCTGGGCGACATCGTCGGCTACGGCGCCAGTCCCAACGAAGTCACCGCCATCGCCCGCGGCCTGGGAAAGGTGTTCGTGCGCGGCAACCACGACAAGGCGTGCACGGGCGTCACCGGGGTGCAGGATTTCAATGCCACCGCCGCCACCGCCGCCCTGTGGACGATGCACCATCTCACCCCCGATCATCTCGAATGGCTGCGCAAGTTGCCGGCCGGGCCGGTGCTCATCAACCAGCTCTCCGGCGCTGCGGGCAATGATGGCGCCTCGCCCACCACCGCTCTGCCCGCAAGTATCAGCCTGGCAACGCCGGTGGAATGCGTGCACGGCTCGCCCATCGATGAAGATGAATACCTGCTCGACCTTAAAGATGCGGTGGGCTCACTGGTGCATCAACAGGCGAAGATCACGTTCTTCGGCCACTCCCACATCCAGGGAGCGTTCTGCGGCAACGGCGCCGAATGGATGGGATTGCGGCCGGAGTACCAGAACGACGACGAACCGGAAACGTTTGAGTTGGGCTTGCGCAAGGACTACCGGTATCTGATCAATCCCGGCTCCATCGGACAACCACGTGACAATGACTGGCGCGCCGCGTTCGCCCTCTACGATACCGAGGCCGCGAACATCACTTTCCATCGCGTCCCCTACGACATCAAGACCACGCAGGAAAAAATCAGGGAAGCCAAGCTCCCCGAGCGGCTCGCCATCCGGCTGCAGCTCGGCCGCTAAGCAGTCATGACTTGGATTCGAACCATCCCCATCGAAGAGGCCGATGATGAGCTGCGCGAAGCCATCGAATCGCAGCGCCACCTGTATCCCGTGGAATACTCGACGCCGGTGCAGAAGGCCCCGGACGGCACCGCCGGAATCGTGGCCTCGCACAGCCTGATTCCGCAGGCGCTTTATCATTCGTTCGCCGCCTTCGGCGCTATGATGGCGCCCGACCTGCCGCTGACCCGCCGCCAGCAGGAGATGATCACCACCGTGGTCTCGGTGACTAATCGTTGCTTCTATTGAATCGAATCGCACGCAGAGTTTCTGCGTAGAGTGACTCTCGACGAGCCGCTGGTGGCGGCGCTGCAAAGCGACTACACCAGCGCGGACATCTCCGCCCAGGACCGCGCCATGCTCGACTACGTCGTGACCCTGACCAAGGACGCTACGCGCATCTCCCGCCAGGACCACCAGCGCTTGCACGAAGTTGGCTTCGACGATCGCGGTATCCTGCAGATCACCCTGATCGCTTCGTGGTTCAATTACATCAACCGCGTGGCCGATTCGCTCGGCGTGGGGCGGGACGCGGTCGCGGGATAACTGCCGGCGCTGACCGGACAGCCGCCTTCGCTATACTTGATCCACCGACTATGACCTGCCTGAAAATTTCCTCCGCCGCCCTGCTGCTCGTTGTTTTTGCCGTCGCCGCCCCAACCTCCAAGCCCTGGAGCGTGATCAACCAGGAAACCATGCGCCGCCACATTAAGGTGCTGGCCAGCGATGAATTCGAAGGCCGCGGCACCGGCGCTCCCGGCGGAGTGCGGGCGGTGCAATACCTTTCCGCCCAGTTGAAGGCGCTGGGCCTCAAGGGCGCGGGAGCGAATGGCAGCTTCTCCCAGCCGGTGTCGCTGTTCGGCGTGAAAGCCGATCCGGCGACCACCATGTTGATCAAGAGCAAAGATTCTCAGGGCAAAGATCGCCTTGAAACTTTCAAATTCCTCGACGATTTTGTTCCCTTCACCGGCGCGCAGACCCCGGAAGTGAAGCTGGATGACGAGCTGGTGTTCGTCGGCTACGGCATTTCGGCGCCGGAGCAGCGCTGGAATGATTACAAGGGCGCCCCCGAAGATTACCGCGGCAAAATCCTGGTAATGCTGGTCAACGATCCTCCGGCCACCGCTGAAGAACCGAACCTCTTTGGCGGGCGCGCGCTCACCTACTACGGCCGCTGGACCTACAAATTTGAAGAAGCGGCACGGCGCGGCGCGGAAGGCGTGATCCTGCTGCATACAACCGAATCCGCGGGCTATCCCTGGAGCGTGGTGCGCACGTCCAACGGCGCATGGCGTTTTGATATTGCCCACCAGTCTGACCCGGGAACGCCGTATCTCAAGATGCGCTCGTGGATGACCGATGCCGCGGCGCATCGCATGTTTGCCGCTGCCGGTCAGGACTTCGACGACCTGCGCCAGCGCGCCGCCACCCGCGATTTTCAGCCGGTGCGCCTCAACGCGGTGGCCTCCATCGAATTGAAGAGTGAAACCAAGGCGGTCGCCGCCGACAACGTGGCCGCCATCCTGCCGGGCCGCGCCCCCGCGCTGCGCAACCAGTATGTGGTTTTTTCCGCGCACTGGGACCACTTCGGCATCGGCGCGCCCGACGCCAAAGGAGATCGCATTTATAACGGCGCAGTCGATAACGCCTCGGGATGCGGCGCGGTGCTGGCCATCGCCGAAGCCATCACCCGGCTGCCCGCCGCCAAGCGGCCGCGGCGGTCCATCCTGTTTCTCTTTCCCACCGCCGAGGAACAAGGCCTGCTGGGCGCCGAATGGTATTCCCGCCATCCCCTGGTCCCGCTCGCCAACACTGCCGCCGACGTGAACCTCGATTCCATGAACATTCATGGCTTGACCAAAGACTTCGAACCGCTGGGCTCGGAGCGTTCCACCTTGCAGGCGGTGGTCGAAGACGTGGCCCGCGAGCGGGGATTAAAAGTGTCGCCCGACGACCGTCCCCAACAGGGCTCGTTCTATCGCTCCGACCACTTTCCCTTCGCCAAAGTTGGGGTGCCATCGATCAGCGTGAAGGAAGGCTCTGACTTCATCGGGCGTCCCGCGGGTTGGGGCGAGGAGCAGTTCAAGGCCTTCAACAGCGCCCACTACCACCAGCCGTCGGATGAATACAGCGATAGCTGGAACTTCGAAGGCATGGCGCAGGAAGCGGAGATCGCGCTGGCCATCGGGTTGCGCGTCGCCAACGCCGCAGAGCTGCCGCATTACAATCCTAGCGACGAGTTTGCCAAGGCCCAGCCGCAGCGCAGCCGGAAGTAAATCACTTTCGCAAACCCCGCGGTTTCTTGCTCAGCAAACCAGTTCCCAACGGGATGTCATTCTGACGACCCCCGGCTTTATCGGGGTGAGGAAGAATCCCTACCCTCCGCAAAATCTCAGCTGACCCGATGGTTCAATTCCGCCGAATACTGACCACGGTACGATGATGATCGAGCGCGGCGTCTGATCGGAGCTTGAGGCGACGGCGATCATAATCTTCGGCGCCCCGGACTTGGACGGATTCAAAGAAAACACAGGTCCTTCGCTCAAACAAGAAGCAAAGGCTCGCTCCAGGATGACAAGTCCATAGGGTATCTTCGCAAGCCAGAAAGTCTTATACAACTTCTTGAGCTTGGCGCCGCCAATCAAACCCAACCGCCAATCAAACCCAAACCGCTACGCTCATCCTACAGCGGAATGTTGCCGTGCTTCTTGGCCGGGTTTTTGTCGCGCTTGTTGCGCAGCATCTCCAGCGAGGTAATTAATTTCTGCCGGGTTTCGCTGGGCGAGATGATGGCATCGACGTAACCGCGCTCGGCGGCCACGTAGGGGTTGGCGAAACGCTCGCGAAATTCTTCC
>JBBQWT010000045.1:0-9907 GCA_038210375.1 Terriglobales bacterium | reverse complement strand
TATTTCCCGGAATGATTGCGGCTCGTAAGGCGTCAAAGTGGTGGTATGTCCTCGCTGGCGCGGGCTTGTTAACCGCTGCTGTTTTGCTTGCCGGTGTTGCTGTGTGATGGGGCGGGTAGCCCTCGATAAGAGTGAAGGGCGAGTGGCCCATGCGTAGAGGGTGGGTGAGACGCGGGAACGCAAGACTAACAACTCATACATCGAAGAATGGGGCTCGCGCACAAACTTCGGCTGAGCCCCAGATCTTCTACGGTTCCACCATCTCCGCCATGCCGTCGGGTCCGGCGGGCATGTCTGCCCCCGGGGGAATGATCCAGACTTCGGCGCGGCTTCCGCCGCCGGGGTGCGAGCGGGTCACGATGCGCGCCGGATCCACGCCTTTGGATTCCGTCAGGTAGAGCTTGGCGTTGCGGGCGCGCGCTCCCGCCAGCGATGGAGCTTCCCCGCGGGCGGTTTCCCCGATGATCAGGGCGTTGGCGTTGGGATTGCGTTTGAGCAGCAGGGCCACATCATCGAGCTGCGCCTTGGCTTTGTTGTCTACCCGTGCGCTGCCTCGCTTGAAGGCGAGGATGGCGATGCGGCTGGCCACCGGACGCGCCGGGGTGGCAACCACGTTGACCCGGGTCACCGTGCTGGCGCTCATGTTGCGATCGTCCACGATCCTGGTGGTAATATCCACCGGGCCGGGCACTACGCCGCGGGTATCGAGGACTGCGACGTTCAGATTGGGGGTGAGGCGGCCGGTGCTGGTCATCCACGACCATGCCAGCGGGCGGTTATCAGGATTACTGGCCGTGCAGGTGATGGTCGAGCTTTCGCCCACGCGCACGGTTTCGGGGTTGGCGCTGCAGCGCAGTCCCGGGGGCTGCGGCGGAATCACCGGCGGCGGTGGCGGCTCTTTTTCCACGCCTTCACCCACCCGGATTTCTTCGAGGACCTTGGTAATCAAAACCGTCGAACTGGTGGGGGTGACGTTGAGCACCACCATCTCGCCTAATATCCGGCGCGGCAGTTCCTTGATCCGGGTCTTATCAAACGGCCGCGGATCTTTCTGCGTGGGATCTGCCATGGGCGCTTTGAACGAAAGGTTTTCCACCTGCTCATACTGCTCGTCCACATAGGTGCGCACCGCGCGGAAGTAGTCCCCCACCTGCACGCCCTGGCTGGCGCCGATGTTGAGGTAAGCAACTTTATTGGTGCTGACGAGCAGGTCGAAATCCCTTGAAGCTACGATGAAGCCGGTGGTAAGGCCATTGCGCGGAGCAAACCGATCGGTCAACATCGATGGCCGGAACGGCGGACGCTGCCGCGTATAGAACGGGACCGCCACGTCTCCGGGGGCGATGGCTTCGCAACTGAGGTCAATCTTGGCGATGCCCACCGGTGGGCCCACGTTGGTGCGAATCTTGGTGATGGTCACCAGGGCTATCTCGGCGTACTGCTCGCCCAGCTTGGCCAGCACTTCGCGCTGGTGGGGAAACGGTTCATAACGGTCAGGGTCGTAGAGCTTGCGCACGATGGTGAAGCGCGCCCCTTCCTGCAGGCCCGCGCCACTTAAATAAATCAGGTCGGTGCCGGCGTAACGCGCCTGGTGGGGAAAGTTAAGGCCGGCGGCCACGATGGTCGAGGTGTTCAGCGGCACGTTGGTAACATAGCCGCCGCAGTAGAGGTCGGAGTCGGATGGCTGCTCCACCCGCGCTGGAGGCTCACCGCTCGACAGGGGGATGACCACCTTTGAATCCTGTGCGGCAGCCATGGCTGCCAGCATAATAATCAACCCGGCCAATCGTTTCATGTTTCCTCCGGAACCGCGCCGCAGCCAGAGTTTCAATTAGGCTGCAAGCCCTTCCTTATGACAATCTGGCCGCGCAAAGGGCGGAATTTCACACGCGCACCCCTGCCGCCAGGTATTTATGTACCCGGCTGGAACGTAACAAACCCGGCGCGGCCCGGTCAACCAATACCTTGTTAACTGAAGCGATACGTCACACCCGCGCCCAAATGCCGGGGGAAAAACAGGTTGCATCTGCGCGGGTCCCCCTGTATATTACGCGCCGCTGCCATGGGGACCCTTTTCTGCACGATGTAGTTGGGAATACCTTCCAAAACAAAAAAATAAGGTCGCTTCAGCGTTAATTGAATCAAAGAACTGCGGTCTGTAAGTTGCCCGCCAAAACGATGATTGCAAAAGTCCCGCCACCGTTTCTGCCCCGGTTTCTGCCTACCCGCCTGCCCCGGGTGTGCGTGGCCGTCGTGGGCACATCAGCCGCCGCCATGGTGGAGAAAGCGGAAAGCATCGTCCGCGATAACCCCTTTATCGAGTTCAGGTTAGATTATCTCACCGAACCCGATAAAGCCTTCACTAAACTCAAAGGCTTCATCGATTTTCATCCCGAAGCGCTGCTGCTGGCGACCTGCCGGCGGGCATTGAATGGGGGAAAATACCGCGGCTCGGTGGCCTCCGAAGTCGATATTTTAGTAAAGGCCGCGCAGATTGGCTTCCAACTGGTTGACATCGAGCTGGAAAGCGCCCGCAAGATGAAGCCGGAGGATTTCGAGCGCATCCGCCGCCAGGCTGCCCTGATTCTTTCTTCCCACGACTACGAAGGCACCAGCGATCTGGAAGACACATTCAAGAAGATGCGGGCCTTCCCCGCAGATTTTTACAAAGTGGTCAGCACCGCCAATTCGCTGCATGACAACGTCACCATGATGAAGTTCCTCGAGGCCAAGAGCGACCAGAACTCGATGATCGGGTTGTGCATGGGAGAGCAGGGAATCATCAGCCGCATATTAGGCGTGCGGGCGGGCAGCGCATTCACCTTTGGGGCGGCGCTGCCGGGCGAGGAAACCGGCCCCGGCCAGATCACCGGCCGCACCCTGCATAGCACCTATCGCATCGAGCAGGTTGATACCGCCACCCGCGTGTACGGAGTGGCCGGCGACCCGGTGGCGCAGTCGCTTTCGCCGCAGATGATGAATGCCGCCTTCCGGCGGGAGAGCGTCAACGCCGTGTACCTGGCGCTGCATGCCACCAGCCTGGCTGACCTGATGGCGTGCGTGCGCGACATCCCCATCCACGGCCTCAGCGTGACCCTGCCCTACAAGGAACAGATCGTCCAGCACCTGGACAACACCGAGCCCGTGGCCGCCCGGATCGGCGCCTGCAACACCGTGATCCGCGCCCAGGACGGCAAGTTGTACGGCTTCAATACCGACGTGGCCGGGGTCATTCGCCCGCTGGAAAGCCGGATTACGCTCTCCGGCGCGCGCATCCTGGTTCTCGGCGCGGGAGGCGCGGCGCGCGCCGCCGTCTTCGGCCTCAAGGAACGCGGAGCGGAAGTTTTTGTGCTCAACCGCACCGCCGCCGCGGGACAAAAGCTGGCGCGCCAGGCTCATGCCAAGTCCGTGACCCGGCAGCAGCTCAAGAAACTAAAGTTCGACGTGATCATCAACGCCACTTCATCAGGCATGGAAGGCGACAAGACTCCCGCACCCATCGCCGAAGCCGAAATGAATGCCGCCTATTTCTTTGACATGGTGTACTCCCCGGCCGAAACGCGGCTCATCCAGATGGCCCGCGCCCGCGGGATGCAGGTCATCCCGGGGTGGGAAATGCTGCTGCACCAGGGTGCGCGGCAGTTCGAGATCTGGTCAGGCAAGCCCGCCCCGGTTGAAGATATGCAGAGAGTCGTGCTGCACGCGCTGCAAACTGCCGGCGCCTAGGGTGCGCCCTCTTTCGGCTGGCTCGCAGTTGTGAATCACCGCCGGCTCTAGGGTTCGATATACCAAGGCACATTGATTACTACGATTCGGCCTTTCCCCTTGCGCATCAGCAGGAAGTTCAGCAACTCCGATCGCTGGTTATGCAACGGCCCCTGCCACCAGTGCGCCACGACCATGTCGGTGAGAACTACCGCAATTAACCGGTCGGGATACTGCTTTTCCAGTTCCAATGCGTGTTCCAGGATGGGATGCACTACGAAACGGAAGGGCGAAGGATAGATCACCAGCCGGGGAAGCGGTTTGCCCAGCGCCTGCAACGGCGCCAGAACCTCGGTCTTCCACGCCGCCTCCAGGGTGTCATCGCTATGGTCCGCGTGAACGTGGAAAGCCTCGACGTCGCTGGAAATGTTCATGGCAAATGCCAGTGCCTTACGCGTGATCCTGGTCCAGCGGTCCATTGGGACCAGGACGTAAGGCCCGATGCTGCCCGCGGCAATAGGCGGGGCATCGGCAATTTGTTTGCTTACCGCTTCGTAGTGTCTCTTGACCCCCCGCATCACCAGGATCAGCGCCGGCGCCAGGAGCACTGTGACCCACGCCCCGGAGGTGAATTTGGCAACCAGCACCACCACCAAGGTCACCCCGGTGGCAATTGCCCCAAATCCATTGATGAAAATCTTCCAGGTATTCCCTGCATGGCCTTGTTTTTTCCAGTGCATCACCATGCCGGCCTGGGAGAGGGTGAAAGCCAGAAATGCCCCAATTGCGTATAGCGGAATGAGGCGGTCGGTGACCCCGCCAAATATAATCAGCAGCACCGCGGTCAACCCCACCAGGGCGTAAATGCCGTGAGAAAAGAGCAGGCGACGCCCCCGCAGGATAAATACATGCGGCAGATAATCATGCAGGGCAATGGCCCGGGTCAGCCGGGGGAAATCAGCGAAGGCGGTATTGGCGGAGAGGGAAAGCACCAGCAGGATCGACCCCATGGAGAGGTAGTAAAAAATGCCCTTCCCCATGACCGCCTTGATCAGTTGCGACAACACACTCTCATAGCCTGGACCTTCAGGAATGGTGGCGCCGATGCCATAGGCGCGACACAACAGGGCAATGCCCGCCAGCAGCACCATCAGGAGAATTACGATGATGGTCAGAGTGAGCTTGGCGTTACGCGCCGCCGGTTCGCGAAATGCGGTCACCCCGTTGCTCACTGCTTCAACCCCGGTCATGGCGGCGCACCCGCTGGCAAAGACCTTGAGCATCAGCCACCAGGTCAGCAGTTCCACCGCGGGCGGCGGCGCCGGCGCCGCAACCAGCGCCACCGGGTGGCCGCCCGCCGCCACCGCGCGCGCCATGCCTACCACGATTACCGTGATCAGCGTGCCCAGAAAGATATAAGTAGGCGCCAGGAAGACGGCGCCTGAGTCCTTGACTCCCCGCAGGTTGACCAGGGTCAACACCACAAGAATCAAGAGGCACAAAGCCAGAATATGCGGGTGCAAAATCGGAAACGCCGAGACCAGCGCACCCACTCCCGCCGAAATTCCCACCGCCGCGGTCAGCACGTAGTCGATCATCAGCGCCGCCGCCGCCAGCAGCCCCGCGCCTGCTCCCAGGTTCTCGCTGGCCACCGTAAATGACCCACCGCCCCCCGGGTAAGCATCAATGGTCTGCCGGTAGGAGAAGAACACAATTGTCAGCAGAAACAGGATGGCGGCGATGACCGGGACGATGAAGTGGATTCCGGCCAGGCCCAGGGGGATGAGCAGAGTCAGCGCCGCCTCCGGCCCGTAGGCGGCGGAGCTCAGGGCGTCTAACCCGAAAATTGAGATGCCCGCCGAAGGGCCGATGTGCTCGGCGCCTTCATCGGCGGTGGCCAGCGGGCGCCCCAGCAGCAAATCTTTCAGTTTCATACGCAAGAATAGTAAACCAGGGAAAGCCGAGCCAGGCCGGCCGCCTTGATCGCCGCCAGAATCGCGGCAACCTCCTAAAGCCGCGAGCGGTTGTACGGGCTATTAAGGCCCCACTTGGCTTCGCTGATTTCCTCCCAAAACAGGAAATACTTTGCTATTTGCTAAGGCTAAGGGATATGATGAGCAAGTTATGACACGGTCTCTGGTGGGCCGTGTTCTTCAACGCCACTTCCTTGATGCAGCTTCAATAATCCAAACTGAACGCTGGGGTATCGCCACTCGGCCCGCACATCGGAGCGAACACATGTCTTGGTACGCATACTGCATCACTGAGCAAAAAGCTTTCGTGGAAGGCGGCAACGCCCGCCGTCCTTTTCCCATCGTGGGGTTGAAGGGAATTGGAGGGGCACAGATTTTCGGTTATCCCAGCGGCGAGTTCGCGGTGATCGTCAGCGAATACATCCCCGAAGGGAGCCTGACCCAGAAGGCCATATTGGAGCACGCGGCCGTGATCAGCGAGTGCTTCCGCAACACCACCGTACTGCCGTTCAGGTTCGGCACGATTTTTGATCACGACGAGGCCTTGCGCCGCGCCGTGCGCAACAACAAGAAAGCCTTTACCGAATCAGTTTCCAAACTTCGCGGCAAGGCCGAAATGCACATCAAGCTGCTGGTGAAAGACGAATCGCTGCGCAAGATATTGAACGGTGATGATTCGCCGGGCGCGGCGGGCATCGAGTACCTCAGCCGCCTGCGGGTAAAGGCGGTGCAGAACCGTGAATGCCAGACCAAGGCGCGGTCGCTCTCGGTCCAGTGCCAGAAGCTGTTTCATCCCCTGGAAGAGGAAGTAAGCTGCCGCAAGATCAATTCCGGCGCCATCACCATCGATATCGCCCACCTGATCGAGAACAAGTCCATCGAAAAATATCAAAACCGTTCCAACGCGGCGGTGGCCCAATTGAAAGGCTGCCAGGTATCGGTCAGCGGACCGTGGCCGCCGTATCACTTCATGCCCGGAAAGCTGCGCACAGTGATCGGCAACAGCTAAGCTCAGGCACCAAATACGAAGGCGGCCCAGCAAATGGGGGCCGCCTTTTTTATGGTGTAAATATACTTGACTGACAGGCGGTTTGCCTGTATATTTAATTCATGGACAGCGTTGACAAGGCTCCAGCAACTCTTCAGGAGGCGATTATCTACTTCGCTGATTCAGACAAATGCCATGCATACATGGTGAAGTTGCGTTGGCCCGACGGTAAGGTCACTTGTCCCCGCTGCGGTTCGGATGAAGTCGCATATCTTCCCAACGCACGCGTGTTTAAGTGTTATCAAAAGCACGAAAAGCAGAAGTTCTCATTGAAAGTCGGAACAATTTTTGAAGACTCCCCGATAACTTTGGATAAGTGGCTTCCGGTAATGTGGTTGCTTGCCAACTCAAGGAACGGAGTCAGTTCGTGGGAGATACACCGTTCGATGGGGATCACTCAAAAGTCGGCATGGTTCATGCTTCAGCGCGGAAGGCTTGCGATGCAGGCTGAGAATCCCCGCAAGCTATCCGGCAAGATTGAAGTCGATGAGACCTTCATCGGCGGAAAGGCCAGAAATATGCACAAAACAAAGCGTGCAGAGAAGATAACCGGGCGCGGGAACGGTGGGTAAAACTGTTGTGATGGGGATGCTACAGCCGGGGGCAAAGTCCGCGCTGCGGTTATCGAAAACCGAGACAAAGAGACTCTTCATGCTCATGTGAACGCGAACGTTCGCAAGGGATCAAACGTCTTCACCGATGAGCTTATCGCATACTGGGGCCTTGAAGAGAAGTACGTTCACGCAAGCATCAATCATGCGGAAAGTTATGTCAACGGCAACGCTCACACAAATGGGATGGAGAACTTCTGGAGCTTGCTCAAGCGGGGCCTGCACGGAACCTACGTGAGCGTCGAACCTTTCCACCTGTTCCGATACATAGACGAACAGGCCTTCCGCTTCAACAACCGACTAAACGACGCGGGCGACAAACTGACCGACGCAGACCGCTTCAATACCGTGATGGCCCAGATTGTAGGCAAGCGGCTTACGTACAAGGAACTGATCGGGAAGGAGGAAGTTCCGGCGGCGGAAGCTTTCTAAACAGGAGGCCCAGAGGGAGGGACGCGGGAGGCGTTCTTCCTCTTCGGGCCGCGCCGGTTAGAGTTCGCGTCAACTTCCTTGCGGTGCTCAGCGATCCGGCGCTTGACCTCAGTACCGGGCACCGCAATGACAGCCTTCATGACAGCGTTAAATCGTTCCCATGCTTCCGGTCCCTCGATTATCTCCGGCGGGGGTCTCTTCATATTTGTTAGGTTAACCTAGAACTCAGGACTTCAAGCCCCTTCGATCATCTCCGGGATTTCATTGTGGCAACTCATCTAAAGTATGGTTCGTTAGAAGAAATCGTGGGTGCAATCGGGTTCGGGCAGCTTGCCAAGTGAGTGGTAGAGGGCGAGTTCGAGGACGCGATAGGTGCGAAAACCGTAAGATCTTCTCATGGTGACTTTGGCCTTGTTGTTCAGGCCCTCCACGACGCCGCTGGAAAGCAGCTTTTGAGCGCGGAAATAGTTCAAGATGAGTTCGCGATGATTGCGGAGCGAGCTGGCGATCTTCTTCATTGGTTCGATGCGGGATCGCATGGTCTGGCGGCACCACTCGTCGAGGAACTTGCCGGCCCAGACGGGTGAATTGTATTCCCAAAGTTGCTGAAAGGCTTCCTTGAGAAGGTAGGCCCGGACAGTCTTGAGGTTGTAGCGCAGGAGATCGCGCAGCCGGAAGTGCTGGTCGGTGCCGAGACTCTCGCTACGTCGGAGCAGCAGCCAGCGGGATTTCCTGAGTACCGCAGCACGGCCCTCACGCTTCATGCGGCTGGTCTCCTCCGCACGGACGTTGTCCAGAGCCTTGTTCATGTTGGCGACGATGTGGGAAGCGGTCAAGGATATGCAGCGCCTCGGAGCAGTGTTCGCGGATGAGTTTCAGATAGGGTTCCCACATGTCGGAGCAGACGAAGACGATTTTGGAAATGACGTCCTTGCCCATAGCGGTGAAGAATCCCTGGAAGGATTCGATGGTTCGTTCTTTGCCTATCCAGAGAAGGCGGGTCACGCCCAGATCGATCTGGTAGACGAGGGTGAGATATTTGTGACCTCTGGCGTATTGGATTTCGTCGACTCCAATGGCGTCAATCTGGCCGAGCACCCGGTGCTCCAGGCCCCAGGTGACTACGTGCTCCACCGCGTCGAAGACCTTGTCCCAGGAGGTGCGAAACGACTCGGCCGTTTCCTTCCAGGACAACCGGCGGGCCCAGCGAGCCAGGAATAGCATGTAGGCTTTGGTGAGAGTCCGTTTGCCATCGCCCCAGGGGACCTCCTCGACGACAACCGCCTGGCAGCGGCGGCAATCGACGCGCCGCATGGAGTAAAGCAGAAAGACCAGAAATCCCCAGAAAGGAATAAACTCGAAACGCCGTTCGGTGAGTTGATCGTAGCCGGGGGCGCTTATGGCAGCGCGAACAGACGGCCTTGGAGCCCTTGCGCGGACGCACGGCGATTTCAATGCTCTGGTGATCCGAACTGAAGCGGGCCTGCTGGTAAACGAATCCCGGAAAGCGATGGCACCGATTTAAAATTGTGATGAGCTGCAGCATGAAGTGGAAACAAGTGACGGCGAGAACACTAAAATAAACCGCACTGCCACCGCGCCGCTCCATGGAGTCGAACACTACTGCCGGGATCTGAACGGCTGGCCACGTTCCTGGATGGGCCTGGAGAAAGATCTGGCTCCCGGCGAACACCCTGTGACGTTGTTCCGTCCCTTCCTGGAGCATCTGGCAGCATCGAATTTGTCACCAAAGACGATCCAGAAACACGTTGACAACATGTGGGTACTCGGCGGCGAGTTCAGCCGCGATCTCCACAACGACCCTCCTCTGAGAAAGCGGCCTGTGGACCTAGTCCTTTCCAAGATGATCGAATACGGCGGACCCCTCCTATACCACGGCGGGGAAGATCAGCAAAGATCGTTCATGGAGGAAGCGTCATCTAATCCCGAACCCGGAGCTTCCCGATGAGCCCCACGAATCCAACCCCGAAGCACCCGCCGGAACCAATCAGGCCCAGCACCTCGGAACCGCGCAATGCGGCGACGCCCGGCTTATTCAGGCTGGAAAACAGCGCTAATACCCCGAGCAGCGCTACGAACAGGCCCACCAGTCTGCTGTGCTTCATGTCTTCGACCTC
>JBBQWT010000044.1:0-12594 GCA_038210375.1 Terriglobales bacterium | reverse complement strand
TGCAAGGCAGTGCGCGGCAGAAGGTAAGGAATTGAACGGAACCCTAATGTCGGATGGAAGCTGTAAAGGACGAACGTCTTGCACCATTATGTTCCTTTCCGTGCGAAACGTACAGTGTTCTGTGCGTTTAAGGGCTGACGAATGGCGGCGAATATTGCATCCTTCGTGATTGCATAACTTCGGGTGTCCCGCATGTCTCGGCCAGATCAAACGACGATTTTCCTGATGGAAGAAGACGACGAAACCCGTCCTCTGCTGAAACGAACGATGGAAGCGCAAGGCCACCGGGTGATCGTCGCCGTGAACGAAGAAGAAGCGACCGAGAAACTGGAGGGTGGGAACATCAGGGCCCATCTGTTCCTGGTGAATGTGGTGGGCAAGTCCCCTGAAGAGGCGCTGAATGTAGGGCGCAGACTGCGGCGTCACGCTCGGTATGATGCCCAGGTTCCCCTGGTGGTGATCGCAGACAACTATGGCGAAGATCTTGCGGGCAAAGACGCGAACTTCAGCGGCAACGACTGGGTTTCCTATCCTGAAGACGCCGATCAGTTGAAGAACCTCATCGACCGTCTCATCCAAGAGCCGGGAGCAGGGTGAGGTTAGGCGAGCCAGCGCCATGACATTCCGATCCAGGCCACCCGGGCTCCTGTTGATTTAAATAAGCATGTCAGGGCGCCGCGGGCATGGCAGAGCCCGGGCTATCGTTTTGGATTGCGCCCTGGGCGTTTTGCGATAACTGGATGGATCCGCTGGATCGGCAATCCAAGAAGGCTGAAGTGGAACAAGAGTTCCACGGAGCGGGTCGGGCAAGTGAGTTGGGAGACAGACTTTAAAAGCCAGCTTACGGTTTCGATTAGCGGACTAGGAACTTTGAGGTATAGGAGCAGCTAAATTCTGCCCGCGAAGGCGGGGTTTCGATCTTCGAAGTCTTTGCAAAACTCAACTGGGAACCCGCGGCAGCAAAAAAAGAACAAAGACGTTCGTAACCTCTCCAAACATCATACAATTAGGTCGTTTGACTTTGGAGTTCAGGATGAGTCCCGCCTCGCTTCATCGCAAAAATTTCAAGATAAATCCGGGAACTAAAAGCCAGGGAGAGAAGCTCAAATGATCAAGGTGCGAATCACTTTCAAGTTTATCGCATCAGTGTTTGTACTTCTCACCGCCACATCATTTGTGCTAGCCCAGACATCCACCAGAACCTGGGTGTCAGAAACGGGCGATGATGCCAACGCGTGCAGCCGCACCACGCCGTGCGCGACTTTTGCCGGGGCCCTCGCCAAGACCTCTGCCGGAGGCGAAATCGATGTTCTTGACCCCGGCGATTTTGGCGAAGTAAGCATCGACAGGTCGATTACCATTGATGGCGGACGAGGGCGGGTCGCCAGCGTTATTGCTGTCCCCAGCGGCGCCGCCGGGGTCCTCATTACCAGCTCCTTCATCCATGTTGTTTTGCGCAACATCGAATTAACAGGTGTCGGCATTGGCCAAACCGGCATCGCTGTCGCGCGGGCCGATGGAGTGGTCCTGACCGTGGAAAATTGCACGGTTTCTAATTTTACCGGTATCGGCATTGACTTTGAACCCAACGAGTTCAGCCCCAGGAATACATTGATTGTCAGCAATACCAGCGTGCGCGACAACGCGGGCGGGGGTATTGTGATTGCCCACGCCGACGCATCGCTTTCCAAGGTCTGGGCTAACTCCAATACCTTCGGGGTGAAGGCGATAGATGGCGCCCGCGTAAGCGTTCGGGGCAGCGACGCTTCCGGCAATACCACCTTTGGATTTGCGGCCAATGGTACCAGTGCCAGCGTAGAGCTGAACATCTCCGACTCTTCTTCGACCAGCAATGGAACCGATGGCGTCCACTCTGGCTCCGGCGGCGCCCCCACCATCGTCCGTATTGCCAACGTCTTAGTCACCAATAACGCTGGGATCGGTTTGGCCAGCAGTGGCGGTGGCCGGCTCGTTTCATTTACTCGGGGGGGCCAAGGCACGAACAATGTCGCCGGCAACATCGGCGGCGATGTCGTCCCAACTGCAACTTCAGCTGGCGAAAAATCTCCGCCGCCACTTTCGCCGATCGTGACCATTCCCCCCCCAACATTTACCCAACTAGCTCACATTCTCCACATGGGCCAGTCACTGGGAAGTGGAGACGATTCCTTCCCGGCAATAACCACGGCGGACTCGGGGCATGGAAATTTTCAGTTTTCGCGGGGAGTGCACACCTGGCGGGAGGGGCAGCCGACGTTTTGCAACGTGCCGGAACTGCGCCCTGATTCCGACTTTGCTCTGGTGCCCATCACCGCGGGTGAACCGATCATCGGTTCTGGAGAGACCATTGCCAGCGGCCTGGTGGATCAACTCAAGGTCTCAATCGGAGCACCGGCAGATGTCCATTTCCTTTTCAGTTTCTCGGGCCAAGGTTCAAAGCGGCTGCGGAATCTCGATAAACAACACGACGACGCGTCTGATCCTCGTAACCGAGTGATCACGCCGGGAGGTTATTACCCCACCAGTATTGACGATGTGCGGCGAGGGTTGGCGCAGGCCCGAGCCCACGGGTGGTCATATTCCGTGCCGGCCATTACATGGATGCAAGGTGAAAAAAACAACGATCTGCAGCTGGATGACTGGCTGGATCCGCTGGATCGGCAATCCTTCCTTGACGCCTATGCCACCGAGTTCATTGCCCTGAAAAATGACTGGAACAACGACATTCTGCCGATCACCGGCCAGGCATCCCGGATTCGGTTATTCACTTATCAGACAAATTTGGCGGTCTCGGGCCAGGCACAACTATTGGCATCGCAACGTGACCCAGAGATCATCCTGGTTTCACCCACATATTTCATGCCTTCCGCAGTCAACGGCTCCCCGGATGGTGGGCAAAGCTGGGGAAATCCCGTTCATATCAACGCCGACGCGCAGAGATGGCTGGGTGAGCAATTCGCCAAGGTAATCAAACGAGTCCTGGTGGATCATGAGACATGGATGCCGCTTTATCCGCTGCAAGCGACGCTGAGCCCAGACCGCCAATCGATTCTCATTGACTACCACGTCCCGCGGCCGCCCTTGGTGATTGATACTACCTTTCTGCCGGCTGCCAGAACCAGAAGTAGTGGTTTTTTTATTGGCGGCGGCCCGGAGGTGATTCAGACCGCGGTCGCGAGCCCGACCAGCATTCTACTTACGTTGGCGTCTCCTTTACCGGCGGGAACATTTACCGTCGAATATGCTTCGGAACATGGCAATGCGATCGCCCTCCGCATGCCGTCAAATGTGCTGCAAGTTCGCACCGGGACGGTTTTTCCCAACGGCCAGGCCAGCTTTGAGCTTGTATTCGCTGGCGATCAGACAGCCCTTTTTCAAGCCTTCCTTCAAGAAGGTGTGTTTTTCGTTAAGAACGAGGTTCGCGAGCCGGACTATGCCAGCAGCGCAATTCGTTTCGTATCTTTGGATTCCTCGGGGAATACCGTGCTCAAGGGAGAGGTGCGCGAATTACGAAATGGGATGGCATTTCAAACAGGCCAGTCAATTCAGGTCCTTCGTTCTTATTACTACGGGAACATTCACGACAGCGATTCCGAATCCAGTATGTATGGTTTCGCCCAAGGGCCGCGAGTTGGCCAGCCTTACCCGCTTTGGAACTGGTCCTTAGGTTTTGAAGATCTGCAAATCAAATAGTTGTGGGAATCTCGGCTTGCTGCGTAGCGCGGGGCGCGTTGGCCGGTTGAAGATGAGGGGTGCGAGCGTTCCGTACCTCCTGGTAAAGCGTTAAGGTGCGCGCGACCATCACTTCCAGGCTGAATTCCTGTTCGACGCGCAGTTTCGCTGCCGCGCCAAATCTCGCCGCCAAATCCCGGTCCGCGAGCAATGAGGCAATTGCCGAGTGCAGAGCATCGGCATCAGCGGGCGCGACCGTAAGCCCGGTCAACCCATGCAACGAAACAAAGGGAACGCCGGTATCGAGGTTGGTGTTCACCACCGGCACGCCCAGGGCCATGGCTTCAAGCTGCACCATTCCAAACGCTTCGCTACGCGCGATGGAAGGAAGTACAAAAATGTCCGCGGCCTGGTAGTAGGGCACCATGTCAGGCACACGCCCCAGGAAGTGAACCCGGTCTGCCACCCCTGCGTCGCGCGCGAGTCCCTCCAGTTGGGAACGCAAAGGACCCTCGCCGGCTAGTAAAAGATGGGCTTTTAATCCGCTCATTGCCTTGATCAGGTATTCGAACCCCTTGTAATAGACCAGGCGGCCGGTCGCCAGAATGATGTCTTTCCCGTAGGCGGCGCGGATGGTGCATAGATCAGCTGGGTGAGGCGCCATCAAGGGCTGCAAGGGTATGCCCAAGGGGATCACGCGACACCGGTCGCGATAGCGATTGAGCATCTCCGAAGATTCGAGGTAATTGGGAGAAGTGGCGATGATCGCCGCAGCGCGCCCGAACACCAGATTGAGAAGGGGGGCCACGACTCTCACCAGCACCTTCTGCTTTACGATGTCGCTGTGATAGGTGATGACCAGTTTGCCGCGATGTCCGCTGGCCAGGTAGGCGAGCATTGCCCAGGGGTTGGGGTGATGCAGGTGGATGATATCCGCTGGAACGCCGCGTATCGCTTTCGCCATTCCGGGGCAGATTGACGTGCGGGCTATTTCAAACCAACGAGCGACCCGGGTGATCGAGACTCCATCGATCTGCTCGTGCACCGTGGTATTTCGTTCATTGGACACGACCACGCTGACCCTGGTGCGCTCATTCAACGCTTCACATAACTGTTTGAGATGAGTTTCCATCCCTCCCTGGTAAGGATGGTAGAACTTTCCAACGTGGAGAACGTGAAGGATCTTATCGCCCATGATTTCCGAATATTCATCCTAACAGCCGGTGTTGCCAACCCTCCGGAATCGGGACGGACTAATTAGAGTGATTCGTGTTTGCTTTTTGGTAAACTAACAGCACCGATTTTAACTTTGAGCGTTATCCGCGCTGGCGAAAAGATAAATAGACGATGGCAGTGAGCCGAACCGATAAACAGTGGGAGAAATGGGCAACCCAAAATCCGTATTATGGAATTTTGGGAGTGGAAACCGCAGACACCAAAGACCCTGCTCGCCTGGCCGACCTGTTTCGCTCCGGCGAGGAACATGTTCAGCAGGTGGTGGGCCGCACCAGCAGCCTGTTCCCCGGCTGGAAACCCGAAGGCGCCGCTCTCGACTTTGGCAGTGGCGCAGGCCGTCTCAGTGTGGCGCTGGCCCAACGTTTCGACCGCGTAGTGGGGGTGGATGTTTCCGCGGGTATGCGATCGCTTGC
This sequence comes from Terriglobales bacterium, assembly GCA_038210375.1. Taxonomy (GTDB): domain Bacteria; phylum Acidobacteriota; class Terriglobia; order Terriglobales; family Acidobacteriaceae; genus JBBQWT01. The sequence goes on along the minus strand of JBBQWT010000044.1, from coordinate 7,273 downwards.
AGTTTCCAACTCTGCCCACATGGATAACCTGGGTTTCGTCCCTTCGGTGGCCGATGCGGTCGCCTTGGCGGGAAGCTTCGACTTTCTCAATTCCTATATCGTCCTGCAGCACCTTCGTCCATCGCAGGGCCTGCCCATCATCGACGAGATGCTACACGGGTTAAATGCCGGAGGAGCGTGCGCCCTGCATGTGATCGTGGGTGATTCAAAACGGCGGAGGGGCATGCTCAACTCCGTGCGCTATCGGGTGCCGGCGGTCCACTGGGCCTACAACCTGAGGGTAGGCCGTCCGTGGCGTGAACCGATCACCGAAATGAATACCTACTCGGTACTCGATCTGCTGCGAGTGTTTCGCGACAATTCCATTCCCGACCCGCTGTTCGCGCCATTCGACCAGAGTGGGTATGTGGGCTGCATGATCTACGCGCGCAAGAGTTGAACTGTTGGGGGCAGCCGGCCAACCCGCCCCTCTCAGAAATGCGCCAAGGCAAGATTCCCCAAAAAATATAAGGCCAGGACACCGGTTACCGCCGTCCTAAGCTTGCGAAAGGGCAAGCCAATTCGGCGCAGCAGCAGGATTTGCCCCTGGACGGAGAGAAAGACCGTCAGCAGATGAAGCTGGCACAGCCGCAGCAATGTCAGCGTGCCGAAATAGGGATAGAGGCCGGCCGCAACTGCCAGAAAGAGCAATGCCACCACGAGTATCCAAAGGAGTTTGGGCCCTTGTTTTTCCCGGTACAAGATCATTTCCAGCATAGCGGTGCCGCACCACAAGACCATCTGGCACCCCAGCACCAGGTAAAGCTGCAGAGAATCAGATTGGTGGTACCAGTATTTTGGAAACAGCCGCGCCAGTACCAGCGGTCCGATGAGCACTGAAGATGCGCTCAAGGCGAAGATCAGCCCCAGAAACCAGGTAAAGTATCCATCCAGAACGTCGCCGTCCGCTTCGTAAAACCTTCTGAAATATACCGTGGTCAAAAGCTGGTAAACCACCAGAACGATGGCCGAGGTGCGAAAAAAGAAACCATACACTCCCACCACTTCGAGGGGAAAAAAGTGACCTGCCAGCATGCGGCCGCCGCTGGCGATGAAGCCCAGCAGGATTCCGGAGAGGATCTGCGGTAGTCCAAACTTCAGCGCCTCGCGGAAGCGGCGCCTGGTGTGGCGCAGGCGAATGGCGGGATGATAATTCCGCGCCGCGCCGCCCACCATGATGGCGCCAAAAAGGTTCAGGGCCACGTTGATCCAAAGTATCTGGTGCTGGGGTTTAAACCAGAAAAAAGCGGCGGCCAGAAACAGCAGCACGACGTATAAGCCGCTTTCGGCGGCCGACGCCCACACCGGCGCCCGTTCCACTTTGTAAGTAATGGAATACAGCGCCTGCATGACCGAGACCACCGTAATCAGGCCGAGCATGTACGGAACCAGGGGAATCAGCTGGGCGATACGAAGCGCCGCCCCCGCCGCCATCAGCAAGCCCAGTAGAAGGATGTAGGCGTTGAAGACCTGGGAGAATTGCGGCCGCTTGCGCTTGAGAAGGAAATAAGGGATTCCGCCCGACAAGCCCAGCCCCACGACGGTGGTCAGCGGAGTGCCCCAGGCGATTACATATTCGAGCAAGCCATAATCCGGCATGCTCATGGCCCGGGCCAGCAGCAGCGGCGCGATCAATACCGTACTCTTGGGCAGAGCGTAGCCGCTGGTGGAGCGCGCCAGCCGCAGCAGGGAGCGCCGGGACAAAAAAGGATCGTCGTGAGGCGCCGCCGGGGTGGTCACGGCGCGCACAGCCCGGCATGCGGGGCGCAACGGCCGTTCTCGTTGAACAATTGATTCAAGCCAGGCTCCATCGGAAGGCTCCAGCATACACCGCCCATTTGCCACCCTCGCTGGCGGCAATCAGCAGGGGCGCGGCAACCCGGGGCAAGCCGTTTCGTCTAGCGCTTGGCATCATCGTCGGCGGCGGGCATCATCGGCGCCGCGGGTCCAGCCTCGTATTCCAACTGGATCCGAACCAGGACCTTACGGCCATTCACCATGAAATATGCCCCTTCATACGGTGGAAAAGTTCGCGCCCGCAGCAGGTCGATGAACTTGCGGGCATTGTATTCACGCTCCAGATCAATCTCATCGATCGGTTGCAGGTCGCGCAGCCGGTGGCTCGTGCCTCCCGCGGGCTGGGTATCGCCGCTGAGCTCGCCGCGCCGGATGCGCGGCCATTCCCGCTTAAATAGATCAACGCCCGCCTGCTCCAGCTTGCTATAAAGCGTGGCCCCGGTATCGATCGGCTCCACCGCAACTTCAACCTGGGCCACGATGGCGCCGGTGTCAACCTCTTTATCGATCCAATGCAGGGTCACCCCCGCCGGGGTCCCCTCGATAATGCTCCAGACGTTGGGATTAGCGCCGCGATTGAAGGGCAAAAAAGCGGGATGAATATTCAGAACACCATGCTTGAGGGCCTTGAGCAGCGGCTCGCGCAAAATGTAGCCGAACAGCGCGGAAACGCCGATGTCGGCGTTCAGGGCCGAGATCGCCGTCAACATATCCGGCCGGGTGAGCTGGCTTCCATCAAACTGCGGCGCTGCGGCGCCGCATGCCCGCACGATTTCATCTCCGTATCGCCGCCGGCCTTCAGGATGAAGGACCACGCCCACGATTTCGTCGCCGGCGGCACAGATAACCTGCGCAATCAGCGGAGCGATTCGATTGTTGCCGAAAAACAGCACCTTCATCGCGATACCATCATTTCATTCACCACACGGTCAACGCCGTTTCCATCCACCAACTCCATCGATCGGCGGGAAAGCGAGTGGCGAAGGGGTTCATCGGCGATGACCGCGGCCAGGGCCTGCTGCAGGGATTGGTCAGACAGTTCGTGCGCCCGTCCCAGGTAGATGGCATAGCCCTCCTGGCCCATCGCTGCGCCGCCGGGTTCCTGGTTGGCGGCGATGGCGGCGATCACAGAGGGCACTCCCAGGCACGCCCGCTCCCACATAGTTGTCCCTCCGCCCCCCACCGCAAGATCCGCCTGGGAAAATAATTCCGCCAGCGACCCGGCGCTCCCCCAATCCATTCCATATGCCGCGGCAAGCTCTCGCAGTTGTTCGCTCGCGGGATTCACCGGACCAGGAATCACGCTCACGCGCAGCCCGTCGCCGGGCAAGCGGTGCAGCGCCTCCATGGTCCGCGCCGTCATGCGCGCGGTATCGCTTCCACCGAATGAAATCACGATCCTGCCCACCCGCCCCGATCGCGCTGCGATTTTTTGCCGCGCATCTATGAATTCTTGCCGAAGCATGGCGTAAGCCGGCCCGGCAAGAACTCGACACCCGCTGGGAACCAGTCCATCGTATCGCGCGGCGCCTCCGGTACTGAAATTCTGGTCCAGAAGCAGATCGCAGTCGTGCTCACGGTTGGCCAGATCGTCGATCACCATCGCCCGGTGAACCAGCGGCCGGAGATGCTTTTCCCAGGTCTTCCCCACGCCATAATGATCGATCACGATCCAGTCGGGAACCGATTGGGTTTGCGCCAGCACGGCAGAGACCGCCGCGGAATCCTGCGCGGCAAACTCGGCATGGTCTTCACTTGCGGACAGGGTGTGCACAAGATAGCCGCGTTGGTTGATGGTATGAATCAGGTTGCCGGGAGTGTCTCTTGAGAAAAACTCGACGGTCGCACCGCCGCGGGCCAGCGCGTCCGCCAGGGTCAGGCACCGCATTACGTGCCCTATACCGATGTCGATAGACGCATCAGCGCGCACCATTACCCGCATCGCCCGCCACCCTCTTTTCTTTCAGAACTCCAATGTGCAGCACCAGCCTTACAGAAACACGACGGCGCCCCCACTTCTTGCAGTCACCCGAGCTCAATCGGCGCGGGTGAAATTTCCCCAGCCGGCGCCGGTTTGAGTATGTCGACGAAGGCGCGATAGACCGCCGAGACGTTGCTTTCCGACGCCACCCCGGGAACCTGCACCGGATTGGATATATCTCCCACATAACTGGTGCGCGTGATGTGCTGCAGAAATTCGCATTTCTGCGCGGCTGTTACAGGCGCGAGCATTCCCGCTTTAAGCCTGGAGATAAACCCTGAAATATGACTGATGCCGGGAATGAAAACGCAACACTCCGAGATATGACAAAAAAACGAATTCACCAGGTTGACCAGAGGCTTGCCGGAGCAAAAAGCTTCATAGGCCACGGTGCCGGTGACGGTTAATACCATTGCAGCGCGTTCCATGGCGTCATTCATGGAAGAAGCGTGGGGCAACACCACCAATCGCGGTGATGAAGCCAACAAGTCAAGCAGTTCCTGGGTAAGCTCGTATTTTGAATGGGGATTGGGCTTCACCATGATCCCGGTGCCACTATCGGTATGCTGCAAGACCCGCCGCAGTAACTCCGCCTGCTTGCGATACGGCTGTCCCCAGATATCGAGATTGGCTTCAGGTTGCATTTGCATTGGGTAGAGGATGTTGAACGCAAATGGCTCGCGGGGCGCGGCGGCGGCAAGGCGCTCCCAGGCAACGCGGTTCTTCGCCAACTGCCGGTCGAGCCGCAGCTTGCGAAGCAAGCCGGGCGTATTGTAGCGCTCGCCGCGCACCCGGCCGACCAACACTTTTGCGGATTCAATTCCGTTCGTCAGCAAGACCCGGAGACGGCTTTGTTCGGGATTTCCCAGGTACATCAGTTTCAGTGTCCGGCCGGCAATCGCATTGGCCATTTCCAGGGCATCGGCGTCGGAAAGAGTCTCTCCCGAGCCGCGGTAAGGTTCCTGGGTGTCATATTGGAAGAACTGGAAACGGCCAACCGGATAGCGCGCCACATGCGGCTGCAAATAAAGAATGCCGCGCAGCCGGCAGGTTCTTACGCATAAAGACTCATGGAATAAGGTCGTCTCACCAAAACAGATCTCAGGCATAACCTCATCAAAGACCTTCCGGATGTGCCCGTCGTAGTAGGCATAATGGCGGGAATCTCCGCCGAAATGGAGAATGTTACGATCGCCGGCTTCGATGGGCTGCAGTTCCGCCGGGCAATCTCGCAGGTCGGAATTCGCCGGATAAGGGATCTTGAATATCTTCCCCATCGTTGGGGCAAACCCCAGGTTTTGCACGATCCAGTAAATCTGATGGCCGTCCTGTTCCAGCCGGCGGGCCACCATCTCCCAGAAGCGGGTCTGCTGCCGGTTTTCAACAAAAAGGATTCTCATGGGAGTTTGGAGGGCCGACTGGTCACGCTTCGGAACGTGGTGCGAAATAAAAAATAAGAAAAGTACGCGCGGCGAGACATTCGGCTACCGCGACGTGCCCTCGGCGGCAGAGCCGTTGCCTGCCTTGATATACAACCGGTTGATATAAGGATCGAATCCGGCAACGGGCGTCGCAGGCGTTTTGGGGTGGTAACGGTAGATTCCGATGGGGAAGAGTGAGTACTGGACCTGGAAAAGAAGCCGGTTGCGGGCTATGGGAAGCGTGCCTTTATGCAGGCCAAAGGTATTTTCCAGGAAGGCGGTGCCGGCCTTGCCGGTAAAACGCATCACGTTTTCGCCGCCAAACGCGGAATTCACCTCGTCGTCCTGGTAGCGGCGTATCTGCAAAAGTTTCGCCGCCGCCGGCGATCCTTTGAGAAACACGTGCGGGCCGCTGCCCTCGTCAACGTCGGTGAGATAAACAAAAAGTTTAATGAATTGCCACTCGTCCACGTCACGATGGAAGAGCTCAGCCTGCTCCGGCTTGGAATGCCCGGCGAGCGACCACCACAAGGCCACATTGGAGATCGTCGGCTTGCATCCGAACAGCCTGGTCATCGTGGCCAGCACGAGGGGATGATTGGCAATCTCCAGGAGATGAGGGCAGGCGATGATGTCTTCCTGCGAATAAGGCGCGGTATGACAGGTTGCGGGAGGCCGGGAGATGTGGAAAGCGCCGCTTTCGGGGCGCCACGCGTCGGAGCTGGGCTTGCCAGAAAGATAGGCGTGAATGTCCGCGATCTGCGCTTCGGAAATCAGTCCGGGCACGAAACTGAATCCATCGGTTTCCAGTTCTGTGACAATGCGGGGATCGTGGCCTGCCGCAGACCCCTGGGGAAGGCGGCCAGCCAGTATCCGGGCAATGGACTTGCGAGTGGCGGGTTTCATGAACAGCCGCTGAAAATGAAAGGCCAGGTTGCTCGGCGGGTAAAACCGCCCTACAACTTTTCTGGCATTGACTGAAATCGAACCCATTAATTTTTCCTCAGTTCAGCGCCGCCCACCAGGTCCCAGCTCATTGGCGTTCCCGCCTTCAGGTCCCGGGCAACCGTTTTTCCCAGCAGCATTTCAAGATATTTCGGAGCCAGCCCGTAACCCGGGCGGATGGCCCGCAGGTTTTCCGCTGTGAGCCTTTCATTGGCCTTCACATCTTTTACTACATACAGCGAGCGCCGAAAAATCAGCGACTTCTTTTCCGCCGGCAGCACACCGTAACTGACGCTGCCCAGGGCCTGCCAGGCGCGCAGGGTTTCCTGTACCAGTTGGGCAAACTCATCAGGCTCCAGCGAAAAAGTCGAATCGACGCCTCCATCGGCGCGCCGCAGGGTGAAATGTTTTTCAAGCACGGTTGCGCCCATGGCCACCGCCGCCACCGCGGCCCCCACCCCCATGGTGTGGTCGGAAAGGCCAACTTCGCAGCCAAAAAGATCGCGCATGTGAGGAATGGTTTTAAGGTTGGTGAATTCCGGGGTCGCGGGGTACGTGCTGGTGCATTTCAGCAGCACCAGGTCTTTGCAACCGGCGCCGCGGGCGGCCTCCACCGCTTCAGCCAGTTCGGCCGCGCTGGCCATCCCGCTGGAAATGATGACCGGCTTTCCCGTGGAGGCTACCAAGCGGATGAGCGCCGTATCCACGTTTTCAAAGGACGCGATCTTGTAGCAGGGCACATCGAGTTTTTCCAGAAAATCCACCGCGGTGGAATCGAAGGGCGTGCTGAACCCAACCATTCCGCGCGACCGGCAACGCTCGAATATCGGCTGGTGCCATTCCCACGGGGTATGGGCTTCCCCATAAAGTTGATAAAGCGACTTGCCCGCCCACAGGCTCGCCGGGTCCTTGATAAAGAATTCGCCCTCGGAAAGATCCAAGGTCATCGTGTCCGGGGTATAGGTCTGGATTTTTAGCGCGTGCGCGCCGGCAGCAGCGGCGGCATCCACGATTTCCAGGGCCCTTTCGAGGGACTGGTTGTGATTGCCGGACATTTCCGCAATTACAAACGGAGCGTGGCCGGCGCCGA
>JBBQWT010000043.1:0-13488 GCA_038210375.1 Terriglobales bacterium | reverse complement strand
CAACTGCGTCGCGAACGCGAAGAAGTTCGGGGACGCGTAGAAAAGATGCTTCACCAGATGGCGGCCGTCGCCGATACTGCGGCAGAATAGTTCAGTTCAGGAGTCGAGCACTATGGCATCAGCGACGAAACCGCCGGCCGCCGCGCCCGCCGAGAGCGTGCGCGTGGATATTTTCGATCAGGCTTATCACCTGCGGGGCACCGATCCTGCCTATATCACGCGGCTCGCCCAATATGTGGATGCGAAAATGCGCGCGGTCGCGGGACAGACCACCACCGTGGACGCGACGCGCCTGGCCGTCCTGGCAGCCCTCAACATTGCAGATGAGTACGACACCCTGAAGCGGAAGCAGGAAAACGGAAGCTCTGCGATGAAAGAAAAGGCGCATCAGTTGGCCGACGCGCTGGACGAAGTGTTAGGCGAGCGGCGCGCCGGCTAGGCGGCAGAAAATTGCTTGCAAGCCGTCTGCCAACTTTTTCGCGTTTACCTCTTGCGCATCGTCGCAATCTTCCCTAGCATCCAACTGGAAAGCTGACCTGTCGGGTTGGTGATAGTGGTCACCGATTTTTGAACCAACACCGAATGAACGGGGACTTGACTCGAATTTGATCCGGTGTGCGACGCTCCGTCATGCGGAGATGCCTAAAGGGTCTCGGCGGGTTCCCACCGTCAAGGACGGGTTCATTCTCGGCCCACTACACGGCTTGCACGGGTCAGCTTTTTCTTTCACCCTAATTTGCCACGGTTGTGTCACCGCATCTAAATAAAAGTGCTGCCACGCTTATTTCATGCCGGGAATTTCAGCCTGCCCACTTATGGACTCCTCGTCTCAACCGGTGTGCTGCTCGGGTTGTGGGTCAGTGTCCGCAATAGCGAGAAGCAGGGGATCAACGGCGAAGACGCCTGGAACCTGGGGATTCTGGTGGTGCTGGCAGGAATTATCGGCGCCAAGGTTCTTTACATCCTGGTGGAGTGGGGTTACTATGCCGCTCACCCCAGCGAAATTTTCAGCGTCAACACTCTGCAAGCGGGCGGAGTTTTTTCCGGCGGCCTGATCGCGGCTCTGATGGTGGCGGCTTGGTTCATGCGGCGCAATCACATGCCCGCACTCGCCACTTGCGATGCCTTCGGACCGGGCTTGGCTTTGGGCCACGCCATTGGCCGCGTGGGATGCTTCGCCGCGGGATGCTGCTACGGAAAGGAAACCCATCACTTCTGGGGTGTGACCTTCACCAGTCCCATCGCTCATGAGTGGGTGGGAACCCCTCTGGGCGTGCCGCTGCAGCCGACCCAACTGTTTGAGGCCGCGGTGGAGTTGGCCAATTTCTTCTTCCTCATGTGGCTATTCCGGCGCAAGACCTTCGACGGAGAAGTGTTCGGCTCGTTTCTGGTAATTTACGGAACCGCGCGGTTTTTTCTGGAATTCCTGCGCGATGACCCGGGACGCGGAGAGGTCTTCGGCGGGTTCATGACGGGGACGCAATTTATCGCCATTGGATTGGTACTGCTGGGCGGAGTGATGTTGTGGCTGCGCAGTGGGTCAGTGAAGCCTGTGCCCGCCGCTGCACGCTAGGGGTCGCCGCCAGAATCGCCGCTAGAGTCTCTCGGCTTCGGCCCACCGCTCATGCTAGATTTCTAGCTTCCCATGGCTGCCTCGTTCCCCATTACTCTGCGCGCTGACGCCGCTGACGCCGGCAAGAGGCTCGACCATTTTCTGGTTTCGCAGCTTCCCGAGCTTAGCCGAGCGCGCATTCAGCAGCTGATTACCGAAGACCACATTCTGGTAAATGAGTTGGCCACGAAGCCCTCGCTTCGCCTCCGTGGAGATGAGCAAATCACCATCCTCGGTCCGCCGCAGCTTCCGCCCCTGCATGCCGTGGCAGAAGACATTCCGCTCGATATTGTTTACGAAGACGACGATCTGGCGGTGATCAACAAACCGGCCGGAATGATGGTCCACGCCGGGGCTGGCAAGTCCGATGAAGACCGCAATCGCGGAACTTTGGTGAACGCTCTGCTGCATCGCTTTGCCTCGCTCTCTGCAGTGGGCGGCGAAGTGCGGCCCGGCATCGTGCACCGCCTCGACAAAGATACCAGCGGCCTGATCGTGGTGGCCAAGAACGATCAGGCGCATCGCAGCCTGGGCGAACAGTTTTCCAGTCGCGAAATCAAGAAAACCTACTTCGCGCTAGTGCATGGCTGGCTCAAGCAAGACAGTGGCACCATTCATACCGCCATCAGCCGCGACCGGGTTCACCGCACACGCATGACCACGCGCGGCTCGCGCGGCCGCGACGCCATCAGCCACTACGTGGTGCAGAGGCGAATCGAGTCCCTCTATGGTAAGTTCACTCTGCTCGAAGTGAAAATTGATACCGGGCGAACCCATCAGATTCGCGTTCACCTATCGTCCTTGGGTCATCCCATCGTTGGAGACTCGCTCTACGGTGCGCCTAAGCAAATCAAGCCGCCTGCGCCAGCCAATAAAAGTCGGGCCTCGATTTCCCTGCCGCGAAACTTCTTGCACGCAGCGCGCCTGGCGTTGAAGCATCCAGCCACCGGTGCTGCGCTGGAGTTTTCCCGGCCTCTCCCTGGCGACTTGCAGAATTTCCTGGGTTCGCTGGAAACAGAATAAGCGCGGGATGCGTCTATAATAAAAAACGTCTTTGATGAAACTTCCTTACCTCCTGATTTTGGCAGCGGCCCTGGCAGCGGCGCAGTCGGATACGCCCGCGAAGCCGACGGCCCCCGCCGCCCCAGCCCCCGAGGCCCAGGCTCCCCCCGCGGCAGCTCCGTCAGCGGATAGCAAGCAAGATGCAACAGATCAATTCCCCACCGTGCGCAAGGAAGTGAATGAGGTCAACGTGGTTTTCACCGTGACCGACAAGCACGGCAGGCTCGTCAAGGACCTGACCAAAAAAGATTTCAAGGTCATTGACGATAAGAAACCTGCATTGGGCATCAGCAGTTTCCGCAGCGAAACCGACCTACCGCTGCAGGTTGGCCTGATGATTGACGCCAGCAACTCGGTACGCGACCGCTTTAAGTTCGAGCAGGAATCGGCTATCGAGTTTCTGAATTCGAACATTCGTCCCCGCTACGACCAGGCCTTTGTTCTGGGCTTCGATGTAACCCCGGAAGTAACCCAGGATTTTACCGACAACACGGAAAAGCTTTCAGTCGGCGTGCGAGCCTTGCGTCCCGGAGGCGGCACTGCCATGTATGACGCGCTCTACTTTGCCTGCCGCGACAAGCTGCTGAAAGCGCAGACCACCGGCCCGGTGCGCCGCGCTATCATCCTGCTTAGCGACGGCGACGACAACCAAAGCCACGTCTCGCGCGAGGAAGCCATCGAGATGGCCGAGCGCGCCGAGGTCATCGTGTATACCATCAGCACCAACATCAGCGGCATCCACTTGAAGGGCGACAAGGTGCTGGAGCGCATCGCCGATGCGACCGGCGGAAAGTCCTTCCATCCTTTCCAGATCCGCGAAGTGGCCGATGCCTTCCGCGAGATCCAGGACGAGTTGCGCAGCCAGTACGCGCTCAGCTACAAGCCTGCCGATTTCAAGCCCAACGGCAGTTTCCGCACCATCGAGATCATCGCCGCGGAGAAGAGCTTGCACGTGCGCAACCGCCGCGGCTACTATGCTCCCTCGAAATAGAGCCATCATGGCGGGATACTCCGGCACACCTCTGGCGAAAAAGCTTGGCATCAAGGAGGGCGCCGCCATCGCTCTGGTGCGAACCCCCGATGACGTCCAGGCGGAGCTGGCCGCCGTCACCCCAATTTGCCGCACGCCCCGGCCCGCCAGTCGGACACTCGATTTCGTGCTGATGTTCGTAACCAGCCAGCGGGAACTGACTCACGAGTTCTCTCTCTGGGCGCAGCGCATCGTTTCCAACGGTATGATCTGGGTCGCGTGGCCGAAGAAGAGTGCCGGAGTTGTCAGCGATCTCGACGAAAACCGAGTCCGCGAGATCGGTCTCGCTGCAGGACTGGTAGATGTGAAAGTGTGCGCGGTCAACCATATCTGGTCGGGCCTGAAGTTTGTGATCCGCTTAAAGGACCGAGTCTAGCGCGTCACCGCGGAGAATATTTTTCGCCGTGTTTATTGCGCCAAGCCTTGCCCGCAGCACTGGCCTCTGCGACTCTGTCCCCGTTCCCTTTCGGCCCGAGCGCATCCAATAACCCAGAGCGCTTTCCGAGTAAACTGAACGTTCACGATGCTTTCCATCCCCTATCTGCGCCGTGGACTTTTCCTGGGTGCGGTGGTCCTGGCCGTCGCCATCGGCGGCATGTACTTCTATGCGCGCTGGAAGGTGCGCAATGTGGTCAGAGAAATCCCCGCGAAGATGGGCATCAACATCCAGCAGAGTGCCGAGGGATTCACGGTTTCAAAGTCTGACCGCGGCCGGACGATCTTTACCATCCGTGCTTCCCGGGCGGTTCAGTTGAAGCTGGGCGGGCACGCGGAACTCCACAACGTCAGCATTCTCCTCTACGGGCGCGATGCCAGCCGCTTCGACCAGATCAGCGGCGACGAATTCGACTACGACCCGAAGTCAGGAGACGTCAGCGCGCGCGGCAATGTGCTGATCGATCTGGAAGCCAATCCCATGGGGCTTCTGAACCCAGACCAGGCGCCCCCCAAGGAGTTGAAGAATCCAGTCCACCTTAAAACGAGCGGTCTCGTGTTCAACCAGAAATCCGGCAATGCGTTTACCAAAGAAAAGATTGAGCTGACCATGCCCCAGGCGGCGGGCTCAGCCGTCGGGGCCACCTACCTGGCGAAGAACAACACGCTCACTTTGGAATCGCAGGTGCAAATCGACGCGACCGGCAAGCAAACGGTGCACATCACCGCAGGGCGCGGCACGATCACCAAAGAGCCGAGACAAATCGTCCTGGAGCAGCCGCGAGTCCTTAGCGATCAACGCGAATTTCTGGCCAAGCAAGCCACGATTTATCTTCGCGACGACAATACCGTGGACCACTTGCTCGCGACCGGCGATGTGCAGGCAGAGATGCCGGGCACTACCCGAATCCATGCCACATCCAAGCAGGCCGAAATCCTGCTCAACGATCATGGAGACGCGCTACGTCATGCTGTGTTGACCGGGGACGTGCGCCTCGACGCCAGCGGGCGCCAAGTCGCTCACGCCACTGCAGGCCGGGTAAGCCTTGAGTTTGCCGGCAAGCACGACCTGCAAATGGTCCACGCCAGCCAGGGCGTGACCTTGCTGCAGCAGCCTGCCGCGGAACCGGGCAAGACTACGCAAAATACCGAGATCGCTGCGCCGGCCATGGATTTCATTATGGCCAAAGGACATCTGGACCGGGCCCTCACTTTCGGACCGCCGCAAATTACCGTCTCTCAGCTAGGCAACAATCAGCGGACAGTCCTGACGGCAGGCTCGTTCGAAGCGCGATTCGACCAGCGCAATCACATTCACACCCTGCATGGCTCGCCCGATGCCCGGATCACGACTGTCACCCCCGGGCAGCCCGAACGCGTCTCCACCAGCGCCAGTTTGGATTTAACTTTCAGGGCGACCGGTGGCGTGGACCACGTGGTGCAGCAGGGCAATCTCGCCTATGTGGATGGCACCCGCAAGGCTTGGGCCGATCAGGCTCGCTATACCCCTGCCGACCAGATACTCGTGCTCTCTGGATCGCCGCGCGTTGCCGACACCGGCATGTCCACGACCGCGCTCAATCTGCGCATCAACCGCGCCACCGGAGAAGCCATCGCCGAAGGAGATGTCAAGAGTACTTATAGCGAGCTGAAGACCCAACCCAATGGCGCGTTGCTGGCGTCTTCCGATCCAATCCACGTCACCGCCAATCACCTGACTGCCAGCCGCTCTCCTTCGGTTGCACTGTACACCGGCAACGCTCGGTTGTGGCAGAACGCGAACGTGGTGGCGGCGCCCAGCCTGGCGTTCGATCGCGACCGTCGCTCCGTCACCGCCCAAGGCGGCAGCCAGCCTGTTTCCACGGTGCTGGTTCAGACCGGCAAAGATGGCAAAGTTACTTCTGTAACCATCACCTCGGCGCGGCTGACTTACACCGACGCTGAGCGCCAGATTCATCTGGAGGGTGGAGTCACGGCCAAGACAGCCGACTCCACCATCACCTGTCGCACCATGGATGTGTATCTCATGGCCCATGCCGTCACGGCCCATGCCCCGAGCGGCTCGGTGGCGGGCAGGCTCGACCATCTGGTAGCCAGAGACCAGGTTGTAATCACCCAGCCTACCCGGCGCGCGACCGGCGACCAGCTCACTTACACCGCTTCGGAGGACAAGTTTGTCCTTAGCGGCGGAAACCCTAGCATTTTTGATGCCGAACACGGCAAAATCACCGGCAATTCGTTGACTTTCTTTAGACACGATGATAGGGTGCTGGTTGAAGGCGATAAGTTGGCGCCTAGCGTCACCACAACACGAGTGGCACGATAAATGCATATCCTGGCGACGGACGAGATTGGTAAGACCTATCGCGGCCGCCGGGTTGTGAACGGGGTGAGCCTGCGCGTCAATCAGGGCGAAGTCGTTGGTTTATTAGGGCCTAACGGTGCAGGCAAAACCACGACCTTCTACGCCATTGTCGGCTTGATCCCTCCTGACTCGGGCCGCGTCATGTACGACGACCATGACATCACTGCGGTCCCCATGTACTTGCGGGCCCGCCAGTTTGGCATCAGCTACCTGCCCCAGGAAGCCAGCATCTTCCGCAAGCTCTCGGTTGAGGAAAACATCCTGGCCGTACTTGAAGCTCAGCCCATCTCGTGGCACGAACGGCGGGAGACGATGGAGCGGCTGATAGATCAACTGGGACTGGAGCACATCCGGCTCAACCGCGGATATGCCCTCTCGGGCGGAGAGCGGCGTCGCGTCGAAATCGCTCGCTGCTTGTGTATCAATCCGACATTCATTCTGCTGGACGAGCCCTTTTCCGGGATCGATCCAATCGCGGTGGATGAATTGCGTCGCATCATCTTTCACTTGCGCAGCAGCGGCATCGGAATCTTGATCACCGACCACAACGTGCGCGAAACCCTCTCGGTGACCGACCGGGCTTACATCATCAATGAAGGCAAGATCTTTTTTGCCGGATCGCCCGACGAACTGGGCAACGACCCGGAGGTCCGGCGAGTGTACTTGGGCGAAAGTTTCACCTTGGTTTAAACCGGCGGCTCGAGTCTGGGGTGGCACGCCCATAGCTGGGGTCACGCATCACATCATTTTTATTGGCAAAGGACCACAATTAAGACAATATGGTTCACCTGCACCAAAACTTGAGCCAGCGGCTGACCCAGACCATGAAGCTGACGCCCGGCCTCATGCAGATGGTCTCGGTGCTCGCCCTCAACAAGCTTGAGCTCAAGGACATGATCAGCGCGGAGATGGAAGAAAACCCCGTGCTTGAGGAACTGGAAAATTCCGTTCCCCTGATCGACGATGTGGGCCGGCAGGAAGAAGAACGCGACCGGGTAAGCTCGAAGGTCGAGGAAAATCCCATCACTGCGGGGGAGAAGAAAGATCCCTTTGAAGAAATTGATTTTGATTCCTATTTCAAGGACTATCTTGATCCCGGATTCCGCAGCCCGGGACAGATGGAAGAAATCGAGCGGCCGTCGTTTGAGAATTTTCTTTCCAAGGGCAGCAATCTCACCGACCATCTGACCTGGCAACTAGGCACCTTAGACTTGCGTCCTGCCGTGCGTGAAGCGGCAGATCTGGTGGTCGGTAACCTGAGCGAAGATGGGTACCTGTTGGCCAGCGACGAAGAATTGCTGGGCGTGGAGCCGCCCGTCGCGCCTGAAGCTGACGCGGCGATGCTGGCACGCATCGCCAGCCAGGCCGAAGCCTTGCTCCAGGCCGCCGCAGACGCGCATGCCACCTCCGAAAACGCCACCGAACTCCAGCAGACCGACTCTTCAACCATTGACTTCGCGAGCCTGGCGCCGCCGGAACCAGACCGTGGAATCTTGGCCGCCAACCCGTTGGTGAGCGCGCCCGCGATAGTGCCTGCACCTTCTGCGAATGGTAACCACGTGGCCCATTTTACTTTGGCCGATTTGCACGAGGCCATCGAGATCGTACGCCTGCTCGATCCCCCGGGTGTGGCCTGCCGCGATTTGCGCGAGTGTTTGCGCTACCAGCTCAGCTACCGGATGCAATTGGCGCAGCACAAGGCTGGCGAGGTTCAGACGATCGCCGATGCCATCGCCGTGGTGGACCGCCATCTGCACGCGGTTCAGCTAAAGCAATTCAAGGAGATTGGCAAGGCCATGGGACGCCCCGTGGAAGCCGTGCAGGCCGCCCTGGCTTACCTGAAAAATCTCGATCCCTTTCCCGGCTTGCAATACAACAAGATCACCGCGCGGGTTATTGAGCCGGACGTCGCTTTTGTAAAACACGGCGACGATTGGCTGGTGCTGATGAACGATGAGGATTTGCCGATCTTGCGTCTGAGTCCCTCATACAAGCGCCTGGCCGAGCGTACCAACAAAGACAAAGAGACCCGCAACTATCTCAAGGAGCGCTACAACGCCGCCAAGCAGCTCATCAAGAACATCGAACAACGCAAACAGACCATTGCCAAAGTTTGCTACTCCATTCTGGCACGGCAAAGTGATTTTCTGGAAAAGGGGATAGCCTATCTGCGGCCCATGATGATCAAGGAAGTGGCCGAGGAAATCGGTGTCCATCCTTCCACCGTCAGCCGAGCGGTCATGAACAAATACGCGCACACTCCCCAGGGAGTCTTTGAGCTGCGCTATTTCTTTTCCGAGCGGGTGAACACTGACGGCGGGCAGGACGATGTACCCCTGCTGGTTTTAAAGTTACGAGTAAAGAAGTTGATCGAAGAGGAAGATCCGTCCCGGCCGCTGACTGACGAGCATCTTACCCGCATGTTGCAGCAACAAGGCATCCGGGTGACTCGTCGAACCGTAGCCAAATACCGCGAAGACATGAGGATTCCGAGCACTCATCAACGTCGCGTCAAAGCCTAGCTCATCTTTTCGGCAGGGGGAATCTGCATCGAATGAACAAGAGGCGCTTCTGATCGCAACCGACCGCTGAAGTGAACGCCGCTAAGGTTGTGCCGTTGTGCCGGTATCGTGAACCGAAGTTGACCCGGGAGGGCTGCATGAACGTGGAATACACTGGACGACAATTTAAAGTTACCCCCGCCATTCGCAAAGACGTTGAAACCGGCCTTACCAAAATCAGAAAAATCCTAGGCGATCAGTTCGACACCAAGGTGATATTGACGGTCGAGAAGCGCCGCCATAAAGCGGAAATTACCATCAACCCGCCCCATGGCCCCATCGTGGGATTGGCGGAGTCAGCCGACATGAAGTCAGCCGTCAGTCAGGCGGTGGAGCACTTGGAGAAGCAGGTCGCTAAATCAAAAGCGCGGCAGCGCACCCGCAAGCGCAACTCCCACGACAAGCGGACGGAAGAAATACCCGCCGAAGTGCCAGCTGTCGCGAGCAAACGGGAACCCTCGAAAACCGCCGTGCCGCTCGTGGTGCATCGGTACCCCGAGGTGGCTAAAACCACCGAAGTGCATCTGGTGGCATCCTCCGACGCAGTTGCCCTACGTCCCATGACCCTGGAAGAAGCCATAAAGGAAGCGCACTTCCGCGACCGCGACGTCTTCGTTTTCCGCGACCGCAAGGGCACGCTCATGATTCTGCATCGCACGCGCGACGGCCGCATGGAACTCATAGAGGCGCCATAAATAAGAGCGCCTGTCTTCAATCATTCGGAGACAATAATCCGGAGACAGTCGTCCGGAGACAGTCGTCCGGAGACAATCATCGGAAGAGTTTTTCTGCCGCTCGCTGCGTTCGTCTTGCCCCGCTAGCTCTAGAGCCGTCCCCGCGATTACCAATGCCAAACATCGTGGGGGCGGCCGGCCGCCGCTCACTCAGCAGCCCGCGCATTCACCCGCTGAACTCATTCAGCAAACGTATTGCACTGCGCAAAGTCTCCGCTAGTGAAGCCCCGCTGGAACCACTGGGTGCGTTGCGCCGAGCTGCCGTGGGTGAAGGTTTCCGGGTTCACGTGCCCACTGGACATCTTCTGGATGCGGTCATCGCCCACCGCCGCCGCCGCTGCCAAACCCTGATCCACGTCTCCAGCCTCGAGAATATTGCGTTGCTCGGTCGAATGTCCCCAGATCCCGGCGAAACAGTCTGCCTGCAATTCCAACTTCACTGAGAGCGCATTCCCCGAACTCGGATCGCGCTGCTGGGCGGCGCGCATCTTGCTCTCAATGCCAGTGAGCTTCTGAATGTGATGGCCAATCTCATGGGCCAGGACATAGGCTTCGGCAAACTGTCCCGGGGCGCCAAAGCGGCTGCTTAGTTCATCGTAGAATCCCAGGTCGATATACACCTTCTCGTCGCCCGGGCAGTAGAACGGTCCTGAAGCCCTCTGGGCCAGACCACACGCCGAATCAATGGAATCGCGAAACAGCACCAGCTTCGCGTGCCGGTAAGGGACGCCCTGGGTAGAAAGTATTTGCTGCCAGGTGCGTTGGGTGTCGTCGAGCACGAACGAAACAAACTTGACCGTGGGCTCTTCTTTGGCGTCCTGCTGTGGATCGGCCTGACTCATCGCACGTTGACCCGTGCTCGCACCTCCCCCCGACAACAACGAGAAGAAATTCTGCTTGAATACAACACTCAGGATCAACACGATCAACATTCCACCAATGCCCAGGTGAATGCCGCCGATCCCAGTTCCGCCAATTCCACTCGACGAGCTATCGTCCCGCCGATCTTCCAAATCTTCGCTTCGGTCTCCCGGTGTCCAACGCATCGCGGCACTCCTGTTTCCGGATTCGTTCCAGCCGAAACCACTCGATGGCTCCCCGAAACGGAGTTTTATTCTATCTGACTCCCGGCTAGTCAAGAAAGTCGTCCGGCCGCGAGGATCGCCCGGTCGCAAGGGATGGCCCCCACCAGGCTTGTGAATAACTCTCTTGCTTTTATACTTGCGCGAATGGCCCTTTCATGAGTACCATCAATATGTTCCCAATGGCCACGCTCCCGTGCTGGCCTTCCGCGCCGCTAACTCCAGGCGCCTACGGACAACGATTCATCACGACTTTATTTTCCAGTTGAATTGAGTCCGCCCGCACCAGTGGGGGTGTGGGACAGCAAGTGCAAGCGACCTGCTAGTGCAGGCGTGAGTGTAAGAACAAGAGAAAACCTATGAATGTTGGACCCGGAAATCCCTCCGGCGGACAAGGCAAAGGCCGACGGCGCCGTGGGCGTCGTCCTGCAGTCGCCCATCGCAGCAATCCTGCGAACAGCCGTGACCGCCAAACCCAAGGTGTCTACTCTGCCCCGATGGACCACAACTATCGCGCCAATCAAGGCGGCGACAACGGTGGCGCCAAGGGCGGCCGCAGTGGTCGTGGCCCGCGCGCTGGTTTTGTCTCCACTTACCAATCGGCGTCTCCGGATCCGGTTCCAGCAGGCATGGAAGTTTCGGCCCCGCCTATTTTTGCCTTTGTCGACGACCTGTTTTTCCTTACCCGCATTCAAGAGACTGCGCGCAAGCTCAACGTCAAAGTTGAGTTTCTTAAGAACGATAAGGATCTCGCGGCGCGGTTCAAGCCCGACCAGGAAAAGCCATCGCTGATCATCTTCGACTTGAACAACGTAAACGCCAAACCGCTGACCCTGATTCCCAAGCTGAAAAGCAAGCTAAAAAAAGGGACCTCGATCATCGGTTTCCTTTCTCACGTGCAGGGAGAGTTGAAGCTAAAGGCGCATGAAGCCGGCTGTGACATGGTGTTGCCGCGCTCCGCCTTTTCGCAAAACCTGCCTCAGTTGCTGCGCCGTCACGGCGCGCCGGAAGAAGAATTCGGGGAACAGCAAGGCGCTTAGGGGATGGGCCTCAATCTCTCCGCAGTACCGAACAGGATTGCAGTTGTAACGAAAATGATTTGAGTGGAAGGGCACGGCTTCAGCCGTGCCACCCGCAGCCGCGTCACGCGCGATTGATCAGCGACGCGACGTAGCCCGCCCCAAAGCCGTTGTCGATATTGACTACGCTGACGTTCGAGGCGCAGGAGTTCATCATCCCCAGCAGCGCGGCCAGACCTTCAAACGCCGCACCGTAGCCCACGCTGGTCGGCACCGCGATCACCGGAGCTCCCACCAAGCCTCCAACCACGCTGGGCAACGCGCCCTCCATCCCCGCGCACACAATTACCACGCGGGCCTCGGCCAGCACCTCGCGGTGCGACAGTAGCCGGTGAATTCCCGCCACCCCCACGTCATACACGTGCCGCACTTCGTTTCCCATCAGTTCCGCAGTGGTAATCGCTTCCTCGGCCACCGGGATGTCGCTGGTTCCCGCCGACACCACGCAAATGATGCCCCTGCCGTATTTCTTGCGGTCGCGCTTCAGCAGGATGGAGCGCGCCGCCACCCGGAACTCTGCCGATGGAACCTTTGCTTTCACCGCCGCAAACTGTTCTTCGTTGGCGCGGGTGGCGAGCACGTTCCCTTTGTGCTCGGCCAATCGCGAAAAGATTTCTGCCATTTGAAATGGGGTCTTTCCCTGCCCGAAGATGACTTCAGGCATGCCCGTCCGCAAGCTGCGGTGATGGTCCACCTTAGCGAAGCCCAAATCCTCAAACGGCAGATGGCGCAGGCGGGCCACGGCGTCGTCCGCCGAGAGCTTGCCCTTCCGCACCTCGGCGAACAATTTTCGCAATGATGCTTCGTTCATAAATTTCAGTATCTCACTGACAACCTCAACCAATCCTGGATTTGACTTCCCTCGCCGCCGCTGCCTATGCTCGACGTTTGAGGTGCTCCAACCTCACTCGGAGCTTGCTTGTCGAACTCTCCCGCCCTCAACCTGACCGTCGCCGCCACCGGCGCCAGCGGCGCGATCTTCCTTCGCCACTTCCTGCTCGCCGTGGAACGTGATGCCCGCGTCCACCACGTGAACTTCATCGCCTCCGATAGTGCCTTGCGCGTGATGGCAGAGGAATTGGGAATTGAAGGCCGCTCCGATCTGGTGCGGCGGATTCTGGGTCAAGCCTCAAGCAAGATTCAGCAACAAGCCAATGCCGACATCGGCGCCAATATCGCCAGCGGCTCCTACCCTGCGGGACCCATGGTGGTTATTCCCTGCAGCGTCGGCACCCTGGGCCGCATAGCCAATGGCATCGCCGCCCAGCTCATCGAGCGCGCCGCCGACGTTACTCTGAAGGAACGTCGACCCCTGGTCCTATGCGTGCGCGAGACCCCGCTCAATCGGATTCACATTCGCAACATGGGCTTGGCCGCTGAAGCCGGCGCTACGATCTTCCCGCTGGTTCCCGCCTTCTATAACTTGCCGTCCACTCTTGACGCGATGGCCCACGAGTTCGCCAACCGCGTCCTGGCGCACATCGGCTTGCCCCAACCCGACGCGTACCAGTGGAAGGGCGGAAATACT
>JBBQWT010000042.1:0-13777 GCA_038210375.1 Terriglobales bacterium | reverse complement strand
TGCTGAAATGGTGCGGAAGAGGGGACTTGAACCCCTATGCCTTTTGGGCGCCACCCCCTCAAGATGGTGTGTCTGCCAATTCCACCACTTCCGCGTTCCAATGGACACATCCGGTGAGGGCGACTTCGATTATAGCAAAGCATCGCTCATGAATTTCAGCGCGGCCCGCGCGTAGCGACACCCCGGTTTGTATCCTCCTCCGGTCTCACGCGTTCGGAAGCCCAACGCCCAATTCACCTCGTACGGGGCGCGGATTTGACTTAGGCGGTGCGGCGGCTGCGGATTGCCATCGAGGCCCAGTAATAGACCGCGCCGCCGATTGCCAGCGCAAGCGCGAAAACCATCACGTTGATTCCGGCGAATTGCTCGCGCTCGCCCTGCATCAGCGAGAGACCCAGCAACAGGGCCGGGGCCACTCCCAGCAAAATTGCCACGGGAAGACCGCCGGGCACCTTGAACGGACGCGGCAGAGCCGGTTCTTTTACTCGCAGGACTGCGAGGGCGATGAATTCCAGCAACAGGCTGGCGCCATACAGCAGGATATCGAGCTCCACCAGCCGGCGAAATCCGATGCCCAGCGAGAGCGCCCATGCCACCGAGCATGCCAGGATGGAAACCCAGGGCGCGCCGGTGGAGCTGGTCTTCCGCAAAAACATCCGGGGAAGAAGTTTGTCCTGGGCGAGCGCCAGTGGGAGGCGCGAATATGACATCACCAGGGAATTAAAAGTGCCGAACGTGCTTACGCATCCGCCCACGACCACCAGAGTTTCCAGCCGCCTTCCGCCCAGCACCTGGCCCACCAACGCCCAGCCGCCGGCGCCGAAGGTAGCCGTATCGATGCGTGCATGCCATGCCGCGGCCACGCTTACGAGATAGACGGCGGCGACCGCGGCGGTGGTGATCCCCATTGCCAGAGGGTAGGTGCGCCGTGGGTTTTCCACCTCGCCGGCGATGGTGGAGGCGTTGTCCCATCCCATGTAATTCCACATGGCGACCAGGATGCCCACCACCAGTGTGGAGCTGCGATGGTTGGCGTGCGCCAACGGGAGAGCCGGGGGCGTATTCAGAAATCCCAGAACCACGATCACCGCGAAGGGTGACAGCAGCACTGCCCCGATCAGGAGCGAGGATCGCCCTACAGATCGAGAGCCGCCCAGGTTCCACAACGCACAAGCCGCCACCATCAGGACGCCGATCGCAAGGCCGCGGCCGCCGCCCTCCAAGCTGGGAAAAAGAATGGTGAGATAGGCCACAAACAGCGTGGGATAGATGGCCATGTCGAAAACACTGGCTGCCATCGAAAGCCACGCTTCCTGAAATCCCCAGAAGGGTCCCAGGGCGCGCCGTACCCAGATATAGAAGCCGCCTTCCTCGGGGATCGCGCTGGAAAGCTCGCCCACCATGAGCGCGGTGGGGATGCTCCAGATCACAGGGGTGATGAGAAGAATGAGAATCGCGCCTGCGTAACTCGAGCCGCGGACAATTTCTTCGAGCCCATAAGGGCCGCCGGAAACCATGAAGTAGGTGGCGGCCAC
Organism: Terriglobales bacterium; assembly: GCA_038210375.1. Taxonomy (GTDB): domain Bacteria; phylum Acidobacteriota; class Terriglobia; order Terriglobales; family Acidobacteriaceae; genus JBBQWT01. The sequence continues at coordinate 12,242 of JBBQWT010000042.1, read as the reverse complement.
CAGTTGAAAAAGCGACACGCGCCGAATTTTTCGACTCTCAGAGGGCCGATGCATTCCAGTGATTAATAACGGACAATCGAGGCAAAGGACTGCGGATCGAGGCTGGCTCCGCCCACCAGGGCGCCATCAATATCGGGCTGCGCCATCAGGGAAGCCGCGTTTTCCGGCTTCACGCTTCCTCCGTAAAGAATGCGAAGCCGGCTGGCAGCTTCTTTCCCCAGGCAACGTGCGGCTTCTTCGCGAATCACGCCGTGGGCTTCGCCCGCCATTTCCGGGGTGGCGGTCTTTCCGGTGCCGATGGCCCAGATGGGCTCGTAAGCGACGGCAAAGGCGGGCGAGCCGTTGCGCACTTCGATTCCATCGAACGCGCAACAACATTGAGCGCCGATGACCTGGTTAGTTTGACCGGAATCGCGTTGTTCGAGTTTTTCTCCCACGCACACGATGGGGAACAATCCGGCGCGCAACGCCGCCTTGAGCTTGCGGTTCACTGCCTGGTCGGTTTCGCCAAAATAGGTGCGCCGCTCTGAGTGGCCGAGTATGACGTGGCTTGCGCCCAGCGCCAGCAGCATGCCCGCTGAAATCTCTCCGGTGTACGCGCCTTCCTCTTCCCAGAACATGTTTTGCGCGCCCACCCCGATGGCGGAACCGCGCGCCGCTTCCACCACCGCGTTCAAGGCGGTGAAAGGTGGGCAGATCACCACCTCATCGCGATCGTGGCCATCGATGCGGGGCAGCAGGGCATACATGAACGCTTCCGCTTGGGCTGGCGTTTTATACATCTTCCAGTTGGCCGCAATGATTTTCTTTCTCATGGAAGAAGGCCGGCAGGCTGGTGGGAGGGCATGGCCACGTTGCGGATTCTACATCTTAACGCCGCTACTTGTTTGACAGCGCTTCCACTCCGGGGAGTTTTTTGCCTTCGAGGAATTCGAGGGAAGCCCCTCCGCCGGTGGAGATGTGGGTGATCTTGGCGGTGATGCCGGCCTGGTGCACCGCGGCCACCGAATCTCCTCCACCCACGATGGAGAGCGCCTCGCGATTGCCGGCCACTGCCTTGGCAATGGCCATAGTGCCGTCGGCGAAGGGCGGCATTTCAAACACGCCCATGGGCCCGTTCCATATGATGGTGCGCGCCGGCGCAATTTCATTGGCATAGGCTTCGATGGTGCGCGGACCGATGTCGAGCCCCATGCGGTCGGAGGGAAACGGGTCTTCGGCCAGCACCACTTCGCGGGGAGCGATGATCTCAATCTTGGCGGCAATCACATGGTCCACCGGCAACAGCAGCCGCACCTTGCGCGCCTCAGCGTCGGCCAGCAGGTCTTTGGCCAGCGGCACCTTGTCCTCTTCCACCAGCGATTTGCCAACTCCCGAACCTTTGGCTTTGAGAAATGTGTAAGCCATGGCGCCCCCGATCAACAGGACGTCAACCTTGGTAAGAAGGTTCCTGATCACTTCAATCTTGTCGCTGACCTTGGCGCCGCCAATCACGGCCACGAACGGGCGCTCGGGATTTTCCAGCGCCTTGCCCAGGTATTCGATTTCCTTTTGCATCAGCAGCCCGGCCGCGGATTTCTTGATGTACTTTGTGATGCCCACCGTCGATGCATGCGCGCGATGGGCCGCCCCGAACGCGTCGTTCACATAGATATCACCCAGCCGGGCCAGGCTTTTTGAAAATTCCGAATCGTTGGCCTCTTCTTCAGGATGGAAGCGGAGATTTTCCAGCAGCAGGATCTGTCCCGGCGCCAGTTTGGCCGCCTGGTCTTCGGCGGCCTGGCCGATCGAATCCGCGGCAAACTGCACTTTGACCGCATTTTCGGGGTCTTTCAATTCACGGTTCAGCATTCCGCTGAGCAAGTCAGCCATCGGTTTCAGGCTGAGCTTCAGGTTCACTTTCCCCTTGGGACGGCCCAGATGCGAAGCCAGCACCAGCCTGGCGCCTTTTTGCATGGCATAGATGATCGTGGGCAGGGTCTCGCGAATGCGGGTGTCGTCGGTGATCTTGCCATCCTCCGACAAAGGCACGTTGAAATCCACGCGCATAAAAACGCGCTTGTTTTCCAACTCGAGGTCCTGGATGGTGAGCTTGGCCATAGATTGAAGATTGAAGATTGAAGATCGAAGCTTACAGACCTTTGCCGTGGATGTAGTTGATCAGGTCACGCACCCGGCTGGAGTAACCCCATTCATTGTCGTACCAGGCGATAACTTTGACGCAATTGCCCGCGACCACGCGCGTCATGGGAGCATCCACGATTGACGAGCGGGCATCCCCGCGGAAGTCGCACGAAACCAGCTCCGCGGTTTCGTAGCCCAGGTACCCTTTCAAGGGTCCCGATTCCGACGCCTTTTTCAAGTTCTCATTGACTTCCTCCACCGTGGTTTTCTTCTCGACGAAGGCCACCAGGTCAACCACCGAAACGTTGGGAGTGGGAACGCGCATAGCGAACCCGTCCAGCTTGCCCTTGAGGTCGGGGATGACGAGGTTGATCGCCTTGGCCGCTCCGGTAGAAGTGGGAATCATTGATAAAGCGGCGGCGCGGGCGCGGCGCAGGTCTTTGTGGGGCGTATCTAGAATTACCTGGTCATTAGTGTAGGAATGGATGGTGGTCATCGTGCCGCACTGGATATTGAAGTTATCATGCATCACTTTAGCTATAGGCGCTAAGCAGTTGGTAGTGCAGGATGCGTTGGATATGATGTGGTGTTTGGCGGCGTCGTAGTTTTCATGGTTTACGCCCAGTACAATGGTGATGTCTTCGCCGGTCGCGGGAGCGGAAATGATGACCTTCTTGACCGTGTCCCGCAGGTGTTTGCGGGCATCATCCGCTTTGGTGAAAAAACCGGTGGATTCAACCACCAACTGGGTGCCTGATTCGGCCCAATTGAGATGCGCGGGATCTCGTTCCGCATGGACTTTGATCTTGTGCCCGTCGATTTCGATGAAGTCGGGCCCGGAAGAAATCTTGTGCTGCAGGTTGCCCATGATGGAATCGTATTTCAGAAGATGGGCGAGGGTCTGGGGACTGGTCAGGTCGTTGATGGCCACGAAGTCGATGTTCTTGTCATTGAGGGAAGTGCGCAGGATGTTGCGCCCGATACGTCCAAAGCCGTTGATCCCAACTTTTATTGCCACGTTTCCTCCGGAAGGCGTTTGCAGGTGATGGAGCAGGTAATTTCTGTCGTGAAAGTCACGCGAAAATAAAAGCGAATCAAGCCTAACATCGAAGATTATTCAGGTGCAACAAATCGGAGTTGGGGGTTGTTTTGCTCTGTGCGATGTCGGTTGTTACACGCAGCTGCGCGTGCCTGCAAGTGGGGCGCCGACTCGTTTGCCGTAGGCAAGACCTTAGTGCGACGATTCAGTTAGACCGATTCACTTCGTGTGTAGCGTCCGGCAAAGTGCGATGCTCACTGAACCATCCCAGCGTTCTGGCTTCGAATTCGCCATGCGCTGCGGTCCAGGCCCCGGTGTGAAACGCGTTGGGGACAAGCCACAGTTGCACATGCCCCGCACCCGCCTGGGCTAAGGCCACGGAATGACGAGGCTCGATGTTGCGGTCCTCCATCCCGTGAATCAGCAGTACCGGTACTTTGGAATGTTCGAGGGCATCGCGCGGGCTCGGTTTAAGCAGGTCGAGGCGGTAACGTAATCGGGCATAGAGAGCCGCGAAACCGATCACCGGCCTGCCGAAAGTTCGGCCAAACCATGATCCTAAGTGGACCGGCCCGGAAATTCTCTCGTAGCTCATCTCCCGGGCGGTGGAGAAGGGGCTCTCCACCACGACGGCACAGTAACGCGGCTCTACTGCAAGGGACTGAAGCATCAGCGCTGCGCCGTAGGACTCACCGAAACCATAGATACATCGCTCAGGCGGAGGGTCATGCTCATAAACCCACGAAACCCAGCGGTGAATGTCATCAATTTCTTTGACACCGTAGGTTGCAATTTCGCCGGCGCTCTCACCATGAGCGCGCGCATCGGGTAATAGGACGGCGTAGCCATGATCCAAAAATAGTTGAGCATAACCAAGGATCCCTTCACGATTATCGGTGATTCCGTGAAGAAGGATGACGGCGTTACCGTTGAAACTTGCGGGATGAACGTACCACCCGCGAAGCGCCAGGCGATCTTCCGATTGAATCGTGACTGGTTGCAGATCCGCGTGATAACGGGAACGAATTCCCAGCCTGTCCGATACCTCGTGACGCAGGGGAAGGCGCCTCAAATGCAGGCTGGCCTCAGTCGCGACAACTCCGGCAATCGCAGCCAGCAGCAGGTATGCGCTACCCAGTAGTGCCAAGACCTTGCCCAGTCTGCCCACGGCTTAATATACGGCTTGCTGACGGATTTGTTCATGAGGATTTCGGGAATTCCATGATGAGCGCGATGCATGATGATGAATGTCGAATGGCGCCGGCGGGATTTGCCCGGCAAGCGTCGCCTGTGTTAAAAGCGCATCATGCGTAAATGGATGGGCGAGCGCATCAAGCGCCGCAAACCAAAGACATCTCCTGAAGTTGAATCCACCGGCAAGATCGGCCAGCCGATCGATCCCACGTTACCCGCCGCGCTGCAACCGTCATACCCCGATCCAATCGCCAGACCGGCCGCGCCCGAACCCATTGAGATTGATCCGCCCCAGCCCCAAACCAGCGGTTACGAAGAGCGCGAACCTCTGACTCCACAGCCCGCGCAGCCTTCACCCCGCGCCGAAGCCGGACGGGCTTCCCGACCGGGCAACCAACGCGGCGGACGCCAGGGACAGGGCCGCAACGCCCAGTGGTCGCGGGACCGCGGCGGACGCGCGCCTGCGCCTCCCGCCTCCGCCCGTTCGCAGGCCGGGTCGGCAGCGCGGGACGTTTCCGGTTCTCCACGGGAAAGCTCGCAGCCACTCCCCGCGAATCCCCAGGCGGGCATGCAGATGGAAACTCAGCCGGAATCGCCCAACGCACCTCCCGGCGCGGCGGGCGCGGCCACCCTGGCGCCGCCTCCCAAGCCTTCTGCCAGCACGCCACGCGGCGTGGTGGTGCTGGCAATCGGTCTCCCGGGCTCGGGCAAAACCACGTGGTTCAAGCGCCGCGGGGTCACGCCGCTTTCCAGCGACATGCTGCGGTCAATACTTTTCGACGACATCACCGAACAGAGATACCAGGGACTGGTTTTCTCCACCCTGCGCTCTCTGCTGCGGGCACGGCTGATCGCCAAGATGCCGTGGAATTATGTGGACGCCTCCAACCTGTCGCCCAACGAACGCCGCCAGTGGATCAAGATGTCGCGCAGTTATGGTTACGAGGTGCAAGGGGTGTTCTTCGATGTCCCCCTGGAAATCTGCCTGGAGCGCAATCGCAAGCGGGAACGTTCGGTGAACGAAGAAGTCATGCACCGTATGGCTTCAAAATTGAAACCTCCGACGTTCGAGGAAGGGTTCACCAAAATCGTGGTGGTAAGGGTCAAGAGTTCGGTGGCTCCCGCCGACGATGACCCCGCTTAACCCGAAAATTGCATCGCAGTCTTCACCTGAAGCATGAAAACATCGAGCCCTGACGGCGGAGATATTTTCTACGAAATTACGGGCCAGGGCCCAGACCTGGTGCTTCTGCATCCGTTCCCGGTAAACCACAACTTCTGGAAGCCGGTGGCGGCGCTGCTTTCCGACAAATTTCGCATCATCCTTCCTGATCTGCGTGGCCACGGCGAATCGCCCGGGGGCGAAGCTCCCATCCCCATGGCGCAACACGCCGCCGACGTGACCGCGGTGTGCGACGCGGCCGGGGTGGGACGCGCAATTTTTGCCGGTGTATCCATTGGCGGATACGTGCTCTTCGAGTTGTGGCGGCGAATTCCCGAGCGGATTTCCGCGTTGATTTTTTGCGATACCAAGGCGTCGCCCGACACCACCGAAGCGCGCAAGGGCCGCCTCCAGGCCGCCGATGATGTGCTGCAAAGCGGTCCGGGAGAATTTTTCGACGGCATGATTCCCAGGGTGATTGGTGAAACCACCCGCCGGGCCAGGCCCGACTTGGTAGCCGCGGTGCGGGCGATGATGAACACCAACCGCTCCCCGGGAATCGCCGCAGTGCAGCGCGGGATGGCGGCGCGCCCCGATTCATTGCCTGCTCTCAAAACCATCACCGTCCCCGCGCTGGTGCTGGTGGGTAGCGAGGACACCTTGACGCCCGTGGCGGAGGCCGAATTGATGAACCGCCAGATGCCGCACAGCCAGCTTCGCGCGGTCCCCTGCGGAGGCCATTACGCGGTATTTGAACAGCCGGAGACGGTTGCGGGGATGATGCGCCAGTTCCTGCTGGATTTACGGGTGTGACCCGGGAGGTTTCGTTTTCCCCGCACAACCAATACAATTCATGCTCATGCTTGACGCCACCCTAGTTCCGCAAAATACCCAGGTGAGCGGCGCCGGTGATGGTGAGCCTCTGGATATTTCGGCCGCCGCCGGTCGAATCTTTTTGCTCACCCTGCATATCACCGGCATCATCGAACAACAAGCGCTGGATGTCAGCGTCTGGGGTTCGGCTGATGGCGCCGCCTGGGGGGAGAAATCCTTGGCTGCGTTTCCCCAGAAGTTCTACCTGGGCAAGCATCCCCTGCTGCTCGACCTGACGGCCAAACCGGAAATACGGCTGCTACGTGCCCACTGGCAAACCAACCGCTGGGGCCGCGGCGACGGCGTTCCCAGTTTCGAATTTAATCTCACCATCAAGGAAGTTCCCGCCGAGCTGCTGCGCGAAACCAGCTCTGCCGCATCCTCGCGCGGGTAACGCCTTCTTTTCACCCCACCCGATGTCATCATTCACACCATCTTTCACCATTAGACCGGCGGTCAAGGTGGCGGGCGCGGTACGTCTGCCGGGCGATAAATCGATCAGCCACCGCTACGCCATGCTGGCGGCCCTCGCCACCGGCGTCACCACGCTGCGAAATTTTTCGCCGGGCGCGGATTGTGCCGCCACCCTGGCCTGCCTGCGAGCGCTGGGGTTAGAAATCCAGCAGGAGGGAACCACCGTCACCATCGCGGGCCGCGGTCCCCAGCTGGATCCGCCCAACCGAGAACTTGATTGTGGGAACTCCGGCACCACAATGCGCATGCTGGCGGGAATTCTGGCGGCACAAAACTTTGCTTCACGGCTGGCGGGGGATGAGTCGTTGTCGCGGCGTCCCATGGCCCGCGTGATCGAGCCGCTTAGCTGGATGGGTGCGCACATCTCCGCCCCTGAAAATCTGCCGCCCATTTCCATCGAGGGCAGCGCGCTGCACGGCATCGACTACAAGATTCCCATTGCCAGTGCCCAGGTCAAGACTTGTCTGTTGTTTGCCGGCCTGCTGGCTTCGGGCGAAACCACCATCGAAGAGCCGTCGAGCACACGCGACCACGGAGAGCTGGCGCTGGAGGCATTCGGCGCCCGCATCGAGCGCGGCCGCAACCGCGTCAGCATCGCCGGCGGCCAGCTACTGACTGCCATCGACACCGACATCCCGGGGGATATATCGTCGGCGGCATTTTTCCTGGCGGCCGCGGTCATCCTACCGCAATCCAGCCTGATCGTGGAAGAGGTGCTACTAAACCCCACGCGGTCGGCGTTTCTCGACGTTCTCAGCGGCATGGGAGCACGCATCACCATGATCCAGGTGGAGGACCACCACGGTGAGCTCCGCGGCACGCTCAAGATTGAACCGGGCAGGCTGCTGGGGATCAAAGTCAGCGGTGCGCGTTCCGCGGCCCTCATCGATGAGTTGCCGGTACTCGCGGCCATCGCTCCTTACACCGAGGAAGGAATCGAGATCCGCGACGCGCGTGAGCTGCGGTTTAAAGAGAGTGACCGCATCGCCGAAGTAGTCGCCAACCTGCGGCGCATGGGCGCCACTTGCGAAGAGTTTGATGACGGAATGGTTGTTCCCGGTAGGCAGAAATTGAAGGGAGCCGTAATTCATTCAGCGGACGATCATCGCATCGCCATGGCCTTTGCGGTGGCCGCGCTCGGCGCCGCCGGGGAGAGCACCATCGATTCCGCGGCCTGCGTGGGAATCTCTTATCCAGACTTTTTTACGAAGCTGGAGAGCATTGTGGAGCGTTAGACCTCAGGTCTGGCGCAGCCACCGAGCTATGTGAGCTGGACGGCTTCTTCGCCCAGGTGCAGGTTGATGAGACGCGAAACCAGTGGCTTCAGGGCCTCGCCGGTTTTCAATAGCACGAACTCATCTCCCCCGGCGGACCAATCCAGCTTGAAGCTGGTAGAAAGAGCGGATATCCAGATTTGCTGCACCGCCGCATTGGGAGAGATCACGAAGGTCCCCGGAGGCTCCTCGAAATTGATCTTCAGGGCGCCGGAGTTCATCTCCGCTTCGATCTCCGCGGTCTCTTCGGCTTTGTAGAGGCTGGCGCGAAGAAGTTCCAGCGCTGCGTCGGCTTTACGAGAAAATTCCTGGTCATCCATGGACATAGGTTTTCAGCTTGGAGAAGCCGCGGCTGGCCCGGCGGGTAGGGTCCCGGAAGGCCCGCCGTGCCCGACGTTAACCATTGAAGCGGGTTTAATGCAAAAAATCCAAACACGAGAATCTTAGAAGGGAATATCGTCGTCGGTAATCTCGGTAGCCGGCATCGAATCGGCGCCGCCTCGCCCGTGCGATTCCGAGGAGCCCTTGCTGCGCGGAGCGCTTTCGCCATCGTGGTCGGGCGCGCTCTCGCCACCGCGGCCGCCCAGCAGCATCAGGTCGTTGCAGACAATTTCGGTGCGATATTTCTTTTGTCCGGTTTCCTTGTCATCCCAGGAGTCGGTGTGCAGACGGCCTTCGATATAGACTTTGCCACCCTTCTTCAGATATTCCGCCGCGATCTCCGCGGTGCGTTGCCAGCAGACGATGTTATGCCACTCCGTCCGCTCCTGAAATTCACCGGCCTTGTCTTTGAAGCGGTCAGAAGTGGCGAGGCTGAATTTGGCAACCGCAGTGCCGTTATTGGTGTACTTGAGCTCGGGATCTTTTCCCAGGTTTCCGATGAGAATGACTTTGTTGATGCTTTTTGGCATGTCCACTTCCTTCGATTTTTTGGATCAGCAGATTGCCAACTATATCAGCCGGGCGGACCATCGTCACCCGGGGGCGGCGATTTCGGCGAAATTGAAACAAGCCTACGCACGCGCCGCAAAGGGGTTGCATGTCGCGAGCCAACCGGTAAGGCCAAAGAAAAAGGGCACAACTTTTGTGCCCTGCGACCCGGTTAATATATGCGACAAAACCTCAGATGAAGAGCTCGTCATCAGCTCCCGCACCGTTGGGAGGCTGTCGGCGCCGTTTATTGAATAACGAAGTGACTCCGACGGTGAGCCCGTTGATGACGCCGGCCACCTGGTAGACGGGTGACAGCACGGAATTCTGCAGCACCGTGGTGGTGTTCTCTACCTTGTTGATGGTGTTCGACACCAGTTGTTCCGCGCGGTCGACCTGGTTCTGCGCCTTCGCCGTGATGTCCGTGAGAGCCACATCCAGCTTGCCAACCTGGGTCTTGATGGTCTCGGTCGTCTCCACCAGGTTGGTGGAGATGACCCTGACCTTGGGGCCGAGATCAACAATGAGGTTGCCCAGGTTATCCATGACCGGAAGAACGCGCACATTGAATTGTCCGATGAGCGCATCCAGTTTCGCGGTGGCGCTTTTGGCGGTAATGAAGAGCGCGATCAGGATACCGGCCTGGATTACCACCGCCACGGCGGTCAGTCCGACGAAAATGATCAAGTATGTGTTATCCATCGATGCGCTCTCCTGCGGTTAGCCTTGGGGCGAATTCAGTTTCGGTTACGTTGCTTAACCCTGGTTTGATTGGAAGCCGGGGTTAGGGTTGGGGTTGGTCGGGCTCGTGGTGTCGCGATATGCCTGTTTTCCGGCGTCGACCGCGGCCGAGATCTGGTCTTTCTGCTGTTTGACCACGTTGCTGATCTGGTCGGTCTTCTGGCGCACCACTTCCTTGGTGCGATCGGTGTACTGCGAAGCCTGGTCAGCGACCTGGCGACCGAACTGCGAAGCCTGATCAGCAACCTGGCTGCCTTTCTGGCTCATGTAGTCACGGCCCTGGCCAACTTTTTCAGCCACGAGATCGCGGGTTTCGTTTCCTGGCCGGGGAGCATACAAAACTCCCGCAATCGCGCCAATACCGATTCCTGCAAGAAACCAAACTAAGCCCGCTCCACCATCATTGTCAGACATTGATTTTTCCTCCACATTGATTTTTAGAAATTGTTGAAAATATTCCGCCGCCAGTTTCCCGGTTGACCTTCAAGTGCGTTGCAAAAAGCGCAGGAAACCAACTGGTCTCTTGAGATGCCCTCCCGGGGTCTTGAGTTGCTCACACGGGCGCCGGTCACGGCTTTTGCGAAGGGCGCAGGATGACTTCACTGGCGAACGATTGCGGCTGCTGGGCAACGATCATGGCCACCGCACTGGCCACGTCGCCTGGCTGCAGCATTTTGGCGAGATCTTTACCCTTGTGCGGAGACAGGTCGGTGTGGGTGGAGCCCGGGCAAACCAGGGAAACCCTGATTCCGTAGCCGCGCAATTCCTCAGCCACCGAGTAGGTGAGCCCATTCAAGCCCCATTTGGATGCCGCATAGGCGGCGCCGTTGGGAAGGGCGTTCTTTCCGGCGAGCGACGAAATATTCACGATGTGGCCGGAGCCGGCGGCGGACAAGGATTCCGGCGGCGGGGATTTCTTCTTGACCGTTTCCATCATCAGGGGCGCGAGGGCGGAAATGCAGTAATATACGCCGCGCAGGTTGGTATTCATAATGTCGTCCCACTTGTTGGGCGGCAGCGTATATAACGGCGCTTCGAAGCCACCCACTCCCGCGTTATTGATCAGAATGTCGAGCCGGCCGTACCGCTCCGCCACGAATTTAGCCAACGCCTGCACCGAACTCAGCCTGGTCACGTCACACTCGCGGGCTTCGCATTGTCCGTTCGCCTTCTGGATTTCATCCGCGGTGGATTGCAGGCGCCCCAGGGTGCGCCCGCACACCACCGTGGCAGCGCCCGATGCGGCGAGGTTGCGGGCGATGGCCGCTCCAATCCCGCGTCCGCCGCCGGTCACCACCGCCACTCTTCCTTGCAAAATGGGGTTCACGAAGCCTCCCTGCCAGAGTATTATGGCAATTTTAATGCCGTTGTTCGTGCACACCATCAAGGGGAGTGCAACTGTTGTGGAAAAGAAGAAGTTAATTACGGGGATTCCCCGATTGCAGGGTTTAACCATGTTGAGTATAGTCTCTGCTAAGCTCTTATTTTCCGTTGACCTGCGGCGGATGGTTGCTTCACTTCGCAGGCTGGCGGGAGACTTTTGCTACTAGACAGGTTGGAGAATCCAATATGTGGAAATCGAGGAACAGTCCCGAGGAAGAGCGGTCGCCAAAGCCTGAGGTGCTTCCCCCTTCCATTCCCAATGTAACCGTTGCAAAGCCTGCGGCTCCGGTAATGGCGCCGCTGCAAAAGGAGGTTCGACCGGTGGAAGCTACAAAAAATGAAAACTTCAGGGCCGATGTGGCCCATATTGGTAAGAGTGTCGTGATCAAAGGAGAACTTTCCGCCAGCGAAGATCTTTATCTCGACGGTGAAGTTGAGGGCAGCATTGAACTGCGCGAACACAGCCTGATTGTCGGTCCTCATGGCCGCGTGCGCGCCAACGTACATTCCCGCGACATCGTCGTTCACGGCAAGGTGGATGGCAACGTCAGCGGCACAGAGCGCGTGGAGCTGAAGAAATCGGCCATCCTGAACGGCGATATCTCCACCCAGCGCATTGTTATTGAGGATGGCGCGTTCTTCAAAGGCTCCATCGACATCCAGAAGGATGCGGTAAAGCCCAAAAAGATCGAGCGCGAAGTCACGCCATCGACTTCGACTTCCACCCCCAGCGCTTACACCCCCGTTGCCAGCACCTCGGTGGGCGTCTAGCTCCTGCATCGACTGTTGCCGCGGCGGTCCGCAAAACGGACCGCCGGCAATGTTTCGCAGGGCCGCGCGGGTAATTAAAGTTTTGATTTTATTTTGTAATTGTCATTAATCAGGTTTTTATGAGGCTATTCCGCAGTGAACACACTTCGCCTGCGCCGGTCATGCCCATGGCGATGAATGAAGAGAAGGTGGCGCGCCATTCCAGCGCACTGGGAGAGTTCGCCCGGCACATCGCCGGCCGCGAAGCCCTGTGCATCCTTGACCTCGGTCCTACTTC
>JBBQWT010000041.1:0-16307 GCA_038210375.1 Terriglobales bacterium | reverse complement strand
GCGAAAATTTGATGGCGCGCGGATGTTTGTTCCTCATCCCGAGAAAGTGGATGACCAGGGGCGAGAGGTGGGGATCATCGCCTACGGCACCACCCACTGGGCCATCACCGAATCGCTGCACCAGATGAAAAACGAGTCGGGAGTGGAAGCCGATTACATGCGGCTGCGGGCGTACCCGTTCCATCCCGAGGTAGCGGAATTCATTCGCCGCCACCAGCGGGTGTACGTGGTGGAGCAGAACCGCGACGCCCAGATGCACAGCCTGCTGAAACTGGATCTCGAGCCCGCCGAAACTGCCAAACTGCGCAGCGTCCTGCACTTCAACGGGCTGCCGATCGACGCGCGCTCGGTGACCCAGGAAATCGTGCAGCGGGAAACTTCAAAACAGGAGGGGAAATAAGCATGGCCAGCAATGGATCGGCGACACCGCCGCCAGCGGGGACCGCGGCAGCTCCGGTTGCCAACCCTCAAGTGGTAAAGATCAATCGCATCGGGCTTCCGGTGGCCGAATATAAAGGCGGACGCACAACGCTATGCGCGGGTTGCGGACACAACTCGATTTCCGAGCGCATTATCGAAGCTTTTTATGAAATGGGAGTGCAGCCGGAGCGCGTGGCCAAGCTTTCCGGCATCGGATGCTCATCGAAAAGTCCCGCATATTTCATGAGCCGTGCGCACAGCTTCAATTCGGTGCACGGGCGCATGCCGTCGGTGGCCACCGGGGCGCTGCTGGCCAACCGCACGCTGCTGGCGCTGGGAGTTTCCGGTGATGGCGATACCGCGTCGATCGGCATGGGGCAGTTCATCCATCTCATGCGGCGCAACATTCCCATGATCTATATCATCGAGGACAACGGAGTGTACGGGCTGACCAAGGGCCAGTTTTCGGCGACCGCCGACCTGGGATCGAAGCTCAAAACGGGCGTGATCAACGACCTGCCGGCCATCGACACCTGCGCGCTGGCGGTGGAGCTGGGCGCCACTTTCGTGGGCCGATCGTTTTCCGGCGACAAGAAACAACTGCACACCATGCTGAAGGCGGCGATTTCACACCACGGCACGGTGATGCTCGACGTGATCTCGCCGTGCACGACCTTCAACGATCACCTGGGCTCGACCAAGTCATACCAGTATATGAAGGAGCACGAAGAACCCATTCAGGAAGTGGGGTTCGTGCCTTACTTCGAGGAGATTGCGGTGGACTACGACCCGGGGACCACGGCGACGGTGACCATGCACGACGGATCGCAGCTGCGTCTTGCCAAGCTGGGAATGGATTACGACGCCACCGACCGCATCAAGGCAATCAGTACGCTTTACGAAGCCCACGAGCGCGGCGAAGTATTGACCGGCGTGTTTTACATCAACACCCAGAAACCGAACTTCCTCGATATGCTGAACCTGCCGGAAAATCCGCTGGCCACGCTGCCGGATGACGCCGTGCGGCCGCCCCAAAGCGTTTTGGACGAAGTCATGGAGTCATTGCGGTAAAATAGAGGTCAGGAGAAAAACATGTATCCAGAAATCATGCTCATCCCGATGCGCGAAGAGTTGACCCGCGCCGGAATCAAGGAAATGCGCACCGCCGCCGAAGTAAAGGAAGTGCTGGGCAGCCAGGAAGGCACAGTGATGGTGGTGGTCAATTCCATCTGCGGGTGTGCCGCCGGCAAGATGCGTCCTGGAGTTCGGCAGGCGCTCCAACATTCCGTCAAACCGGAAAAAGTTGTGACCGTATTTGCCGGACAGGACCGCGAGGCCACCGATGCCGCGCGTGCCTATTTCACCGGGTATCCGCCGTCTTCTCCGAGCATTGGGTTGATGCGCGACGGAAAGCTGGTGTACATGATGCAGCGCAGCGATATCGAAGTGCGGCCTCCGGAAGCGATTGCCGCCGAGCTGACGGGCGCGTTCGACCGCTTCTGCGCCAAGGCCCCGGTTACCCAGTAAGATCGATCCCAAGTGACAAGCCCCGCGAACCTTGCGGGGCTTTTTCTTTGTGGAAAACCGGCGGCGCAGGTCTGCGTCATCGCCATGCGGTGGGCTTATGATGGGAAGGCCGATTGCTCATGCGGCCTGGCGAACACGAACAATGACCACTCCCGGCGACTTCGCGCACGAGGTAAAACACCAGGCGGATATTGTGCGCATCATCGGCGATTATGTGACCCTGAAGAAGGCGGGCACCCAGAACTTCTCCGGGCTGTGCCCGTTCCACGAAGAAAAGTCTCCCAGTTTTTCGGTGCATGTCACCCGCCAGTTCTATCACTGCTTTGGCTGTGGGGTGTCGGGAGACGTATTCAGTTTCGTGCAGAAGATCGAGAACATCAGCTTTCCCGAGGCGGTCAGGGCGGTGGCTTTGAAACTGGGAATTACGCCGCCCAAACAGCAATTTTCGCCGGCCGAGGCCAGCGAGGCCCGGGAACGCACGGCGCTGATGGAAATGCACGACCGCGCCTGCAAGTTCTTCGAGGAAAATCTGCGCAAGCCTGAGGGAGCGAGGGCGCGCCAATATTTGAACGAGCGCGGCATCACGGAAGATGTCATTCGGCAGTTTCGCATCGGCTACGCTCCCGATTCCGGCTTCCAGTTGCGCGATCATCTGAAGGCTGGGTACGCCGAGGACCTGTTGCGCACCTCCGGATTATTTTCCTGGAAGGAAGGCGGCGCGCCGGCTGCTTCCGAAGCCGGCGGGACGGCCATGTACTCTAAATTTCGCAACCGTATCATGTTTCCCATCTTCAGTGAGGCGGGCAGGGTCATCGCCTTTGGCGGCCGCACCATGGAAACAGGGGAACGCGCGGGCCCGAAATACCTCAATTCTCCCGAAACCCCGATCTATTCCAAGGGCCGCGTGTTGTACAACCTGGACAAAGCCAAAGAAGCTATGCGCAAGCTGGGGTACGCCATCCTGGTGGAAGGTTATTTTGACTGCATCTCGGTGTACACCGCGGGCTTTCATAACGTGATTGCCAGCTCCGGCACCGCCTTCAGCGAGCCCCAGGTAAAGCTGCTGGGCCGGTTCAGCAGGAAAATCGTGGTCAACTTCGATCCTGACAACGCCGGCGCCAAGGCTGCGGAGCGGTCCCTGGCGATGCTAGTGAGCGAAGATTTCGAGATCAGGGTGATCACGCTGCAGGCCGGGCTCGATCCTGATTTGTTTTTGCGGAAGAATGGCAAGAGCGCGTATGAGAAAGAGTTGCTGTCTGCTCCCAACTATTTTGCCTACCTGATCGAGCGCACCCGCGCGCACTTTCCGGTCAAGACCACCGAAGGCAAGGTGCAGGCCTTGAACTTTTTGCTGCCCTACATTCAAAAACTGCCCAGCCGGGTGGCCCGCGATGAGGTGGCGGCGGAGATGGCGCAGAAGCTGGGCATTGATTCGGCGGTACTGCGGCAGGAGATCAGGCACGCCGCCACCACGCGCACGGCGACGGTGAAACCGGCCAATGAACCCACCATCACCCAGGCGGAGCGCATCGTGGTGCAGGCGCTGGCCACGCCGCTGACCGGCACCAGCAAGCACGATCTTGACCCGCGGCGGCAGATGCAAATCAAGCTGAGAGCGGAGCCGCTCTATGAAGGGTTGCCCACCGAAAGCCTGATGCTGGCCCTGCTGGAAGCTGACGACAGCGAGTCCTGGGACCCGATGACGCTGCCGCTTTCCGACGCCGACCGCGCCCATCTGGCCAGGATCCTGATGGAATCAGAGGAACTGACGGTGGGATTGCTGCACGAATCCATCGAAGCTCTGCGCCGCGGCCACCTGGAGCGAAAAAGACGTGATTTGAAATTTCGCATCAGCGAAGCCGAGCGCAAGAATGACAGGACCAGCCTCGAGCACCTGTTGATCGAGAAACAGGCTGTGGATAAGTCGCTGTCGAGCCTTTAGGGCACAAATCGGGTCGAGGCACCCAAAATTAGACCTAAATTCAAAAAGAACGCTCTTTTTTGTCTCAATTTCGGGCAGGCGTGAAACCATCCGGCGCTAAAGTGAGTCTAACAAAGGTAAGGTTTTGTGTGCGAAACGGCTCCCGGGTGCTTCCACCGGCTGATTCTGCGCCTGTGATAGTCTAAATATCCTCGGATTTGCACGATTTCCCGCACATTCTGACTGAAATTCAGGCGGAGTTACGACCTCGCCTCACGGCCTAAAAAATTAACGTTGAGTACCTGCGACGGCAGATTTCCATGCCGGGGAGATAGACCTTTTGGCTCTCGAAGACAAATTTGACGATATCAAGAAGCTGATCGATGCGGGCAAAGAGAAAGGATACCTCACTTACAACGAGGTAAATGACCTCATTCCGCATGACGTTCATTCGCCTGAAGATCTTGACGACCTGCTGGCCACGATCGGCACTCAGGGAATCGATGTTCTGGAAGGCCCCAAGCTGCCATCTTCGGAGCTGGAAAAGAAATTCGAACAGGACACGGAGTCGGGCGAAGACATCGAGCTGGACCTGTCGCCGGGGGCGCTGGAAAAGACCAACGACCCGGTGCGCATGTACCTGCGCGAAATGGGGACCGTCCCGCTGCTGACGCGCGAGGGCGAAGTGGAAATCGCCAAGCGCATCGAGCGTGGGCAACTGCGGGTGCTGAAGGCGGTGTCGCGCTCTCCTATCGGGATCCGCGAAATTCTGGCAGTGGGCGAAGATTTGCGGCGCGGTGTGCGCTCCATCAAAGAGCTGGTCACCTTTGACGAGGAAGAGCTGACCGACGACATTCTGCAGGCGCGGGCCAAGGAAATCACCGACAAGATCGACGAGCTCACCCGCCATCACAAGAAGGCCATTCACCTCGAAGAGAAGCTGGCGAACATCCAGGCCAAGAAGAAGCCGAGGGATTTCCGCCGCTGCCGCTGGAACCTTTACCGCGAGAAAGTAGAGGTCTCGCGCAGCATCCGCCGGCTGGGCTTCCATACCGCGGAGCGCAAGCGGCTCATCGACCGGGTCAACAAGACGGTTGAGGCCATGCGGGCGCTGGACCGGCAGAGCACCAACCTTGAGAAGAAGATCGAATCCACGCGCAGCGAAGAGCTCAAGAAGGAATACCGGCGGCAGCATAAGCAGCATCGCGCCGACCTCGAGCGCGCCGAGCAGGATGCGGGAGTCAACTTCCAGCTTCTGCGGCGCACCCAGCGGGAAATCATCCAGGGGGATATGGATGCCGAGTTCGCCAAGCGCGAGCTGATCGAAGCCAACCTGCGGCTGGTGGTGTCGATCGCCAAGAAGTACACCAACCGCGGCTTGCAGTTCCTCGACCTGATTCAGGAAGGCAATATCGGCCTGATGAAGGCGGTGGACAAGTTCGAATATCGCCGCGGCTATAAGTTCTCGACCTACGCCACCTGGTGGATCCGTCAGGCGATCACGCGCGCCATCGCCGACCAGGCGCGCACCATTCGCATTCCGGTGCACATGATCGAGACCATCAACAAGCTGATCCGCACCTCGCGGCAACTGGTGCAGGAGTTGGGCCGCGAGCCTACGTCGGAAGAAATCGCCAAGCGCATGGATATTCCGGTTTCGAAAGTGCGCAAGGTGCTGAAGATCGCGCAGGAGCCCATTTCGCTGGAGACCCCAATCGGCGAAGAGGAAGACTCGCACCTGGGAGACTTCATCGAAGACCGCGCGGTGGTGTCACCGGCGGAAGCGGTGATCAACGTCAACCTCAAAGAACAGACGGCGCACGTGCTGCGCAGCCTGACCGCGCGCGAGGAAAAGGTCATCAAGATGCGGTTCGGCCTGGAAGATGGGTCGGAACACACTCTGGAAGAGGTCGGGCAGTCGTTCGCGGTGACCCGCGAGAGGATTCGCCAGATCGAAGCCAAGGCCTTGCGGAAGTTGCGGCACCCGTCACGCAGCCGTAAGCTGCGCGCGTTCATGGATGGAGTTACCGACTAATTGATTTGCGGCGGGCCGCCTGGCCCGCTGGGTTCCATCCTTCATTCCGCAAGTTCTCACGAAGTTGCCTATATTCCCGCAAGATCTCAAGAAGTTGCAAAAAAAATTGTGGTAAGCGACCACACCCCTTCCCTTGTCATCCTGGAGCGAGCCTTTGCTTGTTGTTCGAGCGAAGGACCTCGCGTTTTCCTTTGCCGTTGCTTCTATCAGTTCTCCTTCGATACACGTGCATCCCCTGATGAATTATTTCCCGAACTTCCACAACTATTTTTGTTTCCCACAGCATGTTCACAGCGCAGGTGCGGTTTTCGATTGCTTCTGCCGGATGCAGTCATGCAATGTTGGTCAGCAAGCGTGAGTGTCCACTCGCCTTCGCCTGAGCCTGATGCGAATCCAGTATTCGCGGGCTCGGAGGCAACGCCTGGCGGGAACCAGCGCTGGCCACGGTTTTAAGCAACGCGGGACTTGAGGGGCGGTTTAGAAACTGCGCCTTATCCGCATGCCGGCGCTTGAGTGCCGCCGGGTTGACTTGCCAGCAATGGCAGAAGCCGAGGCGCGCGGGCGGCACCCTGGGGGATGAGTCTCCTTAGGCCGCGGACATCCACCTTCTGAGCGCGGTCTGCGCCCACGGCGCTGACCGCGCTTTCTTTTAGCCGGATATTTTTCCGCTCTGTACAATAGTTTCGTAGTTTATTCGCCCTTCGAATGGCCACCACAGACTACATCGCAGACCGAGGAATGCCGGCCAGCATCGACGCTGAGCGCTCCATCCTGGGCGCCATCCTGCTGGATAACTCGGCGCTCTCCCAGGCCGCGGAATCGCTCAAGCCGGAGCAGTTCTCGCTCGATTCCAACCGCAGAATTTACGCGCGCATGCTGGATCTGTCAGAGACCTCGCGTCCCATCGACATCATCACCCTCACCAACGAGCTAAGCCTGCGCAAGGAAGTGGAGTCGGTGGGCGGAGTGGCCTATATCTCCTCGCTTACCGACGGCGTGCCGCGGCGCCCCAGCATCGAGCAATACGTCAAGATCGTCAAAGACAAGGCGCTGCTGCGGACTCTGATCCATGCGTCGAATAACGCTGTGGCCCGGGCGATGGACCAGTCCGAGCCCGCCGAAGATATTCTGGACGCGGTCGAGACCGAGATTTTCAAGATCTCGGAAGAGCGCATCGGCCGCGGCTTCATGGGCGTTACCGAGATCGTCAAGGAATCCTTCGGATCGATTGACCAGCTCTACCAGCGCGGCCAGCGCATCACCGGACTGGAAACCCACTTCGAAGATTTCGATTCGATGACCAGCGGCCTGCAGGCGTCGGAGCTGATCATCATTGCGGGACGGCCATCCATGGGCAAGACCGCCTTCGCGCTGAACATCGCCGAAAACGCGGCGGTGTTCGATAAGAAGGTTGTGGGAGTGTTCTCTCTGGAAATGTCGCGGGAATCGCTGCTGCTGCGCCTGTTGTGCTCGCAGGCGCGGGTGGATGCCCACAAGCTGCGCACCGGCTTCCTGTCGAGGGACGATTACGAAAAGCTGGTAAAGGCATTGAGCGCGCTGGCGGAAGCGCCGATCTTTATTGATGACACCCCCAGCCTGTCGCTCACCGAGATGCGGGCCAAGGCGCGGCGGCTGGCGCAAGCCGAAGGCAGGGTCGACATGATCATCGTGGACTACCTGCAGCTCATGTCGGCCACCCCATCGGGCGGCACCCGGCGCTATGAGAACCGCACCCAGGAGGTTTCCGCGATCTCCCGAGGATTGAAGGCGCTGGCTAAAGAATTGCGCATCCCGGTAGTGGCGCTGTCCCAATTAAGCCGCTCGCCGGAGAGCCGGGGCAAGGGCGAACAGAGGCCCCAGCTTTCCGATCTGCGCGAATCGGGGTCGATCGAGCAGGATGCCGATGTGGTGGCTTTTCTTTTTCGCGAGGAATATTACATGAAGCACGAGCAGGTGCCGCCGGAGCTGGAGGGCGTCGCCGAATTGATTATCGGCAAACAGCGCAACGGTCCCACGGGAACGGTGAAGATGGCGTTTCTCAAGCGCTCCACCCGGTTCGAGAACCTGGCGGCCGGCGAAGGCGCGCCGCAGCGCGACTAGGCGGCTTCAGGCATCAGCATTGCAGCGCAGACAATATCCGGCGAGAAGAACTGCATGGTAGAGCGTCCGACATGGGTGGAAATATCGCTGGACGCGCTGCGGGAAAATTACCGCGCCCTGAACGCCCTGGTGACTAGCCAGACTTCTTCCGGCCAGACGACTTCTCGGCCGACTTCTTCGGATGACCGTTCGTACCCCGGTCAAGGCACTGCTCCCAAAATATGTTGCGTGGTGAAATGCAACGCCTACGGGCATGGCGCGGTGGAGTGCGCGCGGGCGTTGGCCGAGGCGGGCGCGGAATGGATGTCCGTCAGCAGCGTTGAGGAAGCGCTGGCGCTGCGGGATGCCGGGGTAAAGCAGCGAATCCTGCTGCTGTCAGGATACTGGCCGGGGCAAGAGGCGATCATCGCGTCCCAGGATCTCACACCGGCGATCTGGAGCGTCGCGCAGGTCGCGGACCTGGACGCGGCAGCGTATGCCAATGGGACTCCGCTGCGAGTGCATTTGAAAGTTGATACCGGCATGGGGCGGCTGGGGGCGCTGGTGGAGGAATTGCCGAGAATCCTTGCCGCGCTGCGCCACAGCAAGAACATTCAACTCGAAGGAGTCATGAGCCACCTGGCATCGGCGGAGGCGCCGGAATCGGAGCAGACCCGGCAACAACTGGCGTCCTTCAGCGCGGTGGTGAACCAGATCGCCGCCGCCGGGTTTGATCAACCCCTCGTGCACCTTGCCAACAGCGCCGCCATGACCTGGCATCGCGGGGGCTTGCAGCACCTGGTGCGTCCCGGCATCTCGCTTTACGGGTATTACCTTTCTTCGGATGTTCCCGCCGCCAAAGTGCGGCCTGTCCTGTCGTGGAAGACGCGGGTGCTGGCGCTGAAAGATTTGAAGGCGGGGAGCCCGGTTGGATATAACGGGGCCTACGTCACCCCGGCCGACACCCGGATCGCGGTTTTGCCGGTGGGATACGGCGACGGCCTCAGCCGACAGTTATCCAACAGCGGCCGAGTGATCGTGCGCGACCGCTACGCTCCGATTCGCGGCAAAGTTTCCATGGATCTCACCCTGGTAGATGTCACCGATATTCCCGGAGTCGAGCTGGGGGATGAGGTCATCGTGCTGGGAAAGACTGAACATTGCGAGATAACAGCGTGGGAGCATGCGGAGCTCGGCCACACCATTCCCTATGAGGTGCTTTGCAATATCGGGGCGCGAGTGCCAAGGGTGTTTTTGTAGGGTTGGCTCATCATAAGTTTTTACGCCGATGATAAAACCAGTTTGAATCTCAAAGTCATTTTTCGATTGCTTCGGCGCGGCCCCCGCCAAAGGCTTACTGGTTTGCTCGACTGGAGCCGTTACTCTGGTGGCTATACCTGGCAGTAGTGAGTTCAGTCGATTGATGTGGCGGGAAAGAATGGATTGACCCCAATGACAAAATTACCTATTCCACTCAACATCTGGAGAAGCAGCTTAGGGTTACGTCTACTTTTGACTGTGGCGGTTCTAACTCTGCTCTCTTCAGCTATCGCCTTCGGTCAGGAATCCGACCGTGGCGGTTGCGGTCTAGCAGAGTTTGCGAACGGCCAGACGCTGACCGTGCGCGGCAAGATCGCTATAGGCGCGCACGACATGCTCCTGGTAGTCCCGAACTGCGAACAATCTGTAGTACTGGCGTACGCTGGCGATTCGGAGACGAACGTTCCGGCGGATAAGCTCCGGCGCGATCGGAATCTAGAGCGCTTCAAGAAGTACACAGAGTCCAGGTACAAGAGCGCGGGCAAACGTATCTGCCTGCAGTGTGCTAAGTACGAAGTGCAAGCGAGTTTGACGGGCCAACTGGAGGTTGCCATCATTCCTGAAGGGGCAATACGGGACCAACTTGGTTTCCTTCGGAACGGGTCTGGGAAAATCACGGGCAAGGCTGGGTTTGGCCATCCCACGCCTCTGTATAAATACCGCCTAGTGATCGAATCTATTTCGGACGTAGCGGCTAGAAGGTTGCCCAGGCTAGCGGCGAAACCTGGGCGGGCGGCCCGTTCGACTAGGGTGCCGGGTGCCGCTCACGATTGGAGGGCGCCCTAAATCATATGGGGCACCAGGCGAGCTGCCGGGGTTTCGAATGTGGTCATAAACGAAGGACGTTGCCAAGATCTGGATACTGCGCTTGGAGAGAATGGCTTGCCCAATTAATGAAAAATAAGGCGAGCGACCAACAACTGGACGAAGACATATCGGGTTACATCTTAACGATGAAGAAAAAACAACAAAAATGTGCCGATCCACACGTGGGCAATAGAATACCGCTAGAGATTGTATTTTCAATTGGTGCGGGAAAAGTTCCGTTTCCAAAAGACTTGAAGCAGGGCCCTGAGCTTTCACCCGAATCGCGCCACCATCTAGAAACATGCGAGAGTTGTCGAGATGACCTGCGTGAAAACCTCTCGCTTTGGTACACGAAAGGTATGTCTTCCTACAGAACAAGCCAAGCTTTCGGCATCGTGAATGCATCGGAAGGTGGCGATAAAACAATCTTGCGCCGAAATCTTTCCTCCGGCGTTGCGCTTTTCAAGCCAGATCAGAATCGCAAAAAGGGACTAGTCGTCGTCGTGACACCTGAACACTACGTTCATGACTCCGAGGAGAAAACGCTGGAAGAGTTTATGCAGATGCGCTGAGTGCAACGACCTTGATCGCGACTCAGTAGTGAGAACGCAGTTGACGCCTACGTGAAACGGGCGGATCTAAGGTTACGAACAATAAGGCAAACAGATGCGCTTATTAAGGAGAGTCGTCGTAACCCTGACGGAGGTCGTGGCCGAAGCGATCCTGCTGGGCTGTCTATTGGGCGGTCTATTGGTAGCCTTGAACGTCGACCATGATGGGCCGCTTTGGGGCGTTGTCATGGGAATGATAATTGGCTTGCCTTTCTTGTTGTTCCAGTATGGTTACTACCTTACCCGGGTTCTAACTGGGATCGTTTTGAGAGGTGGCAGTCGATGGCGTTACCCAGCGATTGCGGCCACGCTTTTCGCAATCCACGCTACTGTGTTGGTGGTTCGTTGGAAACCAGGCATGAGTGATAAGGGGAAGCTAATGCGGACGCCGTTCATTGTCGTCGGCGCGTGCATCGTGTTCATTTGTGCCCTTGGCGGCAATTGGCTTCTGCGGAAATGGACACAGAGAGTCAGCCTGGCGGGTGGCCCACACGATTAGAGTGCGGATGCTACTCATTGCATTCGCAATGAAGTGGGGCACCCTAATCGTATGGGCCACCCGCCCGAAGGGTTATCGGGTTCAGGGACAATCTATGGGAATACCACAGTAGGTTTTTCGCGAAGGGCTATAGCCACGGCGAAAGGTTAATCTTACAAATCCTGCGGCGATCAAGCCTCAGAAACACTAACTGGAGTAGCGATGACAGTTAAAAAGAGCCTCTTTGCGATTTGTTTTTTGCTGCTTCTATTATGCGACTTAAGCATTGTTTCAATGTTAGTGACTCATGGATTGCCACATTATATAGAGACGGGCCCTGGTGACGTGCTTAAGGTAGTGCGTGTGCCATTTACCTGGGAAGATTGGCTAGTGGCAATTCCTTTGGCAGCTCTCCACCCCTTGCTTGTGTACTGGATTTGGCGGTCGAAGAGGTCGGCACAACCTCAGCATTGATTTTTTAATGGCCCCAGTCTCTGCATCGGCTGACTTTGATCTGCGTGTTCACCGATCCCGGGCGTTTCGTCGGACACCAGGCCTGCTGCCGCTACAAACTAGAAATCCACCAGCTCCTCGCCGTCGATGAGGTAAAGACGACTACCCCAAATTCGCGCGGCAGGTCAAGCCGCAAGACTGTAAACCCAAAAGATGGGACGCTGCATCTGCAAATCCTGCCAAAGTCAGGCGGATTCCTGACGACTCCACGCAATTTGGGGGATGTGCGGTAAGAACCCATCGTGAAGAAAATTTGTGGAACAGTAGGGGTTCTTCCTCACCCCGATAAAGCCGGGGATCGTCAGAATGACAACCGATTGTGTGGATTTTCTTCTGGGGCAGAAATTCGTGAGGCGGATAAGCGGTTTTGTTTTCTCTGGAATGTCCTGGAACGCACGGCCAAGTACCCGCAAAAAGCTCTTGTATAGTTAATAAAGATGGCGATCAAGAGCTATGCACAGCGAATCATAGAGTGGGAGAACTTTCTTACTACGCGGGACACCAATCGGGTGGTGCGGCCGCTGCAATGGGGAGTGGATTGGACGCGCTTGTGGCCGGAGGTGAACGGCCAATATCCCTCGCATCCCGAAGAGCTCAGTGACGAGGCGGCGGAGCGATACCTGGGGGAGCTGAACCGGGAGATCATCGCCGACAGCGACCGGTTTTTCTCTTATGTCACGCCTACCGACTTCCGCCTGGAAGATACGGTGGTGGATGCCGCGGGGCCGGAAAGTCCCGGGCCTCAGGCGCGGGCGCATGGACAGACCGAGGTCGCGGAATTTCTGCGCTTTACTTCGCCGGTGGCTTCTCCGTATCCGGAAAACAACCTGGTTTCGGCGCGCTGGTTTCCCGCCCATGCCGTCCCCTCGATGGCTTATAAGCGGCGCGCGGCGGTTATCGTGTTGCCGCAGTGGAACGCGCAACCCTGGAGCCACAACGCTCTGTGCCGGGTGTTCAACTGGCTGGGCATTTCGGCTCTGCGCATGAGCAAGCCCTATCACGACCTGCGGCGGCCGGCGGAGACCGAGCGCTCCGACTACGCGGTGTCGGCCAATATCGGCCGCACCATTGATTCCTGCCGGCAGGCGGTGACCGATGTGCGGAGCTGCGTGGATTGGCTGCAGACCCAGGGTTATAAGGATTTCGGGATCGTGGGCACCAGCCTGGGCTCCTGTTACGCGTTTATCGCCAGCGCGCATGACGACCGGCTGCGGGTGAACGCGTTCAACCACGCGTCCACCTACTTTGGCGACGTGATCTGGACCGGGCAGTCAACCCGTCACGTGCGCGAGAGCCTGGAACATATTGGGGTGGAGAGGCTGCGCAAACTGCTGCTGGCGGTGAGTCCGATGTCGTACTTCCATAAGTTCGAAGGGAGGAAGGCCAAGACTTCGCTGGTGGTGTATGGGAAGTACGATATGACGTTTCTTCCCGAGCTATCGCGGCAGGTGGTGGATGAATTTCGCCGCCACAAGATGAAGTTGCAGGTGGCGGAGTTGCCCTGCGGGCATTACACCATTGGGGAGACGCCGTTTAAATATCTTGACGCGTTTTACCTGTCGCGGTTTCTGGCTTCGGCGTTTTGAGCTTGCGAGGGTTGGGCAGCAGGCGATGTTGCAGCGAGCGCCAGCGAAAACCGTGGCCGCGAAGAGCTCTCAGAGGGTAGGGGTTCTTCCTCACCCCGGTGAAGCCGGGGATCGTCAGAATGACAAAACTCTTGAGAGTGCTGCCGATCGACACGGTTTTGTTTTTTGGTGGAAGCAGCGGCCTTTCAGGCCGCTGGATAGAGGCCCTTTAGAATTTCGGCTTCAGCCGCTGTGACGAGAACCAATACCGGTCTGAAAATAAAAAGCTGCGCTGATCTTAAATAAACCGAAATCCCAAGTCGCAGATGAAGGCGAGACCTTTGATCTGCAAGCACGCGTCACCGGGGCTAAAGCCCCAAATCTAAAACCGGTTTTTCCGCGGCCTGAAAGGCCGCTGCTTCCACAAAAAACGAAAACTCCTTAATCGAGTGCTCTAGTTGAGGTTCAGTCCCTGAAGGCCGCTGCTTCCACTAAAGGCAAAACCCTTAAGAGGTTCCTTCGTGGAATCCGCTATTTGTTCTTCCACACCGGCTTGCGCTTTTCTATTACCGCCCTTAACCCTTCCTGCACATCTTCCAGGTCCATCAACTGGTTCAGGTAGATACTTTGCGAGTTCTTCATGGCCTCGCGCAGGGGCACCCCGATGGAGCTGCCAATTACTTCTTTTACAAAACCTAACACCGGTCCGCTGAATTCGCCGATGCGTAACAGCAGGTCATCGACCACCCTGCCGAGGTCCGCTTCCGGCACTACGCGGTTTACGAAACCCAGGTGCAGGGCCTCTTCCGCGCTTAGCGCTTCCCCGGTGAGAATTAACTCGTAGGTTTTCTTGGGGCCGATCAACTGCGGAAGCATGACCGCGGCGAAGGGCGGGAAGATGCCCAGCTTGATTTCGGGCTGGGCGAATTTGGCGTTGGTGGTGGCAATGACCAGGTCGCCGAAGGCCACGAGCTCGGCGCCGGCGCCGATGGCGGGCCCGTTGACCGCGACGATCAGGGGCTTGGAGATTTCGCGGATGGCGTTGAACACCCGGTTGAAGGCGTTCAAGGTTTGAAATACGCGATCGCTCTTGGAATCTTCCAGCGAGATACCGGCGGAAAACGTTTTGGTGGCCGAACACAGCAGAATGGCCTTGACCTCGGCCTGGTGATTGAGGCTCTCGATGCCCTCGGCGATCTCATCCATCATGGGAACGGTGAGCACGTTGTGCGGCGGGTTATTGAGGGTGAGGCGGGCGGTATACCCGCGAATCTCAAAGGTGATGAATTTTGGCGGCGCCGGAATGGTGCTTACGTGTTGGCTATCCACGGGTGGTGCTCCTGTTTTGCGGCAATATGATTGCCAAGATACCATTTTCCAGGCGCGGGGTGCGACGGCCATTGGCCTCCGACCGGTGGGAGCGGCGGGAAAATAGATTTTGAGTTTCAAGTAATATTGATCAGACCGAAGAAATCCCATGACCACATCTCAATTCAAGCAATCGCTTGCCGATTCCGATCCTGAAATTTCGGCGGCCATCGATCACGAAGCGCGGCGGCAGCATGAGGGGCTGGAGTTGATCGCCTCGGAAAACTTTGTAAGTGAAGCTGTGCTCGAAGCTGCGGGCTCGGTGTTCACCAACAAGTATGCGGAGGGGTATCCCGGGAAACGCTATTACGGCGGATGCGAATTCGCCGACGTGGTGGAGAACCTGGCGCGCGACCGGGCAAAGCTGCTTTTTGGCGCGGAGTTTGCCAACGTGCAGCCGCACGCGGGCTCGCAGGCCAATATGGCCGCGTTTTTCTCGGTGCTGAAACCGGGCGACACCATCCTGGGATTGAACCTGGCGCACGGCGGCCACCTGACCCATGGGCATCACCTGAATTTTTCCGGCAAGACCTACAAAGTGGTTCCTTACGGAGTGCGCCGCGATACCGAGGTGATTGATTACGACGAGCTCGAAGAGATCGCGGTTCGGGAGCGGCCGCAGTTGGTCATTGGCGGCGGCAGCGCGTACGCGCGCATCATCGATTTTGCCCGCATGCGCGCCATTGCCGATAAGGTGGGGGCGCTGTACGTGGTGGACATGGCGCATTTCGCCGGGCTGGTGGCCGGCGGCGCGCATCCATCGCCGGTTCCGCATGCGCATATTGTGACCACCACCACGCACAAGACGCTGCGCGGCCCGCGCGCGGGGATGATCCTGAGCAAGGCGGAATTCGGCGCGTCCATCGACAAGAACGTTTTTCCGGGAATCCAGGGCGGCCCGCTGGTGCACATCATCGCCGCCAAGGCAGTGTGCTTTCGCGAGGCCATGCAACCGGAATTCAAGCAATACGCGCAGCAGATCATCGCCAACGCGCGGGTGCTGGCGGAAGTGCTGGCGGGCGAAGGCTACCGCATCATTTCAGGCGGCACCGATACCCACCTCATGCTGGTAGATGTGTTCGCGCAGGGCATGCTGGGCAGCGAAGCGGAAAAGGCGCTGGGAGAAGCCAACATTACGGTGAACAAGAACGCCATTCCGTTCGACACCAACCCTCCCATGAAGCCCAGCGGCATTCGCCTGGGCACGCCAGCGCTCACCACCCGCGGCATGAAAGAAAAAGAAATGCGCGTGGTCGGCCGGTTGATCAACGAGGCCCTCCACCATCGCAGCGACGCCGCGGTGCTGCGGCGCATTCGCGGGGAAGTGCTCGAGCTGGCGGACGCATTTCCTCTGTATGCCGAACGGCGGGAGCGGGCGGCGCTGCGGGTTTGAGATGGGCTTATGGGGGAGATTCAACCCAAGGGGCAAAATGATGCCCCTTTTCTCGTTTCCGAAAAAAGGGGCGCGTATAGCAAGCGGACCTGTAAGCCGAATTCTGTTCCCGCGCATGTTTGACCACGAGCGGGTAACGGTCATTCCTCTAGGCCCTGCATTACTGCGAGGGCTCCAGCGACCTACCCGAAGGTTGTAAGGGGCCGAGCAGGCTCCTGCCGGGCGTTTTGCAACATCCGGCTCCCTCCCTATTTGGTCTTGCTCCGTGTG
>JBBQWT010000040.1:0-17056 GCA_038210375.1 Terriglobales bacterium | reverse complement strand
CGACGGTAAGCGGCGGTGACCTCCGCGTGGGTGCCCGCGCCTTTGGTGGCGTATTCATCCCAAAGCACGATCACCGCGTCGCACTTCTGCTCGATGATGTTGAGGTCGTAATCGATGATCTTGCGGATGGTCGCCTGGAAGAGGCTGACGTCTTCAGTCTTCCAGCGGCGAAAATTCTTCAGCTCTTCGGGAGTCAGGTTCTTCTTCTCATCCAGCGCCGGGTCATAGACTCGGTGGCCCAGCGAAGTCAAAAACGGCGTCAACTCCCGCCGCCACCCCTTGCCGTAGTCAGGAGAATATTCAATCGATCCGGAAAGATAAAAAAGCACGCAACATCATAACCGGTAGAGTGGCATCGCGTTTTTCCACCATCGGGATCAAAAAGCACCTACCCAGGTAATGATTGATGGCAAAGCCAAGGTTACTCTTCATTGGCAATTCGAAGGAGGTTTTGGTATATGAAAAACAATAATTTTGGAATAGGGGACCGCGTTAAATTCGTCGGATGTGCATTTCGTGGAAATCTAAATCAAGAAGGAACGGTTTTGGCTCGCCACGGGCTCGACAGGCTCACAGTTGTTTTCGATGGTTCTGGGGTCAACGAATATATCCCCGCTCTTATGTTTGAACGTTCGGACAAAAAAGAATTATCGGGCAATGTATTTAAGATTTCATGAATTGTGCTTGACGGCTGCATGAGTCGGCTTCAAATCAAGAGTTTGCATTCAGTTGAGGCCAACCCCTTTCGGATAGAGGTGCCTCCGCTCACTTGGAGAATTCGGCTCGCTACTCCGCTGTGTCATTATGGGATGATGTTTAAACCTGCGTTACGTATTGCAGTCCCTTCCAGGTAGGAGAAATCATGGTTCACGTCTGGCGCCCGATAGAGGACCTTCCAGAAGACTTATCCTCGCTCAGCGACGGCGAACTCGGGCCGCTCCTGGTCTTCTGGAACGATCAGCGCGCCGATCTCGAACGCAATGAGGTCTTGAATGAGTTCAGCCAAAGGCTCGCCCGCGAGTGGGCGATTGAGACTGGACAAATCGAAGGAGTGTATAACGTCGACCGCGGAGTCACTCGAACCTTGATCGAAAGGGGCATCAGGGCCGATTTAATTCCTTACACTGCGGGTGAAAAGCCGTCAAAACTGGTCGCCGAAATTATCGGAGATCACCTTGAGGTTTTGGAAGGGTTGTTTCAATTCGTTAAAGGGGATCGCCCTTTATCCAAAAGTTATATTCACGAGCTGCATGTAGCGCTCTTACGCCATCAGGACACCACAATGGTCATGGATCAGTTTGGAAAGATGTTTGAAATGAAGTTGCGAAAAGGAAGATATAAGGAACAGCCGAATAATCCTTCCCACCCTGACGGCACGACGCATCAGTATTCTCCGCCGGAGCAAGTCGACTCTGAGATGGAGCGGCTTCTTGAACTGCACCACGATCACCTAAATCGTGGCACTCCGGTAGAGGTCGAGGCAGCTTGGATGCACCATCGGTTTACCCAGATTCATCCCTATCAGGACGGAAACGGTCGCGTGGCGCGTACCCTTGCCAGCTTGATTTTCATTAAAGGAGGCTGGTTCCCGGTTGTGATCACGCGCGATGATCGCGCGCGGTACCTTGATTCACTTGCCGCAGCCGATGAAGGCGATCTGCGATTGTTAGTTTTTCTGTTCGTCGACGTTCAAAAACGGGCGCTTTTCCAGGCGACCCTGGCTGCGGCGGATGTCCAGCCTATTCATACCGTCGAGGAAGCCATAGCATCGTTGAAGAAGGTGGTGTCCCGTCCGACCCCAAGTCTGGAGCCAAGTGTGTGGCTACGAGCAATAGCCTCCGCGGATCGTCTTATGGAAGTTACTGAAAAACGGTTGCACGAACTGGAAATGGAATTGACCAAACAAGTTGGGGAAGGAAGCAAAAAACTGAGATTCGCAACCACGTCAGCCGGAATCGAGGGATTGAAACCGCGAAAATGGTTTTTGCCTTACGAGCCAAATATAAGGGACTATGACCAGGCTCGATCCCTGGTTATTTTAGCTATTGGGCACTCGGCGATTACGGTTGAAGCGCACGCGATTGGGTCGAAGTTTAGAGGACTATTTGGGATTGTGGTGGTTTTTGTTTCCGAATCAAAAAATGTAGAACTCGCTTCAAGCCAACCATTTCAAGTGAATTACGCCGAAGACTACTCCAACACCGAAAAACGCTTCCGGTTGTGGCTGGAAGAAGCGCTCGTCAAATCGCTGGTAATGTGGCGGAAGAGCCTATAACTCAACCCACATCCCTCCCAAACCGCATCCAACCCGCAGGAGAGAAACCATGCCCCAGAGCCCGCACAACCGCGCCGCGGAACTTCACAACCTGGCTGCTGACGCCCACAGCGCAGCTGCCGCTGCCCACGGCAAGGGAGATCATCTCACAGCCCACGAGCTTACCCGCCAGGCGCACGAGCATTCCACCAACGCCTGGAAACATACGCAGGAAAACGCCCCGCAGGTGAAGACCTCCGGCGATAAGGGCGAATGACCTCGGCGCTGTGGGTCACCCTGATTTCTTGAGCGTCATGCCTTGAAAGGTGGTGAGCGGGGAGTTCCGCATCCGCGAAGCTCCCCACCTACACCTCCCTGGACTAGAAGGTAAACCCGAGGCGTCCGGTCACACTCCTCGGCTGCAGAAAATGGGTGCCGCTGAATGTGGAGAGGAAGTTGTACACCGCCACCTTGTTGGCGAGGTTTACGATCTGCGCCGACGCCACCCAACGCTTGCGGCCTTCGCTGTGGAACAGATTGTCGGTGCCAACGCCCACATCGAATATGTTTCGCGGTTTGACCCGGTCAGGATTGTGATCGTCGTTTTCAGTTCCGGTTTGCGGCAGGGTCAACAGGGTTGATCTGCCCACTCCATTGCAAGCCGTGATCGCGTTGGTCAATGTGGCCGCATTGCCGTCGCAGGAAAATCCGATGGCGGTCTGCTGCGCCGCGGTCAGGTTCAGCGTGGCCGCCACGTCCGGCACCCCGCTCACCACCAGGCCGCTGTCATAACGCCAGCTCAGGTCGATCCACTCGGCGTTCTTCGGCCGCTGGTAGCGCAGGTTGACCGTGGATTGCAGCACCTGATCGTGATCGATGCGGAATGGGCCCGCCGGTTGCACCGAAATCAGCCCGCCCGATTCCGGCGGAAAATATCTCGCGCGGGTGTGTCCGAACGTCCAGTAGGCCTGAAATCCTTTTATGTTCGTGCTGCTGACCCGCCCGGTAAAGCCGTCCAGCTTCGACTTGTTCCACGCGATGGGGAATGTGATGGTGCTGTTCAGCAAGGTGCTGAAGTCATACGCGTTGCGCGTGTATTTCCAGAAATAGTCGAGGTCCACGATGGCCCAGCGGCTGATGGATTGCTGCAATCCCACGTTGTATTGATTGCGCCTTCCCGGCTCAAGCGGAGATACGCCGCTGGCGCCGAAGACGTTTTGCGCCAGCCCGCCGGATCCGGTGCCGTTCGACAGCAACAGGTTCTCGTTGAACGGAGTCTCGAAGGTGCGGGAGTACGCGGCGCGCAACACCGTGCCCGTCTTCTTCACGTTGTAGGCGACGCCCGCCCGCGGCTCCAGGCCGCTGGCCGCGACCAATCCGCGGTACAAGTCGCCACGCAGCCCGACGTTGAAGACGAAGTTCCCGGCGGTGATGGAATCCTGCGCGTAGATGGCATACTGGTTGATGTTGTGGCGGCTGCGGAACTGGAACTGCGAGCCCCCGCGCGCAAGGTCGAAAGGCGTCAGGCCGGGAAGCAGTCCCGGGTTGGCGGTAAATCCCAGGGCGGCGCACCCCGCCGGATTAGTCAAGGCAGCCGTCCCCGCCGGGTTTCCGGCGGCGTCCACGCAGATTGCGTTGAATCCCGGATCAGTGATGCCAAAGTGGAATTCCTCAAACAACCGGGTCTGCTTCAGGTCAATGCCGACTTTCAGCGTTTGCCGGTGCATTTGATGGGAGATGTCGCTCTTTACGCCGTAGTTGAACAGGTGGCGGTTCTGCCCGCTGGAAATCGGAGTGTCAGCAAACACATTCCCGCTGGGAAAATACTCGAACTGATCCTTGCGCACGTAAGGATTGATGGTAAGAAGAGTGTTGGCGTTGAACGTATGCTGGTATCCCGGGGCCACACTCCAGGTCACGACCTTTTGCCTTTGGTCCTGGCCAACTTGGTCAAGGCTGTTGGGAATCTGTATCCAGTTCCGCGCCGCAAACAGATTCAAGTGGATGATGTCGTTGGGAGAAAGTTGAAAATCCGCTCGATCGAAGACCGTCTGGTTGTTGCCAATATCGTGCAGCGGGCGAAACTCCGGAGTATCGAGAAAACGCCCGCTCCGGCTGCCGTCAATCGCCAGAAAGTTGCCCATTCCATCGTTGCCGAAACCGAAACCGATGCTGCCGATCGCCGTGCCGAATGATCCGTACGACGAATCCACGTTCCCGAAGATGTGCTTGGCGCCCAGCCCGGAGCGGGTGGTGATTTGGGCCACCAGGCTGGTCTTGTCGCCAAATTCGGCGTTGCTTGATCCCGTATCCAGCTCCATGCTCTGCACCGCGCTCACCGGAAGCTGGGTGGAAAAAACCTTGCTCTGCTGGTCGCTGATGGGCTGACCGTCAATTACGAAAGACACCTGGGCATGATCGCCCAGCGGATGAAAGAAGCCATTGGCATCCGCGGCCACGCCACCGGTGCTGTAGGTGATGGCCTGGCTCAGCCCCCCGGCGGGGTCGGCGGAGGGAATTTTCTCAAGCTGGTTACGGTTCACATCGGTATGGGAGCTGGGATCGACTTCGATCAAATCGGCGCCCGCCGCTTCCACTTCCACGGTAGTGGAAGAACCTGCGACTGCAAGCTTGGCGCTCACCTGCACCGGCAACGCGCTGCGGATTGGCACGTCCTGGCTGAACGTCGCAAATCCCTCAACCTTGATCTCCAGGTGATAGGGGTTGGGAGGAAGATTGGAAAGCTGAAAGGCGCCGTCTGGCCCGCTGGTGGTTTCCTGGGAATACCCGGTGATTGGGTTGCGGACCGTGACCTTGGCTCCGGCCACGATGGCGCCCGACGGGTCAGCGATCGAGCCTCTGATCGTGCCGGCATTGCCCAGTGATTGGCCCCAGGCCGTGTCCGCCGGCAGCATGATCACTGCAAGCAGGCACGCGGCCACCAGGGCGCGCTTAAATTTGGAAAAATGCGAACCATGTTCTGTTGATGGAATTGCGGCGAATAAACTCATATCGAACTCTCCTGGAGCGCTCGCTTCTGGACGCGGTGCGCCCGGATACGAGGCTCTGATGACTTGGCCCAAGCAAAACTCTTATAAAACAGGTAAGCGAGTGGCTGGACTAAGCCGTGGGAGGAGGTCGAATGGAGAGGCTGTAGCAGAGCAGCACCGAGGCCGGCACCGACGAGGCAGAAACTGTCTTTGGTTCCAGGAAAAAAGAGGTGGGGGCGACATGAGCGGAAATCGAAACCGGGGTGGAATGAAAGGATGCGCAACTGGGGCAATGCTTTTCGCAGTCCAGGTGGCCGTCCTGATGGGTATGAACCGCAGCCCCCACCAGCCCGACCATGAGAACCAGGCATAGAAGCCGAAGCCAGATCGTAGACTGGAGACGGCCGCCGCGAAATTTTGCCTTGCTCAACGCTTGCATCTTATCCTCGCCGCGGATCAAACCCGCAGCTGGTGGTGTTCTAATCGTAACATCGTCACCACCGCCGCATCAGCCAAAGATGTCTTTGACCTTGCCCAGCAATGACCGGGGCTGCGGCTTGTTATCAACTTTGAGCGTGGAATTGAGCTCTTCCAGCAGGTCGCGCTGGCGCTTGCTCAGGTGCCGTGGGGTGGGGATGCGCACTTCCACGTAGAGATCGCCTTTGCCGTGGCCTTCCAGCGCCGGTACTCCCTTGCCGCGAATGCGGAAGACCGAGCGGTCTTCGGTGCCCTCAGGTATCTTCAGCCGGTGGTCGCCTTCCATGGTCGGCACCAGCAGGTCGGCGCCCAGCGCCGCCTGGGGAAACGACAGGGGCATTACGCAGCGCAGGTCTTTGCCTTCGCGATCGAAAAATGCGTGCTCTTTCACTCGCAGGACAACGTACAGGTCCCCCGCGGGACCGCCCTGCTTGCCTGCTTCTCCCTGTTGCGGATATTTGATTCGGGTGCCGTCTTCAACGCCGGGCGGCACATTCACCGCCACCGTGCGCTCTCTGACCACGCGGCCATCGCCGCGGCAGCGCTTGCAGGGATCGGGATTCACCATGCCTGTGCCCTGGCAGGTCGAGCAGGTGCGGCTGACGCTGAAGAAACCCTGCTGGTAGCGAACCTGGCCCTGCCCGCCGCAGGTGGTGCACTTGATCGGGGCCTTGCCCGGGGCCGCGCCGCTGCCGCTACAGTCGCCGCATGGCTCGCGGCGCCGCACCTTGATATCGATCTTCATGCCGAACACGGCCTCGGCAAATTCCAGGGTAAGGTCTTCGCGCAGATCGGCGCCACGTTGCGCGCGGGTACGCCTGCCGGCCCCGCCAAACATTTCTCCGAAACCGAACAGGTCGCCGAGAATGTCGTCGAAGCCGCCAAAGCCGCTCGATTCCGCGCCTCCGCCCGCCACCCCCGCGTGCCCGAAACGGTCGTAGCGCGAGCGCTTGTCGGCGTCGGCCAGAATTGAGTAAGCCTCGCTGGCCTCCTTGAATTTTTCCTCCGCCTCGGCGTCTCCGGGATTGCGGTCGGGATGATGCTGCATCGCCAGCTTGCGATACGCGCTCTTGATCTCCGGCCCGCTGGCGTTGCGCTCGATGGCGAGCACCTCGTAGTAATCTCTTTTAGCGTTGGCCGGCAAGTTTTCTCCTGATGTGCTGCGCTTCCACTGTTTTTGCGGCGGCCTGACGCCCCCGGGCTTCACAACTGATGCGGATATTCATCCCGCGGAATTTCTAATGCCCGCCATTGCGCGCCACCCGCACCATGGCGGGGCGCAGCATGCGGTCTTTAAACCGGTATCCCGGCTGCAATTCTTCGAGCACCGTGTTGTCCGGCGCCTCGTCAGTTTCCACCATCTCAATACCTTCGTGAACGTGCGGATCGAACATCTCGCCCTTGGCCGGAATGGCCTCCAGCCCCAGTTTGGCCAGCACGTCGTAAAGCTGCTTGCGGATGAGCTCGATG
This sequence comes from Terriglobales bacterium, assembly GCA_038210375.1. GTDB lineage: Bacteria > Acidobacteriota > Terriglobia > Terriglobales > Acidobacteriaceae > JBBQWT01. The sequence continues at coordinate 9,865 of JBBQWT010000040.1, read as the reverse complement.
CCGGTGCGGAAGTCGCCTTCTTTTGCCTGGGTCTTCAGCGCCAGCTCGAAATTGTCGATCACCGGAAGCAGCGCCCGCACCACTTCGGTGGAAGCATATTGCTTGAACTCAGCCTGCTCGCGCTGGCTGCGCTTGCGATAGTTATCAAATTCCGCTTGCAGCCTCGCCAGCCGGTCCAATAACTGGTCGCGCTCGGCAACCGCCTTGCGCACCGCCTCGGTGGGCGCCGCGCCCGCGCCGACGCCGGCGCCGGAGGGCACCCGCCGCGGGTCCGCTTCAGTCTCGGGAATGACTTCGCCGCCATCCGTGATGGCCGCGCCCGAAGCGTCGCCGTTTTCTCGCCCGGCCCCGCCAGTATTCTGGTCCGCAGAGGGCAGGAAGTCTTCACCTGCATCCCCAGCCGGGTTTTCCGCGCCGGGCCCAGCTGAATTCTTGTCCGCGAGGGGTTCGTCGGGCCCGCTTTTCGGGTTGGAATTCTGCCGTTTCATTCGTATGGGAATCTTCATGCGTTCTCGTTCAATACCTGGTCAAACAACCGCGCGATATACGAGACCGCGGTAATGGTGTGTTCATAATCCATGCGCGTCGGACCAATCACCGCCAGCGATCCCATCACTTCGCCGCCCACCCGGGCCGGCACCCCGATCAGCACAAAATTGCGCATCTGAGGGACAGTGTCTTCCAATCCAATGACCACCCTGACCGTTTCCTGCCGGGCATCGAGATAGGCGGAAAGCAGTTCGATGAGCCGCTGCTTTTCTTCAAGAGTGCGCAGCATCTCTCCCAGCCGGGCCTTGTCGAGGTCTGAACCTCCGCGCTCGCTGGCCACCAAGTTGGCGACGCCTTCGACAAAAACCGCCTGCGACGGCTCGTCGGCCGCCAGCGCGCCTCCGCGGTACAGTTGCGCGATCGATTCCATCAGAAAGTCGAATTCGCTGCGCTCCTGGTCGATGCGGCGGGCGATCTCGCTCTTTAGTTCGTCCATCGCCCAGCCGCGAAAATTTTCGTTGATGAAGCGCGCCGCCGTGTCCAGCTCGTCCTGGCTGAAATCCCGAGGCAGACGCAGTACCCGGTCGCGCACCACGCCCGCTCCGGTCACCACCACTGCCAGTACCTTCTGCACCGATAGCCGCGAAAAATATACATGGTCCAAGGTGGTCTTGCTGCCGCCGATGGCCACCGCCACGCCAACGCCGCTCGAAACCAGTGAAAGCACGTGCGAGGTGCGCTCCAGAAATTCATCCACATCGCCCACACCCTGGAACGAGCTGGAGATCATTTCTTCATCGGCCGGGGAGAGCCGTGCCGTCCCCGTGATCTGCGCGACATAATAACGATAGGCTTCGGCGGTAGGAATGCGTCCAGCGGATGTATGCGGCTGGTCCAGAAACCCCGAATCCGCCAAGTCCGACATTACATTGCGAATGGTCGCCGGGCTCAGACCGTTCTTATTAGTTCGCGAAAGGGTGCGCGAGCCCACCGGCTCTCCGGTAGCAATATAGGTATCAATAATCGCAGTTAAGATTTCGCGCTCTCTTAACCCTTTTGGCGCTAAAGGAACCATTAAGCCCAATCAAAACAATAAGTTATGCACCAAATCCGATGACAATCCCTAGCCCAATTATAAAATCGGAGCGTGGCCCTGTCAATCTTTAGCACTCACTGGCCATGAGTGCCAATATGTGACTTCTCGGGATGGCACTAGGAGATTTTGATCACGCTCCCCGCCCCGGCGCCCTGTTGCGAGGCCCCCGACATGGTTTTCCGGGCAATCTCGAAGAACGATTTACTCTGGGCAAACTGTTCACCCTGCAATACCGTCGGGGCTCCTGAATCCCCGCCCTTGCGGATCGAAGCGCTCAGCTCCACCGTCCCCAGGAAGGGCACGCCAAACTGCTGCGCGGTGCGTTCCACCCCGCCCTTGGAGAAGATGTCGATCTCATGGGCGCAGTGGGGACAGACAAAGTTGCTCATGTTTTCCACCAGGCCCAGTATCTGAACCCGTACCTGGCGAAACATTTCGATGGCCTTGCGCGCATCCTGCAAGCTGACGTCGGAAGGGGTTGACACCACCAGCGCACCGGTCAGAGGCACGGTCTGGATGAGCGAGATCACCACGTCGCCGGTGCCGGGCGGCAGATCAACGATCAGGTAATCGAGCTCTCCCCATTTCACCTGCTGCAAAAACTGCTTGATGATGGAATGCAGCATCGGCCCGCGCCACACCAGCGGTTTGTCGCCGGGATTGAGTGAACCCACGGAGATGACCCGAACTCCGAAATTTTCCAGGGGCTCGATGCTGTTGTCGGGCAATACCGCCGGCTGAGCGCTGAGGCCCATCATCAACGGCACGTTGGGCCCGTATATATCGGCGTCGAGCAAGCCTACGCGCTGGCCCAGTTTGGCCAATGCCACCGCCAGGTTCACGGCGACCGTGGTTTTGCCCACCCCGCCTTTGCCTGAACCGACCGCAATAATGTTTTGTACCCCGGGGAGAGGCTGAGGCCCCTGCGCCGGCGGTCCCGGATGAACGTGAGCTCCCAAGTTGATGGTTCCTTTCAGAAGTTGCGAATTGGATGAAGCCAAGCCTGCCGTTGCGTGGCCGCGGAGCCTGAAATCTTCTGTGAATGGGGCGAAGAAAAACGGGTGAGAACGCAGCCCATGCTAAAAAAATTATACGCTTTAAGCTTCAACGCGCCGTGAAACCGCCATCGATCGGAAACGCGGCGCCGGTGACCCAGGATGACTCGTCGCTGGCCAGATACAGCGCAAACGAAGCGACATCTTCGGGCTGGCCCAGGCGTCCCATGGGATGCAGCGCGATGCGCTCGCGCAACGCCGCCGCGGGGTCGGGCGCGGCGGTGACGAACGGCGCCACCAGCGGAGTATCGACGATAGCCGGACAAATGCAGTTGACCCGGATATTTTCCTCGGCGTGATCGAGTGCCATGGATTTGGTGAACATCGTCACCGCGCCCTTCGAGGCCGCGTAGGCCGCTCGGTTGCGAGCGCCCACCAGCCCCAGCACCGATGAAATATTGATGATGGAGCCGCCCCCGGTCTTGCGCATGTGCGGTAGCACCGCCCGGGAAAGTTGCCAGACCGCGTAGACGTTGGTGCGGAAAGTCGCTTCCCACTCGTCCTCGGTGTGGCTTTCAGCGGTGCCCGCCGCCAAATACCCGGCATTATTCAGCAGAATATTGATTCCGCCAAAGCGTTCCACCGTCTCCGCGACCATGCGCGCCGCGTCTTCCTTCTTGCCCACATCGCCCGCCACCACCAGCCCGCCAGTTTCGCCCGCCACCGCCTCGAGCTTCTGGCGGTTGCGGCCGGCGAGCGCCACCCGTGCGCCTTCGCGGCTGAACGCCACGGCGCAGGCGCGGCCAATGCCGCTGCCGGCGCCGGTGATCAATGCAATTTTTCCGGATAACCGCATCCCAGCTCCCGCAGGTCTAGATTTTGGATGTTAACGGTTACTTCAGCCCGGCTTGAAGCTTGCGCTCGATTTCGATCTTGCGCAATTCCCGGCGACGGCCGGCGTCGGCATACCGGCGCTTTTCGTCCTCGGTCTCGGGAAGCACGGGCGGGACGGGAACGTGCTTGAGTTCGCGATCCACGGCCACAAACGTTAAATAGGCGGAGCTCACGTGCCTGGTGGTGCCATGGATAAAACTTTCCACCCAGCACTTCACTCCCACTTCCATCGACGTATGAAAGGCGCGATTGACCGATGCCCGCAAGATCAGCAAATCGCCCACATCCACCGGCGCCAGGAAATCAAGATGATCCATGGATGCGGTCACCGCGTAGCTGCGCGAATGGCGATGCGCCGCCATCGCTCCCGCCATGTCGATCAAGTGCATCAGCCGCCCGCCCAAGAGCTTGCCCAGCGGGTTGGCGTCGTTGGGCAGCACTACCTCGGCCATATTCGATAGCGATTCCCGTACATAATGGTGAGGAAGATCGTTTTCATCTTTATTCATGATTTTTGTCCGTGGCCTAACCGGGCCCCAGTGCGCTGAGCATGTCTTCCATCTCCGCCTGAGCGTGGGAATTGCGCGTCCGGGTCGCGCAAGCGATTCCATCATGCAACATCTTGCGGGCTTCGCCGGTGCGTCCTGCCCGTTCCAGGGTCTGCGCCGCCATGAAGTACCCCGCGGTGTAGTCGGGGGATTTCCGCAGCAGCGTGGCGAACTCGCCCAGCGCCAGCTCAGTTTCCCCTGCGCTCGAATATTCCATGGCCAAACCGTAGCGCGCGAACGGGTCTTCGGGATTCCCCGCCACTGCCTGCTTCAACATGTCCACTCGTTCCATCAGTTCTGAACTCCTGTGCCCGAACTATTTCCCACCGGCGGCCCGGGGTTAGAAGCCTTCGCCATTTTCCCCATGAACCATTCCACCGTATTAGGAAAGGTTTGGTAAGCCTTGATGGCGATGTGGTGGTTCCACGGCACCACCACTTCGCGAGATTTGTAGGTGTATCCCCGCAACACCGCGCGCGCCACCCGTTCGGCGGTAATGCCTTTGCGGATATTTTTCGCCAGCGGCCGCCGGTCCGCACCCTTGACCGTATTGGCGGAAAAATCGGTGCGCACGAATCCCGGGCAAACCGTCATTACGTGGACCCCGGTATCGAACAGTTCCACCCGAGCCGCCTTGCCGATGGCATTGAGCGCGAACTTGGTGGCGCTATACGCGCCCAGGTAGGGCACTGGTATGTGTCCGGCCACGCTGGATATGTTGATGATACAACCGGTGCGTTGCTGCTTCATCACCGGGATCACCACTTGCATCGCATCCACGGCGCCGAAAAAGTTGGTGTCAAACATGCTACGGCACGCCGTCAGGTCCATCGCCGCCACCGAATCCTGCAGCCCGAAACCCGCATTGTTGACCCAGACATCCACCCGGCCAAACCGGGCGACTGTGGCCTTCAGCAATTGCACGATGTCGGCATGTTTCGTGACGTCGCAAGCTACCGCCAGGGTGCGCTCCGGAAAGCCCACAGTGGCGCGCGCCGCCTCCTGCCGGCCCAGGTCGCGCGATGCCATCACCACACTGGCTCCCTTGGCCGCGAACAGCCTGGCAATGGCCAGGCCAATTCCCATCGATGCGCCGGTAACCACCGCCACTCTTCCTGTTTCAGGCATAAATTACCAGGCGCGAACCCTTTCCCTGCAGGTGAGCATAACAAACTGGAAGCTTTTGCTTTGCCTCCGCGTAATCACTCAGGATAATTCGGGAAGGGTAAGACGCATTCCTGGCCTTCACTGCCATCCGCCGCAACAGTTACAATCAGCCGTGGCCAGCTTCATTCCCTTGTTTCCACTCGACCTCGTACTCTTTCCCGGAGCCGCTCTCCCACTGCACATTTTCGAGCCGAGATACCAGGAAATGGTGGCCGAATGCCTCTCCCAGAAACAGGTTTTCGGCATCGCCCGCAGCCGCAGCGAGCCGGCTTCGCTGGCCGCCATCGGTTGCACTGCCCAGATCGTCACCGTGCTCAAGCTTCACGACGACGGTCGCATGGACATTCTCACCCAGGGCCGACGCCGCTTCGAAATCATCGACACCAGCAGCGAGCGGTCGTTCCTACAGGCCGAAGTCACGTATCTCGACGACCTGCCTGAGCCCGCCCCCGCCGCCATGCTCAGCGAAGTCATGGAACTCGATCGCGAGTTATTGCTTCTCACCGGTAATCACGAGCCGGAATACACCGCGGAAACTCCCGGCCTCTCATTCGCGCTCGCCGCCAGCCTGCCCGCCGATCTCGATTTCAAGCAGACCATCCTCGAAATGAATTCCGAGAGACAGCGCATCCAGCACCTGCTCGCCTATTACCGGCTGCTCGTTCCCAAAGTGCGTTTCATGAAACGCGCCAGCTCCACCGTCCACAAGAATGGTTATGTAATGTAGTTAATTTTTACGCCGGCCACATGGTCAACGCGGTCCTGGAGAGTATCTGTTCCTGCGTTTCCGGGGAGAGCGGCAGCGCACGGAACGCGGCCAGATTGTTGGCGATGTCGGGTATCCCCGGCCCCGGCCAGTCAGTCCCAAACAGCGTCTTATCCGCAATCTCCACCAGCCGCGGAAAATATTGCAGCAGGTTCTTCGGCGGAATGCCGCTGATGTCGAGATAGACGTTGGCATGCCGCCGCACCAGGAAAAACGCGGTGTCCATCCACAGCGGACGCCCGCCATGCGCCAGCAATATCTTGAGCTGGGGAAAATCCACAGCAACGTCGTCCACGTAAATGGGGTCGCCATAGCGGTTGCGCGCTCCGGGAAAGATGGACGTGCCGGTGTGCACCATCACCGGAATATCGTTGGCCTGGGCCGCGCCGTAAATGATTTCCAGCTCCTTCACTCCGTTCAAATAATCGTTGGCGAAGATCAACTGGTGCGGGGGGTGGATCTTGATCATCCGGATGCCCGAACGCACGATCTGCTCCATGTCAGCCACCACGTTAGTGGTGTGGCGTGGATGCACGCTGCCGCACGGGATCAGCCGCTGCGGAGACTCACGGCAATACTTCACCACGAACTCGTTGACCGCCGGCGTGAATCCCATTAGCTCGGGCGCCACATAATTGATGAGCACCGCGCGGTCGATTCCCACCGAATCGAGGTATTTCAGAAACGCCCGCGGCGAGCGGCAGTATTCAACGATCTGATCGAAGTTAGGGCGCTTCTTTTTCATCACCGCCAGCGCCTGCGGCTTGAACATTTCGACGGGCTGAATGTGGACGTGGCAGTCGGTGATCATCGGTGTACTTCAGGATAGCCCGAAACCGCGATTAGTTCAGCAGCGCCCCGGCCGCCAGCAACGTTCGCCGGGCATACACCCGCACCATCTCGCGCCGGTATTCAGGAGTGAGCGCCGACGTGGTCAGCGGCTTGGCGGCCCCGGCGGCCAGGTCGCCCACCGCCCGCGCCAACTCATCGTTCACCATTTTGCCGGCGAGAATTTTATCGAGGCCTGCCACCAGCCGCGGCGACGGATTCACCGCCGTAATGGCCATGCGCGCTTGCTCAATTTCTCCGTGCGGCGCGCCGCTGTTGCGCTGCTTCAGGGTAACCGCTACGCCCGCCAGCGGGTAATCGATCGATCCCCGCATGCGCAGCTTGTGATATGCCCCCGCCAATCCTGACGTCGATTCCGGCAAAATCACGCGGGTGAGCAGCTCATCTTTCTGCAGGCGAAGGTAGGCGATTCCGTCATTTTCGTAAAAATCTTTCAGGGCCACCCGGCGCGTTCCTCCGGCTCCGGCGATTTCCACCTGGGCCTCGAGGCACAGCAGCGCCGGCGGCGTGTCCCCGGAGAAAGCCGCCCAGCAGCGCTCGCTCCCCGGCGCCACGTGGCAGAGGTCACCGTCTTTCTTAATGCAGAACCCGCAGGATTTTCGCCAGGTAAGCGACTGGTTGTACCACAGGCAGCGCGTGTCCAGGCAGATGTTGCCGCCGATGGTCCCCATATTTCGCAGGATGGGTGACGCCACCGTCAGAGCGGCCGCGTGCAACACCTGGTAATTCTGGCGGATGTGTGTCGAATGTTCGAGATCGCTCAGGCTGGTGAGCGCCCCGATCACAGTGCCTTCTCCGGGGACGATGGCGATGCCCCTCAGGTCGGCGATACCGCGAAGATCAAGCACGTAATCCGGCGAAAAAAGGTTTTGCTTCAAGGAAGGAATCACGTCGGTGCCGCCGGCCGTGATCTTGATGTTTCCCGAGTGACGGTCGAGCGCCGACACCGCCTCCATCAGGGTTCGCGGGCGCAGCAATTGAAAAGGAGGCAGGCTCAATCGGCGCCTGCCTGTTCCCGCGAACTCGCTGCACCGGCCCGCGCGACGTCAGCGCTGTTCCGCGTCGGCCCTTTGCCCTCATAACACAGGCTGCCACCATGCTCGCGAAAACGGCCGGGCGCCGTCGGATCGAGGCCGCCGGTCATTTCCAGTTTCTTGCTTCCCGGCTTCTGCGCGCGCAATGCGGAGAGCACTCGCTCCGGGGTGAACGGAGTCTCGCGCAGGCGAATTCCCACCGCATCATAGATGGCGTTGGCGATCGCGGGAATCACCGCCGCCAGCGAGCCCTCGCTGCACTCTTTGGCGCCGAACGGTCCCTCGGGATCGACGCTTTCCACGATCATGCATTCCACTTCGGGAGATTCGACCGACGAGGGCGACCGGTATTCCAACAGGCCCGGGTTCATCAGCAGCCCATCTTTCCAGATCATCTCCTCGTACAGCGCCTGGCCCACACCCATCCACACCGAGCCGATGACCTGCCCTTCCACCGCCGTGGGATTCAATGCGCGTCCGCAATCGTGCGCCGCCCAAATCTTGTTGACGGTTACCTCACCGGTATCTTCGTCCACCGAGACGTCCGCCACCTGCGCGGCATAAGAGTAGGCGGGAGATGGCCCCACGCCGCCGCCTTTTTGTTTGCCCCCCCGTGCTTCGGGAGGTGGCGCGTAGGAGCCGGTGCCGCTCAGCGCTCCGCTGAAATCAATGGCCGCAACCACCGCTTCTTCGAAGCTCATGTGGTCCTTGGGGCCTTCGTCCTTACGCTTCTGCTGCACCGACCCGCGCAGGATCTGGCCTTCCACGTGCCCGGAAACCGTAGGGTCGCCGGCTGCCGGCGCGGACGTTTCTGTTGCGGCGGCCGATTTTCCCTCAGCCCCATCCGGCGCCATTTTCTTGAACACCTTATCGCCGCGCATGATCACTTCGTCGGGAGTGCAATTCATCTTGCCGGCCGCCGCCGCCACGATGTGTTGCTTGATGTCCTGGGCAGCGCGCAGGGTGGCGTTTCCGTTCATGAACGTTACCCGACTGGAATACGATCCGATGTCGATGGGAGTCAGGTCGGTATCGGCGGCGACGATCTTCACCCGCTGCAGCGAGCATCCCAGTACTTCGGCGGCGATCTGCGCCACCATGGTGTCAGAGCCCTGTCCGATCTCCGACGCCCCGGTATATATGACCACCCCGCCATCGCGATCAATCTTGATGTTGACGGTGGAGTGCGGCATGTCGGAGCGGATGATCGAATTGGCGGCGCCGCTCACATAATGGCTGCAGCCCACGCCCAGGCCGCGGCCGCGGCCCAACTTGCCCTTGCGCTCTGTCCACTGCGATGCCGCCGCCACCTTGTCAATGCATTCCGGCAGGCCGTAGCTCTGCACCCGCAATCCGTTGATGGTGATGCATGGGACCTTCAACAAATTCACCCGGCGAATCTCCACGGCATCCATGCCGATGGTGCGCGCCAGCTCGTCGAGCTGCGACTCGAAGGCGAACCGCACGTTGACGGTGCCGTGTCCGCGCATGGCGCCGCAGGCGGGCTTGTTGGTGAGCACCCGGTAGCCGTCGTAGCGAATACTGGGAATGTCATAGAGAGCGCCCAGCAGAGCCCCCGAATAAAGAATGGTCACAATTCCATAAGAGCAATACGCGCCGCCATCCTGAACGACCCGCGCCGCCACCGCGGTGATGCGGCCGTCTTTCTTTACCCCGGTCTTGAGGTCGATGATGGTGCGCGGCCGCCCGCGGTGTGCCCAGAAAACTTCTTCGCGGGTGTACGTGATCTTCACCGGGGCGTTGGCCTTGCGTGCCGCCACCGCCGCGATAATTTCCAGCGGAATCACTTCACTCTTGCCGCCAAACCCGCCCCCCACCAGCGGCTTGATCACCCGGATCTGTGACATCGCCATCTCCAGCACGATGGAAAGCTTGTGCTGCAGGTAATACGGCACCTGGGTCGACGACCAGACGGTGAGCCTGCCCGGCCCGCCGGTCTGGGAATCGATATCGAAGGCGGCCAGCGTGGAATGCGGCTCCATTGCGGCGTGCGTGACCTCGGCAGC
>JBBQWT010000039.1:0-17595 GCA_038210375.1 Terriglobales bacterium | reverse complement strand
CGCTTGGCGACGGCCCTTGAAAACTACAGTGAAAATGCGGGGTTCACCCCCGCGTTCATTACTTCTTTTTCTTTTTTGCAGCTTTCTTTTTCGTCGCCATTAGTTAACCTCCTGAATTTTTTTCCCTTGAAATCCGCTGAGAGCCTTGTGCATCAACCTGTTGGGCACGTCAACGGTGTTCCCCAAGATATTGGGGCCTATTACTTTCACTGTCAACAGTTATTTTTATTTTTTATGCAAAGTTCAGCGGAGTCATGACGCCAAATTTTCGGCGGTGGGCGGTGCCCCGAGTGATCCGCGATCAGAGGATCAAACTATCGGAAGAATTTCGTCGGCCTGCAATCCCGCCCGGACCCAAATTTTCATCTCCGCCGCCAACCCCGGGATCTTGTGCGGGGCAAGCGGGCTCGAAGCGTGCACTCGCTTTTTTTCTCGCGGCCATGGATTCCGCGAAAAATATCCCAGTCTTGCCAACCTCAACACTTTGACCATGGCCGCCTTTTCTGTTGGTCGCCACCCTCAATCCACTGGGTGAGTGCATGTTAAAATCACTTTGTAGCGGGTTGCTTTCTCTTTTTTTCCTGGTTCTACCGGCGCCAGCAGCGGCCGATCTAGATATGTCCTCCACTAAAACTATGATGGCGGTCGTCAAGCCCGCGGCCCGGGCGGGTGCGGAAATCCGCGAAGTTCCGATTCCCGATTTCCTGCCGCATGAAGTCCTGGTGAAGGTACGGGTGGCATCGGTCTGCGGCACCGACCTCCACATCTATGACTGGGACGCGTGGGCGCAGAACCGCATCAAGCCTCCCCTGATTCCGGGCCATGAGTTTTGCGGCGACGTGGTGGCCGTGGGCAAAGATGTCACCAGCGTGCGCGAAGGCGATTTCGTTTCCGCGGAGATGCACGTGGCCTGCGGAAAGTGCGTGCAATGCCGCACCGGCGAGGCCCACATCTGCCAGCACGTGAAAATCATCGGCGTCGATGAAAACGGCGCCTTCGCCGAATACGTGCGCATCCCCGAATCGAATATCTGGAAGATCGATCCCGCCATTCCCGCGGATTACGCGTCGGTGCTCGATCCGTTGGGGAACGCGGTGCACACCGTGCTGGCGGGCGAGATCGCGGCGCGCACCGTGGCGGTCGTAGGCTGCGGTCCCATTGGCCTGTTCGCGATTGCGGTGGCGCGCGCCGTGGGGGCATCGCAAATCTTTGCGTTGGAGATCAATGATCATCGCCGCGGGCTGGCCCGGCAAATGAAGGCCGACTTCGCGCTCAACCCGGCCACCGACGACGTCAAGAAAATCGTCCTGGAAAATACCGGCGGCACCGGCGTCGATGTTGTGCTGGAAATGTCGGGCCACCCTAACGGCATCCGCCAGGGATTCGACATCCTGCGGCTGGGAGGCAGGGTTTCCTTGCTGGGAATTCCTTCAGAGCCCGTCAGTCTCAATTTTGCCGACGACATTATCTTTAAGGGCGCTACCATCCAGGGAATCAACGGCCGTCTCATGTATAAGACCTGGTACCAGATGCAGGCGCTGTTGAAAGCCGGCAAGCTTGACCTTTCTCCGGTGATCACCGATCGCATGCCGCTCAGTGATTTCAATAGGGGAATGGAGTTGCTCAAGAGCGGATGCGCCAGCAAGATTCTGTTGTACCCCAACGGAAACAAATAAACATAGCCGCTTCCGCGGCCCACTCCAACTACTTTCCGCAGGAGTTTTGCCATGGACACCGCTCTCTCCGCACGGCCCCAGATTAAATTTCTTTCCCAGCAACTCGACGAGCTCCGGCAGAAGGGCACATTTTTCAAGCTGCGGGTGCTTGAGGACGAGCAGAGACCGGTATGCACGTTCGATGGCCGCAAGGTCATCAACCTTGCGTCGAACAATTACCTGGGCCTGACCACTCATCCCAGGCTGAAGGAAGCTGCACTGCAGGCCATTCACGATCACGGGGTCGGTTCAGGAGCGGTGCGGCAGATCGCGGGGACCATGCGGCTGCACATGCAACTGGAAGAGGCCATCGCGCGCTTCAAGAATGTGGAAGCGTGCGTGGTGTTCCAATCAGGGTTTGCCGCCAATGCGGGCGCCGTCTCCGCGGTGCTGGGCAAAGACGATTTTATCGTTTCCGATGAGCTCAACCATGCCAGCATCATCGACGGCGCCCGGTTATCCCGCGCCAAAATCCTGGTGTATCGCCACAAAGACACTGCCCACGCCGAAGAGCATTTGCACTCGGTAAAAGATTTGCCGGGTAAGAAATTGATCATCACCGACGGCGTTTTTTCCATGGATGGAGACATCGGCCCCCTGCCCGCCCTCTGCGATCTGGCCGACAAATACGGCGCGCTCATGATGGTCGATGATGCGCATGCCTCAGGTGTGCTGGGACGAAACGGACGCGGCACCATCGATCACTTCCACATGGATGGCCGCGTGGATATTCAAGTGGGCACCCTGTCCAAGGCCATCGGCGCGCTGGGCGGATACGTATGCGGATCCCGCGACCTGATCGACTTCCTTTATCACCGCGCGCGCCCTTTTTTGTTTTCCACATCGCACCCGCCGTCGGTCGCCGCCACTTGCCTGGCGGCATTCCAGGTGCTCGAATCAGAGCCCGAGCTGATTGAGCGGCTGTGGGAAAATTCACGCTACTTCAAAAATGAGTTGGGAAACCTGCATTTCAATATCGGGGGCCAGAACACCCCGGCCAGCGAAACCCCGATCACCCCGGTCATTGTCGGCGAGGGAAGACTGGCGATGGAATTTTCCCGTGAGCTGTTTGCCCAGGGCGTGATGGCCACGGGGATTGCTTCTCCGGTGGTTCCAGAGGGCAAGGCTCGCATCCGCACCATCATGACCGCCACCCACACCCGCGAACAGATGGACCAGGCGCTGGAAGTGTTGAGCAAAGTGGGCAAAAGCCTGGGCATCATTCAGTAGGTCCCGCATGTACTTTCTACGGACGACCCCGCGGCTTTGGTTCTTCACTCTGGCGGCGGGATTGACCCTGGCCGCTGTGGCCACGCCTGCCCTTATGCATTTCAATTTCGGGCTGGCCGCATTCGCCATCAGGAAATTTTATTCAGTGGTGTGCCACCAGGACCCCGCCCGCTCCTGGTGGTTTTGGGGGGCGCCAGTCGCAATTTGCTACCGCTGCCTGGGAATTTACGCTGGAGTCGCCGCCGGCGCCTGGTGGCGCGCGCCACGACCCATGCTTATTCGCAGCACAACGATCTTCGCGTTTGCGAACGCCCTCGACGTCGCCACCGAGCTGGCGGGTTGGCATGGGAATGTCCCATGGGTACGGCTGCTGCTGGGGGCGATGCTGGGCGTGAGTCTTGCGGCGCTGATCGCTGGGTCATTTCAGCGGGGTACAACAACTTAGATAGTGTGGGTATTAGGTGGGAGTGAGTTAAAACCTAAAGGTTTGACAACCGGCACGGTGGAATTTCTTCCACGGCAGAGGCTTGCAAGCCCATAGTGCCCTACCAGAAAAACAAACGCCAGGCCGCACAGGCAGCCTGGCGCCATGTTCAGCAATAGTTAGCGCACGGCGGCGCTGCAGCATTGAATGCTGGCGGAGCTGCCTGCCAGGCGTGCCACGGGTTTCTCCTCGGTCGTGCACAGGTCGAGGACGGCGTCCAGGCGGGTGAGCTCGAGCAGCTCGAGAACCCTTGCTGTGGGATTGGCAAAAGTCAATTTGCGTCCGCTGGAGACGGCCCAGTTGCGCAGCCATACCAGCGTGCCCAATCCGGCGCCATCGATCACGTTTACGCTGGCAATGTCCACGACCAGCCGCCGGGCGGCCTGACGGGTTACGTTCTCCTGTAATTTTGAGGCGGCGTCGCCGACCACCAGGTGACCGGATACATGCAGCACGGTCGCGTCGTTTGTCCCTTTGCTTGTTCTTACATGTAATCTCATCTTGCTACCTCTTCTTTTCTTTGTGCGCGGGCCAATCATGGCCGGGTTCCTTGCACACTTCATTAGACGGTTGGAATCGCAAAAGGTCGCTTTTCGCCCCGCAAAGAAAGTAAACTTTTGAATCTTTTACTGCGGTTATATACGCAGGAGCACGCGGAAAAGTTCAGAGGATATTCCCTGTTTCGACGGTGGAATGGGAAATCCTCTTCCCGATGAATAGATTCGGTTACGCGGGTTGCGCAGATGAGCCGGCTTGCCGCAGGGCAAAAGCCGGACCTGCGGTGTGTTCATTGAATGCCATGAAGCGTGGCCCGGCGCATGCAGCCAGCTTCACCAGCGCGCTTTGCAGCGCGCGGTTCAGGACCGCGGGGGACACGTCCAACAGCAGCGCGATGTCGCGCTTGGAAAGTAGTTCGAGATAGCGAAGGACGAAGGCTACGCGCAGCAGCGGTTTCAAGCTGAGCAGACCTTCGCAGAGAGGGTCATTGGCCGGCTCGGCCCTATCCGAGCCATCCTGGGATCGCGCATCATACCGCGCCGCAGTAGCTTCCATAAATTGGTCTTCCACACAGGCGGGATCGAAAGCGCGCGGCGCAGCTCCATTCATCGCTCCGGCCGGCGCCAGGGTGCTGATCGAGGTCTTGATAACCACCCGTTTCGCCCAAGGCAGCACAAAATCGCTGCCGGCGACTGTGCCCGCGGAAGCGGTGGCCGTCTCCAGCGCCTGCACAAAACACTTTTCCGCCTTGGCTTGTTCCCCGGTGATCAGGTAGGACAAACGAAAAAGCGATTCCGTGTTCTGGGCAAAGGCCGCGCACATTTCACTCTTCTGCACCATGGCTGATTTTCTCCTCACGCGATTGACACTGGAGTACGAGTTCGCAGCGCCGCTCGGATTCTTTAGTTATTCAAACACGGCCGAGCAAACATCAACGTCAAAGCTGAGTCAATTGATGTAAAACCTTTGTAAAGTACCGGCGACGCTATCACTGGTTCTCAACGGAGCCGACGCCGGAACATTCCCGCGGACATTGCAGCAGTTGAATAGTTCATTTCCGATCGCAACTTTTCACGCCATTACCAACGTAACTTGCAGCGCCCGAAGCGTCGCGATATTCTCGACTTGTTTGTTAGGAAGGGCTGTCGCTTTCGGGGGGAAGCGGCGGCCTTTTTTATTACCCGCAATTGCACTTTTTCCGGGAAGCCTGATTCCTTAGGATTTTCACCACTATCTTGCGCTGCGACCGCATGAATATCGCATGACAACCTCTCACAACAGCGCACTGGCTACACTCCGGCGGGGACTGGGGACGACGCCTCTTCCCAACAAAATTACGCAGGCGGCCAATCATCACAAACGCAAACATCTTACTCGTCTGGCTCGCCTGAAACGTGACGAACGAGCGGAGCCCGGTGACCTTTGGGAATACACACAGGACCTCCTCTACACCGAGATCCAAGCGGACCTATTTCGATACCTGCTCCCTTTTTGCATGGAGGGCTGGCGTTTTGACCTGCTTCGCACAAGTTCAGGTTACGGGGGATTCGTCGAATACTTTTACCAGGTCCTGGCTGATCGCCAGGTATTTACGAAGCATTTAACTCCCCGTCAAGGTGCAGCCGTTTCGCGGTTTATGCGGCAGACGATTCTTGAAGAGATTGACGACCAGCGAGGGCTCGCGTGGGAAGGTAGCAAGGCGCGACCCTACCGATGGGTGGGTGCACTGAATACTTACGGAGTACTTTTTCCCGATCTAAACCAATTGTGGAGCGCGTGGTGGGCGCTCGATACGGTGGGCAGAGCAGTCGCGGCAGTGCAGTACCTCAGCTGCTTGATGTACCCCGAAGATCATAATCCGGTGTTCGCCGCGTGGACTCGTGACCGCGGGGGTGGGCCTCCGGGGCTCTGGGAGTTTTCGGGGCACCTTTACACCCATCGCTGGTTACAACCAAACGTTGAGTTCCTGAAGTCGGTCCTCAACCTGAGTCGCGTGACCGCTGTGCTCACACAGGCGGTTGAGCGCCTTAGCGGCCAACCAGAACAAGATATAGCGCAACAAGTCCTCGCAGACGTTCCGGTATGTAGCACTACACTGAAAGCCCGCTGTGATGAACTTCCGCGGCTGCTGGAAATGAATCAGGAACCCGCCTCATTCTTTGAGTGGTCAGTATAACGATCAACCTTCAGTTATTTGTTTCGCTCGTATTTTGGGACAACCGCTTAGCACGAATCCATGAACAGACTTGCCCGAGCCCGATATACCGCACCCATACTTCATCTCTGTTGGTTCACGGCCACTTGGACTCTCGCCGGATTTCGACGCAACCACTGCTTGATGGGCCGGCACGTTGGCCGTTTATGGTTCTATTCACCATTGATGCTCCAATTTCCGAATACGCCTTCGGAGTGATATTTACTTCCACGGAGCACACGGCACTAGCCATCGCCGCCTGGGGAATCCTGGGGACTCTCTGGTGGTTTGTTCTGGGAGTTTCAATTGACGCGGCCGTTCATCACTTTCGCGAATATCGGCGACGTAACCTTGGAAGCCGAAAAGCAGCGATTACGAAACACAGCGAATCTTCCTGAAGACTCGCGCACCGACAACCCACGCCTGAAGTTAACTTTCTCTCGTTTTTTTTCAGCGGATCAACAACCTCGGGCTACTCCCTGCTCTTCCCGGCACAAAAATGCTAAAGTCAAAGGGAGATGTCAGCCCCGGATTCCCTGTTTATCAAGGCCTGCAAGTGCCTTCCCCACGAAGGAACGCCGATCTGGCTGATGCGTCAGGCGGGCCGCTATATGCCCGAGTATCGCACGTTGCGCAAGCAATACTCCATTCTTGAAATCTGCAAGAAATCAGAAATTGCCGCGGAAGTCACCATCACCGCCGCCGAAATCCTGGGTGTGGACGCCGCCATTATTTTTGCCGACCTGCTGTTGCCACTCGAAGTCATGGGACTGAAGTTCAGCTTCCAGGCCGGCGAGGGCCCGGTCATAGAAGAGCCGCTGCGTTCCGCCGCGCAGATAACCGCGCTGCGAGATGACCGCGCTGCCGATCTAAACTACGTTGCCGAGTCAGTACGCCTGGTCAGCCGTCATTTTGGCGCGAAAGTCCCGGTGATCGGTTTCTGCGGAGCTCCGTTCACCCTGGCCAGTTACATGATCGAAGGCGGCAGCTCGCGCAATTTCATCCATACCAAGCGCACCATGTATGAATCCCCGCAGGCGTGGGATGAGCTGCTCGATAAACTGGTGAAGGTGCTCGCGGAATATGCCGCTGAGCAAGTGCGGGCCGGCGCTGACGCTCTGCAGGTTTTTGATAGCTGGGTGGGATGCCTCGATCCGGGCGACTACCGCCGTTACGTGCAAGCGCCTACGCGCAAGTTGATCCAATTGCTGCGGCGCACCGGGGTCCCCGTAATTTATTTCGGCACCGACACCTCCACCCTGCTGCCCAGCATGCAGGAGACCGGCGCGGATGTGATTGGGGTTGACTGGCGCATGCCGCTCGACCAGGCGTGGGATTCGCTCGGTGGCCGCGGCGCGGTGCAAGGCAACCTCGATCCGGTGCTGCTGTTTGCCGGCGCGACTGAGATTCGCGAGCGCGCCGCCGATATTTTGCGGCGCGCCGCCGGGCGTCCCGGACATATTTTCAATCTGGGCCACGGCGTGTTGCCCGAGACTCCAGTACAAAAAGTTAAAGACCTGGTGGAATTTGTGCACGGGCACGACTCCGCCGGCGCTCGCACCGCGGCCGCGGAAAGTGCTGGCGAGAAGGTGAGGTCCCGATGAGCGGACGCGACAAGACTGGAATTCTGCTGCTGGCGCACGGCAGCCCGGAGTCGGCGGCCGATGTACCGGAGTTCATGCGCAACATCACCAGCGGCCGCGCCATTCCGCAGGAAGCCCTGGACGAGGTCAGCCACCGCTACGGGCTCATCGGCCGCTCACCGCTGACCGATATCACCATGGCCCAGGCGGCTGCGCTATCACGCCAGCTCGACCTGCCGGTGTATGTCGGTATGCGTAACTGGAAGCCCTACATCACCACAGCAGTGAAAGAAATGGTTTCCGACGGCATCACCCGCGCGCTGGCCATCTGCCTGGCGCCGCAAAATTCTCGCACCAGCGTCGGGCTCTATCGCCGTGCCGCTTTTGCCGAAGCCGGGACCGAGCTGAAAATTGAATTCATCGACGCGTGGCACGATCATCCCCTGCTGATCAAGGCCTTCGCCGAACAACTGCGCACCGCGTGGGACGCGGCCTGCCGCGAAGCCGGCGCCACCCTCCCGGTAATCTTCACCGCGCACAGTGTTCCCTGCCGCACCATCCAGGCTGGAGATCCGTACGGCAGCCAGACCAAGGAAACCGCGACGCTGGTGGCCCAGCAGGTTGCCGGCATGATTGACTGGTCATTTGCCTTTCAAAGCCAGGGCATGTCGGGTGGAACCTGGATTGGACCTACCGTGGAAGCGACCATCCTTGCGTATAAAGCAGAAGGCCATCATGGGGTGTTGATCGATCCGGTGGGGTTTGTCTGCGACCACGTGGAAGTTCTGTACGACATTGACATCAGCTTCCAGCAATTTGCGGCGCAACACGGCATGAAACTGTGGCGCACGCAATCGCTGAATACCTCCCCGGTATTCATCGATGCCCTGGCCGACCTGGCGCGCAGCCGCATGGAACAACTGGCGATGAGCGCGTCTTAGCGAAGCCGCTAGATCGCCATTACTTCTTTTTCCTTGTTCTTCGAAAGCTCTTCCATCTTCTTGATCTCTTCGTCGGTAAGCTTTTGAATTTCGTCCAGCGCCCGGCGCTCCTCGTCTTCGGAGATGGTCTTGTCCTTCATGGCCTTCTTGATGATGTCGTTGCCGTCGCGCCTGATATTGCGTACCGCGGTGCGATGTTCTTCGAGCACGCGGTTCAGGTGCTTCACCATTTCCTTGCGGCGCTCTTCGGTGAGCGCGGGAATGGGCAGCCGGATGATCTTGCCGTCGCTCTGCGGGTTGAGGCCGAGACCGGCGGCGGTGATGGCTTTTTCGATGGCCGCCAGCGCGGTGGGGTCGTAAGGCTGTACGGTGATCAACTGGGCTTCGGCGGCATGCACCTGCGATACCTGGTTGAGCGGCATTTCGGTCCCGTAAAGTTCCACGCGCACCTCGTCGAGCATATGCACCGAGGCGCGGCCGGTGCGGGTGGCCGCAAGATCGTTGCGGAAGTCGTTGACCGCTTTATCCATGCGGATCTTGAGCTGGATATAGGCGTCCTTGAGCGCGGGAATGCTAACCATCGTCAGTTGGGCCATAAGTTTGCCTGGAGGAGCTTTGTTGGAGCCGCCATTATAAATAAACGGTGCATGAAATTCATGATGCGGTAAACCGGAAGGAAGAGTGCCGCGCGGTGAGGGCCTAAGGACGCGAGCTGATCAGCGACCCGATGCGCTCGCCCATGATTACGCGCCGGATGTTGCCGGGCTGGTTCAGATTAAAGATGATGATGGGCATGTTGTTGTCTTTGCACAGGCTGATGGCGGTAGTGTCCATGACCTTCAGCCCTTTTTTGATGACGTCCATATATGAAATCCTGGGGAATTTGGTTGCGTCCTTCACCAGGATGGGATCGGCGTCATAAATGCCATCCACCTTGGTGGCTTTGAGTAGCACGTCGGCCTTGATCTCCATCGCGCGCAGCGACGCGGCAGAGTCGGTGGAAAAGTAAGGGTTGCCGGTGCCGGCGCCGAAGATCACCACCCGGCCGCGCTCCAGATGGCGCAGGGCGCGCAGACGAATGAACGGCTCGGCCACCTGGTTCATTTCGATCGCCGACATCACGCGGGTCTCGACCGAGCGTTTCTCCAGCGCATCCTGCATGGCCAGCGCGTTGATCATGGTGGCCAGCATGCCCATGTGATCGGCGGAGACGCGGTCCATGCGGTGGGCCTGCTCGGCCACCCCGCGAAAGAAGTTTCCGCCGCCCACTACGATCGCGACCTGCACCCCGGTGGCGGCAATGTCCTGGATCTCGGTGGCAATCTCGTGCACGCGCGCCACATCAATGCCGAATTCCCGGCCTCCGGCAAGGGCTTCTCCGGAGATCTTCAGCAGGATGCGTTTGAATACCGGTTCCATGATGTGCTTGTTACCGATCGATTGCGAGTTGCACGACCGGGCCGCACTTGCATGCAGCCCGCAAAATCAGGAAGCTGCGGACGCACTTTCTTCGCCGGCCGCTGGGGTTTTGGTTACAGCAATGGTTTCCGAGGTTTCGCCCACTTTGAAGCGGGCGTAACGCCGGACGGTGATGTTTTCCTGCAGCTTGCCTACCTTGGTGGCAATCAACTGGGAAACTGAGATGCTCTGCTCCTTGATGAAAGGCTGGTCGTAGAGACAAACCTCCTCGTAGAACTTGGCCATCTTGCCTTCCACAATTTTTTCCACCACCGCGGCGGGCTTGCCGGTGGCCGCTGCCTGCGAGCGGTAGATGTCTTTCTCGCGGTCGAACGCATCGGAGGTGACATCCTCGCGGCGAATATAGCGGGGGTCGCTGGCGGCGATATGCATGGCGATATCGTGAACCAGCTCCTTAAACTCCGGTGTACGGGCCACGAAATCGCTCTCGCAATTCACTTCGAGCAGCACCCCGATCTTGCCGCCGGCATGAATGTAGCTGACCACCAGGCCTTCGCTGGTGGCGCGCACCGCTTTCTTGGCGGCGGTGGCGATGCCCTTCTTGCGCAGCCACACGATCGAAGCTTCCATGTCGCCGTTGCACTCGGTGAGCGCGTTCTTGCAATCCATCATGGGCGCGCCGGTCTGCTCCCGCAGTTGCTTTACGTGCGCCGCTGTAACCTTGCTGTTGCTCTCTGCTGTAGCCATGGTCCCCAAACCTTCCTCGCAATGTTGAAAAAAACCGGTTGAAATTTGAACGCCGTGCCAGCGGCATTGCCTGCGCGCTGCGCTGCCGGGCCGCACACAAAAAATGACCCACGCCACGAAAGATGCGCGGGCCGATTGGCGCCGAACTGCAAATACAGCCCGGTCATTTGCAAGCCGGTAATCTTTCGGCCTGCAACTAAAAAAGTTTCCGCATGGCGCCGGCGGACGAAGCCAGCGGTTATTTCTGCGATCCGACTTTTTCCGGCTCTTCCACCGCAACCGGGTCCGATGAAGGAAGCTTGCGGACAGGCGCGCCCAGCACTTCTTCCATTTTCAGATCTTCACCGGCGGCCGGTTCCTGCATTTCGGGCTCGGGGTCAAGCTCGGCGGCGCGTGCGGCAGCCTCGCCGGCTTCGGCTTTGGCGGTTGCGTCGAGGCCCGCGCGCTCGTTGAATTCAGCCTTCTGCTTGTCGGTGCCGGCCTGCACGCCTTCCGAAATGGATTCCGAAATCTTGGAGGTGAACAGCCGGATGGCGCGCAGGGCGTCATCGTTGCCGGGAATCACGTAATCCACTTCGGTGGGGTCGCAGTTGGTATCAACCACCGCCACCACGGGGATGCCCAGCTTGCGGGCTTCCTTCACCGCGATGCTTTCCTTGTTGGAGTCGATCACAAAAACCACGTCGGGCAGGCGGGACATCGTCTTGATGCCGGCCAGGTTGGCCTGCAGGTGTTTGCGCTCGCGTTCCAGCTTAATGACTTCTTTCTTGGGCAGAAGATCGTAGCGGCCATCGGTGGCCATCTCGTCGAGTTCTTTCAGGCGCTTGACCGATTTCTGCACCGTGACCCAGTTGGTGAGCAGGCCGCCCAGCCATCGCTGGTTGATGAAGAACATGCCGCAGCGCTGGGCCTCTTCGAGAATGGCGTCCTGCGCCTGGCGTTTGGTGCCGACGAACAGAACGGTCTTGCCCTGGGCCGCCGCTTCCTGCACGAACCGGGAAGCGTCTTTGAACATCTTCAGCGTCTTCTGCAGATCGATGATGTAAATGCCGTTGCGCTCGCCAAAGATGTATTCCTTCATCTTGGGGTTCCAGCGCTTGGTCTGGTGCCCGAAGTGGACTCCCGCTTCAAGCAACTCTTTCATGGTGATAGTAGCCAAAAAACCTCCTTGGATGGTGTGCATCGTGGGCGTGGCAAAAATCCGCGCAACGCTTCGGATTACATTCCCGCACCCGACCTGGGGCCGGGAAGATTGAGTTCCTTTAAAATGCCGTACCGCTTACCAATGAATGGTGATTCAACTACCAAAGGACGTGGCAGAAGCCAACGCCAAAAACCAGGGCCCGATACCGCAACCGGCTGAGCGTGCACAAGAGTGCGGGCACGCCCGGATGATTAACGCTTGGAGAACTGGAAGCGCGCGCGGGCGCCCTTCTGTCCGTATTTCTTTCTTTCCTTGCCGCGGGAATCGCGGGTAAGCAGGCCGGCGCTCTTCAGCGTCTTGCGCAGCTCGATATTGAACTCAAGCAATGCCCGGGCAATACCCAGTTTCACCGCTCCCGCCTGGCCGTTGATGCCGCCGCCGGAAACGTTGGCGATCACATTAAAGGTGGCGCCGATGTCGGTGGTCATCAGAGCCAGCCGCGCGCTGCTGCGCTGCGCGGG
This sequence comes from Terriglobales bacterium, assembly GCA_038210375.1. Taxonomy (GTDB): domain Bacteria; phylum Acidobacteriota; class Terriglobia; order Terriglobales; family Acidobacteriaceae; genus JBBQWT01. Next base: position 5,119 of record JBBQWT010000039.1, on the reverse strand, counting down.
GGTGACGAAATACTGTTCGACGGGCTTTCCGTTGACGGTAAAGCTGCCGTCCCCGGGACGCAGGAATACGCGGGCTACGCTCGATTTCCGCCGTCCGGTGCCGTAGTACTGAACCAAATCTGCCATGCGTTTCTCCTGAACCAGACTCCTGAACCAAGTTGCTGAAATCAAATCCTCAAAACCGGTTGCCTAACTCAAACTACGCGCGCTTGCGCGTGGGTATTACCAGTTCTTGCGGCCCCTGCGCCTGGTGGGGATGCTTGTCGTCGCGGTAAGCCTTGAGCTTCTTGAACATGGCGCGGCCCAGTTTGTTGTGGGGCAACATGCCCCGGATCGCATCTTCCACGATTGCCTGAGGCTGGCGCTCGAAACGTTTCTTGAACTCTTCCTTGCGAATTCCGCCGGGATACCCGGTGTAATGCCAGTAAAGCTTCTGCTCGCTCTTCAAGCCGGTGAGCCGGATCTTGGCGCAATTGAGGATCACAACATGGTCCCCGGTATCGATAAACGGGGTGTACATGGGGTTTTCCTTGCCCGCGAGAATGCTGGCTACGCGCGAAGACAGGCGTCCCAATGTCTGGTCGGTGGCATCGATGACATGCCATTTGCGCGCGATTTCCCGCGCATTGGGGAAAGTGGTTGACATACAGAACTCCTGAGTATGAAGAAGTATTGCAAAGATAACCGCAGAACCAACCCAATTGCAGACGAGCCACGATTGGAGTCCCAAGGCGGGCACTCGCAGGACTACCCAAAGAATTTATGGTATCGAGAATGACACCTGATTGTCAATGCAAACCCCAGCCCCTTGGCCAGGCTCAAGCCTCTGCCCAATGGGTCTGCCGCAGGTTCGAGGCCGCCAATCAAGGTAAGCGGGGGTAGGACGCGGTGAACCCTGTCCTCAGGTAAAAAGGATGCCGTGAGCGACCGGCATCCTTATATATAAGGTTGTACTGCGTTTATTTTCCTTCTTTAGCGCTGGCGCGAGCGGCCTTGAAGTGCGATGAGCCGACCTGTGCGATAAACGGCTTGGCGATGGCGGGGGTGGCGACTTTACCCGTCAGTTCGCTGTTGAAAGGAACGCGGCGGCCGTATGCGGCGAGGGTGGAATCGTCATCCGGCTGCACTACGGCGCCTTCGAGGGTCAGGCCGGCGAATGCGCCGCGAGCGCGCGAGTAGGTGAGAATTTCAGTGTCAAGGGTCCAGTCGGTGCCCACGGAAGCATGGCGTCCGACGGGGCCGGCTGCGGCGGAAGCGTCCCCGCCAATCTGAAACTTGCTGGAGAGAAGGTGCTGCATGCCTTTGTCATTCATGATCATCATGATGAGATCAACCTGTTGCAGGCCGATCTGCAATCCGAAGTTGCCGCCGCCCACTGACAGGAACGCAGGCGCGCTCCAGCCCTTGCCGGTGCGGCAGGTCGCGACTCCGCGGCCGTGCTTGCCGCCCACGATGAACCCGCCCTTGACCAGGTGAGGCACGATGGCGATGCACTTGGCATCGTTAAAAACTTCTTCCGGAATCCCTTTGTCGGGCGCATCCATAATGGCGCGCAAAACTTGTTTCGACCATTCGAGCCGCTGAACGGTGTCCTGGCGGGCGTTGCCGGCGAATGCCGGAACCGCAAACGCGATGCAGATGGCAATCAATAATACTTTTTTCATAGAGCTCCTTTTAAGTTGTGGCAATGGATTTGCGTGCGAGAATGAGCCCCAAAAAAGCCGAATCCCAGAAGGGTCAGGGCCGGGCAACACCTTTACAAAATCCGGCTACCTTTACCAAGCGTAGCTGTCTGTTTAGATGCCAAGCCGAGAATGAGCGGCTAGTCTCAAAGTTAAACTAATTCGCGTCAGTTTAGCGGGTGCCGGAGTTGGCGGCTGTCAGGTTATTGCGGTTGCGGGTTTTTGCTCTTCACGGTAAGCAGTGGTTTCAGGCCTTGGAGTTTTTCCGATTCGGCCAGTAGAAATCTCTCCCGCGCGGAATCGCCATCGTACATTGGTGGGGGCAGCGGACTTCAGAGTCGGAGTCACAACCAAAACTCCAAACGCGTAGAACTCTTTTGCATTTTGGTGGAAGCAGGGGCTGAAGCCCTATATCTTAAGCTGGCTTTTCCGCGGCCTGAAGGCCGCTGCTTCCACTAAAGAACGAGAATTCTTAAATCGAGGGCCCTGGTTAGGACACAGGCTTTGGAATCCGCTGTTAAGTAATCTTCAGGAAAAGGTTTTAGCCGCGGCGCACTTACCGCTTTCCCAGATATCTGGTACCGGACTTTTGCCAATGTAATTGCGGTAAACGGCATGCGGTCATTATCCAGACCGCCAAAAAGCAAAGCTAATGAGCCGGCGCCTTCCGTGCTCGCCGCTCGTTCCTCACGTTATCGATGAGCGCCTTCAATCCCGGATCGAGTTCCAGCGCCTTCTTGAAATTCGCATCGGCTTCTGACTCTTTGCCCTTTTTGAGCAGGGCCAGGCCCCGCATGGCGTACGGACGGGCCATCGCCGGATTCAACACAATCGCCTTGTCATAATCAGCCAGGGCGGCATCGGAGTTCCCCAACCCGTATTGCGCATACCCGCGGAAGACGTAAGCTTCGGCGTAGCCGGGATCGGCGGCAATCGCGCGGGTGTAATCCGCGATCTCAGCCTCGGCCTTTCCCTGGGCGCCGCGCGCCGCCCCGCGATGATAGTAGGCGGCAGCCAGCTTAGGATCAACCCTTAACGCGCTGTCAAAATCAGAGATTGCGCCGTCGATATCCATTTTCTCGAATCGCGCAATTCCATGATCGAGATAAGACTGGGCACGGCGATTATCCCCGGCGCGCGCCGAAGATGTTTTCACGGGCTCACTGTCAGCACCCCCGGTTGCAGATGCAATGATCGCCGGAGGCGACGACATGGCGGTGACCACCGGTGGTTTGGCCACTGGCTTGGCAGCGTGGGATATCGGCAGGGTTTTGGCGGGCGGTTGATTCGCGGCTGCCGCTTTTCCCCCGGCCGCAGATCTGTCGGAAGATGCCTTGCGTTGGACGGGTGAAGACTTTTTCGAGGGTGCGGGGGGCTCTACGATTTCCGGAATGTGTTCAGACGCCTGAGAGCTGACGGTGGGCACACCGGCGTTAATCTCCGTATTCACCACGCTGGGGTTTTTCTCGGCGCTCGATGGATGTTCCGTAGCGGCAGGGGAGACTTTTGCGGCGGCCTGAGGCCGGGGCCCGCTCGTCAAAGCCGCGGAAAGATTCCCCGACCCGCTTTGCATTGCCGGAGGTTGCGCATTAGGTACAACCGGCCGGGCTTGCGAAGTGGAAGCGGTGACGGCAATCTTGGCAGCTGCGGTTTTTTCGTACCCTGGCGAAACTTCGCCACGATTAGGCAGAGCGTTGCGGGATGTCGTCGAGTTGGAAAACGGCGCGGTAACCGCATTTGAATCCGCTGGCGGCGACCCTTCTTGCCGGGCCGCCGAATGAGTCTCCTCCGCTACTTGCGGGGAGGCGGCCAAAGCCGGTGTGGCCACCGGGCGTGTGGCGAGGTGGCGCGCGATCATTTGCCCGCTGCTGCGGGCGGCCATGTGTCCGGCCGCGCCCGGCACTCCGCCACTGGCGAGGCCCTCCCGCCCAGGCGTGGCCGCGGTAGACAAAGCTTGATCCACCGGAGGCGCAGAGCCTGCAACCGGGCTGCGGGCGCCCGCACTTTCGACGTTGTTCTGGCTGGAAGCCTTTACGCCGGGGTTTACCACTTCCGGTATGTTCGCGATGCCCCGCGCGGATGGGCCAGAACTGCCGGCGGCATTGATTTTGGTTGAACGCCTGGAGCCAGCAAGCTGAGAATTGCCTGCGGCGGAACCGCTTCCCAAACTGCCGCGCGAACTGCTGTTACCGGAAGTGCCGCCGGCCGAGCTCCCGGCGGAAGAACCGTTTGCCGGCGGCGCGCCATTAGGAGAGGACGCAGGCTCTGAAAAAGCTCCAGTGAGGTTGTTGGCAACATCCGGCGCGTTAGGATTGATGGCCGCCGCGCGCACCGAATCCTCATGCGCTCCTCCCAGATCGCCCATCTGGCGCCGGGCGGCGGCGCGGCTGAGGTAAGCCGCCGCATTGGCAGGTTCGAGTGAGATAACCCTGGTATAGTCGGCCACCGCGCCCACCAGGTCCCCGTTGGAATAAAGCAAGTTGCCGCGGTTGAAGTACCCTTCAGCGTCCTTGGGACGAAGCGCGATGGCCATGCTGTAATCGGCGATGGCGCCGGCCTTGTCCCCTTGGGCAGCGCGCTGGTTCCCCCGATGGTTATGCTGCGTGGCAGTGCGCGGCTTGTGGCCCTGGGCGGACGCCAAGCCAATAATCGATCCCAGAAAAATGGCAATCCAGCAGATCCGGCGCATAAAAATAATCTCCCAGCCAAACCCCAAGGGTCCAGCCCCCTTCGAAGCCCATTCTATGCAAGCGGATGGAACAAAGGAACATGAATTATCGGAGCGCAGTTTCGCCGGCGAAGCAGCCGAGTGAATCGCGCGCAGGCGATATTGATAAACTGAGTTTCACTCCCCACGCGGAGGGATGTGTGAGCGGTTGAAACAGACGGTCTTGAAAATCAAATACGCTGTTTTTCCTAACTACTTGATTGCGAGACGGAAAGCCTGCAACCCCAGGATTTTGAATCGGTTCTGCTCTTGTGGCTGCCGCGCGGTTTCTGCGCCAAAATCCCTTTGACCGAAACGTCCTCCCAAGCGTACAGAGCTTTCCCAAAGCTCAGATGGCCGTTTGCTTTTTGTGAAAGGCAGGGCTAAGCTGTTGCCGACGAACGTACCGTGGCAGCTCGGTGCTTGTTTTGGCTCTGCCGGTAAACCGTTTTTCCCTCCAGGATCCGCTGAACTAAGTCAGCCACTCTGAGGCGACTTCCCCTTAGTACAACCAATAGGAGATCGATCTATGAGCAGAATCTTGAAATTGTCCAGTGTGTTCATTGCAGTCCTTGCCGTTGCACAGTTGGTACCCGCCGCCACCGGCAAGAAAGCAGCGGGGAAAAGCGTCAAGGCAGCCATCACCGAGATGGAGATGGCGCAGGCCAAAGCCGACCTCGCCGGCGACGCATCCTGGGCAAAACAGAACATGACCGAAGACTACACCGGG
>JBBQWT010000038.1:0-18241 GCA_038210375.1 Terriglobales bacterium | reverse complement strand
TCTCCTTTTGCCGTTTTGGCTGTTTTGTTTCTTCACTTCAGCGCCAGCGGAACAAAACAGCCGGAACGGCGGAAAGGAGTTGAACGGAGGCTGGAGGAGGGTGGCAGGGTGCGAGTGAGAGCGCGGTGAGTGCCAAACGCTCTAATGATCTTGTTTGGCGCGAAACCGGCGCCTTCCGAAGTGCCCGTCCGAGCCGCGGCTGAGCGGCGCCCACCCGGAGGAGATCTCAGTGGATAGAGGCCGCAAAGCCTACCGCTGATGGAACTGAAGTCCTGACAACGAAGGAATGTGGAAGTAAAATTGAATCGTGAGCACTACGTCACCAACCTTTAATTTTGAAGCGTCCGCCAGTGACTTGAGGCTGGAATCATTGTTTCCCTCCGACCTGCTAGTCAGCATGCGGGAGGTTGTCTCCAAAGTCCATGGACTAGAACCGATACTGAAAGAAGTGATCCAGATTCAGCTTGTGGTCGACGCCAATATCGTGCAAGGCGAGATCAGGTGGAGGGCAGGAAAGCGGAAGAACCCAAGAGCTAGAACAGGTTTTCAAGAAGCGATTGATTCCGGCATTGTAATTGCCGTCGCCCCGACGTTTCTTAAGGCCGAGATTGAGGAGCACCTGATGGACATCGCTGCTGATCTGGGGGTAACAATCGAAGAGGTGCAGCGCCACTGGAACGAGATTCAAGGGAGTTTATTGTTCTATAGGCCGAGATTGCTGAGGAACGAAGGGGATTGGGTTAGCGATCAAGATGACTTGGCGTACAAACACGCGTGCGATGAACTTGGGGCAATTGCGGTCTATTCGAGGGACTCTCACTTTAAGTCAATGAAGGTACCCCTCGTCAGCATATCGCTGGATTTGACACTTCGCAAATATGCTCGGGCGAACTCGGTCGTATTAGGTGTGACAATCGGCTCCGGGGTCACCTTGATGATTGGGTTTGGGGCATTAGGAGGAATGTTTAAACTTGTAAAAAAGGCGCTAGATGCTTTTGGTCAGTTGCCCGGCTGGGTACAGATTGGAATCGCCATAGCGATGTTCACTGTTTTCGCGCACCCGAAATCGCGGGCGAAGCTTTCGGAGGCATGGCAGTCGATTTGTGTAGCGCTCAGAGCTGCGGAGCCTGCTTTCGCGAACGTTCTATTGCAAATCGGCGATCAATTTGTAGTCGCAAAAACTAATGCGGGCGAAACTTTTGCGGAAATACAAGCGATTTTGCCGAAGCCCCGACGGCGTTCAGCTTTAAAGCAGGCTCGATCCATTTGTCTAGTTAACAAGAAAGGACCTTTGTCGATCGAGGAACTTGACAGGCATCTGCGAAATCAGGGGTACTCGTCTCGGTCCAAGGACTTTCGGTTGTATCTTCGCCGCGTTCTGCGCGAGAGCGGACAATTCGTGGAGACGAGTCCTAATAAGTGGGGTTTGCGTGAGTAGCCCCTTCCGTAATCTTTGGGTCTCTAAGTTTCTTCATATAGGGCAGGCATTTTCCAAGAATTCGCTGGGCAAAAAAGCGAAGTTCCGTCTAATCATCGCTAACCACTAGAAATTTGTTTCTCCAAATCAGCCAGCTTGCGTTTTAATCTGATCTTGGGATTCAAACTGAGCGCCTGACGAAACCGCTCCGCTGCCTCGTGTCGCTGCCCATCAGAAAGGCACATTTCGCCCAGCCGACGAAGGCACTTCGCTCGATACTCCGGTGGCGCATCCGTTGAAACGAGTCGAGTAAGTCCATCGAAGAGGAAGTCATCTGCGGTCTCGGAGGAGCTACTCTTGAGTTTATCAAGCGTGAAGTGAGCCTTAACGTAGTTGCCTGATGCCATTGCGCGCTCAAACAATATGCGTGTGATTTCGGTCTGGTTCAACAGGAAACCCTTCGAGGAGTAACGATAAGTTACACCTTCGGCGGTAGCACTGATCTCTCCAGCCGTTGCAGCGAGAGAGTCGAGACGAACTATTGGGAACTCTGCCGCAAAGATTCGCGTCGCAGATGGGACAGAGTACAAAAAAAGCTTAGATGAGTCAGATCCGACGGCGGAGCCGCACGAATTGAAAGCTGCGAAGCTGCCGTCATACGTCACGACACAAGAGAACAGCTTAGCGTTAATAGTTTCAGTGACACGTTTCGTCCCGGTTGGCCCGAAGATCAGCATTGTACCCTCTGGGCTGGCACCAAATCCCGCATCACATGCGAGAACGTCGCCATTGTTGGATACAGCCGCGCAAATTGGTCTTGGAATCCTTGTGGTCCACAATACATCGCTGTTTCTTAGTAGGATCACAGTGCCAGGACCCGATTCACGATAGCCTCCCCGCATTCCGGTCGGAGTTCGGCAGGAATCCGCGAATGCAACTGCGTATTGCATGTTGCTGGCATATTTCAGGCTGCCGATGAAGTCAAGCTCCCGAATTTCCGCGAGAACGGGATCCTCGGCAACGATCGTGACTCTCACCAGCATCGTGTGGTCAGACTATCACACTGTTTACAAAATGTAGGGACTTTTATATAATCCCCTACGATTTGTAAAACCATGATTAAGACCAACATAGACCGTCTAATGAAGATTGCCACTAAGTCCGGTGTTGTGCGTTCGCGAGATCTCGCACTGCATGGAATTGCGCGCGAATACCTGAGTCTGGCTGAGAAGCGAGGGCTACTTACTCGCGTTAGCCGCGGCATCTACGCAGCTAAAGAGGCTCCCGTCACAGAACACCATAGCCTCGTCGAAGCATCAAAGCGAGTCCCCAATGGGGTTATATGCCTACTCTCTGCACTGCGGTTCCATGAACTGACAACCCAGTCGCCCTTTGAGGTTTGGATGGCAATTGGAGAACGAGCGCGCACGCCGAAGCTCGACAATCCACGCCTGCGTATCGTTCGTTTCTCCGACAAAACTCTGCGGTTTGGAGTAGTGACACACCAGATTGAAGGCGTTGCCCTGCCGGTTTTCAATGCTGCCAAAACAGTCGCTGACTGTTTCAAATACCGGCATAAGATCGGCATAGATATCGCGCTTGAAGTGCTCCGAGACTGTTATCGCAAGAAAAAAGCAACAATGAATGAGCTGTGGGAAGCGGCGAAGGTGTGCCGAGTCGCAAACGTGATGAAGCCGTATCTGGAGTCACTGCGTTGAGTAAACCAGTTACAAACATGGCGGCGTCTGTTCGGCAGCGGCTGTTGCACCTCGCCCGCGAAGGCAAAGAAGACTTCGGTCTGGTGCTGACGAAATATGGGCTGGAAAGAGTGTTGTTTCGCATCTCGAAAACAAAACATCGAAACTTGTTTGTACTGAAAGGGGCGCTGCTCTTCGAACTGTGGACAGCGCAACGCTATCGGCCGACACGTGACGCGGACTTCCTAGCCCGTGGTGAAAATAGCCCGGAACGTTTTTATGCAATTTTTAAAGAAGTTTGCAATGCAGAAGTGATTGATGACGGCATACGCTTTGATGACGCAACAGTCATCGCGGAACGCATTACAGAAGACGCTGATTACGAAGGCATCCGCGTAAAGTTCGTCGGACACCTGGGAAAGGCCCGGATTCCTATACAGATAGATCTCGGCTTTGGAGACGAAATTACGCCTGCCCCGGTCGAAGCCGAAATGCCTACATTGCTCGATTTCCCTGCGCCAAAGCTGCTCACGTATCCGCGGGAGAGCGTGGTTTCGGAAAAATTCGAAGCGATCGTCAGCCTAAATCTGGCGAACAGCCGCATGAAAGATCTGTACGACATCACGAGTCTAGCGCGTGGCTTCCCTTTCGATGGCTCGGTCTTATCCGAAGCAATTCGCCGGACCTTCGAGACACGGCAGACGCAATTGCCAGGCGGCAAGGTCCTCGCGTTTACATCTGAATTCTTCCACGATGAAGGTAAAAAGAGACAGTGGGCCGCGTTCTGCAACAAAAACAGAAGCTATATTGCACAAATAGCTTTGGAAGCAGTTTGCCGGGAAATCGAAGAGTTCCTAATGCCGATTCTCGATAGGCTGAACAAGAATGAGGAGTTCCACCTTGCATGGTCGCCGGCGGGTCCTTGGAGTTGATCGGCGGCTGCTCGGTGCGTTTGCACGTGCAACGAGAGATGTGTGGTAGAGTTCCGTGAGTTCGCGCAACAGGCCTTTTAAGCGAACAGGGGGGTTTGTACCGTTTTTGTACCGCCGATCCGGCAGAGTAGGCCTTTTGGCACTTGTAGCACATTGTTGGTTCATAACTTACGTGGAATCAATATGATGAATAGCTCAACTCCCGCCGCCTCCACCAATCTCTAGTGGTTTTCACAGGTCGAAAGAAGGGGAGCTGGGTCTCGCCGATTGCCGATTCGCTACCCCAAGCTTAAGGAAATAGTGTTGGCGCTGTTTGTGCGGGTCAACCCCACTGAGCGCCAGCGACTTTTCGCTCTCACCATCGTCGCCGGCGGGCTCTGTGGCCTGGCGGCGGTGGCATTCCATGTAGGCATCCAGAAGGCGGAGACGCTGCTCATCGGCCGCGCCCTGGACGCTGCCTATCCTTCCTGGATCTTCTGGACCATTATCACCCCGACGCTAGGGGGGCTGCTGGCGGGAATCATTGTTCATTTCTGGATTCCGGGGGCGGTGGGCAGCGGTATCCCGCAGGTAAAAGCCTCTTACGCGCTAAGCTCAGGCCGCATTCCCATGCGTGATGCGGGCGGCAAATTTGTCGTGGGTATCCTGCAGATTGGGAGTGGCGCTTCCCTGGGGCGCGAGGGGCCGACGGTGCAAATCTGCGCCGGAGTAGCAGGCTTTCTGGCGCGAATTTTCTCCATCTCACGGCAGGGGCAGCGCCGCATGTTGCCCGTAGGAGTGGCTGCCGGAATTGCCGCGGCGTTCAATGCCCCCATTGCCGCGGTCACGTTTACCATTGAAGAGGTGGTCGGGGACCTGGATCAGACCGTCCTTACCGGGGTAATCGTGGCGGCGGCGATCGCGGCGGCTGTGGAACGCGTCATCTTGGGCGTGCACCCGGTATTTGAAATTCATGGCGCGTACGGTCTGGAGCATGTCTCGTCACTTCTGCTTTATTCAGTGCTCGGCTTTCTGGCAGCGATCGTTTCGGTGATCTTCTCTGGTTCCTTGCTGAGGCTGCGGGCCTGGTTCAAGAACTTCACCTCGGCGCCGAAGTGGGTGCATCCCGCGATTGGCGGGGCGTTCACCGGCGGGTTGGCGGTCATCGCCATCGTGTGGCTGAAAAGCGGAGGGATCACGGGCGGAGGATATGACGCGCTTTTCCAGGCGCTCAGCGGCAAGCTTGCTCTCAAAGTACTGCTGGCGCTATGCGCGTTGAAGATCGCAGCCACCGTCTTCTCTTACAGCAGTGGCGGCGTCGGAGGACTGTTTGCACCGGCTCTGTTCATCGGCGGGACCCTGGGCGGCGCCATCGGATACCTCGATGTTGCGCTATTCCACCACTCGCCGGATTCCATTGGAGCATTTGCCCTGGTAGGGATGGGAGCGGTGTTTGCCGGCATTATTCGCGCGCCGATCACCTCGATTCTGATCATCTTCGAGATGACCGGCGGCTATGGGCTTATCCTGCCACTCATGATTGCCAACATGACTGCATACACCCTCGCTCGCCACTGGCAGCACGCGTCGGTGTACGAGGCGTTACTGGAACAGGATGGGGTCATCCTGCCGCATGGCAAAGCTATTATCCCTGCAATCAGTGACGATTCCGCCGAAGTGCCGGGGGAGTTGGCTCCGTAATTTTGCGATGCGAGGGTCTATGCCGCTAGTGATCATCCGAAGCGGTTGACCATGATCGACGCCGATCGGGCGGTAGCTGGAACCCCGCATTTTGCCAGGCGAGGACCGAAAAAATAGCGCAACGCTGAAAACGTCCGTCGTAAAAATTTGCAGCGTGCAGGAATCATAAGGGGGCAATCATGCAAATCGCCAGTTGGAATGTGAACTCGATACGCGCGCGCCTCGACCATGTCACCGCGTGGCTGGCCGAACGCCGGCCCGACGTACTGTTGATCCAAGAGTTGAAGGGGACCGAATTCCCTGCCGACGCTTTCAAGCCGCTGGGCTACGAAAGCGTCGCTGTGACCCAAAAAGCCTACAACGGCGTGGCCATTCTCTCCCGTTTCCCCATGCAATCCATCAGCGCCACCCTGGCCGGCGACGAGGCCGATAGCCACGCCCGGTTCCAGGAAGTCATCATCAACGGCCTCAGGGTAGTGAACATCTATCTGCCCAACGGCAATCCTATAGGCACCGACAAGTTTGCCTACAAGCTCACCTGGATGGATCGTCTGCGCAGCCAGATGGCAAACTGGCTCGAAGGCGGCATACCCACCGTAGTTGGCGGGGACTTTAACGTGATTCCCGAAGACATCGACTGCCACAAGCCCGCATCATGGATGCGAGATGCCCTCTTCCAGCCCGAACCCAGGTCGCGCTACCGGGAGCTGCAGGCATTGGGATACATCGACGCTTTCCGAACCCTGCACCCCGGCGAGACCGGCCAGTTCACCTTCTGGGATTACTTTCGCCAGGCCTACGAACACAACCGGGGTATAAGAATCGATCATTTTCTGCTGTCACCATCGCTGGCGCCGCAGCTGCAATCCTGCGAAATAGACCGAGGGCCCAGGACAAAGCTGAAGCCCTCGGATCACACTCCGATAATTCTGACTCTGAAGTAGCGGGCGGACTGTCTCAGGGAACCAATGCAGTACGGGATTCGCCGTTTTAGTTCCACCCATCGAGTGCCATGCACGAATGGCGCTTCCCGTCCGGCCTGCGCTTCCGCCCTCAAGCAAACGGGTTTTCATCGGCGGTCGGCCCGTACACCGAAGGCACCGGCGCATCCAGCAGGCGCAGGTACACCGACAACTGGCCGCGGTGGTGATAAAGGTGGTTGAGCACGTTGGTTCGCAGGATTTTAGCGCGGGGCTTGCTCATAATTTCCTTGCCATTGAAAACCAGACGCCAGTTTCCCCGGGCAGTCTCTTCGGTCATGTTGCTGAGAATGCTCTCGGCGTTGGTGACGTTTTTTTCGAAGGCGGCGCGAATTCCTTCCGCGCTGTCGGCGTGCTGCGGCGGGACCTTACCCGGCGAAAATTCATCACGATTGGCGATGATATCCACCATACCGGGGAGGTTAGCGACGTGATTGGCCAGCTCGCCGAGCGACCTCGATTTCTGGTGCGGTTTCCACGCCAGTTGGTCGGCCGGGACTCGCTCTAGAAGACGCCGGGTTGCGGGGACTTCTTCGCGGAACTCATCCAGAATTGCTTCGATTGCGGGTACCATTCTGTATCTCCTTTTCTGCCAGCGGTATTTGCCGGCTTCGTAAATTTTTCCTGCGTGATTCCCGGTGCGGACGCACCGCGGCTGCTTGCGCCAGACGTGGCCGGCCGGAAACGGGGCCCTCCAGCTTCTCTTCAGCGATGCGATTCCGCGCGCACCCGAAGGCCCTCAAGAATATGTCCCCAACCCTTGCCAATGCCTTTGCGGATTTCCTCGGGAATGGGGCCAAAAGCGAAATGGTGAAAATCAATTCTTGTGCCTCCATTGTGCTCGCTCAGGCGGTATTGAATATTGGACACCACCGCGTGAGACATAAACAGCGGCCCGCAGATCTCCACCAGCGTGGGACGCTTGATGGCCTGCACGTGTCCCCAAAGATGCCCGTTGCCGTCTCCCAGATCGCGATACCAGCGGCCGCCCGGCCAGGCTTCGAAGGTCATGGGCAAGGGCTTGCCGTCGGGAGTGTCGGCGCCCGGGCCAAGTTGCTCGACCAGGGCGGCAAAGGTGGTTTCCAGCGGCGCGTTGACTTCGATCTCCCGCGTCATATTCAGAATCAGATTTTCAAGCGTGGTTTCTGAGTTTGCGATGCTCATTGTCTCTCCTTCTCTATTGGTGATATGAGTGCTGATTTTTGAGCTTTCGCTTCGGCGCGCTCCTTGATTCGAACCAACTGGTGCAGCCACAGGCGTTCGAATGTCTCCGTCCATTGGTGAATGGGGCGGATGGCCGCGGCATTCGTGCGATAGAGCATCTGCCGGCCCCGGCGGTGCGAGCGAACCAGACCCACGTCGCGAAGAACCCGAAGATGTTTGGAAACCGAGGGCTGCGCCAGCCGCAGGCTGATCACGATTTCACCGACCGACCGCTCTTGCATCGCCAGGTAGCTGAGGATTTCGCGCCTGCGAGGCTCAGCCACCGCGTTGAAAGCGTCTGAAGTTGTGGCAGCACGAGGCACGAAAGGGAGATTACATTCCTATATGAGAATATGTCAAGCGATAACTGGGGTGATTATCCAGATCAGAGGTCTAGACTGGGCTCTATGGATGAAGTAGTCGAGCTAGTCTTAGAGGTTTTGGCGGGGCTTCTTGATGAATTTATTTCCGAATGGATGGCCGGCCTCATCCTGAAACTGTGGCGGGTAATTCATAGCGCCTTGTGACTTCGCGACCGAGGAAAAGTGCTTAGCTTATCTGAACAGATGCGCTGGCCCGATGGCGTCCGCTGACTCGCGTAAGCCAATCCGGGAACAACGCACCACTTATCACCATTGCCTGGAGCGTACCTGCAAACAGCAGTTCTCTCCCACATCTGGCACGGTCTTTACTTCGATGGGTGCGGCTTGACTCCCGTCCATGTCCAGGCCCGAATCTTCCAGGCGCCCGCTTCGGAATGCAGAACGAACGTCATCTGTCCTTCCTCAGTGAGAGCGTTTCCCTTCTCTTTGTAGATGTAGGTGGTTGGCACGATCACATACGCCAGATTGCCTTCGATCTCGGTTCTCGTGGGCGCCTCGTACTTCACTACGCCATCTGTGACACCCGCGGCTTTCGCGTGCCTGGTATAGGCGGCCGCCCAAGCCTGTGCCGCATGCGGTCCCACCCAGCGATGCGGGGCGAACTCATCCACGATCGTGATTTCGCCGGTTGCATAGGCGGTATATGCGGTTTTCACGTCTCCGCTATTGAACCCGTCAAGGAACTTACGAATGGGAGCGGCCACATCGCCAGTTGGCGCTGCCATTGCCCCTGGCAGCATCACGACGCTCCCGAGTAACATTAGAATTATTTTTTTCATGCTTATCTCCTTTTCAGCCGCGGCCCAGAACCAGAAATTGCTTTAGGACATTTGTATTCTTGCCGAGATCCGCGGTCCTGGTTCAGGATTTCTGGATTTCAACATGCAGCTCACCCCTGAATCGAGGACATCGGAGTCAACTGACCCTGGCCTGCGCCTCGGCCAGCTGCTTGATAGCTTTCATCATCGAATCATCGCCGTCGTTGGAATCTTTATACCGCCGCTCCCCTTCAGCGACGGTGGCGAAATCTCCCTGCGTGATCTCCAGTTTAGTGACCCGATCACTAATCTTGTCGAGGTCATAGGTCATGGTCAGGTAGTTTGCGGGAATGTCTTCGATCGTAGAGTTGGGATCGAAGACCGTATATTGCAGGTGCCGCGGCGGTTCAATGGCGACGATCTTTCCTTTCACATAGAGAACACCGTCGGCTGCCCCTCGCCAAAGCAGCTCCGAGCCCGGCTTCCAGCTGGTTTCGGCGTTGCAGCCGAACATGTACTGGCGAATGAACTCGGAATCCGTCAGGACCTTCCACAGGGTTTCTATCGGCGCGTTGACTTCGATGCTCTTGCGAATCAGGATTTCCGGCATGGCTTTGATTTTCCTTTTATCGGTCTCACAGCACGTTCACCGCGCGCGCCGCCAGCAATGCCACGATCGATAGCGAGATCAGTGATTGCGCCATCATCACGAACTTGGCCCAGCGCGCCAGCACGGCGGTGTCGGTCGGCGAAAATGCGGTGCTGGTATTGAATGCCAGAAACAGGTAGTCCGCAAAGTTGGGCGACCATCGCGCCGGAACATCCTTGATGCCCGGCGCGGAGTTGCCTTCCAGCAGCATTTGCGGAAACAGGAACGCCCCGGTGAATCGTCCTTCTATCTTGTCGCGCTCGCCTGGCCCTCCGCCATCCAGCCGCCAGTACCATAGCGCGAAAACCAGAATGTTCGTGGTCCACAGCGATACCGCCGAGAGCAGCAGCACCAGCGGCGACTCCCGATGCTTGGGCAGGCCGTCCACTAGAAATGCCAGCGACGAAATCATCGCCACTGTGATGATCCCGTTGGCGATAAGGGTAACGGCCTTGTGAACCGCATGGTTCCCGATTCGATGGGCGACGACGATGGGAATGAGAAGCACCGCCACCACCGCCAGCAGCAGCCAGCGCGGGCCCAGTGAAAGGGCCTCTGGCAGGGCGTAAGTAAGAATGCCTACCGCCAGCAAGGCTATAAATCCGGGCCAGCGCGGTTCGGGAGTTTTTTGTAAGGCCATGACAGAGAAGTCTATTACAAATACCTTTAGGCGACGGTCCCGTGCCGTTCTGTGGCTTCCCCCTCATTGAGGCTTGCGGTACTGCACATGTTGATTGTGCTTCATAGCCACTTTGCTGGTATTTTATGTACTCTTTTAATGATTCCATCTCGCTCGCAAAACGCCACTCGACCATGACTGAAGCCGATGCAATCAATTCCGCTCCACGCCTCCCGTTTCGCGAGCGGCGTAACCCGTCAGACGGCGCTCTGGGAATTGCGGTTGTCCTGGCGCTCGTGGGCCTGGTCATTCATCTGCTCACCAACAGCCGCTACGGATATTTCCGCGACGAGCTGTATTTTCTGGCCTGCGGCGACCATCTGGCATGGGGATACGTTGACTTCGCCCCCATGATCGCCTTGATCGCGAAGATCAGCCGCGTAATGCTGGGCGATTCGCTGCAAGCCATCCGCTTCCTGCCGTCACTCGCCGGCGCCATCAAGATATTGCTCACCGGCATGATCGCCATCGAACTAGGGGCAAAGCGATTTGGGACCATGCTGGCCTGCCTGTGCGCCGTTGTTGCCCCCATCTCCCTCGCCATCGACGGAATGCTGACGATGAACGCCTTCGAACCATTGTTTTGGATGGGTTGCGTTTACGTCTTGATACGGGTAATCAAGCGCGACGATCCCCGTCTTCTCATCTGGTTCGGGGTACTCGCTGGATTAGGACTGGAGAACAAGCACTCCATGTTGTTCTTCGGTTTCGCCGTGGTATGCGGCCTGCTGTTAACCCCGAACCGCAAATTGTTTGCCGGCAAGTACATGTGGATCGCGGCCGCCCTTGCCGTGGCCATCTTTTTGCCCAACATCCTCTGGCAGCAACTGCATCACTGGCCCACCCTCGAAGACCTGGCCAACGTAAAACGCATGCACAAGAATGTCGAGCTGCCGCCGCTGCAATTTTTGGGGGCACAGCTTTTGATCTTGAATCCAGTCACCGCCCTGGTATGGCTCCCCGGCTTATTTCTCCTGCTCTTTGACGGCAAGGCGCGGCGGTTTCGCAGCCTGGGCATCGCTTATCTGATATTTCTCGCGCTGATGATGCTGTTAAAAGGCAAGGATTACTACCTCGCCCCTATCTATCCCATGCTGTTCGCCGCCGGCGGCGTGTTCTGGCAGCAGTTGCTGGACGCCCGCCCGCGCTTCCACTACCTGAAGTGGGCGCTTCCCGCCGTCATCATCGCTCTGGGCGCACTGGTTGCGCCCCTGGTTCTGCCCATTCTGCCGGTCGAAGATTTCATTCGCTACCAGGCGGCCATAGGAATGCAGCCGCCCAAAACCGAAGTCTATCACGTAGGCGTTCTTCCCCAGCATTTTGGCGATGAGTTTGGCTGGAAGGAAATGGTCGAGGCCGTCTCCGGCGTATACCACGCGCTCCCACCCGCCGAGCAGGCCAAGGCAGTGATCTATGCGGGAAACTATGGAGAGGCGGGCGCCATCGACTTCTTCGGCCCCAAATACGGATTGCCCAAAGCCATCAGCGCCCACCAGAACTATTATTTCTGGGGACCCCGCGATTCCTCCGGAGATGTAATCATCCTGTTGCAGTCCGACCGCGCGGGCGCCGAAGAAAATTGCGCCAGCGTAACCGACGGCCCCGCCCTCAACCCTGCCTACGGAATGCAGGAAGAGCACTATACGATCCTGATCTGCCGCGGCTTGAAACACTCATTCACCGAACTCTGGCCAAAACTGAAGCGCTGGAACTGACTGCCGAGCAATACGTTTTTCGGTGGAAGCAGCGGACTTCAGTCTGCCGAATAGTCGCCTTTTATTATTTGCGCTTCAGCCCCGGCGGAGAGTGCTGGCAACAACCTGAGGTCGCGCTTATCCACAATGGAGTTTCGACTCTTCGTGACTAACCAAAATTGCTTAAAATCGCGACGGAGCTGGTTGCCTTCCGGTTGCGATTAGATTTTCGCCCCCGCGCAAAAACCGGTTCTTGCTAAACCCATTCTGAATTAGAATCAAAAATGAAATGGCCCTCCCCCGCCACCCTGCCGATTTTTTCTGCATCCATCAGATCGTTCGAACCCGGAAAAACCCATGTCAAAAATAATTCCTCCCAAAGATTCTGAGAGCCCGGAAAAATCTCGCGGTGTAACCCGCCGAGGTTTCCTCAAAGGCGCCGGCCTCACCGCCGCCGGCACCACCATGCTCGACGGAATGCACGTTCTGGCGCGCGCCGCCGAATCGCAGCCGCACCGCCTGGGGCCTGAAGCCGCCACCATCCAGCTCCAGATCAATAACCGGGCCCACAGCGTCTCCGTGGAACCGCGTACCACCCTGGCCGAAGCCCTGCGCTTCGATCTGGGGTTGACCGGCACCAAGGTGGTCTGCGATCGCGGGTCGTGCTCCGCTTGTACGGTGTGGCTCGACCAGACGCCGGTATGTTCCTGCATGACCCTGGCGGTAGATGTCGGTTCCCGCTCCATCACCACCATCGAAGGCCTGGCGCACGGCGATCAGCTCCATCCCATGCAAGCCGCATTCATCGAGCACGACGCGCTGCAGTGCGGGTTCTGTACCCCGGGAATGATCATGAGCTGCGCGGCGTTGCTGGCGCGGTCACCCAACGCCGGCGAAGAGGAAGTGCGGTCGGCGATCAGTGGGAACTTGTGCCGGTGCGGCACTTATCCCAAGGTGGTCGACGCCACTCTAAGTGCGCGAGGTGCAAAATGGCGTTCATAAACGGGCCCGCCGCGCAGGAAGATCCGCCCAAATCCAAGCAGCAAGGCACCAAGGGAGAGCCCAAGCCGGTGCGCGGCGCCTCCTCCGCGGAGAAGGCCGACGGCAAAGGCCGCAAGCCTGCTCCCAAGCCCACTCATCCGCAAAACGTCGTATTCGGCTTTCCCCAGGGCGAGCTCACCGAGGTCGAGCGCCAGGTTCCGTTCGACGAACCGCCGGCTTTGCGTCCTAACGCCGAGCTCAAACACATTGGCAAACCCACGGTGCGCCAGGACGGCCGTGCCAAGGTCACCGGCGCCGCGCAATACACCGCCGACATCCGCCTGCCGGGGATGCTGTTCGCGAAGCTGGTGGACGCAACCGTGCCTCACGCCAGCGTGGTTTCCATCGATACCAGCGCGGCCGAACGCCTGCCCGGGGTGCGCGCCGTGCATGTCATCAAGCACGTACTGGGAAACGCGGAGCTGCGCGACCCGAGCAAGGAAACGCCGTCAAAATTTCCCATCGTCCGCTATACCGGCCAGCCGGTCGCAGGCATAGCCGCCATTTCGCAGGCTATTGCCGATGAAGCCGCACGCCTGGTCAAAGTGCAATACCAGGCAATGCCCTTTGTTGTGGACCGCGATGCCGCGCGCGCGCCCAATGCCCCGCAGGTCTACCCCGCCGCGGCGGACGAGGGAGGCAGCGCCGGCGGAGGCGGAGGAGCTGAGGGCGTTCCCCAGGTGGGCAACGTACACGGGCCGGCCCGCAAGAAAGTTGGAGACGTGCGGCAAGCGTTCGCCAAGGCAGACATAGTCGTGGAAGGTGAATTCTTCACCCAGGTGCAGACCCATTCCGCCCTCGAAACTCACGGAGTGGTCGCCGATTGGAAACCCGAGCAGCTTACCGTTTATGCCTCGACACAGGGCACTTCAACAGTCCGCGACGAGCTGGCGGCAATATTCAAACTGCCCAAAAGCAAGGTCAGGGTGCTGACCGAATTCATGGGCGGCGGCTTCGGAGCGAAGTTCGGGGCCGGAAACGTAGGCGTGGTGGCAACTGAACTTTCGCGCAAGGCCGGCGCACCGGTTCGCCTGATGCTCGATCGCGAGCAGGAACACATCGTAAGCAATCGGCCGGACTCTCATCAGAAGCTGCGTCTGGGCGCGACCAAAGATGGTTTGCTCACCGCCGTGGAGTTGGTCAGCTACGGCACCGCCGGGGTGGGCACCGGCGCGGGAACCGCGGGTCCCGCCACCAACATGTACAAGTCTCCCACCCTGCTCACCGAGGAGTACGACGTATTCATCAACGCCGGGCCGGGCGCGGCGTTTCGCGCCCCGGGACATCCCCAGGGTTGCTTCGCCCTGGAACAACTGGTGGACGAGCTTGCCGAAAAGCTGAGCATGGACGCCCTGGCGCTGCGCGATAAGTTCGATGAGAACGAGGCCCGCCGCCTGGAGCGAAGGATTGGCGCGGAAAAATCAGGATGGGCGCAGCGTCACGCGCCGGGCGCGGACACCGGCCCGGTGAAGCGCGGCATCGGCTTCGCCCAGGCGGTGTGGTATCGCATCAACAACATGGATTCCGCGTGCGAAGTGCGCGTCACCCGCGACGGCTCCGTGCAATTGCTTTCCGCGGTGCAGGATATCGGCGGCGGCATCAAGACGGTGCTGGCGCAGATCGTCGCCGAAGAATTCGGCTTGCGTCCGCAGGACATCACCATTCGCGTGGGCGACACCAACCTTCCCATCGGGCCACCCTCGGGTGGCAGCATGACCACCGGTTCGATCACTCCCGCGGCGCGCAACGCGGCATGGCAGGCGCGCAATAAATTTCTCGAAGCCATCGCGCCGGCAATGAACGTGGCCAGCGGCGACCTGTCGCTGCAGGATGGCAGGGTGCTAACCAAATACGCTCCCTCAACTTCCATGAGCTTCCGCAAGGCGGCGTCCCAAATGCCGACCGAGGAGATCGCGGTGCGCGCCAGCCGCGCCCAGGACTACACTCGCGGCGGCGGCCGGATCACCTACGGCGGCGCCCAGTTCGTGCAGGTCGCGGTCGATACCGAGACCGGCCGCATCCACGTCGAGCATGTGCTGGGCGTGCACGACTGCGGTCGTCCTATGAATCCCCTGGCGCTGCACAGCCAGATCAATGGCGGCATCCTGCAGGGCATTTCTTATTCCCTCTTCGAGCAGCGGGTGATGGACCAGAACGTGGGCCGCATGATGAACCCCAACCTTGAGCAATACAAGATCATCGGCTCGCGCGAGACCCCGAAGATCGAGATCATCCTGCTTGAAGATTATCTCGGCCAGAGTTCCACTGACGCCGGAGGCATTGGCGAGCCTTCGACCATTCCCACGTGCGCCGCCATCGCCAACGCCTTTTACAACGCCACCGGGAAGCGAATCCGGCGGCTTCCGATGACGCCTTCCAATGTGCTGGGCGTGCTCGGCAAGACGAATGCAAGGGAGCGGGCATGAACCAATTCTCATTTACCGACTGCACCACGGTAGGCCAGGCGCTGGGCGAACTGGGCCGCGGCGCCGAGATCAAGGCGGGCGGCGTCGATTTGCTTGACCGCATGAAAGACGGCATCTCGTCGCCCTCGCGGCTGGTGAACATTCGCAATATTCGCGCCCTCGAGGGCATTCAGGAAGGGCCGTCGGGCTTGAGGATGGGGCCGCTCGCCACCCTGGCTGAGATCGCCGACCACAAGGGAATCCAGCAGAAGTATGGGGCGCTTTCCGACGCCGCCGGACATGCCGCCACCCCGCAGATTCGCAATATGGCGACCGCCGGGGGAAACCTCTTGCAGCGGCCGCGCTGCTGGTACTTCCGCGCCGAAGAATTTCACTGCCTGAGAAAAGGCGGCGACCATTGCTTCGCCATTCCCGGCGAAAATCAATATCACGCCATCTTCGATAATCACCA
The DNA here is from genome assembly GCA_038210375.1 of Terriglobales bacterium. GTDB lineage: Bacteria > Acidobacteriota > Terriglobia > Terriglobales > Acidobacteriaceae > JBBQWT01. The sequence goes on along the minus strand of JBBQWT010000038.1, from coordinate 2,251 downwards.
GTGCGCCATCGTTCACCCGTCGGCGCTGGCGGTGCCGCTGATGGCGATGCGCGCCTCGGTAGAGCTCACCAGCAATTCCGGCAGGCGCATCATCCCCATGGATCAATTTTTTGTGGCCCCGGAACAGAATGTTCTGGTGGAAAATGTCTTGCGTGCCGACGAACTGTTGACCGCGATCTCGGTTCCCGCACCCCCTGCCGGTACGCGGTCGGCTTACCAGAAGTATGGCGAGAAGGAAAGTTTCGACTGGCCACTGGCTGACGCCGGGGTCGTGCTCGAAATGCAGGGCAACACGTGCAAGCGCGCGGCCATTGTTTTAGGCGCTGCCGCGCCAATCCCTATGCGCGCCGCCGGGGCCGAATCAATGCTGGCCGGCCAGGCCATCACCGAAGACCTGGCGCGGGCCGCGGGACGCGCCGCCATGCAGGGCGCCACTCCACTCGAAAAGAACCACTATAAAATTCCCCTGTTTGAAACCGCAATCTATCGCACCATACTGCTGGCTGCCGGAATGATGTCCCGCGATCCTAGCGCGGTAGGCGGCGCCGCATGAGCGAAATCGTTCAGCCCCCTGCCAAACCGGCTCCGGAGACGGCGACCGCGTTGTGCATCTGCTTGCGCACCAAGACCGCGTTCGGCTCCTTCATCGGCGATTACCGTCCCTGGCAGGACGGTGCATCTTCCACCGCGGCCTTCTGGTGCCTGCGCACCATGGGCAGCGCCGGTCCCGATGATCATTTCGCCCATCCCCAGCGCTGCCGGTTAGGCCGGGCCTGCTACGAAGAGGAAGCGGACTAGCTCGCCTTACGGGTTCGCCGCAATCAACTTACGCGCGAACTTCCACCGTGAAGTTTCGATCTTCCCAGCGTTCCGCCTGGGTCCAATAAAAGGTGAAGACCAACGGAGTTTTTTGTTGGGGAGGAATGTTCAGGTCCACATAGTGGATTCCCACCGGCACCCGCTTCGATTCGGTTTCGATCTTCTGTTCCCACTGGTCCAGCGACCAGCATAAGCGGAAGCTAGCCTCCGCCATGACGCGAAACCGGTAGCCCGGCTTGACCGTAGTGGCCTTATAGCCGAACGACCAGACTTTGATTCTGCACACTCGGGAGCGGTCTCCGCGATAGCGTTCATCCACCGCTGGAATCAAGTCGAACGGCTTACCATCTTTGGTGGAGCGCAGAAGCTTCACATATTCGGCGTGGGCCCACACCAGCGGGACCGCTGATCCGGTGGCACGGCCCTTTTTCAGAAACTGCTCCGGACGATCGTCTTCATCCCAAACCTGCTCGGGCAGCAATTGGGTGGGCGTGGAAAAACCTTCCATATCGCGAATGCATTTCTTAAAATCGCCGCAAGCGGCCAGCTCGTAGTGCCCGCGCTCCCCGGCCAGCAGCGGCCACGCTCGTCCCTGCCCCTCGCCCAGGTAAGGCCCGCCATCGGCACGCTGTCCATACCCATCATGGTTATAGCGCCGCCAGCATGTGCCCGAAGGCGTTTCCACTTTGAGCGTGGCGTCCACCACCCGCAGCGAATCCACAATTATGGGATCGTCCGGTTTGCGAATGCCATACCGCACCAGCTCGAGGAAACCAGGGTCCACGATATCCCGGGCGGGGTACGTCCACGGCGAGCCCGCAGGCTGGCTGGTGAGAGTCAACCGCTGCTCCCTAACCCCGCCTTCTGAGAGCGGATCGCCGGGGGTTGCGGGATTGATGCGAACGAAATGACGCGGCACCCCGGCCAGCAACGTTCCCTCCTGGGTTACAGTCCAGTTCTCGATGTTATTTTCGAGAAAATCCGCATGCTCTTCGAGGAAGATCGCGGTGGCTTCATCACCGCGCTGGCGGGCAAATTGCGCGGCGCAGATAATGGCCGCGATGTTGGTGGCCAGGGTGGAAGGCGAATACCCGCTGCTCTCTTCCCACCGTTCCTGTTGGGTGATCGGTCCCTGCTGCAAAAGGTATCCCGCGCCGCGCAACACCATGGCGTATGGGTCGAATTGAAACAGACAATCGAGGCGGGCCAACCGCTCCGCCAGCATGATGGGGAACGCCACTTCATCAAGTTGAATCTTTTGCCAGAACGGGGTGCCATCGATCCAGAAGTTCTGCGCAAAACTGCCGTCGGCCTTTTGGGTGGTGGCCAGGTAGATCAGAGATCGCAACGGGGTGCTGCGATTGCCGGTCGCGAGCAATCCCAATGCGCTCTGTACCATGTCGCGCGTCCACACCAGGTGATAACCTCCTTC
>JBBQWT010000037.1:0-19415 GCA_038210375.1 Terriglobales bacterium | reverse complement strand
TAATCTTCCCCCTACTACTATTTATCACAAGAACGACTCACTGTTTCAAAACGTCGCGCCAAAAGTGAGCCCAATCGAAGGGCTTGCGCGCGGCTAATGGAAAGCTGTTGAGCCTTTTGGAATCTGGATGCTTTAACGACTGCAAAATCGACTACAGTCGATTGGGATAAACCGCTCCATTTAGACAAATATGCGTCAATACACTCTTCAGCGCAATGCTTCCATTTTTGGCGAAGGACAAGATCCCCCTCCCCCTGGTTTTACCTGTCCTCATCTCTTTGGAGTTTTCTTTATCCTACGGCCCGATTTTTTAGGGCTGAGCCTATCTTCGTCTGCCAACAACGATAGAAATAACTCTTTCTCCGCCGGGTGCGCAACCCCCAGCCGGCATCGCGCCAGCTCGGCAAGAGCACACTTGGGCTTCCCTAGATGTCTGTATGCCCTTGCCAGAAGAGCGTGGCCCAAAAACTCTTCCGGCATAATCCGGACCAGTAAAGTACCTAAATCCCTCGCCAGATTCCAGTCGTCAAAAGAGTCAGTCACAAGCACGGAATTGAAAAAATCTTTTCTTTCGATGGAGCTGACGACTCTATTCAAGACATCGGCATCAGGGTCTTGTGCGGAGCGTTCAGGTTTATTCATTGGATCTTTCCCCCGGGGGCCAAACATAATTTCAAACGGAGTTTAGCCTGTCGGAAACACTCCTGTCTCGCAGCCGGGTGCCGCACACGATTAGGGTGCCGCAGCATTGCGGCACGCCGGGTGCCGCACACGATTAGGGTGCCCCCATCCATTGCGGTACGTAATGAGTGGGCGAGACATCCTCGAAGCCAACATTCCGCGGTAGAGCATGGCGGCATGGGACGGCTGTGCTTCGCCCGTGGAGACGGAAAATAACATCGGTATTTACCAGATGGTTTTGATTCTGAAAAGTGCTGCCCTTCGAAATTGTTGACGAAGATTGAAGCAACTCCTCTAGATTTCAAACATTGAACGAAGTCTAAATCATGATCGGAAATTTTTCGCGAAAAGGGAAACATTTTCGTGAGATAGGTCTCGCCCACTCTAAACGCATGGGCCACCCGCCGGGGAAAGCCGGGAATCCCGAATCCCCTGAAGCAGCGCGTACTCAGGATCGTTGCACAACCACTTACCCGAAGTCGATCACTCCCGCCAGAACTGCCCTCACAACGAAGACGAAGAACGCAATGACCCACGCGATGCAAAGATACGCGTCAGTCCTTGCTCTGGGATTGCCCTTGGAATCGAAAAAGAAATAGACCGTAGAAAAGAAGATTACAACTGTCGAGACGACAAGCCATACCCCGTCTATTCTGAAACCGCCCAACCTGAATCCGCTAAATAGCCTATCCGCTAAACCAGGGTTGGCCTCTGTACCCTCGAACCACGGTAAGAATGAAAGCGCGAACCGAATGAAGTTTATCGCGATGATCCCACACGAATCATTAAGGTCGCTATAAGACCATGCTGCTCATCCGACACTTGGTTCAAGTCCATAGGAAGATCCTTTACCTACACCTGTTCCCGCTTCGTATGACAAAGCTGCTGAAGTAAGCCTGGATTTGAAACACCTGCATCAAACTTATCTTGGTTTCCGCCTAAGTGGTTCTCACCACGAAATACCGAAAAGGCTCCATTACATAGAGGTTGGTTGCAACAACTAAGCAGGTCAGAACCTAGACTGAACCCCTCCGTTGAGACAAATCTGCATTGCTACACTCGGCAGCGCAACTCTTCAAGTTTTGGCGGAATGACGGGCAAGCGCTTTGGTGGTCTTACTTTAGTGATGAAGTAGTCTTGCGGTTCCTAAGACTATCGCAAAGAGCCCGAAGGAAATTAGTATCACTCGGTACCGAAGCGGTGGTGGATACAGCGAATTTGTTGAGCCAGGCATGGCGCCTCTAATGGAAGTTGCGCCAAGGCCCCAAACTATTAAAAAACTTCCTGAGCAGATCATTACCCAATTTTCGTTCATATCCATTTCTGCCGACCTCCGAGGTCTTAAGGGTTTCCAGCTCAGAGTTCCGTTTGGCGAAGGACATCTAATTTTGGCGAAGGACACCCTGAAATCAATCAAGATCTGATTGATTTCTTTAACATACGAGACGGGAAAGTAAAGTGGAAGTCACATGTCCGACTTTTTCGAAGTCGTGTGTCCAAATTGAAACGTCAGTGCGATTCCCATGCAGATTCCCTCGGAGATACCGATAGAGAATAACCTTAAGCGCTCAAATACCAACCACGGAATCAGAATCCGCATCAACCCCAGGTGCAAAACGAAGAGAAATGCAATGGTCTGCCAAAACCTTGGATTTCTCCATTGGAGTTTGAAAGTTGCGAGTACGGCCCAGAATAACCCGACTGTAAGTAAAAGGACTGCCCAAATTTTATCGGGAAACAGATTGCCAAAAAGTGAATATGATAGGCCTACAGCTACCCCAACGCCGATTGCGGGCAAAACCCATTGGGACAGACCCTTTCTATGGGGTGCCACATTCGCCCCGTTCTGTTTTCTCTTTGACGTAACCATAAGCATCCTTAGCTGCAAAAGCTGCCGTTGCGACTAGCGCAAACCTGCCAAGAATTTTTCCGGTCGGACCCGCGACACCCACCATTTCTTCCCCAACCCTACCGGTAGCTCCGAGTTTGCCAAATACAAGGGCCATCATGGCTATAGGATTTTGGAGGAAATCGGCTGTGAGCTTCATGGCCGGGTGCCGCACACGATTAGGGTGCCCCATCCCTTGCGGTACGCAATGAGTGGGCGAGACATCCTCGAAGCCCACATTCCGCGGTAGAGCATGGGACGGCTGTGCTTCGCCCGTAGATACGGACAATAACATCGGTATTTACTAAATGGTTTTGATTCTGAAGGTGCTGCCCTTCGAAATTGTTGACGAAGATTGAAGCAACTCCTCTAGATTTCAAACATTGAACGAAGTCTAAATCATGATCGGAAGTTTTTCGCGAAAAGGGAAACATTTTCGTGAGATAGGTCTCACCCTAATCGCATGGGCAACCCGCCAATCTTAAGCCGAAAACCTTACGTGGCCTGCGCGTTGCGGGCTTTCTTTCTGCGGCTTAGCACGAAGGGGCGGCGCTGGGTGCGCACTACGCTCTGCGAGATCTTTGTCCAGAAGGCGATGAAGTAGTCGGCCGCCGAGATCATGGACAGCGCCACCATGAATCCGATGGCGGTGATGGCGATGGAATAGACCGGAAGCTGGAACAGCCGCAGGTCGATGACCGTGTAGCGGTGTTCGATGATGACCGCGACCACGGTCACAATCTGCACCACCATCTTGAATTTTCCCAGGTCGCTGGCTTCGATGGTGAAGCCTTCCTGCGCGGCGATGGCGCGCAGTCCGCTCACCAGCAATTCGCGGCCGATGATCACCACCGCCACCCAGGCCCGCACCAGGTGGGGATTAAATTCCACCAAGGTGACGAATGCGGCGGCGATGAGCAGCTTGTCGGCCAGGGGATCGAGCAGCATGCCCAACGTCGTGATCTGGCTGCGCTTGCGCGCCAGGTAGCCGTCGAGCCCATCGGTGATGGAAGCGGCGATGAAGATGAGCGAGGCGATCAATTCCTTCTGGCCGTGTGCGCTGGAAAAATAATCGCTGGAGAGCACCCACATCAATAAGGGGATGGCAAAGATGCGGGACAGGGTAATGTGATTGGGCAGGTTCAAGAATTGGCTCTCGCGCACTGATTATGCTCTCCGGCGCGAGGGTTATCAATGGCGCAGCGACGAACCCTCGACCGCGGGAGCGGGCCGATGCGCGGCAGGCCCCGGTTCAGGCGTAGATTCCGCGCTGTTTAATGGTGAAAGCCACGCGATCCACGGCGAGCATGTAGGCGGCGATGCGATTGTTGACGTTATGGGTCTCGGCATAGCGGGCCACGTCGTCAAAGGCATCTACCAGGATGCTTTCCAGCTGCTCATTGACCACCGCTTCCTTCCAGAAGAAGCCCTGGCGGTCCTGCACCCATTCAAAATAAGACGCGGTAACGCCGCCGGCATTGGCCAGGATGTCGGGAATGACAAATACCTGCTTGTCGGCCAGGATGTCGTCCGCCACCGACGTGGTGGGACCGTTGGCGCCTTCGCACAAAATGCGCGCCTTGATCTTGTCGGCGTTGCGGCTGGTGATTACGTTCTCGATGGCGGCAGGAATCAGGATGTCGCACGCGCTGGTGAGCAATTCAGCGGGGGCCGCATTTTCCGCGCCGGCAAAGCCGGTGACCGTGCCGGTGCGCTGGCGGTGCTCGAGCAGCGCATCCACATCAATGCCGTTGGTGTTGTACAGGCCGCCGTCAAACTCGGCGATGCCGATGACCTTGTAACCGGCGTCGGACATCAGCTTGGCGGCGTTCGAACCCACGTTGCCGAACCCCTGGATGATCACGCTGGTGCCGTCGCGTGACATTCCCAGCTTCTTGAGGGCCTCATCGCAAACGATCATGAGGCCGCGGCCGGTGGCTTCGCGGCGTCCGCGCGAGCCTCCGATGTTGAGGGGCTTGCCGGTCACCACCGCGGTGACGGTCTGCCGCATGTGCATGGAATAGGTGTCCATCATCCACGCCATCACCTGTTCGTTGGTGTTGACGTCGGGCGCGGGCACATCTTTTTCCGGGCCGATGAATTCCACCATCTCCGCGGTGTAGCGCCGGGTCATGCGCTCCAGTTCGCCCATCGACATCTTCTTGGGGTCGCAGATGATTCCGCCCTTGGCGCCGCCGAAAGGAATGTTGACCACCGCGCATTTCCACGTCATCCAACTAGCCAGCGCGCGAATTTCATCGAGAGTGACTTCGGGCGAATAACGGATGCCGCCCTTGGAAGGTCCGCGGGCGATGGAATGCTGCACCCGGAAGCCGGTGAAGACCTCGATGCGGCCGTCATCCATCATGACCGGAATGTGCAGGATCAGCTCGCGGTTGGGGTAGCGCAACACCTTCCACAGGCCTTCATCGAGATCGAGTTTCTTGGCGGCCAGATCAAACCGGGCAGCTTGCGCTTCCCACGGATTATTTTCCTCTTCGAGCGAGATGGTTCTCATGGTTTCTCCGAATTCGGCAAATGACAAAAAATCTGCCTGCGGCCTGAGGCCGCGGCATGATTTTCCAGGAGCGCAACGCGGTGGGCACGGCCAACTGGCAAGTGATTAAAGAGCGAGCCGCATGATGCCGCGCGGCGGCGCTTCTGCACATCTTTGATTCGAGGGAGCATTCGATATTTGGACAGGGAAACCGGGGATCACCGGCCGCCCGTTTCTATAGCAGGATTTCCATTCCTTCGGAGGCGGCACGCACCTTCGGATAGTACTCCCGGGCGGCGCCCACGAGCTTATCGATCACGGCGTCGGTGTGATCGGGATCATGGTGAAAGAGAATAAGTTCCTTGGCGCCGCTTTCCAGCACGATGTCCACGGCCTCGCGCCAGTGACTGTGCCCCCAGCCCTTTTTGGCGGCGGTATATTCCTCGGGCAGGTATTGGGCATCGTAAATCAGCACGTCGGCGCCTTCGGCCAGCGCGCGCACGTTCTTGTCAAAGACCGGGTGCCCGGGTTCATTGTCGGTGGCATAGACCAGCACCTTGCCGCCGGCTTCGATGCGGAAGCCCAAACATCCCTGGGGATGGTTCAGCCACATGGACTGGATGACGCAATCGTCGAACGCAATGCGGTCTTCTTCGATATCATAAAAATTGCGGTGCGCCGCCATCTCGCTCATGTCCACGGGAAAATAAGGGTCGGACATCTGTTCTTCGATGGCGCGCTGCAGCGAGCGGCTGCGGCTGGAGGAATGGAAAAAGAAATAATTATCGCGGCTGTTATAGAGCGGGGTAAAGAAAGGGATGCCCTGGATGTGGTCCCAGTGGAAATGGGAAAGAAAAACATGGGCGTTCATGGGACGGCCGGCAAATTCCTTGACCAGCTGCTTGCCCAGGTTGCGAAAACCGGTGCCGCAATCAAAAATATAAATCTGGTCGTTGATGCGGACTTCCACGCAGGATGTGTTGCCGCCGTACCTTAAATTATCAGCCTGAGGGGTGGGGGTCGAACCTCGTACACCCCAGAATCTCGCCAGCATCAGACTCGACTCCTCAGGCGCTGATGGCATGTTTCCATCCAGCGGTTTTAGTTTCGCAAAGTTTAAGCAGTATATGCCAAAAGGGCGTTTAAAAAGAATACTTTAGTAATCCGCGTACGATTTTCAAGGGGCAATCGGATTGGGGAAAGTATCAAGCCATGTTCGGGCGATCTGCCGGGATACCAGTATCATGAGACTCCGATGGTGACTCCGAACTTTGCCGAATTCAAAAAACTGGCGCGCAACTCGTCACTGGCGCCGGTTTCGCGCACCGTGCCGGCAGATCTGCTGACGCCGCTTTCCGCCTTTCTGCGAGTGGCCACGGGCGAACCCTATTCTTTCCTGCTGGAGTCGGTCGAGGGCGGCGAGAAAATCGGCAGATACACCTTCCTCGGCTTCCGCCCCTACATGACCGTGCAATCGCGCGATGGTAACGTCGTGATCGAGCGCCGCGGTGTTTCCGGACGGGTTACCCGCACCCGCACCCAGGGCAACATTTTCGAAGTGGTTCGCCGCCTGCTGGGGGAGCACAGCCCGGCGCAGGTCCCCGGCTTGCCGCCGTTCACCAGCGGCGCGGTGGGATATTTTGCCTACGACGTGGTGCGCCAGCTGGAAAATCTGCCGGAACACGCGCGCCGGGACCTTGATCTTCCGGATTGCCAGTTGATGTTCTTCGACCGCCTGCTGGCTTTCGATCACGTCCGCCACCAGATCCACATCATCGCCGCCGCCGACGTGCGGCGCGACGGGGTACGCCAGGCCTACGACCGGGCGGTACGCGACACCGCGATCATCGAGAAGAAGCTGGCCGGCCCGCTTCCCCGCCAGGCGAAAACACGCGGCAATCGCCGGCCTTTGCAGGTGCGGGCGCAGACCACCCGCAAGCAGTTCAAAGCCGGGGTGCGGCGCGTGAAGGAATATATTTCCGCGGGGGACATCTTTCAGGCGGTGCTATCGCTGCGGCTAGACCTGGAACCGGAAGTGCCGCCGCTGGAAATCTACCGCGCGCTGCGCACCATTAATCCCTCGCCTTACATGTATTTCCTGCGCATGGGCAACACCACCGTGCTGGGCTCCTCCCCGGAGATGCTGGTGAAGGTAAAGGGCCGCAAGCTGAACTACCGCCCCATTGCGGGCACGCGCCCGCGAGGGTCGGGCGAAGAGGAGGACCTGCGCCTCGAAGCGGAGCTGCGGGGCGACGAGAAAGAAGGCGCCGAGCACGTGATGCTGGTGGACCTGGGACGCAATGACCTGGGCCGGGTGAGTGAATACGGCTCGGTGAAGGTGCGCGACCTCAAGGTCGTGGAGCGCTACTCTCACGTGATGCACCTGGTGTCATCGCTGGAAGCGACGCTGCGTCCCGAGTTCAGCGCGATGGATGCGTTTGCCGCATGCTTTCCGGCGGGCACTCTGAGCGGCGCCCCCAAGGTGCGCGCCATGGAGATCATCGAAGAGCTGGAGCCGGTGCGGCGCGGGGTTTATGGAGGCGCCATCCTGTACGCCGACTTTGCCGGCAACCTCGATTCATGCATCGCCATCCGCACCATGGTGACCCAGGGCCGCACCGCGCACATACAAGCGGGCGCCGGGATTGTGGCCGATTCTGATCCGGAGAGCGAATACCAGGAGTCGCTCAACAAGGCGCGCGCGTTGCTGGCGGCGGTGGAAGCGTGCCGGAGGTAGGGGCACGTTTATTCGTCCACCTGAAAAGAACTACGCGTTTTACATGAATTGTCATTCCGAGCGGCAGCCGAGGAACCTTTTGTTTCCTTTACTCCACCCGCCCAACCGGCCCGCGCGCAGATTCAAAAGAATCGACGCTCAGGTTCTACGCGTAGCCTGCCTTTGACTTCTACCGACGGAAGGAAACAATACCTTCGCGCTTAGCGCAGCACGAATCCCCACTTGCATGATCTAAGTAAAACGCTGGAAGATTTCCTGCTGTACCGGGAAGATCAAAGGCAGGCTGCGCGTAGAACCCGTTCGAAGGCCCGGTGAACCCATATAATTCAAGCTGACATTCCTATCCACTTAGAGGAAACAAAGGGTTCCTCGGCTGCGCTCGGAACGACAATTCATATGAGTCGGAAAGACGATTCATATAAAAAGACAATTCCATATGCAACGTGGGCTGATCGAGAGGTAACTGCATTCGCGGATATAACTACTGAGCGCCTGTTCTAAATCCCCAAAAAGTTTCCAATGATCTGCTTGCCCTGCGGGGTCAACACGCTTTCGGGATGGAATTGCACTCCTTCCAGCGGAAATTTGCGGTGCCGCAGGCCCATGATCACCCGCGAGCCATCGCTCTCGATTGCGGTGGCGGTGATTTCCAGCTCGGCGGGCAGGCCCTTTTCCTCAACCATCAGTGAATGGTAACGGTTGGCGGTGAGCGGCGATGGAATGCCGCGAAAGATGGTCTTGCCGTCATGCACCACCTGGCTGGTCTTGCCATGCATCAGTTGCCGTGCCCGCACCACCTTGGCTCCGAAGGCCTCTCCCAGGGCCTGGTGCCCCAGGCAAACTCCCAGCAGGGGAACTTTGCCCGCAAAATAGCGGATCAATTCCACGCTGATGCCGGCTTCCGCGGGAGTGCACGGGCCGGGCGAAATCACGATGCGTTCGGGGTGGAGCGCGGCCACATCCTGCACCGTGACCTGGTCGTTGCGCCGGACTTCGATCCGCGCTCCCAGTTCTCCCAGGTACTGCACCAGGTTGTAGGTGAAAGAGTCGTAATTATCAAGAACCAGGATCATTCAGCGTTCTTACCGACCGGAAGTTCGGGGAATTTCGTCGATCTTTGCGCCCAGAATGAAATCACTTTCCGACAGCCCTTCAATTTTATGGGTGTAAATCGTGATCTTCACCTTGCCCCAGCGCAGAAGTATATCGGGATGATGGCCCTGCTCTTCGGCCACGTCGCCCACCTGCTGCACAAAATTCAGCGCCGTTCGGAAATCAGAGAACTCGAAGTCCTTTTCGATGTGGTGATCTTCAATCACCTTCCAGCGCGGCAATTCGGCGGAAAATTGCGCCAGCGCGGCGCCTTGCAGCGGGGGAATATATCCCTTGCACGGGACGCAGGTCCGTCGCGCCAGGGGTTGACTGGAAGAATCAGGGTTTGATGTCATGGACATGGCTCGCTTTCTTTTTTGGATGATGCCATCAACTATAGGGCGCCATCCTGCTCTGAATCTTGCTGCTGGTTAACCCCGAGTAATCCCAACCTGGTCCAGCGCACGCGACTTCACACCCCAGGCCATGCGAGGGGTGTTGTGCGCGACGCCGAACCGTCCCGCGGGATCCAGCAGGATCATTCCCCCCTGACCGTTGAGGCGAGACTGCAGGTAGGCGATGGCGGCCACGGCAACCTGCTGGGGTTCCCCGCCGGACTGGACTCGATCTACCGCCCATTTGCCCAGCACCAGCTTCATGATGGGTTCACCCCACCCGGTGCATGACACCGCCGCGCTTTCGTTGGCGGCGTAGCATCCTGAGCCGATGATGGAGGAATCGCCCACCCGTCCCGAAGCCTTGTTCAGCGTGCCGCCGGTGGAGGTGGCGGCCGCCAGCTTGCCCTGGCTATCCAGGGCCAGCGCTCCCACGGTGTCGTGATCGCGCTCACTGATGGCGGGCCCGCTGGCGGTTTGCGAGGCCTGCTCCGCGGTTCCCGGCGAGCTTTGCAGGTGGCGCAAGCGCTCCCGCTCACGGTCAATCACCAGGTCTTCGTTGTCGCATAACGCCATGCCATGTTCATGGGCAAAGCGTTCGGCGCCCCGGCTCACCAGGTAAACGTGCTCGCTTTTTTCGAGCACCAGCCGCGCCGCGCGGATGGGGTTGCGCAGCCGCTCGACGCAGGCCACGCCGCCGGCTCGCAAGGTGGCGCCATCCATGATCAGGGCGTCGAGCTGCACGTGGCCTTCGCGGTTGAGAAAGCTGCCGCGTCCGGCGTCAAAGGCCTCATCGTCTTCCATGACCACGACCGCGTTTTCCGCGGCGTCGAGGGCCGAGCCGCCGCGTTCCAGCACATTCCAGCCGGCGGTCATGGCGGCGCGCACTCCATGCAGGTGAGCTTCCACCATGTCATCGGGAATCGCCCACGCGCCGCCGTGAATCACCAGTACCGGCACATTGGGTGCGGCGGGTTTCTCGCCGCTCAATGGGATGCGTCCGGGAGCGGCGCAGGCAGGGATTTGGTCTGCTGGTAGGTATAAGAAATGCGATGGATGACGGTGATGGTAGAGAAGACCGCCAGCACCCAGAGTACGGGGGCCATGCGATTGAACAGCGCTCCCAGGATGACCGCGACGATACGCTCCGGCCGTTCCATGAATCCCACCTTGCAACTCGCGATCAGCGATTCCGCACGCGCCCGGGTGTAGCTGACCATAACCGAGCTGGTCATCACCACCGCCACCAGCACCACGTAGAAGAAACGGTTGGCCCGGGCGTAATACACCAGCATGCCAAAAAACAGGACCACGTCGCTGTAGCGATCCACCACCGAATCGAAGAAGGCGCCGAACTGGGTGACCTGGTTGGTGGCGCGGGCCACCCGGCCATCCACCATGTCAAAGATGCCGGCGCCGATGATGACCAGCCCGGCATAGAGAAACATGCGAGCCTGATTTTCGCCCTTGGCGTAGCCGAACAGGATAGCGGCAATGGTGTTGATCACCAGGCCGAAGAAGGTGAGCACGTTGGGGGAGATGCGAGTCAGGGCCAGCCCGCGCACGATAGCGCCCAGAACCACCCAGCAACCTCTGCCAAATGCGTTGGTCCAGCTCCTCCCACCTCGTCGTGAATGGTGCGCAGGGTCAGAATTTCAAGCTCGCGGCTGCCTCCGGGGGTGACGACGGTGGCTGAATCTCCCGCTTTCTTGCCCATGAGGCAGCGCCCGATGGGCGACGTGGTGGAGATCATGCCCTTGGTTACGTCGGCCTCTTCACTGGTCACCAGCTTGTATTCAATCTCTTCGTTCTTGGAGGAATCATAGACCCGCACGGTGGAGCCGAAGGCGATCTTGTCTTTGGGAAGATTGGTGAAATCGATCATGGCGAGCTCGCCCATGCGCTTTTTCAACTGTCCCAGGCGGGCGTTGACGAAGACCTGGCGCTGTTTGGCCATGTGGTACTCGGCATTTTCTGAAAGGTCGCCGAGGGCCGCGGCACGCTTGATCTCCAGCGGCAATTCCAGCGTGAGCTCATGCTCCAGGCTGCGAATCTCCTTTTCCATCCTTTTCTTGATTTCTTCCATCGGTGTTCGTGTCCTTCTATGGCCATCGCTGGCAGTGTCTTGCTGATGCGGTCGCGGGAAGCGCGAGAACGCGGTCGGCTTCGCGAAAATAACAATTTACCAGTGGATTATAGTCTTTCCCCTCCTAAACCTTGCGACCCAGCCCATGCCGCAGTGCGGGCGCGCTGTTAACCGGAACGATAGCATCGCATTGACCGGGATTAACCCAAGGGGTAAGATGGGTCTACTCCTTCTAACCGCAGCAAATCCGCTAAAAACAGGTGCTAAATGAGCACGGAAGTCAGCTTTCACGTTGGCGATAAGGTTGTTTACCCCAATCATGGCGTGGGCATTGTTGAACAGATCAGCAGCCGGGTCATGGGCGATAACATTCAGAAATATTACCTGTTGAAGATCAAAGCCAGCAGCCTCACCGTGATGGTGCCCTTCCACAATGTGAGCATGGTGGGCATGCGCCGGGTCATCAAGAATGGCGAGATACTGAAGGTGCTGGAGTTTCTGACGTCGGGCAAATGCGAAAGTCATCCCGACTGGAAGAACCGTTTCAAGGAGAATTCCGACAAGATGCGCACCGGCTCGCTGCTCGATGTGGCGCTGGTGCTCAAGGGACTACTCACCTTGAACAAGACCAAGCCCCTGTCATTCCGCGAGAAAAAGATGATGGAGCGCGCGCGCTACCTGCTGGTCAGCGAGCTGGCGATGTCGAAGAATGAGCACGAAGACGTCATCGAGCAGCTTCTCACCAAGGCCCTCGCCAAGTCGAAATTGAAGTTCCCCGAAGTCACCGCCGAAGCCTAAGGAAAGCTCGCCCCTAACATTTGTGGGGACGGCGGGGAATCACAGATCCATAAATTTCTGGGTCCCCGCAGTCGCTTATCCGGTTTTCTCTTCGGGCAGAATCGATTCGCCCATCAGCGCGCCCACCGGATTCAGGACATCCACGTTGTCGCAAATGATCTTCAAGGCTCCGGTCATGGGCACGGCGAGGATCAATCCCATGGCGCCCCACGCCCATCCCCAAATGAGCATGCTGATGGTAATGACCAGCGGATTCAGTTCCAGGCGCTTTCCCAGGATGCGGGGATACAGCACATTCATCGAGAACAGGTGCAGCCCCAGCACCGTCAGCAACACCAGGCCGAACCCCTTGGAATCCATGTGCCCTAATCCTGCCGCGATGGGCGGAAACAGCGCCAGCAGCACGCCGAAATAAGGAATCAGGCTCAGAAAACCGCTGACCAATCCGACGATATAAAAATAGGGGATATGCAAGTACCAGAACACGGCGGCCCCCGCGGCTGACATGAACAGGCCGATGATCAGGTTTCCCAGCAGGAAGCTGCGAATCATGTCGGCGATGTGGCTCAGGGTCTCATACGCCAGCTCCCGGTTCTGGTAGCGAAACAGGCGCACCAGCGCGACCCGCATGTGGCTTTCCGTGGTCAGCATGAAATACACCAGGAAGGGGATGAACGTGAGAATCGCCAGTAACTCGCCGATAGTGCCGAAATTCTCGGTAAGAGATGCGGATGAAGGCTTGACCGTGATCACCTTCTTGTTGTCCTTGTCATCGGGCGTGGGCGTTACGAGCTGCTTGCCTGTGTCCTGCAGTTCCTGCGCTCCTTTGTTCACCTTGGCAAACATCTGGCGGAAGCTTCCCGAGTTTTTGGGGAACTCCTGGGCAAACTCAAGGGCCTTGTTATAGAACGAGTAGCAGGCAAAATAGAGGAGCGCGGTAGCCAGCAGAACCGCGATCAGCGAACCCAGCCAGCGGGGGATGTGAATGATCTTCATCACCCGCACCATCGGCTCCAGCATGAACGCGATCAGCACCGAGCTCATCAGGGTCACCAGGACCGGCTTGCCCAGGTAAAGCATGCCCAGCACCACCGCGCCGGCGATGACCGCGATGGCGGTCGAGGCCATCTTGTCCATGCGCAACGATTCCTTCAGAATGTTGGAGACCGTGGGCTTGGCTTCGGCGGCGGCGGTCTCGGCTTTGGTCGGTGGAGGCCCGGCGGCGATGGCTGCGGTGATTACGAGGTCAGGGGGGAATGCGATCCTGGCAGGTTTATCGCCGCCATCGGCCTTCTTATCCTGCTCGACTGTATTCTCCAGCTCAAGCTCAGTTTTATTTTCCTGCGCGACTGTGTTTTCCAGCTCGCGTTCGGATTCTTGTTCCTGATCTTCAGTTACTTCTTTCATGGGACCTCTTGACCTTCTTGTACCTGACTGCGGCCACCCGGAATCCTGAATCGCTGCGCCCGACTTAATTAAGATGCGCCATCGGGCCTTAATGGCATTTCGGCAGGTAGACGCATGCGGGCTGCCGGAAGGCGCAGCCTATAATATCGGCTGTGAATGAAGCGCCAACAGGCAAGCGAGTGCTGGGGCTGGACGTGGGCGCGCGCCGGATCGGTGTGGCCGTCTCCGACCCTCTGGGGATCACCGCCCAGGGCCTCGAGACCATTGAACGCAAGAACCGGCGCGCCGATCTGGCGCAGCTCGGGGCGGTGCTGGCGCAATATGAGATCGGCGAAATCGTGGTGGGCAACCCTCTGCATATGAGCGGCGACACCGGCGTGCAATCGGAAAAGATGGGCCTGTTTGCCGAGGAGCTGCGCCACCGCTTCGCCATCCCGGTGCATCTTCGAGATGAGCGCCTCACCACCTCCCAGGCACAGCGCGTGCTCCGCGAAACCAGCATGAGCGGGCCGCGGCGCGGGAAGGTCGTGGACCAGATGGCCGCGGTGCTCATCCTGCAGTCATTTCTAGAATCCCGAGTGGCGCCGGGTGAGAGTTTCACCGCGGAGAACTCAGAAGGGTAACCAGCCCGCGAAAATTTCGGCGCATCCAATCAATCTCGGAAATCAAAACCTACAAGGCAGGCGCAGGGCAGTGGGAAGGTTCTTCAAATTCGTATTTCTGATGGCGCTGTGCGGCGCGATCGGGCTGGGATTTGCCCTGTATCAACCCTATGCGCCCGCGCGCGAAACCTTCGTGCAGCTCCATCCCGGCCGCTCCGTAAAACATATCGCGGAAGACCTGAAGAAAGCCGGCGTCATCCGCAGCTCCTCGGCATTTCTTTTCTGGCATTACGCCCGCGGACACCGGTCCTTGAAAGCCGGCGAGTATCAATTCGACCATGCCGCCACCGCTCTCGAAGTCTATGACCGGCTGGCCCGGGGCGACGTGTACTTCCGTGAGGTGGTCATTCCGGAAGGGTTCAACATGTATGACATCGCGCGCGCCATCCAGGCCGCGGGGCTGGGCGACAGCGCGCTTTTCGTGAAGGTGGCCCGGGAAAACACCGCGCTGATCGCCGATTTCGCTCCCAGCGCGCCTTCGCTCGAAGGCTACCTCTTCCCCGACACCTACCGTTTCATGCGGACCGAAAACATGACCGAGATCGTGGCCGCCATGGTCAAGCGGTTTCGCCAGGAAGCCCGCGCCATCAACCTGACCGATGAAATTCCCCGGGTGGTGACCCTGGCGTCCATCGTGGAAAAAGAAACCGCCGTAGCCGAAGAGCGCTCGATGGTGGCCGGAGTGTTCATCAATCGCCTGGACCAGAACATGCTATTGGGGACCGACCCTTCGGTAATTTACGCCGCACTGCTCGCCGGGCGATATACCGGGGTCATTCATCAATCGGACCTGCATTTTGATTCGCCCTACAACACCTATGTGCATTCCGGGCTTCCGCCGGGGCCCATCGCCAACCCCGGGCGGGCGGCGCTGCTGGCGGCCAGGCATCCCGCGACCACCGAATTTTTGTATTTTGTCAGCGACAACCAGGGACACCATCGGTTCGCCCGCACCGCCCAGGAACACATCCAGAACGTGCAGGCCTATCGCCAGGCGGTGAAGGAAGCGCACCCCGAATAGGCCCCGGCCGCGTCCCGGAGGCAGGCAGCACCAGAGTTGCAAAGGGAGGCGGACCGCCGCGCGAGTGTAACTTTTTTTCTGAGACGTTATACTGGATGTCTACAAGAAACGAGCATCGTATTGCGCCTTAAGGCTGTACTCCTATCGCTTTTAATCCTGCCCCTGACCGGCTGTTTAACTCATGAACGCCCGGTAGAGCCGCGTGCAATCGCCAACAATCTTAAAGAAGCGAGCCCGGCGGAGCTGCTGGATAAGATCAATTCTCAGGCGGCGCAGATCAAGACTTTGCAAGCGACGGTGGCGATCACCACCTCGGTGGGCGGCGAACGTAAGGGGAAAATAACCGATTATCCCGACATCAGCGGTTACGTGCTGGTGCGCAAGCCCACGATGCTGCGCATGATCGGGCTGGTGCCGGTGGTGCGCAGCCATTTGTTTGACATGGTGAGCGACGGCAAGCAGTTCAAGCTCTCCATCCCCTCCAAGGGCAAGTTTGTGGTGGGCAGTGGCGACGTCATTCAGCGCTCGGAGCAGCCCCTGGAAAATTTGCGGCCACAACACATTCTGGACGCGTTGCTGCTGCCGGCGATTGACCCTGAAAAAGAGATCGCGGTAACGGTAAGCTCCACCGAAAAGGTGCAGTTGGCAGGCAGCAAGAAGGAAGTGGACCAGCCCAATTACGTTGTCCTCGTGCTCGACCGCGACGCTGACGGGTGGTACCTCAAACGGCGCATCATCTTCAGCCGCGAAGACCTGACACCCCACCGGCAGTTTGTTTACAACCGCAAGGGAGTGGTCGTCACCGACGCCAAGTACGAAAAATTCAGCGACCACGAGGGCGTGAACTTCCCCAACGTGATCGAGATCCTGCGACCGAAGGAAGAATACTCCATCCAACTGACCATCGAAAAACTCACGCTGAACGCGCCCCTGACCGACGAGCAATTCAGCCTGGCGCAGCCCCCCGGCTCAATGCTGCAGGACCTGGACAAACCGGGCCCTCCGGTAGAGGCAGGCATTCCCCCAAGCTCGGCCCGGAAGACCAAGCCCAAAAAATAGATCAGGAATCAAGTAGAAGTGATTGCCGCCGGCTGGATCGCCGCGACATCAACCCACTTGGTGGGATACTTCCCGGTGTAACAGGAAGTGCAGTAGGTGGTTTTTTCGCCGTCACCGCACGCCTTCTTCAGCCCTTCCAGTGATAAATAAGCGAGGGAATCGGCGCCGATATACTGGCGAATCTCTTCCACCGTCTTATTGGCGGCGATCAACTGGCTTTTCGACGGGGTATCGACCCCGTAGAAACACGGCGAGATGGTTGGCGGGCAGGAGATGCGCATGTGCACCTCGCGGGCGCCGGCATCGCGCACCATGCGCACGATCTTGCGGCTGGTGGTGCCGCGGACGATGGAATCGTCGATCAGGATCACGCGGTTGCCCTGCAACAGGCTGCGCACTGGATTCAACTTCAACCGCACGCCAAAATCGCGCACCCTCTGCTCTGGTTCGATAAAGGTGCGGCCCACATAGTGATTGCGGATCAAGCCGAAGCGGAAAGGAATGCCGCTTTCGGCGGCATAGCCGATGGCGGCGGTCACCCCGGAATCGGGGACCGGCACCACCACATCGCCTTCGGCGGCGGCCTCGATGGCCAGTTGCCGCCCCAGCAGTTCCCGGCTGACCTGCACCGGACGCCCGAACACCATGCTGTCGGGGCGGGAAAAATATACATGTTCGAAGATGCAGCTCGATTGCGGGGCGGGTGACGCGTAGAAGCGCGACGA
Organism: Terriglobales bacterium; assembly: GCA_038210375.1. Classification (GTDB taxonomy): domain Bacteria; phylum Acidobacteriota; class Terriglobia; order Terriglobales; family Acidobacteriaceae; genus JBBQWT01. The sequence continues at coordinate 2,367 of JBBQWT010000037.1, read as the reverse complement.
AACCCCTTCGGCCCCGACGACGACCAGCTCTCCGGGTTTGACGTCGCGATCGTAGGCGGCGTCGATCAGATCAAACGCGCAAGTTTCCGATGCGAAGACGATGGTGTCTTCGGATGGCGTGCCGGTGCGGGGGATGTGTCCCATGGAAAGGGGGCGGAAACCGCGAGGATCGCGCGCCGCAAACACCCGGTCGCGGCTCATGATGACCAGTGAAAATGCGCCCTCCAGCCGGCGCAGCGCGTCCGCAATGGCTTCGGGAAGCGTCAGCTCGTGGGATTGCGCAATCAGGTGAACGATCACCTCGGTGTCGCTGGTGGTCTGGAAGATCGAGCCCTGGCGTTCCAGCTTGCTGCGAATCTCCTGGGCGTTGACCAGGTTTCCGTTGTGCGCCAGCGAAATCATTCCCTTGTTGCAATCGACGCGAATGGGCTGGGCGTTCAACAATGCGGAATCGCCGCTGGTGGAATAGCGGGTGTGTCCGATGGCAAGCCTGCCGGGAAGCCTTGCCAGCGCGGCGTCGCTGAAGATGTCAGCCACCTGGCCCATCGCCCGGGTCACGTAAACCGTAGCTCCGTCGGAAGAAGCGATGCCGGCCGATTCCTGGCCGCGGTGCTGCAGGGCGTGCAAGCCCAGGTACGCCAGCTTGGCGGCCTCGGTATGGCCGTAGATGCCCACCACGCCGCACTCTTCGTGAAATTTATCGGAATCTATAAACATTTCTGGCCACCGGAAAACTTGCTTGCACAATTCTCAGGTTAACTCTTTTGCAGGGTCTGCGGAACTAAATGTTCGGGAGTTTCGGTGTGTAATGCGGTTTCCAGGGAGTTGGACCAAGGGTCCCGCAACTCCGAGAGCCCGGCATGCACCACTACTTGCCCGTGAATGCTGATGGTTAATTTTTCCGGGATGGTCTGGCCCAGCACTTCGGTGGGTATTCCCTGTTCGAGCGCTATTTGTTTGATGTCGGAGAGCCGCGCGGGATCGCAGGAAATCAAGATCCGCGACGCTGGTTCTCCGAAAAGTTCGATTTCCGCGGGCAACCTACGATCGGCGAGATCGACTTCCGCGCCGACGCCATGCAGAAACCCGGCTTCAGCCACGGCCACGGCCACGCCGCCGTCAGAGCAATCGTGGGCTGACTCCACCAGGCCGCCGGCGATGCATTTCAATATGGCGCGCTGCAGGGCGGCTTCGCGTTGCAGGTCCATGGCGGGCGGGCATCCCCACAGGCTGTTCAGTACCTGGCCGGCATACTGCGACGAGCCAAACACGACTTCCGCGCGCGCGGTGCTGACCGGGAGCTGCCCGCGCAACAGAACGATGGTGCGGCCGGGAAGGCGAAAATGCGGGCCCACGGCGAGATTGATGTCGTCGATGATGCCCACCACGCCCATCACCGGGGTGGGATAAATACCTTCGCCCAGGGTTTCGTTATAAAGGCTGACGTTGCCGCCGGTAATCGGAGTGTGCAGCACGGTGCAAGCTTCGGCGATGCCGTCGATGACCGCGGAAAATTGTCCCATGATGCGCGGCTTCTCGGGATTGCCGAAATTCAGGCAGTTGGTGGCCGCCACCGGCGTGGCGCCGGTGCAGGCGACATTGCGCGACGATTCGGCGACCGCGTGCATGGCGCCCAGCTTGGGGTCGAGATAACACCAGCGACTGTTCCCGTCGAGCGCCATGGCCAGACCGCGGCGGCTGCCCTTGATGCGCATCACGCCGCCGTCGCCGCCCGGTCCCTGTACGGTGTTGGTCTGCACCATTGAGTCGTACTGCTCGTAGATCCAGCGCTTGCTGCAGATATCGGGGGCGGAGAGCAGTTCCTTGAGCCGCGCGGTAAGGTCGGGAAATTTGCCGGACCCTGCGGCGGTCGCCCAGTGAATGGAAGCCGGTTTCTCGCCCGCAACCCCGGCGTCCCAGGCTTCCACGGGACGGTGATAGAGCGGAGCATCGTCGGTCAGCGAGCGGTTGGGGATATCCGCAACCAGGATGCCGTGCTCGCGCACCCGCAAGCGAGGCTGGTCGATTACTTTGCCGATGGTGACCGCATCGAGTCCCCACTTCTCAAAGACTTTGAAAACCTCGGATTCGCGGCCCCTGGTGGCCACCAGAAGCATGCGCTCCTGCGACTCGCTGAGCATGATCTCGTAGGCGTTCATGCCCTGCTCGCGCTGGGGAACTTGGTCGAGCTCAATCTCGATGCCCACGCCGCCGCGCCCGCCCATCTCGCAGGTGGAACAGGTGAGGCCGGCGGCGCCCATGTCCTGTATGCCGACCACCGCGCCGGTCTGCATCACTTCCAGGCAGGCTTCGAGCAGCAGTTTTTCCAGAAACGGGTCGCCCACCTGCACGTTGGGACGCTTCTGC
>JBBQWT010000036.1:0-19678 GCA_038210375.1 Terriglobales bacterium | reverse complement strand
CAGAGTCTGCTGCAACTGCAACTGGGTCTGGGAGATGATCAGGTCCTGGTTGCGGGCGGCGGCGTCGCTGTTAGCGCGCACGATTTCAATGGGCGCCAGGGTGCCGATTTCCACCTGCTTGCGGTTGTCGCGGATGGTCTTTTGCGCGAGTGAAAGCGAACGCGTCTTCACCTTCACATCTTCATAGGCGGTCACCAGGTCCCAGTAAATGTTCTGGATCTGGGTGACGGTAGCGATAATCTGGGCACGAAAAGAAACGTCGGAAATTCTGCGGTTATTTTCCGAGATGCGAATGAAACGCCGGTTGGTCTGCAACCCGAACCCCTGCAGCAAACGCTGGGAAACGGTGGCGCGAAAACTGCTGTTGAGCTGCGGATTGAGGGAGTTAAACAGGTTGTTGCTGCTCTGGCGGTTGTTATTGAAGCTCACGCCCAGGGCGGTGCCGGTGGGAAAGCCCTCGTTAAAGCCAAAGTTGGAGGTGAAGGTTTTCTGGCTCAGGCTGTTCACGCCCGTGGTGCGGGTATTGGTGAGCGGGAAGGTTGCATCCTCATACTGGATGGTTCCGCTCAAGGTGGGATCAAAGCTTTGAATGGCCGCTCCCGTACCCAGAGTGGATTGCACCAGCCCTGAGCTGCCGGAGCCTGCGCCGCCTGCGCCCGCGGAGGTTCCGCCGGCTCCGGCGCCGGATGCGCCGGTGCCGAAGCCGCCTACGCCTCCGCCCAATGTGCCTTGCACCAGGCCGGTGGAAACTCCGCGAATTCCGGAGCCGGAATGGGCCAGCAGGATATCGGTATCGGCGATGGAGAGGTTGTAGCGCGCGATGGCCAGATCAAGGTTATTTTCCAGCGCCAGCGCAATGGCGTCGCTCAGTGACAGGTACAGCTTGCCGTCGCGAAGCAGCTGGTTGATGCGCGGGGTGTTGCTGAAGCTGGGCGCCGGAACTTCGCGGGCCGTGTAAGGCGCAAGGATCGTGGGGAACGCGGGCTGGGGCTTGGAATAATCGATCCTGGCATCCTGGGCATAACCGGGAAGAGGCGCGATCAAAATTCCCGCGAGGGCGACCCACACCGTGATCTTCTTTACATCGGCAAAAACGCGCAACAATCGCATGCACTTCTCCCGCACCAATGAATTGTCAACCAACTACCTTAAGACTTTGGAAACTCGCAATCGTCAACTGCGAAATCCGGCCTGAATCCTTTACCGGCGCACCATCTGATACGCAAGCCGAAAGATTTTAGTTCCGGAAAGCCATGGTTTCCATAAACCTGCGAAGGGAACAGCCATTCGCGAGCGGCAGTGATAAGTATATCTTAGGATTTTGAGGCCGCTGGGGCGCCGGACACGATTTACCGGAACTTGACAATGCATTGGATCGTGCGGACCGGCTGCTCGCCCCGTGGCAACCCTGCCGGTGCGGGTCGCATATATCTGCTAATGTTTTGTGGTGGTTGGGGGTTGATTCCCGCGGATGATTCCCATGATGAACTGGTTAACCCGGTGGCCGGTGATGCAGCAGCTGCGCAGCGGCGGCGACGGTACCGGCGTGGAAGCGATGTCGGAGCGCACGCGCAACCTCCGTCCTAAGACGGAAGGTGCGCAGCAGGCGCGTTCGGTGTGTCCTTATTGCGCGGTAGGCTGCGGCCAGATCGCCTATCACAGGGCGGGCAAGCTGGTGTCGATCGAAGGCGACCCCGCGTCTCCCATCTCGCGAGGGCATTTATGTCCTAAAGGGGCAGACAGTTTTGAGCTGATCACGCACGCCGGCCGGGAAAAGAAAATCAAGTACCGGCGGCCGCACAGCACCCAGTGGGAGGACCTCGACCTCGAGACCGCCATGGACATGATCGCCGACCGGGTTTGGCAGAGCCGCGCGGAGAGCTTTCGCGAGAGTGATGAGAAAATTGGCGACGTGCTCATGCAGACCACCAATATCGGTCACCTGGGCGGAGCGACCCTGGACAACGAAGAAAATTACCTGATCAAAAAGCTCTTCTGCGCCGGATTGGGCATGGTTTGCATCAGCAACCAGGCCCGCATATGACATAGCTCTACGGTGCCCGGTCTGGGCACATCGTTCGGCCGAGGCGGAGCCACGACCGCGCAGCAGGACCTGGCCAACTCTGACGCCATCCTGATCATGGGCTCGTCGATGGCGGAAAACCATCCTGTCGGCTTTCAATGGGTGATGAAGGCGAGGGAGCGCGGCGCCAAGGTGATTCACGTCGATCCGCGGTTCACGCGGACATCGGCGGCGGCGAATTACTGGCTGCCATTGCGGGCGGGGTCCGACATCGTGTTCCTGGGCGCGATGATCCATCACGTGGTCAAGGACGATCGAATTTTCCGCGAGTACGTTGTGCCCTACACCAACGCATCCACCATTCTGCGGCCGGATTTTCGCGACACCGAAGACCTCGCCGGTTTGTTTTCGGGTTGGGACCCGGGCCGGGGGAAGTACGAACCGGAATCCTGGCTGTACCGGGGAAGCCCCAGCAAAGGCGAGAAGGCCGGACACCAGGAAAGCAGCGGCGGACACGCCAAAGACCGCGGTGGAGAAGCGGCGCAGCTGCAGTTTCACCAGAACGATCCCACGCTGCAAAATCCGCGCTGCGTTTACCAGGTATTGAAAAAACATTTCGCACGCTACACCCCGGAAATGGTGGAGCGCGTGTGCGGGATTCCCGCGGCGCAATTTCTCGACGTAGCTGAGACATTCATCTCCGCCTCCGGTCCGGAGAAAACGGCGGCCATCTGCTACGCGGTGGGCTGGACCCAGCATTCGACCGGCGTGCAGATCATTCGGTCGGCGGCCATCCTGCAACTGCTGCTGGGCAACATCGGGCGGCCGGGAGGCGGCATCATGGCGTTGCGCGGACATGCATCGATCCAGGGCTCGACCGATATTCCCACGTTGTATGACATTCTCCCCGGCTATCTGCCCATGCCCGATGCCGGGCTCAACACCACGCGCGAGTATTTGAAGATGCACCGGTCAGAAACCGGCTGGTGGGCGAACCTCGACAAATATATTGTCAGCCTGCTTAAGGCGTACTACGGTGAGGCGGCCACCGCTGCCAACGACTACGGTTTCGGCTGGCTGCCGCGGGTCACCGGCGACCATTCCCACCTGGGCTACTGGCTCGACATGGCCGACGGAAAAATGGCGGGCTTGTTTGTGATGGGACAGAACCCCGCAGTCGGTGCTCCCAACTCGCGGCTGGAACGCAAGGCACTGGCCAAACTGAAATGGCTGGTGGTGCGCGATATGGTGGAAACCGAAACCGCTTCGTTCTGGCTCGACTCGCCGGAGGTAAGGCGCGGTGAGCTGCGCCCTGAAGACATCGCTACCGAAGTGTTCATGATGCCGGCGGCCGGGCACGTGGAAAAAGCCGGCACCTTCACCAACACCCAGCGGCTCCTGCAATTTCACGAGAAGGCCATCGAGCCACCGGGTGACGCGCGCAGTGAGAGCTGGTTCATGCTCCACCTGGGACGCCGGCTGAAAGCCAAAGCCGTCGCACAACCATCGCCGAGTAACGCCGCGCTCAACGCGCTGACGTGGGATTACGCAACCGAAGGCGAGATCGCCGAGCCGCGGGTGCTGGATGTGGTCAGAGAAATTAACGGGACTACCACTGCCGACGGAAAGCCGGTCGCCGGTTTTGTTGACTTGAAGGCCGACGGCTCGACCGCATGCGGATGCTGGATCTATTCCGGCGTGTATCCCGCCGAGGGCAGGAACCGGGCCGCCGAACGCCAGCCCCAGGGCGAGTACGGACACGGATGGGGATTCGCGTGGCCGGCCGACCGGCGCATCCTCTATAACCGCGCATCGGCGAAGCCGGATGGCGCCCCATGGAGCGAGCGCAAGAAACTGGTGTGGTGGGATGAGGCCGTGCAGCAGTGGACGGGCAACGATACCCCGGATTTCACCAAGGGAAAAGCGCCGGGATACAAGCCTCCCGCCAACGCCGGCGGTGATGACGCCATTGCCGGCGACCAGCCGTTCATCATGCATCCTGACGGCGTGGGATGGATCTGGGTGGCCAGCGGATTGAAAGATGGCCCGCTGCCCACGCACTACGAGCCCCTGGAATCGCCATTCGCCAATGCACTCTATCCCTGGCAGCCGGCCAATCCGGCGGCGGAGAAAAAAGAGCGCGCCGACAACGCCTACGGGCGCGAGCATGGCGACCCGCGGTTTCCTCACGTGCTCACCACCTACCGGCTGACCGAACATCACACCGCCGGCGGCATGTCACGGCACTTGCCGCATCTTGCCGAACTTCAGCCGGAGCTGTTTTGCGAGGTCTCGCCGCAACTGGGCGCGAGCGCCGGCCTGACCCACGGGGATTGGGCCACCATCATTACGCCGCGAGGTGCGATTGAAGCGCGGGTCATGGTAACGTCGCGCATGCAGGACCTCGAAATCCTGGGGACGACGATGCACCATGTCGGCTTGCCCTACCACTTCGGATATAAAGGATTGGTTCGCGGCGACGTGGTGAACGATCTGCTGGCAATTTCCGAGGAGCCCAACGTGCGCATCATGGAATCGAAGGCGCTGGTCTGCAACATCGTCCCCGGCCGGGTGGCGTCGCGGGTGGTGGCCCGGCTCGATGCCACGGCCCAGGCCGGCTCGCAGGCTGCCGCGGAAATGGACGAGGCGCGCTCGTGACCACCACTGGATTTCTAACCGATTCCACGCTTTGCATCGGCTGCAAGGCCTGCGAAGTTGCGTGCAAAGAATGGAACCAGATTCCGAGCGATGGTTATGCGTGGAGTGGCATGTCATACGACAACACCCGCGCTCTGGGGGCCACGACCTGGCGGCACGTCCAGTTTGTGGAAGGCGAGTTCACCAGCGGATTTGGCGGCAGCGCTCCGGGGCAGCCCCCGGCGTGGGAGTTCTCCTCAGATGTCTGCAAGCATTGCGAGAACGCCGGATGCCTGGAAGCGTGCCCCACGGGGGCGATCGTCCGCACCGAATTCGGCGGGGTGTTCGTGCAGCCCGACGTGTGCAACGGCTGTTCTTATTGCGTGGTGAGCTGCCCGTTTGGAGTGGTGGAGAAAAATCTCGAAGATGGCCGGGCATTCAAATGCACCTTCTGCTACGACCGGCAGAAAGCGGGCATGGAGCCGGCGTGCGCCAAGGCATGCCCCACCGAATCGATCCAGTTTGGCAAACTCGACGATCTGCGCGACCGCGCGCAAATCCGGCTGCTGGAGTTGGAGGCGCGCGGAATCGATGACGCCCGCATCTACGATCCGGTTGATTCCAGCGTGGGCGGCATTCATGCGTTTTTTCTGGTGCGCGGCGATCCGCGAATTTATAACCTGCCGCCCCATCCCGAGGTCCCGACCATTTATCTGAAGCCCGGCTGGAAGTCGGCCGCGCTGGGTGCGGGACTGCTGGTGTTGGGAACCATGGCCGCGTTCTTCACCGGCGGGAACTCTCGCAGTGAATAAGAATGCGCTGCCGCGGCGCAACGGATGGAAACTCTCAGCCAATGAAAACTGACGACGAAAAAAAACCGCGCCTCCCCGACGCCGCCAGCGAAGAACGCTTGCTGGCGTTGCGCGACGAAGCAGCGCGCAGCGGCGTCGCCGCGGGGCCGGGAATCAGGCCGGCGGGAGCGCCGTTTCCCCAGGTAGAAATCGGGAACGCCGCCAGGCTCGATTATTACAGGCTTCCTGTATTGAAGAATCCGCAATGGACCTGGGAAGTGCCGGTTTATTTTTTTGTGGGAGGCGCCGCGGGAGCGGCAGCGGTCATCGCGGCGGTCGCCGGATGGGCAGGCGCGGAAAAATCACTGGTCCGCGATGCGCGCAAGATTGCCGCCGCCGGCGCGTTGTTGTCTCCTCCGCTCTTGATTGCAGACCTGGGGCGGCCTTCTCGCTTTTACAACATGCTGCGAGTGTTCAAGCCGCAGAGCGTGATGTCGATGGGCGCGTGGACTCTGGCATTCTTCGCGCCATCCAGCGTGGCCACGCTGGTGTTCGAGCTGCGGCAGGATTTGTTGCCCAGATTTCTGCGGCGGGCGCTGCCGGCGGTGACGGGGTCGATGGCGGCGGCCACCGGAACGGTGATGGCCACCTATACCGGGGTGCTGGTGGGAGCGACGGTGGTCCCGGCGTGGAACCAGAATGTAAAAATCCTGCCCATCCATTTTGCGGCTTCCGGCCTGGGATCGGCGGTGGGCATGCTGGAACTGATGGGCCACGACGACAACCAACCATTGCTGGCGCTGGGCATATCGGCGGCGCTGGTGGAATGTGCAATCGGCGCTGCCATCGAGCGCAGCGCCAATCCCGCGGATGAGCCTTTGAAACGCGGCAGCAGCGGCTGGGTGGTGCGCATGGGCGGAATTTTGTCGGGGCCGATCGCGTTCCTGTTGCGGGCGGGCTCCTCGGTTGCGGGCAGGAAGACCGGGCGGCGCCTGCGCCGGGCGGCGGCTGTTTGTAGTGTGGCAGGGTCGCTGCTAACCCGAGCCGGATGGGTGGCTGCGGGGAACGCGTCTTCGCAGGACAATCGGATTCCGCTGGGGTTGCCGGATCAACGCCCGGCGCCACGCCGATAGGAGCATGCTTCCGAAGGACGATCAGGCTTACCGAAACCAAAATTTGACTGTCTAACCGGAGAAGCGGGATTCACAACTGTTTCTTGGTTTGCTGGACGAAAAACCAAACGGATTGAATACCGGCGTGGACAGAAGAGCGGCTGGATGGTCTCAAGGAAGTTGTAATTGATCCCGCCGAAAGGTTCCACGTGATTGTGGTGGGTGAGCTGTACTTACCAAGCCAGGCTTATTCGGTTTTTCTAAGACGTTTTCATGCGACATCGCTGGGATCGTTGCTAAATCTTTCAGTACCCCTACAAGAGGATGCGAGGTACCACCTTGCAAGTGAGACTATTTCGCAAATCGATTTTACTTATCCTCATATCGTTGGGATCGATGCGCGCTGCTCCGAACCACGAAGTCCCGTTTCGCTGGGATGATATGCCTCCCAAACTTCGAGAATTGTTTGGCGCACCGCCAATGGCCAGCAGGTATGATCCCAGCGATCGAATTAATCCTTTCTATCTGCGCGGCGATTTTGACGGGGACGGGAAGCCCGATTATGCGGTCCTCATCAAGGCGAAGTCGCATGGCAAACTGGGGTTTGCGGTGTGGCTGAATGCTCGTACCACTCCTATTATTCTTGGGGCAGGCAGACGTGTACGTTATGGCTCGGGTCTGGAAGAAGACCTGGATTTCGACGTTTGGCGGGTAACTTCACCAAGCCAATTCGATCGGTCATCTTTCGTCGACCAGCCTGAAGGAATCCGCTGGGACTGCATTTATGTGCAAAAAGGAGAAGGCGCAAGCGGAATTTATTTTTTCAAAGGCGGATCATTTCACTGGCTTCAGCAAGGCGACTGATTTTGCCACGCCGGGGGGTCGTCAGAATGACGCGGGTGAGAAAAGTTCATCGAGTGACCTGATCTCCCCGTCGTCGGAAACGATTTACCTGTGAGAATTCACTCCATGCCACTGGTTGCGTGCATCCCAAGGCGTTAATCCAAATCAATACTCGACACTCACCAAAACCAACCCGCTGGCCGGGGAAGTGGCTGCTGCCCGCGATCGATCTCGGGCCTGCAGGACTTCGGCCAGGTGGGTAGAACTCAGTCCGCCTTTACCGATCAACAGGAACGTGCCCACCAAATTGCGCACCATGTGGTGCAGAAATCCGTTACCGCTAACGGTGTATACCAGTTCATCGCCTTCTCGCCGCCAAGCGCTGCTGAAAATCTTTCGCACGTTGGAACTTGCCGCGGGATCAGAGCCGCGCTCGGGATCGACCGCGGCAAAAGAGGTGAAATCGTGCTCGCCGATTACGTCTGCGGCGGACGCCATCATGGCTGCTTCATCCAATGGATAGGGGTGGTGATAAAGCTGGCGGGCTATGAAGGGCGAGCAGATTTCCCCGCGATGAATGCGGTACCGGTAAATCTTGGACTTGGCCGAGTGGCGCGCGTGGAAGTCCGGCGCCGCGTCTTCGGCGTCGAGAACGCGGATGGCGGACGGCAGAATGTGGTTCAGCGCCCTGGCGAGGTTGTCGGCAGGCAGTGGATTCTCGAGTGGGAAGCTGGCGACCTGAGCCAGGGCGTGTACACCGGCATCGGTGCGGCCTGAACCCTGGGGGAGAACGGTTTCCCCGGTGACGCGCGCGATGGCGGCGGCCAGCATGCCCTGGATGGAGACCAGGCCGGGCTGCACCTGCCAGCCGTGGAAATCTGTGCCGTCATAGCTGAGCGTGAGTTTGATGTTTCGCGGCATCGGCACATTCAATAGTACGATGGCTGCGCACGCTTCTGTCGAAGGCCGGCGGTCTCCGGCGCAAGGGTGATCAGGTTCGGCGGCATCGTCATTTAGTAAAATGTTCTGGCGCCTGTGCGCCGCGTGGAGGAAAAGAAATTGGCAACCGCCAGTCAAAATCCCGAAGTTCTGCCAGCCCAGCTTCCCCATCACAAAGTTAAATTCAAGCAGCCGATGCAGCGGGCGTGCAACGAGCTGAATGCCAAGGGCAAGATCTGCGGCGGACATCTGAAGCGCTGGTCGTATGGCAGCGATGTCAAGGAGCAGGCATGCGGAGATGTGATGGCCACGTGGGGACGCGGGGTGGAAGTTTACCGCTGCGAGCACTGCAAGACCTTATATTTGCCTAACCCCGACGATCTGGGGGGACGCAACGTGGCGGGCTATGGCAGCATTTCAGATTTCGGATTGACGCTGCCTCCCAAGAATGCAGCCGCCAAGCCTGCCGATGCGGCGGCGGCTCCGGGGAAAGAAGCGGTTGCCAAAGCGGTTCCCGCTAAAGCTGCGGGCACGGCTGCGGCAGCACCGGCGGCAGTAGCCGCTGCCGCGCCCACTGAAGCGAAAACTAGCGCTGCAACTCCCGCACCCGCCGGAGCGGCGGCGAAAGTTGCGGGAGAAGCAGCGGTTAAGACCGTTCCTGCGGAATCGGCTACGCCCGCGGAGCCTATCCCGGCGAAAGCGGCCCCCGCACAGAATCCGGTTTCGGCTGCGGCTCAGTTGGTGAAAGAGGCTCCGTTAAAAGATCCCAAGTCGGCGGACCCGGTTGCGGCCACCGCGGTGGCGACGCCCCCAGCCGGCGATACGGCGGGTGCACCGCCCCAGGTGGGAAGCGGGGGCGCCATCTCGGTGGACGCGGTCAAGACCACCGACGCAGTAATGCGCGTAGATGTGCCCGCCACCGATCCTGGGGTGAAGGCTGTGGCTCCCTCAGAACCGGCCAGTGAGGTTGCCAAGGTGACGCCCGCTGCTGAGAGCGGCAGCGCAATCCTTCCGCCAGACGATCCATCCGCAAAATAACTGTGAGCCACTCCAACCTTATCTACGACTGGAACACGGTCTCGGAGGCTGCGGCGCCGGCCCCCCGCCGGGTGCTGCTGAACGACGAGACTCTGCGTGACGGCTTGCAATCTCCATCGGTCCGCGACCCGGGCATCGAGCAAAAAATTGAAATTCTGCACATGATGGAATCACTGGGCATTGACGCGGTTGACCTGGGGTTGCCGGGTGCGGGAGCGCGGGCCTGCGAAGACGTGACTCGGCTGGCGGAAGAGATCAGCCGCTCGCGGATGAAGATCAAACCCAACTGCGCGGCGCGCACCCTCGAAAGCGATATCCGTCCGGTGGCGGAAATTTCGCAGAAGACCGGTGTGGCCATCGAAGTTGCGACTTTTATCGGCTCCAGCCCGATTCGCCGCTACACCGAAAACTGGACCGATGATTTTCTGCTGGCCACCACCGAAAACGCGGTGAAATACGCGCGCTCACTGGGATTGGAAGTCATGTACGTCACCGAAGACACCTCGCGCTGCGATCCGGCGACGGTCGCTCGCCTCTACCGCGCCGCCATAGCCGCCGGGGCCAGGGCCATCGTGGTGTGCGATACCTGCGGGCACGCCACGCCCGCGGGGGTTTCGGCGTTGACCCGCTTCGTCATGGATGAAGTGGTCAAGCCCAGTGGCAAAAAAATCCGGGTGGATTGGCATGGTCACAGCGACCGCGGCCTGGCGGTGGCGAATTCGCTCGCCGCCCTGGCAGCCGGCGCCGATTGCGTGCATGCCTGCGCCCTGGGGATTGGCGAGCGCGTAGGCAACACCCAGATGGACCAGATGCTGGTAAACCTCAAGTTGATGGGGGCCGAGCCCTGGGGGTCGCAAGACCTCACCGGTTTGAAGGATTATTGCGTTGCGGTCTCGAATGCCACCGGGGTTCCGATTCCGCGAAATTATCCGGTGATGGGTGAAGATGCCTTCCGCACCGCCACCGGCGTACATGCCGCGGCGGTCATCAAAGCGTTCAAGAAGGGTGACACCGAGCTGGCCAATACCGTGTACTCCGGGGTTCCGGCCAATTATTTCGGCCTGGAGCAGACCATCGAAGTGGGCCCGATGTCGGGCAAGTCCAACGTACAGTTCTGGCTGGAGCGTCACGGCATCGCAGCCACTGACCGAGTTGTGGATCGCGTATTTCAGGCCGCCAAGGCGTCCGACCACTGTCTCAGCGAAGGGGAAATACTCGCCTGCTGCGACTAGCCCACTGCGAGCGGGCTCCTGCGGGCGCAGCCTGGTGTCTCCTCAGGCGCAGAGCTGACTTCCATGGCAGGGTTCATGCCTGAGGCCCTCACTCAGAGCACGATTTCTCCGCGTCGCGAGGTGGCGGAGATTGCCGCGCTGCCTTCCACTCACGCGGCCTTCAAATGGCTGCAATCCCACGAGCGTGAATGGCTGCAGCAACAGATAGCGGTAGTGAAGGTTCCCTCCGCCCCTTTCGAAGAAGGCGCGCGAGCGGAGTGGCTGCGCAATCACCTGTCGGCGCTGGGCCTGCATGATGTCCGTGTTGATGCCGTGGGAAACGTGCTGGGCATCCACCCGGGCGCCGACCCCAGCAGCGAGCGGGTGGCGCTGAGCGCGCACATTGACACTGTATTTCCATCGGGCACGCAGATCACACCGCGGGAAGAAGGGAGCCGTATCCTGGCGCCGGGAATCGCGGACAACGGCGCTGGACTGGCCGCGTTGCTGGCCATCGCCGCCACCCTGCAGGCCACGAAAAGGGCGCATCGCGCCGATATCCTCTTCATCCTGACGGTCGGCGAAGAGGGTGAAGGTAACCTGCGCGGAATGCGCCACATCTTCGATCGCCGGAACCCCGATGACCTGCGTATTGGGTACACCATCAACGTAGATGGAGCCGGAAGTCAGACGGTAGTCGCCCACGCGCTGGGCAGCAAGCGGTATGAGATCAGCATGCACGGGCCCGGGGGACATTCGTGGTCGGATTTTGGGACGCCGAACGCGATCGTCCTGCTGGCGCGATTCATCAGCAAGTTCAGCGAATCAAACTCGGAGGTCGCCGCTCCCCTGAAGAGTGAAAGACAAAAAGTGGAAACATCATTTAATTTCGGCATTATCAAGGGTGGCACTTCGGTAAATTCAATTCCGGAATGCGCTGCGGTGACGCTGGATATCCGCTCAACTTCGGAAGCCGAGATCAAGCGTATGGAATCCAATCTGACTCTCAGCCTTAACGACCCGGCGTATCGCAGCATGCCGGTGGAAGAGCCTTCCACCGGCGCCAAGGGCGGGGCGGGCCGCGTTGCCGGGTTGGCATCTTGCAACTCTTATTCTCCGGTGCACTATGAGGTGCGATGCATCGGGGAACGCCCAGCCGGGGAACTCTCGCCCGGCAGCCGCATCCTGCAGGTGATTCGCGCGGTGGATTCCCAACTTGGAATCCGAAGCCAGATGCATCGCGCATCCACCGACGCGAATATTCCCATTGCATTAGGGCTTGAAGCCATTAGTATTGGCGGCGGCGGAAAGGCGGGCGGCGCACATACGTTAGGCGAGTGGTTTGATCCCACCCACCGCGAAGTGGCTTTGAAGAGAATTCTGCTGGCGGCGCTGACCCTGGCGGGAGATGGAACTGCGAGTGAGCCAAAGTGAAATTTTTCGCCGCGGGGATTCGAAAGCATAGAGATTAAGACTGTGTCTGAAAGGCCAAGGGCGATCGACATGCGTGTGGATAAATCTTCGCTGGGAAGCAAAATCATCTGGGGCCTGGTGGCGGCTACGGTGCTGGTGGCGGCGCCGGTGAGCGCGCTTAGCCAGCAGGGCAGGTCCGCCAAAACTCCGGCGCACGAAAATTTGCGCTCTGCCGATGTGATTTTCTGGCACGGCAACATCTACACCGGCATGGCGGGAGAAAAGGCGCGGGTGCAGGCGGTGGCGATTCGTAAAGGACGGGTGCAGGCGGCGGGCAGTGACGCGGAAATCAAGAAATTCCGGGACCGGGGAACGCAGGTGGTCGATCTGGGCGGAAATTTTGCCATGCCGGGTTTCAACGACGCCCACTGCCATCTGGCCGAGGGCGGCATTGAACAGCTCAACGTTAACCTGGTGGGCTCCAAATCACTTGAAGAAATGCTGGCGCGCATCAAGGAAAAAGCTCAGGCGGCGGCCCCGGGGGAATGGATCTCCGGCGGAGGCTGGGACCACACCCTGTGGGGGACCCAGAAACTGCCCTCGCGAAGCGACCTGGACGCGGTGACCGGCGACCATCCCGCGGTATTCGTGCGGGTGGATGGTCATATCAGCGTGGCCAACTCGGCGGCGCTGAAGGCGGGCGGCATCGCGGAAACTCCCGGCCAATTTAACGCGCAGGCCGACGTGATGGGCGGCAAGGTGGATCGCGACGAGCAGGGCAAGCCGACGGGCATATTGCGGGAGAGCGCGCGCCAGGCGGTGGAAGGGAAGATTCCGGCGCCCAGTTCCGCGCAAAGGCAAAAAGCGCTGGAGTTGGCCATCGCCAACGCCGGTTCGTGGGGCATCACCACGGCGCAGGACAACTCCTCGTGGGACGATTTTCTGGTGTACGAGCAAATGGAAAAGGCCGGCCGGCTCACGCTGCGGATCACGGAGTGGCTGCCTTTTAACGCGCCGGTTGAATTGCTGAAGAAGCGGCGCGCTGCCCACCCCGCCGGTGACCTGATGCTGCATACCGGAATGCTCAAAGGCTTTATGGATGGCTCGCTGGGCTCGCGCACCGCCGCGCTGCAGCAGCCGTATGCGGATGATCCGGCCAACCAAGGCCTTCCGCAGTACAAGCAAGACGAACTCAACACCATGACCGCGGAGCGGGTGGCGGAGGGCTTTCAAATCGGGTTTCACGCCATCGGCGACGCCGCGGCGGAGATGGCGTTGCGCGCCTATGCGTTTGCCCTGGGCCCGGGTTATGCAGGGGGCAGCAGAAAGCGCTTCCGCATCGAACATGCGCAGGTGATCGATCCCAGCCAGTTTCAACGCTTTCATGAGTTGGGCGTCATTGCGTCGATGCAGCCCAACCATTTGCTCACCGACATGAACTGGGCCGAAGCACGCATCGGTCCCGAGCGGGCGGCCACGTCCTATGCATGGAAGAAATTCCTGGATACGGGAGTGCCCCTGGCTTTCGGAACTGATTATCCGGTGGAGCCGATCACCCCCTTTCGCGGGCTATATGCGGCGGTCACGCGCCGCAATGAGGGCGGTGCGGCGGTTTATCATCCCGAGCAGAAATTAACTATTGAAGAGGCCATTGGCGCATACACCAGCGGATCGGCCTACGCGGAATTCGCGGAAAAAGAGCAAGGAATGCTGGCGCCGGGCATGCTGGCCGACCTTGTGGTACTGGATCGCGACATCACGCGCGTGCCCGCTCCGGATATCTTGAAGACCGCGGTCCTGCGCACGGTAGTAGGCGGCAAAACCGTCTATCTGGGCAGAAGCGAAGAGCAGGCCAAAAGTAAAAACGAGGACAGATAACGAATGTCACAGCGAAAAGAAAGCGGTTTGGGATTCACCAAGAGCCAGCGGCTGTTGATACTGAGCGCCATCGGCGCGACACTGGTGATTGGACTGATCATCCTGAATTTTGCCACCAGCAATCAGAAAGTAAAGACGGTGATCAGCCGCGAGTATGCGGTAAACGATCCGGAATTTCTCCGCTCCATGTCCGCGATGCTGGAACCTGACATCGTGCCCGGCAACAAGGTGGAGACGCTGGTCAATGGCGATGAGATATTTCCCGCCATGCTGGAGGCTATTCGCGGGGCCAAAAAAACGATCAACCTGGAGACGTTCATTTACTGGTCGGCGCCGGTGGGCAAGGATTTTGCCGACGCCCTTTCGGAGCGTGCGCGTTCCGGCGTAAAAGTGCACGTACTGGTGGATTGGCTGGGCAGCAACAAGATCGACAAGATTTATGTGGAGCAGATGAAGAAGTCGGGCTGCGAGGTCATGCGGTACCGGCCGCTGCGCTGGTATAACGCGCAAAGCGTGAACAAGCGCACCCACCGCAAGCTTCTCATCGTGGATGGCCATATCGGGTTTACAGGCGGAGTGGGAATCGCCGCCGAATGGACGGGTCACGCGCAAGACCCCGACCACTGGCGCGATTCGCATTACCGGATTGAAGGGCCAGTAGTAGCGCAGATGCAAGCCGACTTCATCGACCACTGGACCGACACCACCGGAAAAGTGCTGCACGGGTCGCTGTACTTTCCCGAGATCCACCCCGCAGGGACGTACTCCGCGCAAATGTTCAGTTCCTCTCCTTCCCAGGGAGGGAGCATGGAATTTATGTACCTGCTGGCCATTACCGCGGCGGAACACTCCATCTATCTTTCCAGCGCTTATTTTGTTCCTGACAAAATGACCCAGGATGCGCTGTCGGCGGCGGTAGAACGCGGTGTCAAGGTAAAGATCATCACCCCGGGAAAACATACTGACCAGGGCACGGTGCGGCGTGCCTCGCGCTCGCGGTGGGGAGATATGCTGCAGGCCGGGGTGGAGATCTTCGAATACCAGCCCACCATGTACCACTGCAAGGTGATGATCGTGGACGATCTCTTCGTGACCGTAGGTTCCACCAACTTCGATCCGCGTTCGTTCGGGCTCAACGACGAAGCCAATCTTAATGTTTACGACGCGGCCTTTGCGCGCCAGCAGATTGCGATCTTTAATCGAGACCTTGCCCTGTCAAAACAGATGACCTACGAACAATGGAAAGATCGGCCAGTCATCGAAAAAGCCTGGGAGCAGTTGGCATCGATTTTTGGGCGCGCCCTTTGATGTATTCCGGGCGAAGGGACCACACCATGCACCGCGCCGGGGTGGTTGAGTGGCCGGCGCGGGGAGGGGCTGCGCGATGAGCACCAACGTCTGGATACTGCTGGCAATCGGCGCGGCGCTGACGCTGGTGATCACCCTGATCATCCTGAATTTCGCCTCCATCGGCACCCACGTACGCAACCATCTGGAGCACCAGTATGGGGTGCATGATCCGCAGTTTCTGCGCACCCTGGGATACATGATGGGTCCGCCGCTGGCCGATGGGAACCAGGTCACAGCTCTGTGCAACGGCGACGAGATTTTTCCCTCCATGCTCGAAGCTATACGCGGGGCCAGACATTCGGTCACCTTTGAAACTTTTATCTACTGGTCGGCGCCGATCGGGAAAGACTTTGCCGATGCCCTGGCGGATCGCGCCCGCGCCGGGGTGAAAGTGCATGTACTGCTGGACTGGCTGGGCAGCAACAAGATCAGTAAACAATTTGTGGCCACCATGGATCACGCGGGGGTGGAAATCAAACGCTACCGGCCTCTGCGCTGGTACAACCTCAGCCGGCTCAACAAGCGCACTCACCGCAAGCTGTTGGTGGTTGACGGGCGAATCGGCTTCACCGGCGGCGTCGGAATCGCGGGCGAATGGACAGGCAACGCCCAGGACCCGGAGCACTGGCGGGATTCGCATTTTCGCGTGGGAGGGCCGGTGGTGGCCCAGATGCAGGGCGCATTTGTTGACCACTGGACGCAAACCACCGGACAGGTGCTGCACGGTCCGGATTATTTTTCGCCGCTTGAGCCGGTAGGCAAAGAAACCGCCCACATGTTCACCAGCTCTCCGCGCGGCGGCGGGGACAGCATGGAGCTGATGTACCTGGTAGCGATTACCGCCGCGAAGAAATCGGTTTATCTTTCCGCCGCCTATTTCGTCCCCGACAAACTGGCGCAGGCCACCCTGCAGGATGCGAAAGCGCGCGGGGTCACGGTGCAGGTCATTGCGCCGGGAAAAAATACTGACCAGCAGCTGGTGCGTCTGGCATCGCGGTCGCGCTGGGGACACCTGCTGAAATCGGGGGTCGAGATTTTTGAATACCAGCCCACGATGTATCACTGCAAAGTGCTGATCGTTGATGAAGTCTTCGTGTCGGTGGGTTCCACCAACTTCGATCCCAGGTCTTTTGGGCTGAATGATGAAGCCAACCTGAACGTTTACAACGAGGATTTTGCGCGCCGGCAGGTCACTCAGTTCAAGAAAGACCTGGAATCGTCGAGGCAGATCACCTTCGAAGAATGGGAAAAGCGTTCGCTGGGCGAGAAAATCTGCGAGCGCATCGCTTCCATGCTGGGACGCGCACTCTGATCCACGCTCAAAGTGCGGGGGCTGCCGGGCGCATTGCCGTCATCGCCGGGCGAGCGCCCAGGGCATTTGATACCCTGCCCTGATGTCGCGGTCACTCAAAGCGCACCTGCTGCTGGTGATGGTGACTTTCTTCTGGGGCGCCACGTTTGTGGTGGTCAAGAACGCCTTGGCGGATGTTTCTCCTCTCCTCTTTAACGCCTTGCGCATGACCCTCGCGGCCGTAATCCTGGGCGCGTTTTTCTTCAGAGGGTGGGGCGGCTACTCGCGCGCCACCGTGCTCGCGGGCGCGCGAGTGGGAATATTCCTGTGGCTCGGCTACGAGTTTCAGACTACCGGGCTGCAATTGACTACGCCTTCCAAGTCCGCCTTTCTTACCGGGCTAAGCGTCGTCCTGGTTCCGGTTTTTCTGGCTCTGTTCTGGCGGCGGAAGATCAGTCACTGGACCACGGCAGGGGTGATCACGGCCTTCGCCGGGCTGTTTCTGCTGACCGTTCCCGGCGCGGCCGGAGGGCTGGGCAACTGGGCCAGCGTGAACCGCGGAGACGCGCTTACGCTGGGGTGCGCGGTGGCTTTTGGGATTCAGATCATTTTCATGGGGCGTGCCACGCGGGAACACGACTTCCGGCAGATCGCGTTTCTGCAAGCCGCCACGGCGGCGGTGGCCATGCTGCTTACCTTGCCCGTGGCGGGGAACAACTTCATCGTGTGGACGCCGCGGGCCTTGTGGGCGATCGGAATTACCGCAGTCCTGTGCACGGCGGCGGCCTTTACGATCCAGGCGTGGGCCCAGCAATTTACCCCGGCCACCCATACCGCTTTGATCTTCGCGCTGGAACCGGTGTTCGCTTGGATCACCTCGTACCTGGTGCTGGGCGAACACCTGGGGATAAGAGCGACCGTCGGCGCGTCGCTGATCCTGGCGGGCATACTGTTGGCCGAGCTCAAGGCCGCCCCCGAAGCGCCGCCCGGGCCGGCATCATTTTCACCTGCTTAAAGCTAGGGTAAAATCTTCAGACTGCAAAAATTTTCCGCAACGAATCGATGTCGCAGAACGTCTAAAGAGGAGTTTTCCAAAAAATCGCAAGAAAATGCGGAAGTATCAAGATTCCCAGCGAACATTAACGCCGGATTGAATTCGGCGCCTGGCAGGAGGAATTGGACTTATGGACACGCGCGCAAGCGTTGTGGCGGCCCGCTTTAAAGGTCGGCGAGTGGCATCGACGTTGCTGGTGCTGGTCACGCTAACATTAGGGATACTTTTGGGCACTGTCATCTCGCATCACGGGGTCAAGGGTAAGGAAATTCAATCCAGCGATGCCACGCCGCTGCAACTGCCGGCGGCGCAGGCATCCACTTCCGCCTTTGGCAAGATCGCCAAGGAAATCGAACCAACGGTCGTCAACATCAACACCGAATCGATCATCAAGCCGGTGCGGAACCCTCACCGGAGGGGAGCGGTTCCCGGAGGGGGCGGAGCCGGGCAAGATCAGTTCCAGGATTTTTTCGATAAGTTTTTTGGCGGGCAGGATGGCGGCGCCGGCGGCGGCGATGGTCTGGGAGGCTCCCCGGACAACCGCGAACGCTCACTCGGTTCCGGCGTGATCGTCGATCCCAAAGGGTATATCGTGACCAACGCCCACGTCGTCGAACACGCCGACCGGGTCAGAGTCCAACTGGCGGACGAGCCGCCGAACGTGCTGCACAGCGCAACTGTGATCGGCACCGACCTTGAAACGGATCTGGCAGTCATCAAAATTGATGTCGGACGCGCTCTGCCGGCCGCCAAACTGGGAAACTCAGATTCCATGCAGGTGGGGGATTGGGTCCTCGCGGTAGGCAGCCCGTTCGGACTTGACCAGACGGTTACGGCGGGCATCGTCTCATCCAAGGGACGGAGCATCGATAATCGCCGGCAATTTCAATCGTTCATCCAAACCGATGCGGCCATCAACCCGGGGAACTCGGGTGGCCCGCTGGTGGACATGAACGGCGACGTGATCGGGATCAACACCGCGATCGTGACTCAATCCGCGGGATACCAGGGGGTGGGATTTGCGCTGCCGTCGAAAACGGTGGCCGAAGTTTACAACCAGCTCATCGGAAACACGCACCGGGTCTCGCGTGGCTCGATTGGCGTTGAGTTTAACGCTCTCACCTTGCCCGCTCTGGCCCGCGTTTACGGAGTCAAAGGCGGAGGCGTAACCGTGGCCAATGTGACCCCGGGCGGCCCTGCTGACAAGGCCGGTTTGCGCACCGGCGACACCATCGTTTCCATCGAAGGCAAGCCCATCAAGACCGGCGACGAGCTGGTCACCGACATCTCACACCGCAAGCCGGGCTCGAAGGTGAATGTCGGCTATGTGCGCAACGCCAAATCCGCTGATACCAGCGTTACCGTGGCCGACCGGGCGGAATTGTTCAAGAACCGCCTGGGAGATGAAGAGGCTGCGCCGGAGGAAGAAAAACCGGTGGACAGCAAACTGGGAATTACGGTGCGCAATATTACACCGGAAATCGCCCAGCGGATGGAGTTGCCCGACCGCAAAGGTGTCATCGTGCAGGACGTGAAGCCAGGATCTTTTGCCGAGGACACGGGAGTGAGCCGGGGTGACATCATTCTCGAAATCAACCGCCAACCGATTACCAGCGAGGATGATTTCCGCCGCATTCAATCGCAACTCAAGAGCGGCCAGGACGTAGCTTTCCTGGTGCGCCAGCGCGGCCGGCAGGGCACTATCTTCCTGGCCGACACCCTTCCGTAACCAGTTCTATAACCTTCCAGCAGTGGCGCTGGAGCGTCCTAACATGGCAAGATAAACATGGGACGCTCCAGCGCGCTAGGCGGGCTGCGGTTCCCAACCCCAGCAGAGAGGTGCTATTTGAGATTTCAAAATCTTCTGCAAAATGCCGTAGCCAGGAGTTTCTGGGTGGCATTTCTGATGATCTCCATTTGCGTTCCCGGCTTTGCATCCCGCCGCCATAAATCTTCGTCATCGTCATCCAGCCAAAGTCACGGCCGAACTGCGAAATCGAGCGGCGGCCGCAGGCACAGCTCCCGTGGTAAGGCCAGCACTCGGACCGCACGCACTTCAACCCGGTCGAGCAGGCGCCACGGACGATCGGCCACCCGG
>JBBQWT010000035.1:0-20044 GCA_038210375.1 Terriglobales bacterium | reverse complement strand
ATGATTGTTGCCGGCACCGTGACCTTGAAAATGGCGCCGGTGGTCAAGCGAATTTACGATCAGATGCCTGACCCCAAGTGGGTGATTTCCATGGGCGCATGCTCGTCAGTCGGCGGACCTTTTAATACCTATGCCGTGCTGCAGGGCGTGGATAAGATCGTGCCGGTGGATGTTTACACCATCGGGTGCCCTCCGCGGCCGGAGAACCTTTTCTATTCTCTGCTGAAATTGCAGGACAAGATTGACACCATGACCCTGGCCCGCAAGCCCACCGAAGTGCGGCTGAACGAAGACATGATGCAGGATTTCAAGCGCCAGGTCATGATCGCGCAGACCTTGCAGCCTCGGTAACCCGGCATGGCTGACTTCGTAAAACTTACCTCGCGCGACCTGTTGCCGCCTCCCGGCGAAGCCCGCGAATTTCCCCTGGGCGACAAGATGGTTTGCGTCGCCAACGTCGAAGGCATGATCAGCGCCATGGACAACGTCTGCATCCACCGCGGCGGACCCATCGGACAGGGAACCATCGAAGGCGGCCAAGTGGTTTGTCCCTGGCACGGCTGGGCGTGGGACCCGCAGACCGGCGAAGCTGCTCACGGCGTGGCCAAGGTTGCGACCTACCCGCTACGCATCGATGGCGAAGATGTGCTGGTGGAAATCGGTTCTTGATCGATTGCTGCACTCCAGGTACTGAAAGGCAGGGCACATATGGCTGATGAAACTGTGGCGGCATACGTAACCCGAATTCTGGCCAGCGTCGAAGGCCGCGACCCCCTCACCATCATGCGGGCCACTCCCCGGGTACTGCGCGACCTGGTGAAGGACAAGCAGCCGGAACGCCTCACCCTGCGGCCTGAGGCCGACAAGTGGTCGGCGGGAGAAATTCTTGCCCACCTGGTCGAAGCCGAAATGGTCTTCGGATTTCGCGCCCGCTTTATCCTCGGCGCCAACGGCTCCGTCATCGCCGCCTTCGATCAGGATGAGTGGGCGAAGACGTCGCATTACGAGCGCCTTGATCCCATGTCATCACTCGACGTGTTTACCCACCTGCGGCAATTTAACGTGGCCTTCTTCGAGTTGCTGCCTCCGGAAAAACTTGAGTACTACGGCATGCATGAGGAACGGGGCAAGGAAACCATCGAGAAGATGCTGCGCATGATCGCCGGGCATGACCTGAACCATATCAAGCAGATGGAAAAGATACTGGAATTCAAGACTTCGTTTACCGGATGACTATCAGCAACATCAACCGAAAAAAACCTGGCGCGGCATCGTCCCGCCATCAAGAGGGAACATGAAGACCTCGTCATTATTCAAGCTGTGCGCAATCCTGCTGGCTGTGAGCTTTCTCCCGGTGGCCGCCCGCGCCGATATGAAGGCGCGCAACAAGATGACCACCGCGGGCATGGACATGGAATCCACGGTGTACGTAAAGGGCAGCCGCCAGCGCACTGAGACCAGCGTGGGCATGGTCCCCGGCATGCAGATGATCAGCGTGCATGAATGTGATCTGAAGCGCATCGTGCAGATCAACAACAACACCTGTACATATTTCATCGCGCCCACCGCCGATGAAGGCACGACGGCCGCAACTCCGGCGGTGAATGGCCGGCGCCGCGGCGGCAAGGTGACCGTGACCAGTAACATCACCGACACCGGCGAGCGCCAGCAGATGTTTGGCCATACCGCGCGCCGCCTCAAGATCCACCTCACCATGGAAGCGGCGCCCAACTCCTGCACCCGCGCCAACACCAGCATCGATTCCGACGGATGGTACATCGACGTCGCGCCGGCGCTCGATTGCGCGGTCAAGGGCCTTCCTGCCCGCCCCACTCGCGGCCAGGCCGATTGCCAGGACGATTACATCATTCGCACCACCGGCAGCGGGCGGCCCGGTTTTCCGGTAAAAGTGACCACCAACCTCAATGCCGAGGGTAGCGCGGTGACCATGTCGCAGGAAACGGTGGAGCTCACCAGCGCCACCCTCGATCCCGCGCTGTTCGAGATCCCCGCCGGATATCGTGAAGTGCACAGCCAGGGCGAGCTCATGGGCGGGTTGTCGGGAATGGCCGCCATGATGGGCGGAAAGCCTTCCTCGGGATGTTCGGGAGCGCAGCCGCCGACCTCGACCATGACCACGGCCCAGGCAACGGGGATGCCGGTTACGGCGGATTTCGACGGTGTCCGCATTGGGATTGCGCCCATCAACAACAAGACCACCGCCAGCTTCTCCGCGGAGCAGGTGCGCGGCAAGTTAATCGATTTGTTCGACGGCATCAGCTCCATCAAGATCGACGCCGTACCCCTGCAGAGCAAGGAACTGCCCGATCTTGATCGCGAGGCCCGGCAAAAACAGTGCAGCTATATCCTGGTGACCAACGTGACCGGCCTGAAAGAACCGTCGGCCAAACGTAAAATCGGCGGCTTCCTGGGCAGGGCAGCAGGCCTCCCCGCCGCCGCCACCAATGGCACATTCGAATCCAGTATCGACTATCACCTCTACCAGGTGGGCAAAGCCAACGCCGTCCTCGATTCAACAGCTGATTCCAAGGAAGGCAACGACGCGGAAGACAGCATTGCCGCGGCCACGACCAGGGAAGTGGGGTTGGTGTTGGGCCTGGTGCGGGCGCAAAGCCGCAAGTAGTTCTTACATTTACTGGTCGGAGTAAAGACCAAATAAGCGGAGTGAAGAGTTTGTGTCGCGTGTGTTCTCGTTCGGGACATCAGCCCGCGTTTTATGTGTCCTTCGGCAAAGAAGCACACGTCTTACATGAATTGTCATTCCGAGCGAAGCCGAGGAACCCTTTGTTTCATTGGCGCAAGCCGCGCAACCCGCCCAGTCGCAGATTTAAAAGAATAGACGCTCAGGTTTTACGCGAAGCCTGCCGTTGACTCTGACTCGCGGCGGAAAAGCCTTTCCTTAGCAGGGGCACGAAATGAGCCACCGAACGTTTTACGTTTACATTTTTGTAAGCGTATCGCGCAGGGTGATGTACGTCGGTGTGACTAGTAGTCTTCTACGCCGCCTGGGCGAACATAAGACAGACGTGCAGCAAGGCTTCACCAGAAAATTTCATACGCATCGGCTGGTTTGCTTCGAGGCGTTTCAATACGCAAATAATGCGATCGCACGGGAGAAGGCAATCAAGAGGTGGACCCGCGCCAAGAAGAACGTGCTCGTGGAGAGCACGAACCCTCATTGGCTGGATTTGAGCGAAGGGTTGGAACATTTCCTGGTTGGCCAGGGATAGATCAAAGGCAGGCTGCGCGTAGAACCAATTCGAAGGCCCGGGAGGGCCACTGCTTCAGTCTGACACTACTGCCATCTACAGGAAACAAAAGGTTCCTCGGCTTCGCTCGGAATGACAATTCATATATGACGTGCGCTATGTCCAAGGGGGTATAAAAAACGGGGACTCTGTCCTGGGGAATAGGTAAACGTGGGCTATTTTCCCGGCGGACTGTTGAGACTCTGTCTGTAGGCCAAAATAAGAGCAATAGAAACGCGAGGTCCTTCGCGCAAACAAGAAGCAAAGGCTCGCTCCAGGATGACAGGGGGAGGGGCAGTTCGGTTATCTAAATCGGCTTTGCAACTTCTAGAGATTTTGGCCGGAAGCTAAGAACAAAGCAAGACAACGCGAATCCCTTCTTCTGAACAAGAGAGAGCAGCGGGCTTGCGCCCGCTGCTCTCTCCTTAACGAACTATCCCAGGATGTTCAGCGACTTCGACATATCATTGTCGAACCCCGGAAACACGCCTTGCAGGTTGTGATTGCCCACGTGTTTATAGACCGCTTCACCGAGCACGCGACGGAAGTCGGTGGTCAGGGCTAAATCGCGGCCCTCGTAGAGTTGCGACTGGCCCAGCCCTGGCCACTGGCCATAGACTTTGCCTCCGCGCACCGGACCGCCCAGTACGAACATGGCATTGGCGTGGCCGTGATCGGTGCCACGGGTGCCGTTCTCGCGGGCGGTGCGCCCGAATTCCGACATGCTGACCAGCACCGTGTCTTCACCCATGCTGCCGATATCGGTCCAAAAGGCGGCGATGGATTGCGAAAAGTCGCGTAGCAGGTTGGCCAGTTGTCCCTGGGTGTTGCCTTCGTTGACGTGATGGTCCCACCCGCCGATGTCGGCGAATGCGACTTCTACTCCCAGGTCGGCCTTGAGCAGCTGGGCGATCTGGCGCAGGCTGTCGCCAAACCTTCCCCGAGGATAGTTGGCGCCGGCCGCCGGCTGGTACTTGGCGGGGTTGGCCGACTTCAGCATTCGCACCGCGTCGAAGGTCTCTGAGCCGGTGCCGTGCAGCACTGAATCCACCGAATGGGCATACATGGCCTCGAACGTGTTGGACATCGGGGCCGCAGCCTCGGCGTTGCGTCCGCCCACGCCAAAGTCGCTGATATTTCCGATGGCCACCGCAGGCACCGCGCCGGCGAGGGTACGCGGCAGCGACCCTCCCAGGGCGATGGCGCGAAACGGAGAGGTTTTCTTCGCTCCGGCGGTCTCGGCAGCTTTCTTCTCGGCGGCATCGCGTAACGCGCGGTTCAGCCAGCCGTCTTCGGTGGCCTTCATCCCCGGCGTGCCGGATTCCATGTAATCCTGCGCGTCAAAGTGCGAGCGCGTGGTGTCGGGAGAGCCGGCCGCATGAATGATGGCCAGGTGTTTCTGGTCCCACAAGGGCTTGAACGCCGCCATTGAAGGATGCAGCCCGAAGAACCCGTCCAGATCGATCGCGGAATCATTGCCGGCGCGCGGGCGCGGGATGGCAATGGTAGGACGCATCGCGTAATATGCCGCCTCGCCGTGTGGCACCACGATGTTCAGGCCGTCCGCGGCGCCGCGCTGGAAGAGGACCACCAGCCGCTTCTTGCTGCCGCCGGCGACGCTGTTGGCCGCATACACCACCCGGTTCAGAAATGCGGGGATGACCGAAGTTCCCACCAGGGCCATCGCGCTGTTTTTCATGAATATTCGACGCGTAATCATTCTCGTTCTCCTTCGCTGCTGCGGTGCGGCTGGCTCTCTGCAGTTCATCCAGCGAAAAACTCTGCAAGTAAAACCCCGGACTGCTCACAATGTTTCGCCGGCTAGCGCCGCTGGAACTCCGGCGAACCCAGGATGAGCCCCGCGATCACGCCGCTATCGGCGGGCCGCGGCTTGTCATCCAGTTTTCGCTGCGTGACTTCCGGCGCATTCAATTGTTTCAAGATCGTCTGATGAGTTTGCTGGGAAACGTCGCCCGACAACAGTGATGATTCGAACAAGCTCAGGGCCAGGGCGGAATCTTCGGGAATGGGGGCTCCGTTGACCGCCACCGCCGGGTTAAAGCTGGTTCCGCGCAACTTGCCGGAGCCCAGCGACAACGCAAAATTCATGCGATCGAGCAACGCCGCGGAATTTACCCACGCGTCGCCTTTCATGGAGTAACCGGTGGGCGGTTGCATTCCGTAGAGCGGCATGCCCATCTTGTTCAACGCCTGGGCCAGGGGAAGAGGGTTCTGCAGGCTGGCGCCGGTGGCCCGCACCGCCGAAATAACGAACTCGAACGGCGTCTTTACCTTGGCACGATAGCTTTGCGGAGACCAGAACTCCGGCGAACGGAACAAGGTGCGCAGCACTTCCCGAATGTCGCCGTCTGAGCTCAGGAAAGTTTGCGACATGCGGTCCACCAGCTCCGGCGAAGGGGTGTCGGAAACGAAGCGCATGGCCAGCTTGCGCGAAATGAACTTCGCGGTCGCCGGACTGGACGCCAGCATTTCCAGCGCCTGCACGCCCTCTTTTTCGCCCTGGTCTTTAAAGCTGCGGCCCAGAACAGTCTTGGTTCCGGGCTCGTGCCGGCGGGAGTCAAATTCAAAGTCCCCGCCGCGCTGCGGCTGCCGTATGGTCCAGCCGGTAAGCACCTTCGCCAGTTCGGTCACGTCGCTCTGCGTGTACCCGCCATCCACCCCCAGGGTGTGCAGCTCCATAACTTCGCGGGCATAATTCTCGTTGAGTCCCTGGGCCTTTTTCTGCTTCTTCAGTTGGGCCTGCCGTTCAGGATCGTTGCCGGCAATCATGGCGGGGTCGTTGTTGTTGCCATTGATGTTGCCGTTTTTGCCGTTGATGTTGCCATTGGCTTGCCGGGGGAAATTCATGCCCTGGCCAAATCCCGGGCGGCGACCGCCGCCGAAGTTTCCAAACCCGCCATTCTGCTGGCGGCGGTTGGCAAACGGCCGGTTGCCACCATCGCCGCGGCCTCCGTTGATCACCATCTCCGAGTGGGCGCCCACGCTCTGCCAGTTATCCAGATAAAACAGCATGGCCGGAGACTGCGCCGTGGCCAGCAGCAGGTCTTTGAATTTTCCCAGCGCGCGCGGACGAATCACATCGCGCTCGAACGACGTCACCAGGTAGCGGTCCGCGCCCTTGTTGATGAACACGTTGAAGTGATTGAACCAGAAGTCCGCCATCACTTCGTCCAGTTGCCGTTCGCTGTAAGCTGCCCGCAGGATTTTTCCCTGTTGCAGCTCCGAGGTGACCAGTTGGCGCGGATTGGCCAGCGCCTGCAGCATCTCGCGCTGCTGCGGGCTGAGGTCTTTCATCATCTGGTCGCGCTCGTCGGGTTTCAACGAGTTGGTCATGATGCGGCGTTCCGCCGGCTGCATTTTGAGTATCTCGGAGATCCTCTGGTCGGGGGCCATGGCCATTAATCGCTGGCCGTGTTCCATGGCCGCCTGGCGCTCTTCGCGGGTGACCCGCGGGCCATCCTGGTTGTTGCCCTGGCCGGCCGCGGCATCGGCGTCGCCGGCCTTGGCCATTTTCTTGTCCAGGTTCTTATCCAATGTCTTGTCCATCATTTTGCCGGAATCGCCGGCCGCGGCGTTCACGCCCTCCGCTTCCATGTCGGCGGCGTTCTTTTGCGCGTCTTTTTCTTCCTTGCCGGCTTTGCGTGCCTTGTAGTTGGCGATCTCGGCCTTGTACAGCTCTCTTTTTTCAGGGTTCAACGGCAGGCCCACCTTGCCATTGGCCATGGCTTTCAATAGTTGGGGCGGAGGAAAGTTTTCCACGATCTCCCGCGAGCTCATGCGCAGCGTGCGCAGCGGCGCCAGTTGCGCTTCGAGATTGGCGTCAGAGATATTTTCCGAATGCAATTGCTGCTCGATCCACTTATCCACGCCCATGGCGTGGACGCGCTCCACATCACCCGGACGCGGCCCGAAGGTCAGCCGGTTCAGCGCATGCTCCGCACGCTTGGATTCATCCATCAGCGGAACCGCGGGCGCCGCGGCCACAGTGGTGACCGGGGTCTTGGATTTTTTGCGGTTGGCGGCGATGAGCAAGCAGGAAGAACCGAAAACCGATAGCAGGATCAGCAGCAGCAGGGAAGACCTGGTAAGGGAACGCATGGGCAATCTCCGGCGAGAAAAGTACTCGGCTATTAAAGACCCAGTATGGTAGAGGAAGTTGCAGCCTCGGAGTGAAAAGTTTGCAGCGGAAGTCGAGTATAAAGGGCCTGATCGTTGACAAAATCTTGACATTGGAAACCTTCTACAAGTGGAAGGAGGGGGTTTTCGCGGTCAAATATTTCAGGTGCGCAGAGTCATTGCCAGGGTAAAACCATTGGCTTACGCGAAATAAGTTTTCCCGCGATTGATCTTGTGGCTGAGCGTGGCCGCCAGGTTATCAATATCTGAAGGCGACATATAACAATTCACGCCCTCGTCCAGAAATCGGGGCTTTTCGATCCGCACCGCTTCCAATTTTCCTGACGGACGGGGAATGCGCACTCTTCCCGCGGCGTCGCGCCGCAACTGCAACAGCAGCGCCTGCACCACATCCACGTCGAACTTCTGCGGGGTGAGCTGCACAATTTCGGTGATCACGTCGCCCACCTGCATGGCTTCACGGTAAGGGCGGCTGCTCAGCATCGCATCGAAGGTATCCGCCACCGCGGAAATTCTCACCGCCATGGGGACCTCGTCATTGCGCAGCCCGTCAGGATAGCCCGATCCATCGGCCCGCTCGTGATGCGACCGCACCACTTTGGCCACACTGGGCCAGGGAAATTCAATGCCCTGCACGATCTCATGGCCTACGACCGTGTGGTCCGCCATTTCCTGGAACTCGTCGCTTTCCAGCGGTGACGATTTCTTGAAAAGATATTTGTCCACGAAGACTTTGCCTACGTCGTGCAGGTATCCCGTGGAACGCATCTCCGAGATTCCGTTCTCCCCTAACCCCAGGGCTTCGGCGATGCCGGCGCCATAGCGGCCCACCCGCAGCGAATGTCCCTTGGTGTGGAAGTCTTTGATATCGATGGCGGAGGCGAAGGCTTCGAGGGTGTGTCCCTGGAAGGTCTGGAACGAGCTCAGCAGCCGCAGGTTTTCAGTGACCCTGGTTTTAAGGGTCTGCGCCATGACATGGTTCTCAATGGCCAGGCCGACATAAGGCGCCAGGGTGCCCAGCGCGCCGAGTTCGTCGTCAGAATAAGCAGAGCCGCCGATATGGCGTCCCAGAGCGGCTACGCCCACCAGCCGCGACCGTACCCGCAGCGGAACGATGCATTTGAATATCTCCGGTGGAAGCCCGGTGCTTGTTCCCAGATAGCTTTCCGAGACTTCCGGAGACAACAAATGCGCGAAAGGAGTAGCGCTGAGCAGGGCTATGTTTGCCGGCAGCAGGGGGATGGCCGCGTCTTCGGGAAATGATGAGAAACCTTTGCTGGCCAACGCGCCCAGCAGCGAGGGCATTTCTTCGTATCCGAAAAGTACCCCTTGCTGGGCCTGCGCCGCTTCCATGAGGATGCCGAGCAGGGTATGGGAGGCCTCGCCAAAGTCGCTTTCCCCCGCCAGCACCGGGCCAAGTTCCGCCAGGGAAGCCAGAGATAAGAACAGGCTACGAAGATTTTCGCGTTTTTCAGCCAATAAAAAATGGGAAAAAAACAGCCCAGAGCAATGCGAATATAACACCTTATGTCGTTGAAAAGATGTGGGGTATCCCAAAGGTTAATGAGAAGATTTTAATCTTCGACGCAACTCGCGCTTCTGAAATCATTCGAACGCGCTAAAAGTGGTCCTTCAAATGGGAGAACTTGGTTAATACCAGAAGCTTTTGAGATTTTTCCGGGCCGGCCAGTTCTTCATGCTCGAGCACCCAGGTCTGGGTATGGGGAATGAACACCGCATTGAGGCCGGCTTCAAGCGCGGGATTGATGTCAGATTTCGGGCTGTTGCCCACCATCCAGGTGGTCTGAGCCTGCAGCCGGTATTTTTCGCAGAGAGCGCTGTAGGTAGGCGCATCTTTTTCCGCCACGATCTCCTGCGCGATGAAATATGGTTTCAACCCCGACTGCTCGATCTTCGCGGATTGCTCGGCAACGCTGCCCTTGGTCAGCAGGATGAGCTGGTGCCGCGCGGTCAAGTCGCAGAGCGTTTCCTCGACCTTTTCCATCAATTCCAGCGGGTGTTCGGAAATAAGGCGTGAAAAACTGGCGATGGTTTCGTGCAGGTGCGGGGTCGAAGGCTCCAGCGACAGCCGTTCAAAGGTCGCCACCAGCGCCTGGCGAAAGCTGTGCAGCCCGTAGCCGTGCTGCCCAATGGTTTCGCGTTCCACTTCATTCAATACTTCGCGCACCTGCTCGCGGGAGTACTCGCGGTGGTTGAGAAAGCCGATGAAACCGGCGATGGCCTGTTCAAAATAAATATTGTTTTCCCACAGGGTGTCATCGGCGTCGATCATCAGCGTCTGCGGAGTGTCTTTATGATTTCGCGGTTTCATCAGCAGGCCGCCCCGGCGGCTGGATCATGGAAAATGATTATAGCCAGCCCTTATTGCGGAATAACCCCGCCACCGCCGCGTATTTGATAGACTTTGTTTGCTTTGGCCAAGTCCCGTCAGTCGTCCGCGTCGCACCTGAGCATGAGGACAGCGGTCGTCCTGTGCCTGATTTTACTTTTCGTACTCGCCGCTGCCGCTCAGACCAGGAAGAAGCGCTTGCGCCGCAAAAGCGTCCCCGTCCCCGCCGCTGCGCCGGCCGCCACGGTACCTCTCGATTCGGCAGTCCCCGAGGCGCCGGCCGATGATCCTCTGGCGGCGCGCATGGCCCGCTACCGCGTGGTAAAGATGCCGTTTGACACCGCCGGCTTGTCGCCGCGCGAGCAGCGCGAGGTCGCAGAACTGGTGCTGGCCTGCGGATACCTCGAAGATATTTACTGGCGCCAGAGCGATCCCGAGGGCCTGGCCCTGTACCAGTCTCTTTCCTCCAGCGCCGCGCCCCACGATAAGGCGCTGCGCCACTTTCTCATGGTCAACGGCGGCCGCTTCGACCTGGTCGATGGCAACGCGCCCTTCGCCGGCGCCGAGCCCCTGAACCCCGGCCGCGGTCTCTATCCCGCCGGCCTCACCCGCGCCGCCATCGATACCTATGTCAAGGACCATCCCACGAAGAAGGCTGAGATATTCAGCCCTTATACCGTCGTCCGCCGCAATGGAGACATTCTGCAGGGACTGCCTTACCACATTGCATATAAGGATTTCCTGCAGCCCGCCGCCGCCGCGCTGCGCCGCGCCGCCCTGTTGAGCAGTGACCGCCAGTTTGCCCAGTTTCTCGAATTACGCGCCGCCGCCCTGCTGACCGACGATTACTACAAGAGCGACCTGGCATGGATGGACCTCAAGAACCCGAAGATCGACGTCATCTTCGCCCCTTACGAAACCTATCTCGACGGTTTATTGGGAGTGAAAACGTCATACGGCGCCGCAGTGCTCATTCGCAATGAGACCGAAAGTCAAAAACTCGAAGTCTTCCAGCGCTATGTCGCCGACATTCAGGATGCGCTGCCCATCGACGCCGCCGGCCGCCCGTCCAAGCGCGGCCTGGTCACTCCCATGGAAGTCATGGATTCTCCGTATCGCGCCGGTGATCTGCGCCACGGCTACCAGGCGGTGGCCGATAACCTGCCTAACGATCCGCGCATTCACGAGCTGAAGGGCAGCAAGAAGATTTTTTTCAAGAATTTTATGGACGCGCGCGTCAGCTTCGTGGTGCTGCCCATTGCCCGCCGCCTGATGGAACCCAGCCAAGCCGCTCGCGCCTCCGGCGAAGGCTATCTGGCGGTGACCATGATGCATGAAATCTGCCACGGCCTGGGCCCCGCCTACGCTCATACCGCGGCCAACAGCAAGATGGATATTCGCGAAGCCATTGGCCCGGCTTTTTCCGGCCTCGAAGAAGCCAAGGCTGACGTGGTGGGCATGTTCGCCCTGCGATGGCTGGTGGATCATCGCGCCCTACCCGCCGAGCGCTTGCAGGAATATTATTCTTCGTACATCGCCGGGATTTTCCGCACCGTACGTTTCGGCGCCGAGGAAGCGCACGGCCGCGCGGAGATGATGGAATTTAATTTTCTCGCGGATAGCGGAGCCATCCGTCTGAATGGCGATACCGGCCGCTACCAGATCGATTATGAGATATTGCCCAAGGCCATCCAGATACTGGCGAGGGAGCTGCTGGAAATGGAAGCCACCGGCGACCGGGTGCGCGTGCAAAGCTGGTTTACCCGCTACGGCAGCGTTCCCGCGCAGCTCAAGAATGCGCTCGACCAGGTGAAAGATATTCCCGTGGATATAGATCCTATCTCTGCTTTTCCCGAGAACGTCCAATGAGCACCCCTCCACTCAGCAGCAACCGGCGGCAATACGAACGGGTGAACATCACCTACCCGGCGCAGGTGCTGGTCTACGAAAACCGCCAGCAGGTGGGCATAGTTCGGCAGCTGGGCCAGGGCGGCTTTTTGGTGGAGACCAACAAGAAGTTCGACAAAGACATGCAATACGATCTGGAGCTTGTGGACGTTGCCGAGAAGTTTACCGTCAAGTCGAGGGTGGTCTGCCGCACATCGCAATTGCCCTATAGCAGCTTCGAATTCTACGAGCTGGATGTAACTTCGGCGGAAGGCATCGGCATTCTCCTGGGCAAGTACTATCCCGAAAAAGCGCCGTAAATCAGAGTTGTCCTCCTGGCGTGATTCATTCCAGGCAGATTGTGATGAGTTTGCGCGAGAACCCGACACAATCTGCGCCGCTGCGCTAAAATCCCCACCATGACTAGAACCATCGAGAAAATAGCGGTGCTGGGCGCGGGCACGATGGGAGCGCGCATCGCGGCCCACCTGGCTAACGCCGGTTTCCCCGTGCTTTTGCTGGACGTTCCGGCTAAGGAACCGGTGGCGCGGGCCGCGGTCGGCGCGCTGCTGAAGTCAAAGCCCGCCGCCCTGTTCGAGCCTCAGCTCGCACGCCTCATCACCCCGGGAAACTTTGCCGACGACCTTCCGCGCCTTGCCGAAATGGATTGGATCATAGAAGCCGTGGTGGAAGACCTCGAAATCAAGCGTGACCTCCTGGCGCGCGTGGACAAATTCCGCAAGCCCGGCGCCATCATCACCAGCAATACCAGCGGACTGCCCTTGCACAAGATCTCCGAAGGTTTTTCCAGTGATTTTCAGCGCTGCTGGTTCGGCACCCACTTCTTCAACCCGCCGCGCTACATGCGCCTGCTGGAAATCATTCCCACCCCGCAAAGCGATCCCCAGGCCATCGCCGACGTGGCCCGCCTGTGCGACGTGCGTCTCGGCAAGGGAGTGGTGCATGCGCAGGACACGCCCAATTTCATCGCCAACCGCATCGGCACGTTCTCCGTGCTCAACGTAATGCGGGTCATGCAGGAGATGGACCTGACCATCGAAGAAGTGGATGCGCTTACCGGCACCGCCCTCGGCTGGCCCCGCTCCGCCACCTTCCGCACCATTGATATGGTGGGGCTCGACATTCTGGGACACGTCGTCCGTAATATGACCACCAATGTGAGGGATGAACGATCCGAGCTTGCGCTGCCCGATTTTTATCATGCCTTGCTGGAAAAAAAATATCTGGGCGACAAGAGCGGCGGAGGTTTTTACAAGAAGGTCAAGTCCGCCCCCGCCACACCGGGTGCCCCGCCCCAGCGTAGTGAAGAGCAGCGCATGGCATTCGATTGGAAGACCGGCGACTACCGCCCGTACCAGCCGGCGCGCCTCGCCGCTCTCGACATGGCGAAGAATGTCGAAGACACCGGCGACCGCCTGCGCATGCTGCTCAATGGCGACCCGCGCGACAAGGCGCAGAAATTTTATTGGACGGTACTTGCCGGCCTGTGGACTTACGCCGCCAATCGCATTCCCGAGATATCAAAATCCGTCGTCGAAATCGATCGCGCCATGCGTCTGGGCTTCAACTGGGAGATGGGTCCGTTCGAGCTGTGGGACGCCGCCGGAGTGCCGAACACTGTAAAGCGGATGAAAGAACAAGGCTCCCCGGTCCCCGAGAATGTGGAGAAGTTGCTGGCCGCGGGGCACGGCTCCTGGTACCAGGACGCGCCCGGCGCGCCGTCGGCCCGCGCGTATTTCGACCTCGAAAGCGGGACCTGGCGCGACGTGGAAGTCCCCGAGGGCGTGATGTCGGTGGCCACCGCAAAAAAATCTCGCTCCACCCGCGGCGCCGCGCCTTCGCGTGGCGTGGTGCGAAAAAATCCGGGATGCTCCCTGGTCGATCTCGGCGAAGGCGTCGGCTGCCTCGAGTTTCATACCCGCATGAATTCGCTTGGATCCGACATCGTGCAGATGGTCACCGAAACCCTTGCGCCCGCCTCCGGCAATGGCAACGGCGGCGATGATTTCGATGCCTTCGTGATCACCAGCGACGCGGCCAACTTTTCCGCGGGCGCCAACATCATGATGCTGCTGCTCTCCATCCAGGAGGAAGAGTGGGACGACATCGACTTCGCCATTCGCGGCTTTCAAAGAATGACCCAGGCGATCAAATTCAGCTCACGGCCGGTAGTAAGCGCGCCCTTTGGCATGACTCTGGGCGGTGGCGCCGAGATTTGCCTGCACTCGTCCGCGCGCAACCCCCACGCCGAGCTTTACATGGGCCTGGTCGAAGTGGGAGTCGGCCTTCTGCCCGGCGGGGGCGGCTGCAAAGAAATGACGCTCCGCGCGCTGAAACACGCGGGTGCCTTGACCACCGACCCTTCCCGCGGTTTTCACGGCGAGCCGGTCGCACTCATGGAATCCATGAAGCGCACATTTGAGACCGTGGCCACCGCCAAAGTTTCGACCTCGGCGGTCGAAGCGCGCAGCCTGGGATTTCTGGCGGGTGGCGACCGGATCACCATGAACCGCGAGCGCGTCCTCTCCGACGCCAAAAACTATGCCCTCGAACTGGCCCGCGGAGGCTACCAGTCACCCCAGATGAAGACTGATATCCCCGCTCCGGGTGAAAACATTCTGGCCACCCTGAAGCTGGGAGTCCACATCATGCACCAGGGCGGATACATCAGCGATCACGATCAGAAAATAGGAAACAAGGTAGCTGAAGTTTTATGCGGAGGCGCAGTCCACCCCGGCTCCCCGCTAAGCGAACAGCATTTATTGGACCTGGAACGCGAAGGTTTCAAATCCTTATGTGGAGAAAAGAAGACCCAGGACCGGATCCAGCACACCCTGAAAACCGGCAAGCCACTGAGGAATTGAAATACCCGGACTTATAATTGAAGCCATGCCCGAAGCCGTCATCGTCAGTTCCGTCCGCACCCCGATAGGCCGAGCCTACAAAGGCGCACTACGCTACACCCGGCCCGATGACCTTGCCGCCATCGCCATTCGCGGCGCTCTCGACCGCGTGCCCGAGCTCAACCCCGTGGAAATTGAAGACGTTATCCTGGGCTGCGCCATGCCCGAAGCCGAACAGGGAATGAACTTCGCCCGCATCGCGTCCCTGCGCGCCGGCCTGCCGGTCGAAATTTCCGGCATGACCATCAACCGCTTCTGCTCTTCAGGATTGCAGGCCATCGCCCTGGCTTGTGACCGCATTTCCGGCGGCGGCGCCGAAGCCATGGTGGCGGGGGGCGCCGAATCCATGACCATGATTCCCATGGGAGGAAATAAAATCAGCGCCAACCCCTGGCTGGTCGATCATTATCCCGACGCCTATCTGTCCATGGGACTCACCGCCGAGCGCGTGGCCGCGGGTTTCGGCATTACCCGGGAGATGGCTGACGAATTCTCTCTGCACAGCCACCAGAAGGCGCTGGCCGCAATTGCCGCCGGCAAGTTTACCGATGAGATTGTCTCCGTACCCACCGGCGATGGCAGCCCGGTGTTTGCCATGGATGAAGGTCCGCGCGCCGATACTTCCATTGCCGCACTGGCTGCGCTCAAGCCGGCGTTCCATATGAAGGGGACGGTCACCGCCGGCAACTCTTCGCAAATGTCGGATGGCGCCGCCGCGACCGTTCTCATGTCCGCCGAGCGGGCGCGCTCCCTGGGAATCAAGCCCCTCGCCCGCCTGGTCTCGTTCAGCACCGCCGGATGCCTTCCCGAAGAAATGGGTCTCGGCCCGGTATTCGCGATTCCCAAAGCCTTGAAGATCGCGGGCTTGAAGCTCTCTGACATCGATGTAGTGGAGCTCAACGAAGCCTTCGCCGCCCAATCCCTGGCGGTCATCCGCGAGGCCGGCATTGATGCTGGCCGCATCAATGTAAACGGCGGCGCCATAGCCCTGGGGCACCCCCTGGGCTGCACCGGCGCCAAGTTGGTAGCCGGCATCATTCAGGAACTGAAGCGACGCAACCAACGCTACGGCCTGGTTACGATGTGCGTAGGGGGCGGAATGGGCGCGGCGGGGATCATAGAAAACCTGCAAGGGTAAGATGACTCAAGGGTTACTCCGCAGAGTCTGCGGCGAACTTCGGCCCAATCCCTCAAACCGATTGTCATTCCGCCTCGCGCCTGCACGCGCAAACCTCAAAGCAGCGTTATCATAGGTCGCAGAGGACAAATCATGGCGACCGCAACCACACCCCAGGCCAAAATTGCAGGCGGAAGTTTCCTTCTCGGCGAAGTCAGCCTGGAAGATGTATTCACCCCTGAAGACTTCACCGACGAGCACCGCCAGATCGCGCAGACCACCGAAGAATTTGCGCAGCAGGAAATTGTCCCCAATATTGAGAAGATCGAGCATAAGGACTACCAGGTCACCCGCGATCTCATCCGCAAAGCCAGTGAAATCGGCATTGCCACCGTGGATATTCCCGAGGAATATGGCGGCTCCGACATGGACAAGGTGTCGTCGGCCATCATCGCCGACCGGCTCTCCAAGTGCGGTAGTTTCAGCGTAAGTTTTGGCGGCCACGCCGGTATCGGCACCCTGCCCATCGTTTATTTCGGCAACACCGAGCAGAAGCAGAAGTATCTGCCTCGCCTGGCTAGCGGCGAATGGATTGGCGCCTACGCCCTTTCCGAGAGCACCTCGGGTTCCGACGCCATGAACACCCGCACCCGCGCCGTGCTCACCGCCGACGGCAAGAGTTACATTCTCAACGGCGAAAAAATGTGGATCACCAACGCCAGCTTCGCCGACCTCTACATTGTTTTTGCCAAGGTGAATGGGGAGCACTTCACCGCCTTTATCGTGGAGCGCACCTTCCCCGGCCTCACCGTGGGCGCGGAAGAAAAAAAGCTGGGCATCCGCGGCTCTTCCACCTGCCCGATCATCCTTAACGATTGCATGGTGCCCGCCGAAAATGTTCTGGGAGACATCGGCAAGGGACACATCATCGCCTTCAACATTCTCAACATCGGCCGCTTCAAGCTGGGCGCGGGATGCGTCGGCGGAGCCCGCAACTCGCTGGCCAGCGCCATCGGATACGCCAGGCAGCGCAAGGCCTTCGGCAAATCCATCTCCGAGTTTGGCCTCATCCAGGAAAAACTGGCCAACATGGCCATTGGCGTTTACGTCGGTGAAGCCCTGTCATATCGCACCGTGGGAATGATCGACGAAGCCCTGCGCGCCGTCGACAAGAAAAGCCCCGACGCGCCCCGCGACATTCGCAAGGGCATCGAAGAATACGCGGTGGAATGTTCCATCCTCAAGGTGTGGGGCACGGAGATGCTTGATTCGGTGGTGGATGAGACCGTGCAGATTTTCGGCGGCTACGGCTTCGTGGAAGAATATCCGGCGGAGCGGGCCTATCGCGACTCCCGGGTCAACCGCATTTTCGAAGGCACCAACGAAATCAATCGCATGATCATCACCGGCTGGCTGATGAAGCGGGCCATGTCCGGCCAACTGGCCCTGCTGCCCGCCATCAAGAAGCTGATGGATGAAGTATTGGGAGGCAGCGCGGCCGGCGCGGAGCTCAGCGGCCCCCTGGCCGGGGAACGCGCTTTCGTGGCCGCGGCGCGCAAGATCGCGATGTTCGTGGCCGGCGCCGCCTCGCAGAAATACATGATGGGTCTGGCCGATCAGCAGGAAGTTATGGGAGCCATCGCCGACATCGTGATCGAGGCCTACGCAATTGATTCCGTAGTGTTGCGTACCCGGAAGCTGGCGTCGAACGGCACGGCGTCGCCTCTGGCCGAATCCATGACCCAGGTTTACATCCACTGCGCCATGGAACGGATCGAAGCCTCGGCCCGCAAGGTGATCGCCGCCATAGCCGAAGGCGACAACCTGCGCACCCAGCTTGCGATCCTGAAGAAATTTGCAAAATTTCAGCCCTACAACACCATCGGTCTGCGCCGCCAGATCGCAGCCCGCGTTCTCGAAGCCGGAAAATATGTTTCCGCGTGAGGGCAGCGATGCGCCCCAGGCGAGCCCGCAAATATCAGGGCTTGAGATTTGCGGGTGGGTTTGATCGAGAGACGCTCTCGAAACACTTTCGGAGGGAAAGGAAATCCCACCCCGGGGCAACACTTTTCCCGCCTTTGGCGTCTAGTACAAGATGGATAACACTAAGAAAGCCCTCATCTACGGATCATTTGGCGTCGGGATCGCACTGCTGCTGCGTGGACACCGCACCGCCGCGATGACACTCGGCGGCGTCGCTCTCGCCACCCTCGCCACCGAATATCCCGATCAGTTCGAAAGCTTGTGGCGCGACACTCCGGAATTTATTGAGAAAAGCTCCAAGATTGTGAACAGTGTGATAGAACTGGTCGATCGCCTGTCAGACCAGAGCAAGCGTCTCACCGCCTAGAGCTTTGCGAACAAGAAAAAGGACGCGGCCGAAGCCGCGTCCTTTTACATTGTTAAAGCCTAGCCGATGCCCAATTTGTCTTTGGCCGCCTGGCTCATCTTCTCCGGGCCCCACGGCGGGCTCCACACCACGTTGACATTAGCTTCTTTTACCCCCGGCATCTGCTCGATCCGGCGCTTCACCTGCTGGCCGATTTCGACGTGCGAGGGGCATCCCTGCGCGGTCAGGGTCATATCCACTTCCACCTTGCAATCGGCCGGAACGGTTGTTTCCGCCGGCGCTGCTTCCTCGTTGGGAAGCACGCGCACGTCGTAGATCAGGCCCAGGTCCACTATGTTGACCGGAATTTCCGGGTCGTAGCAATCGCACAGTGCAGTCATGATTTCTTCGCGGGTAGGCACTTAATTTTGACCTCGTTGATAGGCGCGCATCCTTATTGTAAATCAGCGAGGCGACGCCACCGCATTGCGTTAACAATTGGGCTTGCCGCGGATTTTGCTTTACCCCTTAGAATTAATCCATATGTACATCAAACCGCAAACCCTGAAGATGCTTCAGATTTTTCTGGTGGTCCTGCTGATCGCTTCATCGGTGCGCGTCGGCATCATCTACTACCACCGGCATTCGGCGCCATCCGCGCCGGCAACCACCGCCGGCCTGCTCAATCCTGATTACTACGTCACCCCGCGCAAGCTGCACCCTTA
Source organism: Terriglobales bacterium (assembly GCA_038210375.1). Classification (GTDB taxonomy): domain Bacteria; phylum Acidobacteriota; class Terriglobia; order Terriglobales; family Acidobacteriaceae; genus JBBQWT01. The sequence goes on along the minus strand of JBBQWT010000035.1, from coordinate 1,285 downwards.
CGACATCGCGTCGGCCAGGGCGCTTAGCAAGCAGCCGGCCTGGGTGCGCGACGGCTATCGCTACCCCTACTTCTCATGGGACGCCCACCGCAAGCACGCCGATTTTTCCGCCGAACGTGGCATGCTGTTCCCCCTGGAGCAATTAAAAATTACCGACGTCGCCCAGGACCATATCGGCGGCGCCGGCGGCCAGCCCATCATGGCAATTTTCGAAAAAGACGGAAATCCCTTTGCCGTACAGGTCGGTGTGACCCAGGGCCCGGATATGCAGATTTATTCCGATGAAGTCTTCTTTATCGAGGACCCCGAACAGCTTTACAAACACTGGTCAGCGGATGTGTGGCAGTCAATCCATCAGCACCAGGTCAAACCCGGCATGAACGAACTGCAAGCCAGCTTTGCCGTGGGATTCGGAATTCCCCAGGGCTCGGGAGCGGAAGGGTCGCGGGTGGTGAAATATCCCGACGGCGGAAAGCCCCTCACCATCACTTATCAGGAAGGGAAGGCCACCGAAATCCAAAACCAGTAGGTTGCCTTCCGCATCGGCCGGCAGCCGCTTAAAGAATGCCGTTTAGCGAATTTCGGGCGGGGTACAACAGAATCAGCGCTGTGAACATCCAAATCTTGAACTCCAGACCTGTACCTGGTTCAACCGTCGGAAAGGGACCCCAACATGCTTTGGAAGCAAGGGACGTTATATAGCTTAGCCCTGGCCGCACCCAATCCGAGTTCTCTGCCTGAACTGGTTTTCATGGTGCTCAAAGCCGCGATAGTCATCGGGCTCGGCGCCATGGCAATCGGCGGCATCGTAATCGTCCTCTCCTGGATGTTCAGCTCTCTGCGAAACTTTCTACTGAGCTGCGTGGTCCTGGTAATCATGTACCTGGGTTACATCTCCTGGATCCGCCCGACGTTCCTGCACTAAGCGGCGAGTTTTTGCCGCGCCCCTTGCCGTTGCAGTTGATCTCGGCACGCTCAAGTAGTTGCATGAAGAGTCTTAGCAAGCGAAGACAATATAATCCTTGTCATTCTGGAGCGAGCTTCTGCTTCTTGTTGGAGCGACGAACCTCGCGTTTTCCTTTGGAGTCGCCCTCCGCAACCCCCCGCAGTTGAATGAGAGAAGGGAGCGAGCGCCTCCCGGCGGGCCACCGCCTTTCGTCATCTTGCGGAAATTCAGGCCATCGCGTTGGCCCGGTCGCAACCACGGATGCGAGGTTACTTTGGTGCTTAGGCAGGTTTTCCGCGCTCCGATAGACTCGAAACATTATGTTAAACATGCAAGCCA
>JBBQWT010000034.1:0-27903 GCA_038210375.1 Terriglobales bacterium | reverse complement strand
AAAGCTTGTATTCTCTATCCCTTATCCCTATAATTAGAGACGCGTTAGATTAGAAGCGGTTGTGATCGTGAGCAGCAGTATCTGCCTTAAAAGCTCTTACCTGTCTCTTTTACATCCTCCGATTCCTTCTCAGCGTTATTTCAAAAAAAACACACAAAGGAATTTCAATCAAATGGAACAAGGAACAGTGAAATGGTTCAATGATGCTAAGGGTTTTGGCTTTATCAGCCGCCAGAATGGCGAAGATGTATTCGTCCACTTCTCGGCGATTCAGGCAGGCGGTTTCCGCAGCTTGAAAGAGGGCCAGACCGTGCAGTTCAACGTCGTCAAGGGACCTAAGGGCTGGCAGGCAGAGAACGTTCAAGCCGTCTAACTTCTAAGTCGCCGGTTTTAACGATAGGGCGGTCTAAACAGCCGCCCTTTTCGTTTGCTCCCCACATTTAACGCCTACCCACCCAACCCCAATTTTTATCGAAGATGATTCCCCTCCGGCACTCCCGGAATGCTGGGAGCCATTGCCGCCCGGCGGCCCCGAGGTTTCAAGTTTTGAATTCGCACATCCGCAATATCGCCATCATCGCCCACGTTGACCACGGCAAGACCACGCTGGTGGACGCCATGCTCCGCCAGAGCGGCACCTTTCGCGCCAACCAGACGGTGGTGGAGCGCGTCATGGATTCCAACGATCTCGAACGCGAGCGCGGCATCACTATTCTGGCCAAGAACACCGCCGTCCATTATCACGACATCAAGATCAACATCGTCGATACCCCCGGCCACAGCGATTTCGGCGGCGAGGTGGAACGCGCGCTCAAGATGGTCGATGGCGTCATGCTGCTGGTGGACGCCAGCGAAGGCCCCCTGCCGCAAACGCGGTACGTGCTGGGCAAGGCCCTTGAAGCCGGCCTGCCGCCCATTGTGATCATCAACAAGATTGACCGCCCCGATGCGCGCTCGCAGGAAGTGTTGAACGCGGTGTACGACTTGTTCATCGATCTCGACGCGCGCGAAGACCAGCTCGATTTTTCGGTGTTGTACACCAACGCCAAGGCGGGCACCGCGACCACCGACCACCTGGTCCCGGGGACCGACCTGCAGCCGCTGTTTGATTCCATCCTGGCGACCATTCCTCCGCCCAGCGGATCGCCCGAAGCTACCCTGCAAATCATGGTGGCCAATCTCGACTACAGCGACTACCTGGGCCGGCTGGCGATTGCCCGTGTGTTTAACGGTACGCTGAAGAATGGCGAAGAAGTAGGCGTGGCCAAGCTCGATGGCACCCTGCAAAAAGTGAAGATCACCAAGCTCTTTTCCTTCAGCGGCCTCGACCGCATCAATACCGAGGTCACCGAAGTGGGGGACATCGTGGCCATCGCCGGCATCGAAGGCATCACCATCGGCGAAACCATCACCAGTTTTACCGATCCGGCGCCGCTGGCGCGCATCGTGATCGACGAACCCACCATCGCCATGCAGTTCACTGTCAACACTTCCCCGTTCGCGGGGCGCGACGGGCAGTTCGTAACCTCGCGTCACATCAAAGACCGCCTGCAAAAAGAGCTGCTGACCAACGTCTCCCTGCGGGTGGATGACACCGGCGCCACCGACTCATTCAAGGTCATGGGACGCGGCGAGCTGCAGCTTTCCATCCTCATCGAGACCATGCGCCGCGAAGGCTACGAGCTGATGGTGGGCAAGCCCGAGATTGTCACTAAGACCGTGAACGGCCAGCGCATGGAGCCGGTAGAGCTGCTGACCATCGACGTTCCCGAAACCTTTATCGGTGTGGTCATGGAGCGGCTGGGCCCGCGCAAGGGCGAGATGAGCAAGATGCATAACCACGGGTACGGGCGGGTGCGTCTGGAATTTCGCGTCCCCAGCCGCGGCCTGATCGGGCTGCGCAGCGAGATGCTCACCGACACTCGCGGCACCATCGTGATGAATTCCCTGTTCGACGGATACATCCAGTGGCAGGGAGACATTCCTCACCGCCAGTCTGGAGTGCTGGTCGCCGATCGCGGCGGCCCTTCCACCGCCTACGCGCTGTGGGGATTGCAGGAGCGCGGCACTCTGTTCGTGGGGCCGGGCGAAGAGCTGTATGAAGGCATGATCGTGGGCGAAAACGCACGCGACAACGATCTCGACGTCAACGCGGTCAGGGAAAAGAAGTTGACTAACATGCGCTCTTCCACCGCCGATGAAGCCGTGCGCCTGGTGCCCTTCAAGCCCTTGAGCCTGGAGCAGGCTATTGAATTTATCGCCGACGACGAATTTGTCGAGGTAACGCCCAAGACCCTGCGCCTGCGCAAGAAAATCCTGCAGGCCAACCGGCGTCCGCGTCGGCAGGCCAACGTCACTGTCGTGACCGCCACCCACAGCGGGTAATCGCGGTCTTTCGCATCCTGTGCGGCGCGAGTTCCGCGGAACGGTGTGCAGGGTGAACAAGCCCGGGGGGGGGCCAACCTTCCCCGTAAGTGTCGGGAAAGAGCGACCCCTATAGGAGTTGTCATTCCGAGCAACGCCGAGGAACCTTTTGTTTCCTTGCCGCAACCAGAACAACTGACCGAGCCGCACCGTCAAGAAATCAGCGCTCAGGTTTTACGCAAAGCCTGCCTTTGACCCTGGTCACGGGAGAGGGACGAAACCGGGAAGAATGCATATAGCGGCCTTCAAGGACCGGTCACATCCAGGGCGCTCGATTTAGAATTTCTCGTTCTTTGGTGGAAGCAGCGGCCTTCAGGCCGCGGAAAAAGACGTGTTTAGATAAGGGGCTTTAGCCCCGGCGGCGAGTGCTTGCGGATTAAAGGTCTCGCCTTCATCTGCAAGGGATTTCGTTTCTTCATGAATATCGCAAATACTGAAACAAATTACGGGAGCTTGCCGCATCGGCCTCACCAGATTAGAAGCGAGCTTTAAGTTTGCTGCGATCACTCCCCACCGGGGCTAAAGCCCAAATCATAAAGATCAACTATTCAGTGGCCTGAAGCCCACTGCTTCCACCGAAATGGAAAGGAGTCTTGGCCTCTAAAACTCTTGGTTGTGAATCAATCTCTGAAATCCGCTGCTCCCACCAACACTCGCGACCAAGGTTGAAGTTGAAACGCATAAGGCCGAAAGAGGAAACGAGTGCAGTGCCGTCATTATCTCTGGCTGTTCGAATGCGGATATCGGACACGACAACTATGAAAATGCTCTAGGTGTCACTCGCACGAGAGTATCTACGGTTCCGATTTGACCATGCGGCCGCCGGCCACCAGCCGGTAGCATTCCCCGCGCCAGGTGATCTTGCTGCTCAGGTAGCTGGCGCACCACAGGAAGAATCCCAATAGATCGCGCAGCGGGTAGAGCCACGCCCGCGTCAATGAGCGCGGGTCGTGGGTGATTCCCCAGCCGACCAGCAGTGATTGCGCGATGCGCGCGCCGGCTGCCCAGGCAAACAGGGCGATGCCCCACGCCGGATGCTGGCCCCGGATCGCCAGCAACAAGCCCAGCATGCCGAAGGGCATGGCGAAGGTGAGGCCGGTACCAAGATGTCCCCAGGGGCGCGAAAAGCGCGTGCTGCGCATCCAGCGCACCTGGTGCAGCAGGGATTGCTTCATGCTGCGGTTGAGTACGATGTGCTCGATCACGTGGCGCGACAGCACTACTTCGTATCCCGCCTGGCTGACCAGGTTGCCCAGCACATAATCGTCGGCGCAATAATTGGCCAGCACACCCCACCCGCCGATCTTGCGCACGCACTCCTGACGGGTCGCCATGGTCGGTCCCAGGGCAAACTTCATGCCTTCGAGCATGTTGGCGACGAGCACGCCCGATGTCATCTCCACCGACATGCCCAGCGCTTCGAGGCCGGCCCAGAAGCCGGCGGCGGGCACGCCGCGATAGATGCAGGTGACCAGCCCCACCGGCAGATGGCCGGGAACCACGCGCAGAAAGGGCTCCACCACCTCGCGCAGATAATCGGGCTCCACGTGAACATCACTGTCGCTGACCACCAGGATCTCGTTTTCCGCCGCCGCCGCCATCACCTCCAGCGATTGCACCTTGGCGTTCACATAATGCGGCTCCCCGGTAACCAGAAACCGGGTGGAGATGGCGGGATGCTCCGCGGACAGTTCGCGCGCCACAGTCAATCCGGCGTCATCGTCGAAGCGCGCGCAAAACAAAATCTCGTAGCGGGGATAGTCCAGGTGAAAAAAGCTTTCCAGGTTTTCCCGAAGCAACGGCTCGGCGCCATGCACCGGCTTAAGCAAACTGACCGGCGGCGGAGCCATATCCGGCGGGGCATCGATGGCCGGGCGAAAGCGGCGGTAGCGCACCGCCGCCACGAAGACCAGTGCAATGAAAATCGAGCTGCTCAGCGTGCCCACGAGGGCGATTGCGTAGAGGAACTGGGGAATGGACATGCGTGCAGGTAGTGTAAGATATCTTCTTACCCCATGCCGCTCGCAACGAGCTGCATTTACGTCGGGACGTGGCTCAGCCTGGTAGAGCACTCGCTTGGGGTGCGAGGGGTCGGCAGTTCGAATCTGCCCGTCCCGACCATTCTTGATTTTTTGCCCTTTGAAAGATCAGGTCGAAGGGCTTCCTGTAGGTAGGAGTTAGAGTCACGCCATCGGTCTTGCAGTTTACAAGAACTTTCTGAGTAGTTCTCCCTGATCGTGCGGAATGCGCGTAAGGTACAGCGAATGAGCACTTTCCGCGAGTTCGAAAATCTGCTGAACGTCGAGGCCGGAATCCTTTTTTGGCGCAGTCTCTAGTTTATTCGCGGAGATATTCGATGGTGTCCTAATTTGAAAACTCACTGTTTATTGCCCACCATTATCTCCACGACACCTTCGGGCAAAGTTGGGTTTTCGACTCCAGTTATAGGAATACCAACTGCAAAAAACGCCTGCACCAGTACTCCTGCGTGTTGGGGTACAGCTTTGGCGTCTCTGACTACGATTTCTAAACCGATAGGATTCCTCTCATATGCTGCTTGGTCTACGCCCTCACTAGGCCAACCGGACGCTTTTAACACGCTGTCTATGTCGTTAGCAAAAGTAGAACCCTCGCCATCCCCAAGCACGCAGACGATGGTAACTCTCCCTTTCGGGCCGCGTGCGAGTAGTTGCGCCAAGTGCACACGTTGCTCGGATGAGATTCTGCGCGGCTGTATCCTTTGCCGAAGTTCAAATAGAGACCGCTCGGCGGTCGCGGTTTTCTCCTGCTGGTTCGCCAAGTCTATTTCGACTCGTTGTTGCGCTGCCTTTGCTTCAGCAACGTGCTGTTTGCCTTCAGACTCAATCCGTGCAGCTTCTTTCTTCCCATCGGATTCGATTCTGGCGGCATCACGTCTGGCATCGCCCTGCACTTGTTCAATCTTCACGCGGTTTTCTTCATCTTTTGCCCTAAACAATTCGCTACCTTTTCGATCAGCCACAAAAGAGACGATTCCAATAGCCAAAGCAATTGCTCCGCCACCGATTAACAAGTATAGATTCACATTAGTTAGGAGTTTGTATGTGTGCTCTATTTGTGGAATATCAAGCACGGATGCCTCCGATGTATTTATGTGCTTTGGGGTATTGTTTGTATCGTCCTGCTCGCTCGGCATGTTCGGACTTGCCATCTTTGTCCTAGTATTTAATGGACCTAAGAGAAATTGGGACACTACCAGATATTCCGAAAGCGCAGGACAATATTTTCGAATGGATCAAACTCGGACGCATCCGGGGCGCTACTTTTGATCCATCCGGCATGATCGTCTGAGTGCAATCTGAAGACGGGATGGCAATGCGGAATTTCGAATCACTGCAGACACTGCGTGGGTTCGTTGATTTCGCCAAATGCGACACTTGACTGGAGCGAATGGCAACTTGTGGGCCGTTAGGCGACCGGCAGGTTTCGGTCGTCCGCAATAGAAAGGCGGTAGCTGCGGAACGTTCGCCTATGGGCGCTTGGGTGAAGTTCGTTTTTGGTCCGCTAGAAGCTGACCGCCTGCCCGTCCTTTCTATGATCCGAACCTGCGCGATAGACGCGCGCGCCGGGCTTACCTCTCGCGGGTGACACGGCAATCGCCTGAAAACCACCCACGCCGGCACTGCTGGGCGGTCCAAGGATGTGGCCCCTGGCGGCCAGCTCCTTGCCCACGAGATCGTAAAGGTTTTTTTCGAGCACCAGTTTGTTGGACACTTGGCTATGACGAAAACGAGCCATATCCGTCGCCATCTGAAGGTTGGCGCCCAGGTCAAAAATATTGACCAAAACCTGTGCGTGTCCTTGGGCCTGCATGTCGCCACCCATGAGTAACAAAGACATTAGTGGTTCGTTGCCGTCCATCACAAACCCGGCAGCAAGCGTGTTATAGGGTCGCTTGTGCGGAGCGATGACGTTGACGGACTTCGGGTCAAGACTAAAAAGGCCACCCCGATTGTGCAGGATGAACCCGTAACCCGGCACCGTCAGGCCCGAGCCGAAACTGTCAAAATTCGAGTTCACCCATGCGACCATATTGCCCTGGTCGTCGGCGGTGGACAGGACAATGGTATCTCCAATGTCAGCAGCAGCCCCGCGCGGACCGGGGGTGGATGCGCGCTTCGCATCGACCTTGCCACAGAGAGACCGAGCATGCGCCTTCGACAACAATCTGTCGGTTGGGACTTTCACGAAATCCGGATCGGCATTGAAGGAGATCAGGTCTGCGTAAGCGAGCTTCTTCGCCTCCACCATCATGTGCCAGTATTGCGGGCTGCGAGGGCCAAGGCTGGCCAGCGTCTGTCCGGGCGACCATTCTGGAACGCAAGCCTCCAGCACATTGATCATCTCCAACGCGGCCCAAGCCTGCGATGGCGGCGGCAACTCGTAGAGGTCGTGGCCGCGATAGCTAGTATGAGAAAGCTCAACCCACTCGCCTTCGTAGTTGGCGAGGTCTCCCATCGTCATCGTGCCACCGGCGGCGGTTGACTTGGAGATCAAGGCACGGGCGATCTCGCCGCGATAAAAGGGGGCGGCGCCCCCTGCCTGAAGCAGACGAAAGGTCTTGGCCAAGTCCGGATTGCGGAACACCTCTCCCGCGACTGGCGGTCGGCCATCGATATACCAGGCGGCCACCGAGTCCGGATCGAGCGCGGTGCAACATCTCCTCAGCGGCAGGGCTGCTGGCAGTTCCCAATCCGAGGCGATCCGCTGGCTGACCGGAAAACCCTCTCGAGCGTAGGCCTCGGCGGGCGCCAACACCTGTTTGAAACTCAATGTTCCGAACCGTTTCAGAACTGCTTCCCAACCCCATACGGCGCCGGGGACTGTAACCGGCAAAATACCGCCGGACGGCATGCCGGAACCTGGTCCCCAATTCGTTGGGTCCGCTTTGTACCCCAGCGCGGCGAAGTGTTCGGGCGTCGCCCCTGTCGGCGCCATCCCGCTCGCGTTGAGCGCGTAGAGTTTGTGCTCCCTGGCAACATAGATGACGGCGAATAGGTCGCCGCCCATGCCCACGTTCATCGGCTCAACGACGTTCAATACAGCCGCAGTAGCCACGGCAGCGTCGATGGCGTTGCCGCCGTGTTTCAGGACATCCAGGCCAGCCTCTGCAGCAAGCGGTTGGCTCGTCGCCACCATGCCATGCTGCGCGAATACCTCTCCGCGTGACTGCGCACCCCAGCCCTCGGCCCGATCGCCGCGGACGGCATCGCAAGCGGGCATTCTGTCGGACTTCCCGCAGGTCGAAAAGGTCGGCGCCTGCTGCGCGACGATCCCGGTCACACCAAGCGCAATAGCAACCGCAATCCGGCGCCAACTCATCTATGTTGCTCCCCCAACTTCGCGATTGCTTAGCAGTTCTCTGATGAAATGGCCATCAGCGTAATCCAGGACAGCACTCGTATTCAAGTCCGTTAACCGCAGGATGGGCGGCGTCGGGTCCCTTATTGAGCGGACCGGCTAGTGATCCTTCGCCTCAACTAGGCCACATACTCTAAGTGCGTCCTGGAGCCTCCATACGGTCACGGTCGTACCCCCTTTTTCCGGTGATGCGGCCAGCCAACGGTCATCTGGACTGAGTGCTACGGTGCCATTGCCAATGTTGGATCTTGAGCAGTATTGTTTGCCGGATGTATCCCATACAGCAAAACCGCTGCTGCCTGCATAAGTAAAAATAAGAGTACCGGTTTGATTAAATGCAGCAAAATTGGTGTATCCGGTCCCTGTCTTTGCAATTTCCATTCCTGAACTCAGGCGCAACAGGCGGGCATCGTTTGGTCCTCCAATAATGATCAGGTCCTTTTTGGGAAAAGCTGCGATCCGGGTCACGTAGTCTGGGCCGTTTGGCAAATCGCTTGCTTTGCTCCAGTCCTTCGTGTTCCAGACGATGAGATGTTTGGAACTGCCTCCAATCAACAGTTGGCCGTCTTCCGAAAATTGTGCGTTCTTTGTGTTGGCAAGGGTCGCAATCAGTTGCCCCGAGGAAACGTCGTAAACCGAATCATCCTCGCCGTTTGCTGTGACATCCAGTAGAGTTGCAGCAGGGTTGAACCCGAGGTGTTGGATAGTGTTCTGCGCTCCAGACTTGGATTCCTTAAATGCCCTTGGTATTCTTTTCTTTAGTTTTCCCGTTGCCACGTCGCACAATTCGATGCCGTTTCCGTCCTTAGCAAGGAGACTCCCGTCTGCGCTTAAGGAAACTGTCGTTCCACCTTTCAAGGTACGAAGCTTTTTCCGTTTTTGCACGTCCCATAGGTCGACGCGGCCCGGCGTGCTTGCAACCGCCAGGATTTTGCCGTCGCCGCTAAACGAGAGGCTCACCACTTGGAATAAAGACGGGCCTCCATAAATCGCAAAAGAGCCCTTGGCGCCTCCCTTGCCGTCGTCCTCTATGGGACCCAGTACCACTCCGCTCTTCTGCGGCTTCAAATCTTTGTCGCGAAGTTCAAAATCGGGTCCGGGAAAAGAATTGACAGACTCCTGGGGAGCAGTAGTTTTTTCCAGTGCCCACAAGAGAGATGGTAAAACAAGCGCCGCGAGTATTATTGTTCTTCGCTTCATGATCTGGAAGATATAGCATTCAGTAGAGATTGACTATTTGGCCAGCAACAAAACTCGGAAATCATCCGCTAGGGCCGAGCAAAATCATTAGGTGCAGGTGTCATCCGGCCAATAGAAGATCATCTAAGATCATTCCCACCAATGTAATTGGCAATTCGGCGCCCAAAGTTGACCGCGTAAGCGATCAGTCCGCCGCGCGGAATCAAGGTTAGTCCGACGCAGAGGATTCCCTGGGTTGCGGAACTTTGAAGCGGCTCTGCCCGAAGGATGGCAGCGTTCATATCAGTGTCCTAGTGCCATACCACAGCCCAATTCGCCTGCGGATACTTATCGGAAAGAGTTGTTTGGGAGGGGAACGATCCGGATCCACGCCCTTGTGATAATCTGGCGTCAGATGGTCAGGTTTCGCCAAATTGCGTCGCTGGTTCTGCTGCTTGCCCTGGTAGGCCCGTCGGCCATGGCGTGTCTCATTCCCAACGCCCAGCTTACGCCCGCTGAACACCAGTGCTGCAAGGCGATGTTGCGCCAGTGCGCTTCCATGCCGGGTACGGTTTCACATTCGTGCTGCCGCGGTGCGGCCTCACGAGATAACCTGGTTCTTGCGGCGCAGCGCACCGGCACTCTGATCGCTTACGCTCCCCCTGCCGCGTCAGTTGATTTTTCGGCCCTGACTCTTCCGGCATCGGCGCAATTTCCCGGTTCGGCTTTCACCCTCAGGCATCCTCCGCCCGGTTCCTTAAGACTCACCACAGTTCTGCGAATCTGATCCGCCTTTCTCCGCGTTACTGGCGCCGTCGTGTCTCTGCGCGACTTGAAAAGGAGAGAAAGGTATGCGTTCTCATCAGTTTTTCATCGCAATTTTTGTGCTCATCGGATTTTCATCACTGGCATCCGCCTCGGGGCATGGCCCGGTGTTTGGTTTTGCTACCCCGGTGAACTCGCAGGGAGAGTGGAGTTTCGATCTCGGGGTTTATGGCCGCGCGGCTTCACTGGGATCGCAAACCTCGGTGCAGTCGATGGTCAGCTACGGGTTGACTCCGCAACTGCAATGGTCGGCGGTGCTCCCCGGCCTGGTGCAGCGTGGCTCGTTGCCCATGAGCCCGATGGCCAGTGGGGACTTTGCAAGCAGCGTTGCCTGGCGTTTTATTCACCATCCCAATGGCATTGGACGGCGGCTGGAAAGCACGGCCTCGGTCGGGCTCGTGCTTCCTGGTCCGCAGCAATCGTTTGGCGCGCTTCGGGGCGCGCTCCGCAACACCCACTACGCGCCCGGCATCAATTCCTGGGTGGCCACCGGACTGGCGTCGCGCTCCCACTATCTCTGGGCGGGCGGAGGATTTACGCGGTTCGCGGAGCGCGGCGGGGACCGCCGCTCCAGAGTTACGTCCGCCAGCCTGGTGTACGGCTACCGGCCGGAATCATGGCGCGCCGACCGTCACCAGTGGGACTGGCGCCTGTTCGCCGAGATGACCGGCGAACATTCCGGATTGCTGCAACGCGCAGGCGCCGTGATTCCGGGGAGCGACGCCAACCAGGCCTTCCTCGGCCCGACCTTTCTCGGCATCTACAAATTTTTTGCCGTCTCCGGGGGAGTGCAGCTTCCGGTTTATTCCGACCTGGGCAAGTTGTATCCTCACGAGCGCGTGCGCGTGGCCCTTAACCTGAGTTATTTCCTGTTTTCTCATTCCCATTGAAGGAGACTCCATGAAGCATCCGCTCTTAATCACGATCTTCGTATTGGCCACAACCCTGGCCGCCCATGCTGAGCTGCGGCGCGCGCAACTCAAAATCTTTGGCATGGATTGAGGCGTCTGCGCCCACGCCGTGCGCGTGGCACTGAAAGATATCAAGGGGGTAAACACCGTGGACGTAAGCCTGAGCAAGGGCGAGGCGGTGGTCACCTTCGACGCCGGCAACAGCGTGCGCTACGCGCAATTACTGCGCGCCATCGAGAAGAACGGCTTCGTCGCCAAAGGAGCCACCCTGACCGCGGACGGAATGCTCACCATGGCAGGTACGCAGCTGACTTTAGAGATCAGCGGCAGCAACGAACGGATGGTCCTGGAGCCTCAATCCGGCGTGGCGGGTGCAGCCAAAGCAACGCTGCTCGGCAAGCCCGTAGAAGTTACGGGAGAGGTGCCGGAAGCCGCCAAAGGGAAGGCGGCCGAAGCCATGCGCTTTTCCTCGTTGAGAGCAAAGTGATGGCGCGGTCGAAGCCGTTGGGGGAACTCTCGCAGGCGCGTCCTGCTTTCTGGCCGCAATACCTGTCGCTGTTCTCGTCCCTCGGAACGCTGCTGTGTTGCGCCCTGCCCTCTTTGTTCGTGCTGGTGGGGCTGGGTGCAACCGTGGCCTCCGCCCTTTCCGCGGCGCCGTGGCTGGTTACACTCTCCCAACATAAGAACTGGACATTCGCCATCGCCGGAGCGCTGTTGCTGACCAACGGCTTGTACCTGAGAGCACTCGCTCCTCGCCTGCAGGCAGCGCAGTGCGATATCGGGGACGAATCGTGCGCGCGGGCCGCAAGAACCAGCCGCGTGCTGTTGTGGATTTCGGTGGGAATCTACGGTGTGGGCTTCGCGGTGGCTTATCTGCTGGGCCCGGCATTTATCTGGCTGGACAATTCGCGTTGAGCGGAGGGTGGAAATAGCCAACGCGATCAGCCTGCGTTCCCGCTCTCTTAGAGAAATGTCCAACAAAAAACGCCTCGGCCTTCAGAATCTGGGTCACAACCAGACAATTTCGGAAGTGGGTCTTGCTTTTCCGATGGACAGCGGTCTTCAGAGCTTGTGTCAAAGCCAAGACTCCTACACGCGAAGAACTCTTTTGCATTTCGGTGGAAGCGGTGGGCTTCAAAGCCCACTGAATAGTTGATTATTACGATTTGGGCTTTAGCCCCGGTGGAGAGTGATTGCGATGCGGTTTCGGGACTCAATTCACTACTCGTCACAGCGGCTAAAGCCGCACTGCTAAAGACACCTGTTCAGCGGCCCGAAGGCCGCTGCTTCCACTGAAGAACAAGAACTCTTGAATTCGGCGCCCCGGTTGTGACATAGACTCTGAAGTCCGCTGCTCCCATCCACACTCCAGTCCTTCATTAAAGGTGAAACGCAGCCGGCCGATAGAGGAAGGCCCTGGGCGGCCTTCAAGATTACCAACGTGAGCGAAGTCGTCCTCCATTCCCGGCAGTCTCAATCTAATTCCAAACATGAGCAATTTAGAACAGATTGGCCCGGCGGCAATCAGGATAATTATTCCTGATTCGGGTATTACCCAAGCGGATTCGCAGGCAGAACTTCATCGCCTTTCACGCGACTTCCCGGCGATACAGCTGGAGGAACTTTTTGAAAACTTCTACGCTCGACAAAAAGAAAAGGGCCTCGACTCAAAACTTTAATGAATATTTTGAACTCTTTTCCAAGGCCATAGCCATCCCCGACCGAAGCAAGAGGGATGAGGAGATCAAGCTGGTGTTCGCCCTGTTTCGCCGCCACCGGGTGCTGGTTCCCCGGGGGATTTCTCGCACCCGGACGAAGGTCGAACTGTAGGCATATCCGCTTCCTCCATTGGTCCGCTTCCTATCTGCAACACCAGCTTTCGCTCTCTCCTTCATTTCTCTGCCCGTATAAACCTTCGGGAGAAGCCGACCTTCACTCCTCGCCTTTCCGGCGCTTGCGCCGTGCTATATTTTGCCCACCAAAATTGCCCAGGTGAGCAAAATGACAATTCCATCAACCCGCCGCGACTTTCTCAAACTTTCAGCATTGGGCCTGGCGGCGACTGCCGCCGCCGATCTCGTCCCTTCCCTGCAACCCAGCGCCGCCGCCGCGGACACTCCCGGGGACATCGCGGTTTGGGTCACCAACCCCCAGGTGCAGTGCGCCCAGGCCGCCGGGATCGCGTGGCGGCAGGCGGTGGCGCCTTCGCCGGCTGGCGCCATCACCCTTTATCCGGAAAAGACGTTCCAGGAAATTTTAGGGTTCGGCGGCGCGTTTACCGACGGCGCTTGTTACATGCTCAACCAGCTGCCCGCTGCGGCCCGCGAACAATTGCTGCACGAGATGTTCCATCCTTCCCGGATGGGATTGAACGTCTGCCGGGTGTGCATGGGATCGAGCGACTATTCGACCAGCGTCTACAGCTATGACGACGGCCCCGCCGATCCTGAGCTCAAGAGATTTTCCATCGCGCACGACCGTGAATATATTCTGCCGGTATTGCGGCAGGCCCGCCAAGAAAATCCCGAGCTGTTCCTCTTCGGTACGCCCTGGAGCCCGCCGGGCTGGATGAAATCCGGCGGCTCGATGCTGGGCGGTTCCATGCGGCGCCGCTACCTGGCAATTTACGCGCAATACTTTGTGAAATTTCTGCAGGAATACGCGAAGGAGGGCGTCCCCGTGCAGTGCGTGACCCCGCAAAACGAAGTCGATACCGATCAGGATGGCCGCATGCCGGCGTGCATCTTTCCCCAGGAATACGAGATGGAATTCGTAAAATTCCTGGGCCCGCTGCTGCGCAAGAACCAGATGGCAACGAAGATATGGATCCTCGACCACAACTACAACCTGTGGGGACGCGCGGTGTGCGAGCTCGACGACCCTGAAATGCGCCAGTACGCCAACGCGGTGGCGTGGCACGGGTACGTGGGCAAGCCCGAGTTGATGAGCCAGGCACACGCGTTGCATCCTGACGCCGGCATGCACTGGACCGAAGGCGGCCCCGACTACACCAACCCCGACTACCACACCGACTGGTCAAAATGGGGCAAGGTTTTTACCGCGGTACTGCGCAACTGGTGCCGTTCGATTACCGCGTGGAACCTGGCGCTCGACGAGAAGGGCCGGCCCAACCTGGGTCCGTTCCCCTGCGGCGGAGTGGTCAGCATCGATTCGCAAAGCAAAGCTATCGAGTACAGCGGGCAGTATTGGGCGCTGGCGCAGTTCTCCCGATTTATCCGGCGGGGCGCGCGCCGCTTCGATTCGCAAAGCGCGGCCGGCGGCGTGGAGCATGTGGCGGTGGTCAACCCCGACGGCAGCCGCGCGGTGGTGATCACCAATCCCGGCGCGGAGCGAACGGTGTCTCTGCGGTTGAACTGGTTGCAGGCCGACGTGAATTTAAAACCGGATTCGCTGACGACGCTAGTCTGGGCATGACCCTAGACCTGCAATTGGCTCTTGTGCTTCGATTGTCGCCGCGCGGGCGCGTTCTGGTTGATCGGAGGTACGCGGTTGGTGGCCGATATGCGTTGTTCACTTCCCTTTTCGCCATTCAAGAAAAAATCCTCTCAGGCAAAAGAGTAAAAACGCGGCGGAAATCAACATAAGAATTGCCACTGCGATCTGGATATCCATCGGTACACATCCGAATCAGGCCGTTGAAGAGCTGCGCGCGGCCTGCGAAATCCATTAGGCATCCCGCAGTCTTTGCAATACCTAAAGTCTTCCTAAAGAAGTTGTTAAGAGGTGAACTGTGCTGAGCGAAGTCTAAAGATGGAAGTGGGAATCAAAGGTCAAAATGATGGCGACACCCAGAAGGTTCTGGGTCGGCGTCAAGCCCGCAGGCGCCGCATCCTTGAAAAAGCCGCCGGCTGGTCCACGCGAATCATCGATCCGGTGTTCCAGTCGAAAAATCGCAGCCGCCTGGCGATATGGAATGCGGTATTCCAGGGTGGTGGTATTGGCCTTGACGGTTTGCGCGAATCCGGTGGTTCGACCATCGCGGTCCCAATAAACCTCAGGACGCACGGTGAGGCTGAGCCTGCTGTTCAGTACCAGATGCAGAGGCAATTGAGACGACATCCACAACCCGCGGGGATTTCCGGGCGCCGACACGGTTTCGGTTCCGGCGAAATATTCGAATGCCGCAGTGTAACGGCCGGTCTTCCATTCGGCGGAGCTGTCTGAGAGAAAGCGCCAGAACTCAAGCGAAGTATCGGCCTGGTGGGGACCGTAAAGCACGGTCTGCTTCAAGGTGAGGTGGCCATTGGGCTTATAAGCAAGCTGTCCACCGGTGCTGGGAACATTGTTGGCGTGGGCCAGGTGAAAATATCCATTGATGAGAAACACGCTGCCGGTAAGTTTTTCGGAAAACGGATAACTGGCATTGATTCCCATCATGAAATAAGGAGTGAAGTCGGCGCCCCAGGGGCGGCTGTAGTTCAGGTTGTCTTTCGCATACAACGAGTCGTAGCCGATCAAGCTATTGAAGATGCCGGCTTGCACCGTCAAACCCTTTCCGGCGGGAAACAAATAGGAAACGTTGGTGGGACCCAGGTGGCGGAGCCCCTTGGATCCGCCCAGGTTGGGTGCGGTGGCTGAATACCCGAAGGCCTCGGAATCCTTGCCCGCCTGCCCCGTGAGCTCGATTCCCCATCGTGATTTTTCCGAGGCAAGTTTTCGCAGGTAAACCGCCGCCATATTCAGGTCAGCTTCATCGACATGGAAGGTGGTGCCGCGGCTGCGAAACAGGTGATTGGCGGGCTGATTGAAATCGCCCAGATAACCCCCGTCCACAAAGCCGCCATACTGCCATTCCGGGCTGACCTGGACTGTGGATTTCTGGGGGGATGCAGGTTCCGCACCCACCTCAGGCCCGGCGGAAGGGGACGTTTGGGCGCAGGCGGGCGCAGGAACCGAGACGATGGTCATGATAGCGGCGAGGAGAGCGAGAACTATTCTCATAGAAACACCTATGCGTTGGTTGGTTGCGTTTTGAACCTTGCTGTTGGCAAACTTAGGGATTGGTCTTTAACCGGTCGAGGTCGAGGTTAAGCGCCAGCACGTTGACCCGCCGTTCACCCAGCAAGCCGAACTGCGGCTCGGTAATGTGACGGCTCACCAGTTCTTCCACGACTTTCGCATCCAAGTGGCGCGCCAACGTTACCCGGGGGACTTGATACAACGCTGCCGCAACGCTTATATCCGGATCAAGACCGCTGGCCGAATTGGTCACCAGGTCGATGGGCACCGGTCCCGTGCCTCCGGCGCCGGCCACGTTGGCCTTCACACCCTCCACCAGTTTTCGATTAGTGGCGGCGAGGTTTGATGCCCCGGAGCTCATGGGGTCATACCCGGCGCCGGCCGCCGATGGGCGGCCGTGAAAATATTTTGGCCACGCAAACGATTGCCCCAGCAACGTCGATCCGATGAC
Organism: Terriglobales bacterium; assembly: GCA_038210375.1. Lineage (GTDB taxonomy): Bacteria > Acidobacteriota > Terriglobia > Terriglobales > Acidobacteriaceae > JBBQWT01. The sequence goes on along the minus strand of JBBQWT010000034.1, from coordinate 11,733 downwards.
GTGGTTGCTTGCATCCCTGACCAGGGAACCGGCGGCCTTGGCCGGAAACAAGACCCGCGCCATACCGGTCACCGCCAGGGGATAGATGACCCCGGTAAGAATCACGATCACCACGGTCAGAAGAAAAGCAATTTTCAAGTCACGCAGCATAATGTTTCAACTTTCTGATTACCGGTTTCTGAAACGTCATGCCAGCCTCACCGCGGTGATCATGACGTCGATCAACTTGATTCCCGCAAAAGGCACGAGAATGCCTCCCACTCCATAGATCAAAAGGTTGCGCCGCAGCACCGCTCCCGCGCCTAACGGCCGGTAGGCAATCCCTTTCAAAGCCAGAGGGATCAGGGCCACGATGATCAGCGCGTTGAAAATGACAGCCGAGAGAATGGCGCTGGTGGGGCTGTGCAGGTGCATGATGTTCAGCGGTTCCAGTTGGGGATACGCTACGGCAAACATCGCGGGAATGATGGCAAAGTATTTGGCGACGTCGTTGGCGATGGAAAAAGTGGTGAGCGCGCCGCGAGTCATCAGCAATTGCTTGCCAACCTCCACGATCTCGATCAACTTGGTGGGGTTGGAATCGAGGTCCACCATGTTGCCCGCTTCCTTGGCGGCCATGGTGCCGCTGTTCATGGCCACGCCCACATCGGCCTGGGCGAGCGCGGGGGCGTCGTTGGTGCCATCCCCGGTCATGGCCACGAGTTTGCCGTCACTTTGCTCGCGGCGAATCAAATCCATCTTGTCTTTGGGCGTGGCTTCGGCGAGAAAATCATCGAGTCCGGCCTCGCGAGCGATGGCCGCCGCGGTGAGCGGGTTATCGCCGGTGATCATCACGGTCTTGATGCCCATGGCGCGAAGCTGCGCGAACCGTTCCTTGATTCCGCCCTTCACTATGTCTTTAAGATGAACTACGCCCAGAATGCGAAAGTTTTCCGCCACCAGCAAAGGTGTCCCGCCGGTATTGGCGATTTTTTCCACCGCGGATGTGACCTGCGCGGCCACCTCGCCACCGCCGGCAATCACATACTTGCGTATAGCGTCAGGGGCCCCTTTGCGGATGACGCGCGCCTGGTAATCGACGCCCGACATGCGGGTTTGCGCAGTGAATGGGATAAAAGCCGCCTCGGTGGCCTCCACGTCGCCGGCGCGCAACTGGTAAAGCTCTTTGGCCAGCACCACGATGGAACGGCCTTCCGGAGTTTCGTCAGAGAGCGACGCCAGTTGCGCGGCTTCCGCCAGTTTTTCCGGGGGCACGCCGTCAGCCGGTACAAATTCAGACGCCTGACGATTGCCCAGGGTGATGGTTCCGGTCTTATCCAGCAGCAACGTGTTTACGTCGCCGGCAGCCTCGACCGCGCGGCCTGAAACCGCCAGAACGTTTCTCTGCACCAGGCGATCCATTCCGGCGATGCCGATCGCCGGCAGCAGCCCGCCAATGGTTGTCGGTATCAGGCACACCAGCAGCGCCACCAGAACGGTGATGCTTTGGGGAACGTGAGAATAGATGGCGAACGGCTGCAAGGTCACGACCACCAGCAGGAAGATCAGGGTCAAGCCGGCGAGCAGGATGTTCAGGGCGATCTCGTTGGGCGTCTTCTGCCGCACCGCGCCTTCCACCAGCGCAATCATGCGATCGAGAAAGGTTTCGCCGGGATTGGAACGCACCTCGATGCGCAGCCAGTCCGACAACACACGGGTGCCGCCGGTCACCGCCGACCGGTCTCCACCAGCTTCGCGGATGACGGGAGCGGATTCGCCGGTGATGGCGGATTCATCCACCGATGCCACGCCTTCGATGGTTTCGCCGTCGCCGGGAATCAGTTCACCGGCGCGGACCATGATGACGTCGCCGCGCCGCAACATCGCCGCCGCCACCATTTCTTCGCGGCCCTGGGTGATGCGCCGCGCGGCGGTCTCGGTCTTGGTCTTGCGCAGGGTGTCGGCCTGGGCCTTGCCCCGGCCTTCCGCCATGGCCTCGGCAAAGTTGGCGAACAGAACGGTAAACCATAGCCACAAGGTGATCTGCAGCTCGAACTTGAACACAGCTAAATCGCGCGCCAGCAAGTCGCGCCCCACGAGAAAGGTCGTAAGTACGCTGCCCACCTCAACCACGAACATGACCGGGTTGCGCGCCATCCACCGCGGATCGAGCTTGCGGAGCGAATCCACGACCGCCCGGCGAATGATTCCGGGGCTGAAAATATCCAGCGCCCGGGATTGACGGCTTGCCATATCAAAACACCTTTCCGGCTTGCATGAGGAAGTGCTCCAGAATCGGACCGAGCGCCAGCGCAGGCAGGAACGTGAGGGCGCCCACGATGAGTACTACCGACACCAGCAGCGAAGTAAATAGCGGCCCCTCCACGGGAAATGTCCCCAGGCTGGGAGGAGTGATTTTCTTTCGCGCCAGGGAACCGGCGATGGCCAGCAGCGGGATGATCATGAAGAACCGGCCGAACAGCATGGCCAGCGCGGTAGTGAGATTGTAAAAATTGGTGTTGGCGTTGAGCCCGGCGAATGCGCTGCCATTGTTTCCCGTGGCTGAAGTGAAGGCGTAAAGAATCTGCGAGAGACCATGCGGGCCAGGATTGCTAATGGAAGAGAGTCCGGCGGGAACAAGCACCCCAATCGCCGAAAAACCCAGGATGGAAAATTCGAGTACCAGCAGGGCCAGCATCGCCATCTTGACTTCTTTCGACTCGATCTTCTTGCCCAGGTATTCGGGGGTGCGGCCGATCATCAACCCCGCAATAAAAACCGTGAGAACGACAAACAGAAGCATGCCGTACATACCCGCACCCACGCCGCCGAAAATTACCTCGCCCAGCATGATGTTGAGCATCAGGACCATGCCGGCCAGAGGAGTAAAGCTGTCATGAAAACTGTTGACCGCGCCGCACGAGGCGCCGGTGGTAATGGTGGCGAACAACGCCGAATCAGCGATAGCAAAGCGGCTTTCCTTCCCTTCCATGTTGCCGCCCGGCTGGTTGGCTGTTTGTTTCTGATCGACGCCGGCGCTTGCCAGGAGTGGGTTTCCCTTGCTTTCCGCCCAGTAAACGGTGGTGACGCCGGCGAGAAACAGCGCCGACATGGCAGCCAGTACCGCCCAGCCGTGGCGTTGGTTGCGCGTAAATCGGCCCAGGGTGTAGGTCAGACCAGCGGGGATGGCGAAGATACACACCATCTGGAGAAAGTTGCTCAGGGGCGTGGGATTCTCAAACGGATGGGAGGAATTAGCATTAAAAAACCCGCCGCCGTTGGTGCCAAGTTGCTTGATGATCTCCTGCGAGGCGACTGGACCCTGGGGAATGAGTAACTTTGCTCCTTCTACGGTTTGTACCGGGGTGTAGGCGGCAAAATTCTGGATGACGCCCTGCGACACAAACATAAGCGCCCCCAAGACGCATGCCGGCAATAGGACCCAGAGGATGGAGCGGGTAAGATCTACCCAGAAGTTTCCAATACTGTCACTCTCACGGCGCGCCAGGCCGCGAATAAAGGCGATGGCCACCGCCAGGCCCGCCGCCGCCGAAGTGAAATTATGAAATGCCAGGCCCGCCATCTGGGTGAGGTAACTCATGGTGCTTTCGCCCGAATACGCCTGCCAGTTGGTGTTGGTGGTGAAACTTACGGCGGTGTTGAAGGCCAGTGCCGGCGGAACATTGGGGAAACCCTGTGGGTTAAGCGGCAGGTGGGCCTGGATCCGTTGCAACAGGTAAGTGAAGAGGAGTCCCACGGCGCTGAACAGCAAGAGGGCGCGCGCATACCGCGTCCAATGCATTTCATCGTCTTCATGGATGCCGCTCGCGCGATAGATTGCTTTTTCCAGCGGGCGCAGCACGGGATCAAGAAAAGTTTTTTCCCGGCTGAATACCTTCGCCATGAACCCACCAACAGGCTTGGTAAGCAGGAAAATCACCAGGCAGAACAATCCGATTTGTGACCAGCCTTGAATCGTCAAGAGAATCTCCGCCTAGAACTTCTCGGCCCGCACTAATGCGTAAAACAAATAGCCGGCCAACAGCAGGGCGATACCCAGCGCAATGGTTTGCATTACATCCTCACAATCGATCGCAACCGCGGACACACACCAGGGCCAGGATGAAGATGCCCACCACCAGCAGTACGAGATAAATATCGGTCATGGTGACTCCGCACGCCGGAGCCAGTCACGAACCGTAGACTGAAACCGCCGCATTCCTGATAGTAGAAGGGAGGCCGTTAAGAAAAGGTCAGCAAGAGATTAGGATTTTGTTAAGGATTAGGTTTCGCGAGAACGCCGGCAAATCCGGAATTGAGGGACCGAGGAGCTGCCATGCCCAGCCAATCAGTCAGGCGACTGAAACCGGTACCCTACCCAGGGAACGGTGAGAATGTACCTGGGCTTGGCGGGAGCAGGCTCGATTTTCTTGCGAAGCTGGTTGATGAAAACGCGGAGGTAGTCGGTTTCGTCGCCGTAGTCCGGACCCCATACGGCTTGCAGCAAATTGCGATGGGGGACGGGCTTGCCCGCATTAGCAACCAACTGGCGGAGTAATTCAAACTCTTTAGGCGTCAACCGGACTGATTTTCCACCGGCCGTGACCTCGCGTCGTTCGAAGTCAATGGTCAGGTCGGTGGAACGGTAATTCTCCGCCGGCGATTCCCCCGATGAGTTGCGGCGAAGCGCGGCGCGTATCCTCGCCAGCAGTTCCTGGATGCCGAATGGCTTAACCACATAATCGTCCGCCCCGGCGTCGAGCGCCCTGACCTTATCGCGCTCAGAATTTTTCACCGAAAGCATGATGATGGGAATATCGAAGTGATCGCGGATCTCGCGGCAGGTTTCAAGGCCTCCGATTCCCGGCATATTGATGTCCAGCAGGATCAGGTCAGGCGCCTGCACCCGCAGTTGGTCGATGGCCGACTCTCCGTCTGGGGCCTCCAGCACGGCGTATCCTCCCGCGGAAAGATTGGTCTTGAGCGCTCTCCGGATCTGGGCTTCATCATCGACCACGAGGATGATGGGGAATTTAGCGGGCAACCGTCGCCTCCGCGCCCAGGGGCAGTGAAAAATAAAATACCGATCCGCAGTTCTGCTGGCTGGTGACGCCCATGGTTCCGTGGTGGGCCTCGATGATTGCCTTGGAAATGGCCAGCCCCATTCCGGTGCCCTGCACACGGTAACGCTGGTCCTTGCCGCGATAAAATTTATCGAAGATCACCGCCTGCTCCATCTCTTCGATTCCCACTCCACGATCGGCCACGCTGGTTACCAGGTGGCGGTCCTTGACCTCTCCGCTTACCGTAATAAGAGTGGAAGCCGCAGAATACTTGGCGGCATTTTCCAGCAGGTGGACAATCACTTCTTTAAGCCATACCGGATCGAACAACGCTTCGGGCAGGCCTTTAGGCAAGTTCACTTCCACGGGATGATCAGCCAGAACGCGGCGGCACTGCCGCACCGCGGTTTCCACTGGTTCGCGCATATCGTGGGATTCAAGCTTGAACTCTATGTTCCCGGCATCCAGTTGCGCCATTTCCGCCACTTCGGTGATGAGGGTATTTAAGCGGTCGCTTTCTTCATTAATGATGGTGAGCAGTTCATGCCGCTGGCTGCTGTCGAGTGGTTGCGCGGAAAGCAAGCCGGTCACCGATGCCTTGATGGCGGTCAGGGGCGTGCGAAATTCATGGGTGACTGAATCGAGCAGGGCCGTCCGTAACAACTCCCCTTCGCGCGCGGCTTCGGCTTTGCCCAAATCCTCTATGGCTCGGGTGCGTTCAATCGCGATGGCCACCAGGCTGGCTACAGCCTCGGTGCTTTCGCGGGAGAATCGTGGTCCGCGTAACGAAAGTGCCCCGACCGGCCGAACGCCGAGGCGCACCGGAACTATGGTCAGTTTGTTCTCATCATCCACCACCATTTCGTCGCGGGTGGTGGCATCGCGCAAGCGCTCCAGTGAACTTTCGCCGGACGCCTCAGTGGAACAATGCAGTTCGTTCTTTTTCGAAACGTAAATTGCTGCAGACTCAATCTCGAAACATTGCACGATCAGCTTGGGAATGGCCTGCAGTAACTGAGTGACCTCGCCGCTGACCAGCAGTTGCTGGCTGAAAGCATAGAGTCTCTCTACTTCGCGGCGGCGATGGTTGGCATCTTTGGCTTCGGCTCTTGCCCTTTCTGAAAGCTCGCTGGCCACGAAGGCGGTGGCGAGAAAAGCGCCGAGGGCGACCCAGTTCTGGGAATCGGCGATATTAAATGAGCCCACCGGCGGAAAAAAGAAATAGTTGAAACAAAGCGTCGCGATCGCGGACATAAAAATGGCGACCCCCAACCCCCAGGCCGCGGAAACCAGCAGGATAGCCAGCAACAATGTCAGCGCCACCGTGGTGGGATTCACCCGCACCAGGGTGAAGTACACAAAGACGATGCCGAAAACTATGATGGCGGCAGCGCAATAACGAAGAAACCTATTGGGGGAGACGACGGGCACGCTACTATTCTAGTCTCAGGAGATTTTTTCATTGCTCAAGAACCAACCGCCTCCGCTGAAAACCCCCGAGCAATGGCTTGCAAAAGTTGCCCCGGAAGCCCGCCATGAGGGCAATCTAAAACTGTTTCTGGGATACGCCCCGGGGGTGGGCAAGACCTACAGCATGCTGGCCGAAGGCATCCGCCGGCACAGCCGCGGCGAAGATGTGGTGATCGCCGTGGTGCAGACCCATGACCGCAAAGGCGTGGTGGAGCTCGCCGCCAATCTCGAAACCATCCCGCTGAAGAAGCTCGAATATAAAGGCACGATCTTCGAAGAAATGGATCTGGAGGCCATCCTGGCGCGGCATCCCCAGGTGGCGCTTGTGGATGAGCTGGCGCACACCAATATTGAAGGGGTGCGGCACCAGAAGCGTTACGAGGATGTGATGGCCCTGCTGGCCGCGAACATCGATGTCATCTCCACGGTCAACATTCAGCACATCGAGAGCATCAAGCCGCTGGTGCACTCGATCACCGGCATCGAGGTGCGGGAATCGATTCCCGACTGGGTGATGGAGCGGGCCAATGAGGTAGTGATGGTCGATCTGACCCCCGAGGCGCTGCAGAACCGCATGCAGCGGGGCGATATCTATCCCATGGAAAGGGTGCCGCGCGCTTTGACCAATTTTTTTCGCCGCGGAAATCTTATCGCCCTGCGCGAGCTCGCGCTGCGCCAGGTGGCGGAGTCGGTGGACCGCACCCTCGAATCGTACATGGAGCAAAAAGACATCACCCAGAACTGGGCGGTGCGCGAGCGCATCGCGGTGTGCATCAGCGCTAACCGGAAGGCGCAGCAGCTCATGGCGCGCGCCGCGCGTATGGCCCATGCCATCAACGCCGATTTTTACGCGGTGCATGTGGAAGCCGACGAGGCCCTCGATGATTGGGCTCTCAAGACTTTGCAAGCCAACATTCGATTTGCCCGGGACCTGGGCGCGGAGATTTTCAGGATTCGCGGGGCCAGCGTGGCCGAGGCGGTCGCCGAGTTTGTGCGAGAAAAACGAGTGACCCACGTAATTTTCGGACGATCGGCGGTGCAGGGATGGCGCAAATACCTCTACACCTCAGCCGTACATCGCTTCCTGCGCGATGCTCCCCCGGTGGACGTACATATCGTTACCCAGGAAAACGACGAGTAACTCGCGGCGCCGCCGGCATGAAACTACCGCGTCGCGGCTTGGCTGGTTACGGCGGTGGGTGCGGCCTTGGGCACATCGGGAATCACGGCGCCCGGCGGGGCCGGCGGCGCACCGCGCCGAAGCTGGCGCAATCTCAGCAGCGATTCGTACGCAACCATGGCGGTGGCCAGCCAGACGGCCCCGGCGCTATAACCGGCGGCGATGTCTGATGCCCAGTGGACTCCGAGGTATATCCGCGACAATCCCACCAGCAGTATGAGCGTCACCAGCAGCGCGAGCCACGCCGATTTCCACTTCCAGCGATACGGCTGCCGCATCACGATATAAGCGATGGAGCCGAAGACAATAAATGAGCCCATGGCGTGTCCGCTGGGAAAGGAATATCCCGTGGCGGCGGCGATGGCGGAGGCGGCGGCGGGACGCGCGCGCGCATATAACGATTTCAATGCTAGGTTCAAGATGGAACGCCTATGGCAGCGGTTGCGATGAAGATCGCCGAGGCGTGGTGCTTGCGGAAATATAACCCGATGGCAATCACCGTCACCAGTATCCCCAGACCAATCGGAGACGCCCCCGTGGTGATCGCCCGCAGCAGCGTGGTGAAACCCGGCATGCGCTCGGCCTGAAACCAGTGGTTGACCAGTTGGTCCTCATAAAAGACGCCCGAAGTGGTGCTGTTGAATTGTTCCGCCAGGTAGATGAATGCCATTCCCGCAAACGCCGCGGCCCCAACCCCCGCGAGCAGGACCAGGGTGATAGGAAGGTAGGGATGCATGCGCATCCAGAGAGGGTTCGCCAGTCCGCGCTTGATGAAGCCGACATTCACTACATACCGGGAAACCAGCTGAGCGCCGGTGCGCAGCGATGTGCCCACCGCCCAAAAAGCAAAATAAAAAAGCAGCCACAGGACGAGGAAGATTACAAGTGGCAGAAGGATGGCGAAGTTGTTCAAGATAGTCATGGATGCTTTCGGTAACGCGAGGGAACACTAATGGTTCGCCCGAAACTGATAGGTTCCCGGTCTAGCTATAGATGAGCGAATCGGCGGTTTGGTTATCGCCGCTTTCGAGAATTGATATTGGACGCTCTAAAGCAGGACCCCTGAGCAGGCGGCCGATGAAGTTCAGCGCCACAACTTGTGCGGCATTAAATAGGTGAAACCCGCGAAGACCTGCCAGCGGGTTGAAGTCTCGGTGAGCCCGCGACTGAAGCCGCCATCGAACACCAGCAGCTTGTTGGGACTAAAAGCAAGGGCCAACAGGCTGTCTGCCGCGTGGCCGCGGACAAAGGGCTGGGTGAAATGGTAGAGCTCGCCGGTGAGTTGAAATCGAGCGGACAGCGGGTGGGAAATGGATAGCGATTGGCCGAACTGGCCGCGATGCGTCCGTCCCTGCTTAACGTCATTGGCGAAGATGTTGGCGTCGTAGTGAAATTTATGTACGTCGGCGCTGACCAGGATCAAGCCGGAGTTGAGCGCGCTGCCGATATCAAAACCGGGAGCCGCGCCACCATAGATGCTTCGGGTATAGCTGAGCGAAACTGTGGGACAGCTGCCTTCCCCGCCATGAAGCATGACCTGGAGACCCGCCGATACACCGCCGATGCCGGTCACTTCCGTGGGACGATCGCCGCGGAACTCCGCCACCGGCTGGAACGCAGCCAGCCACTGAAGACGCCGGGAGATAGACAGCTTGATGACTTCGTTGATGTTCGTCTGAGTTGAAAATTCGGGCGAGTGCCGCGCGGTAAGGGTCCCAGTTTCAAATTGCAGATAGCCAACCGGGGTGAGAGTTGCGGGCGTGGAAAGTGTAGGGCGCCCGGGGTTGGCCCGCACCTCTTCCTCTTCGGTTAGGGTTTGCGCGAAAAGAGTGGCACCTGCGAGCGCAGGGACCAACAGGGCCAGCAGGAAACGCCTCAGCATTTTTGTATAGTACGCGGGTCCAGCGCTCGGCGGCAGATCGGTCAGCGCTGGGCGGCAATCTTAACCGGGGCGTCGAAAATGATTTCCATTTCCGACATGCGGGGCAGCGACACTTCACGCCCGCGACGCCCCATATACATCGCCAGTCCCAGGCCGGTACTGGCCAGAGGTGGGGTGAAATACGAAGCCACTTCCATGGCATCACTGCCGGCTTCGCTCTTCACCATGGACGATCCTTTGTCGTACACAGTTTTCCTCACGCTTTTTTTCTGCACCGAGGGGTCGGCTGGCGCGCCGGTCTCTGTCCCGGCGTCGGGCGCCTGCAACGCTGCCGCCAGCATTGGAGCGCTCCTCTTGCCCAGATAAACTTTATCAAAACCAAGATGGACGGCTCCCGCACGGCTCATGCGGCGCGGCGTTTCGATTCTGGTTACGTGGCCCTGGATCACGCTGCCTTCAGGTATCGCCGGCTGGCCATCCTGCTCGATGGGCTGCAGGACACGGGCGGTAAATTTGTCATTCTCTTTGCTGGTCTCCGAGCCCAGCGCGTTGAGCAGCAGCAGCCGGGCATGCGTCCCGGAAGCCAGTTCTCCGGAAAACGAAACCGGGGGCGGCGCGAGCTCACCCCGAACCACCACCTTCGCCGACTTTTGCAAACGCAAAGTCAGAATGGGATGCCGGTACATCTGCCACTGGTTCTTGCCTCTGAACGCCGTCGTTACGTTTCCCGCGAAGGGTACCAGCCCCATGATCTCCATCTTGGAAAGGCCGCCCAGCTCCACATCTTCCTTGTGGGAGTGCAGACGGATGATGTAACCACCTTGTACGAAGGAAACATTCAGCGGCACCGGCAGCTCATCCGGGATCTTTACCGAGGCTGCCTTGAAGCTGATCTCGTCGGAAATGTTTCGGTTCCCGCTCAGGGTGCGCATCGAATCAATGCGCGAAATCTTGCCTTTGATTCCGGTCTTTGGTTTCGCCACCTGCTCAACCATTACATCCACGGGCACGCCTTGTGAAATCACTTCCTGATCGCCGACGAAAACCGGCTTAGCCATCTTCCCTTCGAGCACCTGTCCCGGCTGCAATTTCGAAGTGTTGAACGGAGCGGTAATGGTCACCCGCAGGACCGCTCCCGCAGGTACGGTAAACGTATGGCGGGGCTCGCCGTCAGCGCTGGACAGGGATTTCGCGGCAGTGTCGACGTGGGTCGCTTTCCGCGGAGTGGCCGTGCATGCAACGGTGATCAACAAACCGACAAAAATGAGCTGCGACCGACTGGAATATTGCTGGCGTGACATACGGTATTTCATTTCGACTCCGGCTTGATCTGGAAGACCACTGGCAGGGTTAGAAGCTAAAACTGGGTTGAGAGTTTTGTCTTGTCAACATTTCTTTCAAGTCCCGGGGAGCGGGAGGAGAGCACGCTACCGGCGGCCGGAGAGTAGCGCCAGTATCTCTTCGAGATTCTGGCGAAGGCGTTTAAGATCGGTTTTTGTGGGCGAAGCCTTGGGAAAGGGCAAGCCATCCTGTGGACCTTTTCCTTTGCCCTCCTGGCGAAGGTGCTGGCGAGCGCCGGGAATTGTAAACCCTTCCTGGTAGAGAAGTTTTTTGATCTCCAGCGCGGTCTCAACTTCGCGCTTGCGATAAAGACGCTGGCCGCTGCTGCTCTTGTTAGGTTTGAGCTGGGGAAACTCGGTTTCCCAAAAGCGCAGGACGTAGGCGGGAAGACGGCACAAGCGGGCGACCTCGCCAATGCGGAAAAACAGCTTGTCTGGAACCACCACGTCTTCAGACCTCACCGAGCGGGAGCGTTTGGCGCCTCGCGGCGCCGACGCCGGCGATGCGGCGGCCTTCGCCTTGGGTTTCCCCTCCTGTTTTCCTTTTGGGTTCATAAGAAAATATTTTTGAAATTTCCAGCGCACCCGACCGGCAACCGCCTTGAACCAAGGAGGAGAGAATAGTAAATCAAATCAGTTCACGGCAAGATAAATTGCGGCAGAAGGCGCGCGGAAAGTTGGGCGGGGCCAAAGACAAAAGGCCGACGCTTGGCGACGGCCCTTGAAAACTACAGTGAAAATGCGGGGTTCACCCCCGCGTTCATTACTTCTTTTTCTTTTTTGCAGCTTTCTTTTTCGTCGCCATTAGTTAACCTCCTG
>JBBQWT010000033.1:0-32402 GCA_038210375.1 Terriglobales bacterium | reverse complement strand
CTTGCGGGCCAGCGCCTGTTTCACGCGTAATTTCTCGCCCGGCTTGAGGTAAAAGGAGTGTCGCTTGACCTCTTTAATAATGTCTTCCTGCTGAACTTTTCTTTTGAAGCGGCGGAGAGCATTTTCCAACGGCTCGCCCTCCTGCACCCTGACTTCGGCCAAATTAAAAACACCCCCAAACCCATCCAGATGGACAGTCATTAGTGTGTATCGGCGGCCCGAAGCTCGTCAAGTGCGATTTGGAGGGGGGCCACCACTCCGCGCGTGCCAGACCGGCTTCGCCCTTGGCCAAACGCTCTTGCAGTGCGTCTTAAGTCGTCCAAACTACAGGCACGCATTGCGGATTATTGTAGTGCTTAGAGAAGTTTATTAGCAGTGATATCCGCGAACGCAGTCAACCTTGATCAGCTCACGTTTAGTATGAATTGTCATTCCGAGCGCAGCCGAGGAACCCTTTGTTTCCTCAAACTTTATAGGAGTTTCAGCCTGAGCCAATGGACTCACCCAGCCTTCGAATTGGTTCTACGCGCAGCCTGCCTTTGATCTGCCTGGCAACCCAGGAAATCTTCCCGGGTTTTACTTAAATCAAGCCCGTGGTATTGGCGCGGTGCTCATGGTGAAGGAATTGTTTCCTTCCGCCGTAAGAGTCGAAGGCAGGCTACGCGTAGAACCTGAGCGGCGATTCCTTGACTCTGCGGCTGGGGCGGTGGTGCGGGTTGCGTCCAGGAAACAAAAGGTTCCTCGGCTGCGCTCGGAATGACAATTCACATAAAGCGCGTACCTCGGCCCCGAAGGACATATAAAACGTGTTCTTCGGTCCCGAAGGACATGATGAATCGGCCTCCGCTCGATGCCAACCTAGCCCAAGATGCACACTGTTTTGACCCAGTCACAGGGCTTACGTTCGTTGCTGCCCCGATTCTGTCTCTGTTACCTTGATAACTCGCCATTTTGTCGTCCCCGCAACGCGGAGTCTCATGCTTCGACCGTATAAAGGCATCGTTCCTCAAATCCATTCGACCTGCTACATCGATGATTCCGCCCAGATCATCGGCGAGGTCACGCTGGGGGAAAACTCCAGCGTATGGATGAACGCGGTGCTGCGCGGCGACGTCAACTCCATCACCGTGGGGGCCAACTCCAACGTGCAGGATTGCGGCGTGTTGCACGGAATGCTGGGCAAATATGCGGTGGTGCTGGGGGATTGGGTGACCGTGGGCCATTCCGTCACCTTGCATGGCTGTACCGTGCAGGACCGCTGCTTGATCGGTATGGGAGCCGTGATCCTCAACCACGCCACTATTGGGGAAGGCAGCATCATCGCCGCCGGTACCCTGATACCAGAGGGCACGGTGGTAAAACCCGGGTCGCTGTGGATGGGCGTTCCCGGCAAGTTCAAGAAGAAGTTGGATGACGCGGCGCAGGAAAGCATTTTGCAGTACGCGCGCAATTATCTGAATTACAAGGAACAGTACCTGCTGGAGCGGTCTTTGGCGGGTCACACGTCGCCCTCCTGATCGCAGAGCGCGGGATTCGCACCGGGTTGCAACCGGCGCCGTGAACGCTGCCGCCGGGGCAGATCAAGATGAGTTTTTTATGATCAAGGCAGTTCGAGGAACGCGAGATTTGTTGCCCCCGGAGACTGAACTCTTCCAGTTCGTGGAAGATACCGCCCGCCGGGTGTTCGCGCTCTACAACTTCCGCGAGATCCGCACGCCCATCCTCGAAGATGCCCAGCTATTTTCGCGTAGCGTGGGCGAGGAGACCGATATCGTCTCCAAGGAAATGTTTACCTGGGAAGATAAGGCCCGGGCGCAAAGCGAGAAGAGCCAGCAACTCTGCCTTCGTCCGGAAAATACCGCGGGTGTGGTGCGCGCCTATATCGAGCACAAACTGTTCGACAAAGGCGCCCTGCAGAAGCTGTATTACATCGGGCCGCAGTTTCGCCGGGAGCGCCCGCAAAAAGGGCGCTATCGCCAGTTCTACCAGATTGGCGCGGAAGCCATCGGACCGCCCAGTTCGGGCAGCGAATCCCCGCTGCGTGACGCCGAGATCATCGAGATGCTGGCCACGCTGCTGGACGCCGTGAGCCTGAGTGGCTGGGAGCTCAAAGTGAACTCGGTGGGTTGCGCCCAATGCCGGCCACTGTATCTGGCCGCGTTACGCGAGGCCCTGGAGAAAGTTGCGAACACGCTTTGCGTCGATTGCCAGCGCCGCGCGGTATCCAACCCATTGCGCGTGCTCGATTGCAAGGTGCCCGGTGACCAGGCCACCATCGACGCCCTGCCGCAGATCGCTGATTCGCTCGACGCGGGCTGCCGCGAGCATTTTGCCCAGGTACGCGCGATTCTCGATGGCTCCGCGATCAGGTACCGGGTTGACCCACGCATGGTCCGCGGCCTCGACTACTACACCCGCACCACGTTTGAATTTACCCATGGCGATCTCGGCGCGCAGAACGCGCTGCTCGGCGGCGGGCGATATGATGGCCTCTCGGAAATGCTGGACGGCCCACCCGCCCCCGGCATCGGCTTTGCGCTGGGTCTCGACCGCTTTGTGCTGGCTCTCGAAGCCGCTGCGGCCTCGCGCGAGAGTCAGGATTCACCGGCACAATCCGCCCCCGGGCTCTACATTGCCCCATTCGGACCGGGAACGAATGTGGAAGCTATCGCCCTGGCGCGCCAGATTCGCTCCCAGGGAATATCAGTCGAAGTGGGCGATGAGAGTTTCCGGCTGAAAAAATCGTTAGAGGCGGCCGACCGGCTGGGCGCCACGTTTGTCGCTATCCTGGGATCGAACGAAGCCCAGCAGAAGAATGCGGTCGTGATCAAGGACCTGCGCAGCGGCGAGCAATTTACCGTGCCGCGCGACCAGGTTGCGACGGCGCTCAAGGAAAGACGCTGAGCGGAAAATCCTGATTACAGTCGCGGAAAAATTTGAGAACAAAAAGGAGCGGTTGATTTGGAACTAGATTTTCTTGGCGATCTACGGCGCACTCACACCTGCGGCGCTTTGCGCTCCAGCGAAGAAGGGGCGCGGGTGGTGCTCATGGGCTGGGTCAACCGCCGCCGCGATCTGGGAAACCTTATCTTCATCGACCTGCGTGACCGCACCGGCGTGGTCCAGGCGGTGTTCAACAGGGAGTTGAGTGCGGCGCTGCACGATAAAGCCGCGGCGCTGCGATCAGAGTTTGTCGTGGTGATTTCAGGAACGGTAAAGAAGCGCGAGCCGGCCACCACCAACCCCAACCTGCCGACCGGCGAAATCGAAATCATCGCGCAGGATCTGCGGCTGCTCAACGAATCCAAAAACCCTCCTTTTCTGCCCGGCGAAAGTGGGGAATCTACCGAGGCCCTGGCCAACGAAGAGCTGCGTTTGAAATATCGCTATATCGATCTGCGCCGCCCGGCGAAGCAGGCCAACATCGAGCTGCGCCACAAGGTAGCGCTGGCCATCCGCAATTTTCTTTCTGGCCTGGGTTTCCTCGAGATCGAGACCCCGTTCATGACCCGCAGCACGCCCGAAGGCGCGCGCGATTACCTGGTTCCCAGCCGCGTATACCCGGGTGCGTTCTACGCGCTGCCCCAGTCGCCGCAATTGTTCAAGCAGATACTGATGATCTCGGGGTTCGACAAATATTTTCAAATCGTGCGCTGCTTCCGCGATGAGGACCTGCGCGCCGACCGCCAGCCGGAATTCACCCAGATCGATCTGGAGATGACGTTTCCCCAGCAGGAAACAATTTTCGACGTGACCGAAGGCTTTCTGACCGCGGCGTTTGCCGCCGCGGGCGTCTCGCTGGCGGTCCCCTTTCAACGCATGACCTACGACCAGGCCATCCGCCAGTACGGCAGCGACAAGCCCGATCTGCGGCTGCCCCCGATGGCGGACGTGCGCCAGGTGTTTACCCAGGAGAACCTCGATGCTCTGACTCTTACAGGCTTGCTACCGGTGGTGGCAATCGTTATACCGAAAGTGGGCGAGCTCTCGCGCCGCGAGCGCGACGACACCCAGCTGAAGGCCCAACGGCTTCTCGTCTCCAACATTAAAGTGATCACCGACTGGAAGCGCCTGGAAAAATCTTTTCCCTCGGCCGCCGCGCAAATTCGGGAGCTGGTTTGCGCCGCGCCCGAAGATCTGGTGGTGCTGGTAGGCGCCGACAGCGCCCCAGATACATCGCCCAAATCACAGACGGCGGTGTACACCGAAGCGGGCGGGTTGCGGTGGATGCTGTCGCGGACTTTTGCTGACCGTCACGGGCTGCTGCGGAGCGGTAACTTCCAGATGGTCTGGGTCACCGACTTTCCCATGTTCGAATTTGACGAGAAGGAATCGCGCTGGAACGCCGCTCACCATCCCTTCACCTCGCCTCACGATGGTGACATGGAAAAACTCGGCGAAGGGTCTGACTTGGGTGCGGTGCGCGCCCTGGCCTATGACGTGGTGTTGAACGGCACCGAACTGGGCTCGGGAAGCATCAGGATCCATCGCCAGGACGTGCAGCGCAAGATTTTCGCCGCCATGGGAATTTCCAACGAAGACGCCCAGTCGCGCTTTGGATTTTTTCTCGATGCCCTGGAGTACGGCACCCCGCCCCACGGCGGCATCGCCCTGGGACTGGACCGCATCGTGATGATTCTCGCCGGGGCGCAAAGCCTGCGCGAGGTCATTCCATTCCCCAAGACCGCCCGCGCCGTCGACCTGATGGTGGACGCGCCCACCCCGGTCAGCGATGCCCAGCTGCGGGAGTTGGGAATTCAGGTCAAGAAGTGAAGGGCAAGAAATAAATGCGACCCTTTAAAGTAATGTTTTTTGTTCTCCTGTTTTTGTATTTGCATCCGTTGGGGAAAGCCGAAGCGTATCGCGACAAATGCTTTGCCGTTCACGGGAGATATCGTGTTTACTCGGGCGATGGCGTAACCGCCATATGGATCGTGGGAACTCATCGGGTACTAAGGGTTAACCACGACAAAGACTTATGGAAACTCACTGGACACTATGTCGGCACGAATACAATCTTTGGGGATTTTGTGGTTTGCCCTCGAGCACCGGATGTCCCGGGAGCGATGCGGATCGTTGATATCAAGAGCTGGCGAAATCTGCGAATCGTGCATACTAATTCTTTCACCAGGTAGGGGTTCCCACTCCGCGTCGAGTCTTTATCCAGCCGCCGCCCGGCGGGCGTTAAAATCGATACTCGTCTTCCATGGGACGCATTCAAATACTTACCGATAATGTCGCCAACAAGATCGCCGCCGGCGAGGTGGTGGAGCGGCCGGCTTCGGTGGTGAAGGAGTTGCTGGAAAACTCGATCGATGCCGGGGCCACACGAATACACATCCAGGTGGAAGGCGGCGGCAAGAAACTCATTCGCATCACTGACGATGGCTGCGGAATGGTGCGCGACGACGCCATGCTGGCCTTCGAACGCTACGCCACCTCGAAGATCAAGGATGCCGACGACCTTCTGACTATTTCCACCCTGGGCTTTCGCGGAGAGGCCCTGCCTTCGATCGCGTCGGTGGCGCGCATCACCCTTGAGACCTGTCCGTCGGGGCAGCCGGGCGCGGGAACCGCGGGCCGGGGCGAAGGCACGGTGGTCGAAATTGCGGGGGGCAGGATTCTGCGCATCGAAGACATCGGCGCGCCGGTGGGGACATCGATCAGCGTTCGCGATCTTTTCTTCAACACTCCCGCGCGCAAGAAATTTCTCAAGGCGGAGTCGACCGAGATGTCGCACATCGCGACCCTGGTTACGCAATATGCGCTGGCCCATCCCGGCAAGCATTTCGAGCTGCACTCCGCCAGCCATGCGGTGCTGGTGGCGCCGCCGGTGGCCGAACATTCCGAGCGCATCTACCAGGTCTTCGGCAAAGAACTGCTGGATGGCCTTATCCCGCTGGCCGCGCAGATGCCCATGAACCATGCCGGCTTGCCAGAGCCTCCGCCGTGGCGCCGTCCCGCTGAATACCAGCGGCCCGAGCCGGGAGAGGTGCGGCTGCACGGCTTCGTCTCCAAGCCCGAAATTCAAAAGCTGAACCGCAACTCTATTTTTGTCTTCGTCAATCGCCGCCTGATCCGCGATCGCGTCATCATGCACGCGCTCAGCGAGGCCTATCGCAACATTTTGCCGCCGACCGTGTTCCCGGTGGTGCTGCTGTTTCTGGAAATTCCCAGCGAAGAAGTTGACGCCAACGTGCATCCGGCCAAGACCGAAGTCCGTTTTCGCCAGCAAGGCTTCATCCACGACTTTGTGCGCGACTCGGTGCGCGTGGCCTTGATGAAGGCGCGTCCCGTGCCGCAGTTCACCCGCGAAATCTCGGCGCAACCCACCGCCGCCAGAATTTCGCCGGGATCGGCCATCCATTCCAGCTCTTACCTGCCGCCCAGTCCTTTTTCCGGTGGACATGATGCCGCCCGCGCGCAAGCAGCTTTGCTCGAGCCCGGCCCGGATTTTATTCTGACTGCGCAAACGCTGCCGCCGATGAACGAGCGCCTGCAATTCGATCACGCGGCCGCATTTGAATTGCATACCAACGCCACCGTGCCGGCGGCGCGCCTGGTCCCGGGAGCGGAACTGGCGGGCAGCGGGTTTTCCGGCCCGCGCTCCCCGGCATTTCAATCGGTCCCCAGCGACACCTGCGCCGGCGCCATCGACCTGCCGGGCGCGGAGGTGGAATCAGAAGGCTCGGGACAGCTTTATTCGTTATCGTCGCTCAAGCCGCTGGGGCAGGTGCGCGACTCGTTCATCCTGGCGGTGAACCACGATGGGCTGTGGATCGTGGACCAGCATGTCGCGCACGAGCGGATATTGTTTGAAAGAATCCTGCGGCAGCGCGCCGCCAAAAACGGCGAGCGCGTCGAAGGCCAGCGATTGCTGCTGCCGCTCATCATCGAGCTGACTCCCGGGCAGCAGGCGGTCTTTACTGAAATTTCCGGCGAGCTGGGCTTGAACGGATTTGAAGTGGAACCCTTCGGCGCGCGCACCGTGGCCATCAAGACCGCGCCCGCAGGCCTCGACGCGGCGGTGGTCGAGCGTATGCTGGTAGAGCTGCTCGACCAGCTCGAAGGCGAGCCGCAGGGCGAAAATCTGGAACGCGCGCGCGGCCGCATCGCCGCCTCCATCGCCTGCCATGCCGCCATCAAGGTAAACATGCCGCTGCAGCAGAATAAGATGGAGTGGATGCTTTCCGAGCTGGCCCGGACCGAATGTCCCATGACCTGCCCGCATGGGCGTCCGGTGGTGTTGCGGTATTCGGTAAAAGAAATTCAGCGGGCGTTCAAGCGCATCTAAGCAGGCGCGGCGCCCGCGAACCCTCAAAAACAATCATGACAGAAACCGAATTACAGGAAAGAAGGCGCCACAAATGGCGTCTCGATGGCCGGCCGATGCGCACCCTCGAAGAGGCGCGTGAATTTATGGAGTCGGTGGGCTTCTGCCTGATGTACCCACTGAAGCCGGCGGTGCTGGCGCCCACATTTGTGGGCGCATATTCCGGCAACGATGAGAACCTGCCGACCTGGCAGCACGTGTATGCCGACGCGCGCGCCACCGAGTCACTGGAATTGATGGTGCGTCTGCTGCGCGAGCGCACGGCGTACGAGACCAACCTTTTCGGCAAGACCAACTTCCTGGTTTCGGCGGCGGTGTTTCCATTCTTCTACGCGCTGATGGGCGACCGCAATCCCCGGCGCACGGTGCGCGAAAACAGCGTAACCGGACACGGCAAGCTTTCCGCGCTGGCCCAGGACGTGTACCGCGCCGTGCAGGAACACGGGCCGATCACCACCAGGAAATTCGGCGGGCTGGTGGGCGTCGAGCTATCCGACGCCGCACTGGATCGCGCGTTGAACGAGCTTTGGGCGTCGCTGATGATCACGCGGGTGGATTACAACGCCGCCGACGGCGCGTCGTGGGACGTTCTCTACCGCTGGTCGCCCGAAGCGGTGAAAGAAGGTGGACAGCTTTCAGTGGCCGAAGCGGTTTCGGCGCTGGTGTCGAAGTATCTGGATTGCGTGGTGGCCGCGGAGCCGCGCGAGGTCGAAGACTTTTTCGCTCCCATGGTGGCCAGGTCGCGGGTCAGCGAAGCCATCAAAGCGCTGCTCACCACGCGCGACTTCAGCTTTTCCCATACCGGCGAGCGCTCGCTGGTGTGCATGACCCCGGCAGCCACCGGGCCAGGAAAATTTCCCCGCATGCCACGCAAAGTGTCATCGCCGCGCTCGAGAAGCGCGGAGGCGGAGGTTCGAGCGAACGAGCAGCCCAATAGCGCTTCCTCTAAATCCGCAGAGGATGGGATTACCGCAGCCGCTTCCCCGGAACAGGCTGAAGTCAAGACCACTCGGCGTCCCACCGGCCCGCAGGAGAATTCAATTTTCAAGCGCAAGCTCCCACCCGCCGCGGCGGCAACGAGTTCCGTGCCCGCGGCCCGCACCAGGAGCGCGGGGCCACGGGATTCCCGCCCAGGGCGGCCTCGGCCAGGAGGGGGCACGCGGCCTTTTTCGAAAAGCGGAGCCGGCGGTTCGCGGCCTGCATTTTCGCGGCGGCCTTCGGATTCCGCGAAGCTCGCGGGTGCGAGGCGATCCAGTTTCCGCGATGCGAAATCACAGGGACCACCTTCGCGAGATCCAAGTTTCCGAGGTGCGAATTCCGGGGAGACCCCGCTCGATGTTTCCGGTCCGGCATATTCCGCGCCGGAGGTTTCGTCTTCCGTTGAAAGAAAAGTTCCGGAAGAGAACCGGCGATACACGCCACCAGCCAGCGACCCAATGACTGACATGAGCTCGGCAATCACGTCGCCGGTTGATGTTGGTTCGTCCATCGCCGAGCCTGCTTCGACTCCTGCTTTTTTTCCAGCGCAAGCGGGCGCGACATCACCAGCCTCAAGCTACGTGAAGAAACCGTTTGCGGAGCCCGCCTCTTCGAAGCCTGGGTTTTCCAAACCGGGGCTTGCGAAACCGGGCTTTTCAAAATCAGGATTTGCCGGGAAAGGGTTCGCGAAACGAGGATTTTCGAAGCCGGGTGTTGGGAAGCCGAGGCCTTCGCGAACGGAGGGCGGAAGCTCGCATCCCGCGGGAAAATTCGGCAAGTCCCGCTTTGGCAAACCGGGCGAGAGCAGACCCGAGGGCAGGCCAGGCGCCGACGGGGGATGGTCGGCTAGCGCCAGAAGTGGGCCACGCAGATCAGCCGAAGGAACTGAATCAAAATTTCGCGGATCGAGCCCACGGTTCGCAAGGAGTGGGTCGGACCGGCCAAGACCAGACCGGAAGAGACCGGATCGGCCTGAAGGCGCCAGTTCTGGACGGCCAAGCTCTGACCGGCCAAAGTTCGATCGTCCAATATTCGAGCAGACGAAGTCCGGACGCGCCGGAGCCGACCGGCCAAGACCCGACCGGCCAAGACCCGATCGGCCGAGATCCGAGCGGCCAAACTCTGACCGGCCGCGACCTGCCCGGTCCGACTCAACGAAATCCGCTCAACCAGAATCGCGATACGGCGGAATGTCGCGTGGCCCCGGCCCGGGTGGAGCGAAGCCGGGGAGAACTGGCTTTGGGGGCGCGCGCAGTGGCGGGAAATTTGCACCGGGCCGCAGATCGAAGCCCGGCGAATCAAAATTCGGCGGGAAATCTTCATTCGGAAAGCCGCGAACTTCGAAAGACGGCAACTACCTTCCGCGACGCGACCCGCGCAAGGCCTCGGGATCGGCGCCGTTTGCCCGGGGTACAAAGATTCGCGGCCTCAAAGAAAAACCGCCCAGCGAGCCTGAAGCATGATCGGCGACAATGACAGCGCGGACGCGCCGCGGCCCGGGCGGGTCCGCCGCCTGATCATTGCCATCGATGGACCGGCGGGTGCGGGCAAGAGCACGCTGGCGGCGCGGCTGGCCCACAAGCTTTCGTATGTGAATATCGAAACCGGCGCCATGTATCGCGCCCTGGCGCTCAAGGCCATGCTGCAGGGAACGCCCTACGATGACGAGGCCGCAATTTACGATCTGGCCAACGAATCCCGCATCGAGCTGATTGCCACCCGCGACGGCAGCCGCGTCACCCTCGATACCGAGGATGTCTCCGAGCGAATTCGCGATGCCGAGGTGACCGAGGTGGCCTCGCGGGTCTCCGTGCATCCCAAGGTTCGTCAGTGGATGGTCGGACGCCAGCGCCAGATGGGCCTGGCAGGGGGCGTGGTGATGGAAGGGCGCGATATCGGCACCCAGGTTTTCCCCGATGCGGACGTCAAGATTTTTCTCGACGCCGACCCCGAGGTGCGCGGCCAGCGCCGCTTCGAACAGCAGTCCCCGGAAAAATCCGAGACCATCGACGCGGTGCTGGCTGATCTGCACCAGCGCGATCATCGCGACCGCACGCGCGTGACATCGCCGCTGGTCGCCGCCGCCGATGCCATCCATCTCGATGCTTCGCATTTGACGCTGGAAGAAGTAGTGGCGCGCGCCGAGGCCATCGTGGAGCAGGCCAGGCTTAAGATTGTGGGAAAAACCGAATAGATACCATTTAAATTCGCTGCGCCTCCATCGAATCTGTCCCCTGTTCGCGCGCATCTTAACAAGAGCGAATCCCGCATCTTGAGGCCCGAAATCTTATGGCATCCTATTTGTCTTACGGCAAGCGCCCTGCCTGGCTCTTTCTGATTCTGCTCGCGATCGCGGCAGCTTCCGGCTGCGGGACCTCATCACCCAACGCCACGATTCTGCCTACGACCCCACCCAGCGCCACCTTTCCCCAGTTCAATCACGTGGTGCTGGTGGTCGAAGAGAACCATAACTACAGCGACGTCATTGGCAATTCCAGCATGCCGTATCTGAACAGCCTGGCCCTGCAATATGGTTCGGCCACGAAATTTTACGCCAACACTCACCCCTCGATCGGAAACTACCTGATGATGACGACCGGGCAGATCATCACCAACGACGATTCTTTTTCGGGAACGGTGAGCGTGGATAACGTGGTGCGCCAGCTGGTGGCGTCGGGAAAAACTTACAAGACCTACGCCGAGAGCCTGCCCTCGGTGGGATATACCGGCGGTGATTCATATCCTTATTCGAAGCACCACAACCCCATGGCCTACATCAGCGATGTGACCGGCAGCGCCACCCAGGCAAAAAATCTGGTGCCGTTCTCGCAGTTCGGCGCGGACCTGGCCGCCAACCAGTTACCTAACTTTTCATTTGTGGTTCCCAACCTGCTCGATGACGCCCACGACGGAACTCTTTCCGCAGCCGACGTGTGGCTGCAGCAGAACATGGGGCCGCTGCTCGCCAACAGCACTTTCCAGGCGGATGGTCTACTGATCGTGGTCTTCGACGAGGCCCTGCAATCTGACACCACCAACGGCGGCGGCCGTGTCGCCGCCGTCCTGGTAAGCGCCAAAGCAAAGCGCGGCTTCAGTTCCACCACCACCTACCAGCACCAGAGCCTGTTGCGCCTGGTCATGCATGGATTGAACGTGCTCACCTATCCCGGCGCCGCAGCCACCGCGCCCGAGATGAGCGAATTTTTCCAGTAGTCGGGGATGCCGATTTACGAGTCCTCGCTCCTTGGTGGAAACAGCCGGCATATGATTCTGCGTCGCAACTTACGACCGCTTTCGCCCTGTGTCCGCTGGGCGCTCAAGCCCCATCCCCGGTGTCATCCTGACGACCCCTTTCTTTATCGGGGTGAGGAAGGACCCCTACTGTTCGACAAATATTTCCCCGGAGTTCTTTCTGGGCCCGCCGGTATGGATAAGGCGCCGCGCTCGACGGTCATGCAGTGGTCAGTGACGGAGATGAATCATAGGGTTCGCTGAGAGTTTGCAGAGAGTAGGGATTCTTCCTCACCCCGATAAAGCCGGGGGTCGTCAGAATGACATCCCGTGGGGGCGCTAATCAATCCTATCTCGCCTGCGCCTGGAACTAATTCTTAGGCGGCGTGGCCGGTGACGGCTTCTGCGAAGCTGCGGGAACCGGCTTGACGTCCGCGGACGCCGACTGGCTCTGCTCGTAGTGCTCGACCGCCGCCTTGATGCGAGGCGACAGCGGATTGTCCGGCGATTCTTTGAGGAATTCCTTGTACTCGGCGACCGAGCCCCTGGGGTCACCCTTCAGCTCCATGGCCTGGGCCGCGATCAGGTGTGCCAGCGAAGGATGCGGCAGCTTGGACGCGTTTACCTTGCGGGCATTGGCCAGAGCCAGATCATATTTCCCCGCCACCAGTTGGGTGCGAGCCAGCATGGTCAGCGCTGCCAGATTGTCAGGGTCCGCGCTCAAAACTTTACTGAGATAGACCGCTGCTTCGGGAAATTTTTCCTGCTGGTATTTCAATTTGCCCAGATTGAGATAAGCGTCGGTATAGTGCTCGTTCAATTTGGTGGCCTGCTCAAAGGCGGTTTGCGCCGCCTCGGTATGGCCGGCCTTAATCTCCGCCAATCCCAGGTAGTTGTATGCGGTGGCGTAATGAGGATAAAGGCCGATGGCCTTCTCCAACCTTTCTTTGGCTTCGGGAAGATTATTCTTGAACAGCGCGTCTGTGCCTTTGGCAAATTCTTTTTGCGCTTTTCCGGGAACGTTGATGTCCACGACTGCAATCGAAGGCTGCATGCTGCTGGGATCAGCGCTCACCCTGGGCTGCACCCGAATGAATTCAAAGTGGCTGCCTTGTTGCGCATCCACTTCAATCGAATCGGTCACCGTCTCCTGAATATCGGGGCCGGTCACGGTGATGCGGTATGCGCCCGAGATCACATTCATCCGAACTTCGCCGCGATCGTCGGTGAACGATTCTGCCGCGGGGCTTCCGCCGCTGGAGATCTGCACCCGCGCCGGCACATGAAGCGGCTGGCCGTTGTCGAGCGCTACCCGGATAATGAGCTGAACCGGCGCCACCCCACCGCCACGCGATGGCTGTCCGAAGGCGGCCACGGCGAACACCGCCGGCAACGCGGCCAGCACCATCGCCCTGAAGATCAGCGTCCGCGAGATCATCGTGCGGAACACGAAAGTCTTATGCGCAAGGTGAGCGATCTCTGGGAACACATTACCTCCAGGCTGCGGGTGCAAGGCTATCTTGGCCGCCATCCCAGCTTACCGAGACTATAGGGAAAGGACAGCTAAGCAATAGATACAGGGGCGGGAACAAGTTGGCAAGAGGTGCGGGGATGGGCGGGCTGGCATGCCTGCCCGCTCGGCTGGGTTGCGGTCCCGGCAGGAAGCCTACTTCTTGCGGGCGTCCGGGTGCCGCCGGATGGGAATGATGGCGCCCTTGGCGGGATCCTGCTGGGCGTTCACCCGGGCGATGACTTCCCTTTGCATCAGCGAGACAAATTCCTGCATCTGGAGCTGCATTTCTTCCATGCGCTCGCGCATCTGCAGGATGATGGCGATGCCGGAGATGTTCACGCCCAGGTCGCGGGCCAGCGACAGGATAAATTCCAGCCGGCCCAGATCGGCCTCGGTGTAATAACGGGTATTGCCTTCGGTACGGGATGGCTTGAGCAGGCCTTCGCGCTCGTACAGCCGCAAGGTCTGGGGATGAATGTCATACATCTCCGCCACCGCGCTGATCATGTACGCGCCTTGGCGTTTTCTCTGGCCCATAACTTTGCCTCCCGCTTCCCCTTGCGCTGGTGAAGCCTTAGACTTTGCCCCACAGGTCGGCGCGCGGGTCGTCGGCGTTCAACCGCGCGAACTCGCGCAGAATTTCTTTGGATTTTTCGTCGCGAAGCTGCGGCACCACGATCTTGATTTCAACGATCTGGTCGCCGCGCGCGCCTTCCTGGCGCGAAGAGGGCACGCCTTTTTCGCGCAGCCGAAGTTTTTGTCCGCTTTGTGTTCCCGGCGGCACTTTGAGGCTGGCGCGGCCATCGATGGTGGGCACTTCGATGCGCGCGCCCAGCGCGGCTTCGGTCACCGAAACCGGAATGGTGACGCTGATGTCTTCGCCGTCGCGGCGAAACAGCGGGTGGTCGCCTGCGCGCACGATGATGAACAGATCGCCGGCAGGACCGCCGTGCGCTCCCGCGTTGCCTTTGCCGGGAATCCGGATGCGCTGCCCGTCGCGGGTGCCGGGCTTGATGCGCACTTCCAGTGATTCGGTGCGGTTCACCGAGCCTTCGCCGTGACAGGTGGGACAAACGTTCTTGGCGTGGCCGGTGCCGCCGCAACGCGGACACGCGATATTGAACTTCATGCGCCCGCCCGTCTGGGTCACCTGGCCGGAGCCCTTGCATTCCGGACACGTGCCCCCAGGCCCGATGCTGCCGCGCCCGTGACAGGCGGCGCAGGTTTCGCTGCGTGAGATCTGCATGCGCACCACTCCGCCGCGGATGGCCTGCCAGAAACCAACGCTCGCCTGATATTCCAGATCAGTGCCGGGTTGCGGACCTTCCTGCATGCCGCCCGCGCCCCGGCCGCTGAAGATGCTGGAAAAAATATCCTTGAAGCCGCCGCTGCCGCCGCGCGGGGCCTGGGGGCCGGAGCGGCCGGCTTCCGGGCCAAAATCGGAAAAATCAAATCCACTGAAATCGAAGGGGACGCCCTGGCCCTGGGCGCCGCGCTGGGCCCCACCCCCGGGAAAACCACCGCCGCGATGGCCGCCGGCGGTCGCGGCCTCGGCCGCCGCCGCGTCGATGTTGTCGGAATAGAAACCGAACTGGTCGTAAATCTTGCGCTTCTTGGGTTCGCTGAGTACGTCGTTGGCTTCGGAAATTTCCTTGAATTTTTCCTCGGCCTGGCGGTTGTTGGGGTTGACGTCAGGGTGCCACTTGCGCGCCATCTTGCGAAACGCTTTGCGTATCTCGTCCGGAGTGGCCGTCTTCTTGACCCCGAGAAGGCCGTAATAGTCTTTGGCGGCAGTGGCCATAATGATGAGTGGACCTGGATGCTACCGAGCTGAATCGATTCGTTAAGGAACCAGAAATTACGGTGGCCGCCCGCGGGCGGCCACCGGCAGTTGTAGTTACGTCTTCTGCTGATCTACGTCTTCGTATTCCGCATCGATGACGCCTTCGTCCTTCTTGGCGGCCCCGTCGGGCGCGCCTTCGGGAGAGGCCCCATCGGTGGGCGCAGCCCCACTTTGGGCGGAGGCGGCGGCTTGCGCTTTGTACATCTGCTCCGCCAGTTTGTGGGAGGCGGTGGTCAAGCGCTCGCGTGCCGTGTCCATGGCGGCTTTGTCGGTGCCTTCGAGGGCTTTCTTGGCTTCCGCCAGCGCCTCTTCGGCTTCGGTTTTTTCCGTGCCCTGCAGCTTATCGCCTTCGTCCTTGAGCATTTTCTCAACGCCATACACCATGGAGTCGAGCTGGTTGCGGGCTTCCACCTCGGCGCGCCGCGTCTTGTCCTCGGCAGAATGGGCGTCGGCATCTTTCGCCATGCGCTCCACTTCTTCCTTGGAAAGGCCTGAAGAAGAAGTAATGGTGATCTTCTGGTCTTTGCTGGTGGCCAGGTCCTTGGCGGTGACGTTCAGAATACCGTTGGCATCGATGTCGAACGTGACCTCGATCTGCGGCATGCCGCGCGGCGCCAGGGGAATCCCGGTCAAATGGAATTTGCCCAGGGTGCGGTTGTCCTGTGACATTTCCCGTTCGCCCTGCAGCACGTGGACCTCAACCGACGTCTGGTTATCAGCCGCCGTGGAGAAGGTCTCCGTCTTCTTGGTGGGAATGGTGGTGTTGCGCTGGATCATGGGATGCGCGATGCCGCCTTGCACTTCAATGCGCAGAGTCAGCGGGGTCACGTCGAGCAGCAGGAGGTTAGTCACGTCTCCGCTGAGCACGCCGGCCTGCACCGCGGCGCCGATGGCCACGACCTCGTCGGGATTCACGCCCTTGTGAGGCTCCTTGCCGAACAGTTCCTTCACCACCGCCTGGATGCGCGGCATGCGGGTCTGTCCGCCGACCAGCACCACTTCGTTGATCTTGCTGGCATCGACTCCCGCGTCTTTCATGGCCTGCTTGCACGGGCCAATGGAGCGCTGGATGAGGTCTTCGATGAGCTGTTCCAGCTTGGCGCGGGTCAGCTTCTTGACCAGGTGCTTGGGACCGCTGGCGTCAGCGGTCACGAAGGGCAGGTTGATCTCGGTTTCCATGGTGGTGGAAAGCTCGATCTTGGCCTTTTCCGCCGCGTCGCGCAGCCGCTGCAGGGCCATCTCGTTGCCCTTGGCGCGGAGGTCGAGGCCTTCATCTTTTTTGAATTCGTCAGCCAACCAGTCCACGATTCGCTGGTCGATGTTGTCTCCGCCCAGGTGGGTGTCGCCGTTGGTGGATTTCACCTCGATCACGCCTTCACCCACTTCCAGAATGGAAATGTCGAAGGTACCGCCGCCGAAGTCATAGACGGCGATGGTTTCATCTTTCTTCTTGTCGAGACCGTAGGCCAGGGCCGCGGCGGTGGGCTCGTTGACGATGCGCTTCACGTCCAGGCCGGCAATCTTGCCGGCGTCCTTGGTGGCCTGGCGCTGGGCGTCGTTAAAGTAAGCGGGCACGGTGATCACCGCGTCCACCACTTTTTCGCCGAGATAGTCCTCAGCGGCCTTCTTGAGCTTCTGCAAAATCATCGCCGAAATCTGCGGCGGGGTGTATTTCTTGCCCTGGGCCTCGATGACGACGTTGTCGCCGTCAGAAACGACTTTGTAGGGCACCATCTTTAATTCTTCTGAGACTTCGTTCTGGCGGCGTCCCATGAACCGCTTGATCGAGTAGATTGTGTTCGTGGGGTTGGTAATCGCCTGGCGCTTGGCCACCTGTCCAACCAGGCGCTCACCGCTCTTGGTAAACCCGACCACCGACGGGGTAGTGCGTCCGCCTTCTTCGTTGGCGATCACCTTGGGCTCGCCACCTTCCATCACGGCAACCACCGAGTTGGTGGTCCCCAAATCAATTCCGATTGTCTTAGGCATTCCGGTCCTCTTTCATTGGTGCGTTCAAGTATGATAGCAGACTTGAGTGAGTTATTGTCAACTATATAGATGCTGTTGGAACGATTGAAGTTGCAGGTTTTTTTGGTGGGGTGGTGCGGGGGGATGGCCGATCGGCCCGAATCTCCGCCCGAGCATAAATCCCACCACTCCAGTTGTCATTCTGACGACCCCCGGTTTTACCGGGGCGAGGCAGAACCCCCTACTCAGCGACAGATATTTCCCTAGCGATGGGGTTTCGTAAAATAATTGAGAAAAGTCAGGCGGCATATACCATACTGAGTCACGGAATGCCGGCAATATCGCATGAGACTTTTCGCTGAATTGCGGTCGATCTATAGCAAACATTGTCGTACCGCGGTGAAGATTGCGTTGCTGCTGTTCGCCTCGCTGTTGGTGTGTGGCTGTGGCCTTCGATTTTACTCGCGAAATATTGCAAATCGGGTGACCCGATGCTCGCCAGAGCATCCCTAACCCGCTGGTGGTGTCATTATGACTGGACCAAGAACAGGGGGCAGGTCAAAGAGATAGGCAGAGCGGAATCCAACCAGGACGGCTTGATTCTGGGTGCGGATGTCTTTCTGGGCTTCTGCATCCTTCTTGCGCCTTATGCCAATGACCGGAGCGAGAATGCGGATACCGCGCTCTCCCTTCTTGACCTTACGGCCAAGCTGGTTCCGTGCGTAGAGTCCAGCAACGCGGGTTGGGTCTGGCTTCTGCCGTGCAACCTCAAGGATGTTGCCAAATCTGTAATTGTGAAAACGTCCCATCGCTGTCAGGTAGGCGGTGAGTCCGTCTGAGGGTCCCTGTTCCAACTACTCGGTAAGGGCTTGGTCGTTAGCCGCGATAGCCTCTTTCGCCGTCTGTTGTTTTGGTGCGGCTGCTTGAGGTTCTGGGTGAAGGGGGTGACAGTGGATGTGGTGGTGATGGCTGCTGTGGTCATTGGTGTTTCCTCCTTGGCGGTTGCCGTTGCTTTTCATGCCATCGTGACATGTACCTACATGCCGAACGCCACCTGGCGAAGGCGGGGT
This sequence comes from Terriglobales bacterium, assembly GCA_038210375.1. Classification (GTDB taxonomy): domain Bacteria; phylum Acidobacteriota; class Terriglobia; order Terriglobales; family Acidobacteriaceae; genus JBBQWT01. The sequence goes on along the minus strand of JBBQWT010000033.1, from coordinate 14,466 downwards.
AGCAAGGTGCAAGGGAGGGATCTCCCCACCATTGGAGAGGGAGCCAGAAGCGGAACGGAAAGGGCGTAGCGCAACGGAGGACTGCACAAGCGAAGCGCGGAAGATTGGGGAAGCCCTTGCGCCGCGCGAGGGCAGCGCCCCTAGGAAGATTTGGTTTCCTTATTCGCGCTAGTCAGAGCGCCTAACTGTTAGAACGGTCAACTTAGAAAGTCCTCGAACCTCAAAGACGGCTAAGGACATTTGCCTGGGAATTGTCTCAGCAACTTTGTAGTAGCACCGGAGACCTCTACTGAGAAGCCGAGGACATGATAAATTCAGCCTATGAATCTGGAAGAGGCTGCTGAGTACTGGAAAACCAAATTAGTCGAGCAAAAGCCCATAAATCGTGTACGTGTGCGTCGGCTTCTTGCGTTCGCGGGAGCGGAACGGCGCGGATGGGCGATTATGCGTCGAATTGGGGAAGCCCTCGACAAGCAAGGATTAGAGACAGATCCAGACTTTCGCTCTGCGTGGATCGATGGGCTCGTCAGCATCAGATTAAAGGTCAATGCATCAGAGATCTCGGCTCCTAACAACTCAGAGAACAGTGGCGAAGCGAGCGAACAGCCTGAGCTTGATCCTTTTGCCGAAGACCCTTGCTCTGATTCTGAAATAGCTGGTGATGACGGAGCAAGCCCCATAGCTGACGATCTAAGCTCTCCTGACGGAAACGCAGGTGTCGTTGAGGTGCCCGTTTCTGCTCCGATTGATCCGCCGCCCGGCATCTCTGCACCAGGGGATCCCATTCGACGGATTTCTAGCATTGCGTCTGCGAATCGAGGAGTTGCGCGTGTTCTCCTGACTGATACCCTTGAAGTGGCCACTACCCTTATGAGATTTGAGGGTTACTCTCAGCTCGCCATCATGCAAAGCGAGCGTGAAGTACGCGGCATCATAAGTTGGGAGTCAATCGCAAAACGATCACTGCTTTCTCCTGGGCCTACGCTGGTCAGTGACTGTCGGGTAGACGCGCAGGTCATCGACGCGGACGGTTCTCTCTTCGAAGCTTTACCGACAATTGAGAAGTTCGACTACGTGCTCGTGCGTTCTAAGGAAAAGAAGATCACGGGAATAGTGACGGCAAGTGATCTTGCAGTGGAGCTGCGATCCCTCTCGTACCCATTCATGAGCATCGGCACCATCGAGGGCCTCATCCGTCGAAAGCTCCACCCTCACATCACAGTCGCTGATCTTCAATTGTTAGAAGAGCACTCAAAAGCTCGCACTGAGAGCGACGTTGCTGCCCTGACGTTCGGAGAGAATGTGCGTCTTTTGGAACGTAACGACATCTGGGCAAGATTGAACACCAACATCGACAAGACGCAATTTACGAAGCGGCTGCTGATCATCCGCGATATCAGAAATGATGTCATGCACTTCAACCCGGACCCGTTGGGAGTGAACCAGAAGCGGGAACTGGATCAGATGGAAGACTTCCTTCGTGAGGTTTTTGACTAAGAATGAAGGTATTCACCGATACCGACGAACCGACACCAGTCGCCTAAGCTGATTGACCGGTTCGTTCGAGAATGTTCTAGTGGCATCTTCCCTCGAGTCGGATCTATGTGGCCCGAAGAGATCGTTACCAATTCAACCACCATTTCACAGAGTAGGCTGTTAGGCATGGGAAGAAATACAGTCTCATGGGTTGATGTGGATTACGCGACCGAGAATTCTCTGCACGGTAATATCGAGGTTGTTCCCAGGGTGGGAAAAAAGATCGTTCACACTCGCCTTCATGTTGGGCGCGACGACTTCTTAGGAATCGTCCGAAGGCACTGCCGGATGTTCTAAAGTTCATGCCGACGGCAACATGACGAGCGAAACAATATGAAGGTAAACGATCTAAGAAAATATATGTTCGACGAATTGTTGGAGAAAACTGAAGGTAGGGGAACTACCACCCGCAAACATCCCCCATTCATTGCGTCCGCAATGAATGGGGCACCCTAACCGAGCGGGGCACCCAGCTCAAAAGATGACATATAACATGCAATACATTCTGCGCTTGATAATCTTCAGTTTTGTTATCAGTGCTCTTGCCTCCCAGAATCCGGCTAACGCCCAACTGCCTCCTTTAAAGGCTTATGAAATGTATAGTTGGCGAACCCCGCACGGATCCCTCTGGAATTTCGCGATCGTGCCCCACACAAACAGCAATTGGAGCGCAAAAGAGGTACTCAATAGAGGGCGCCTCCTGCAAGGGGTAGGGCAGCTCAAAGAAAAAATGTCAGAATTGCCGAAGGGGGCCAGCATTTTTTGGTTAGACCGAATACCCTCGGGAATACACCCCAATGACCAGCGAAGCAAAATCATTCGCTACCCACCACCGGGATTAGTTAAGGAAATTCAGGAATATGCAGCCAGGATACAGGTGAAGTTAGATTTAGATTCTGACTATGCACCAACCGTAGACACGGGTTCCGAAAACCTGGATCTGCCGGACGCGGTGATTGCGTGCGCGTATGTCACTCCATTCGTGAAGGACCTCAGCGCGCTCGGTGAGAGTAATTGCGCCGGCATTGCCAAAACCTTGATTGATGCGGGTGCGAGGTTAGCTTTTCGCATCGATCGTATTTGGTGCAAATGGGAATCATTGGAAACGTCTACGGTTATGTGCGCCAACCGAGGAAGACGCTGGATCAATCCAAGGTTCCCATTGAGGGAATGCTATTTGTGACTGAGCCCGTTCCGGCTCTTAAAAACAAGGTTGTGGTGATCTTTTCCGCTGTTGCTCCGGAAAGAACAGTTGTATTTACTTTGGACGGGGATTTGCACCCCAATGTTTTATACGATTCGTACGCGCCTTCAGCGGGGGTACATTTCATACTGATAGGCTCGGTATATCAAGTCAAGGTTCTGAGCCATACTCAACTGTCGTTGCAGGAACGAAGGATTCCCGGAGGATACGTGTCAGAACTATCTAACAGGGTCTTTCATCTCGACCTCCAAAGTGGCGCTGTAGCGCTAGCGCGGACGAAAGATTACTCAGTGAGACAAGCATCTGGCTCCCGCTGAGGTAAGCGAGCGAAAACACCCTATGCGCATGTCATTCTGACGACCCCCGGCTTTATCGGGGTGAGGAAGAACCCCTACTCGGCCAGGAATATTTCCCCATGATGCTTTTCTTGAACGCCGATCTCAATAGGTCAAGCCCTGTGATGGAAGGGATCGAAAGCGTTACAGAACTTCAACTTTAAAATCTACCCTGGCAAGAATATCAATGGCATGGTTCAGATAAACCATCACAAGGGAAAGATTAGTTGAACTGTAGGGGTTCTTCCTCACCCCGGTGAAGCAGGGGGTCGTCAGAATGACAAGTCCCAAGGAGTCTTTGCAGGCTAGTTTTTTCTTATGCAAATTCTTGAGTTTGTGGGTCAGGAACAAAACCAAAGGAAAACGCGAGGTCCTTCGCTCGAACAAGAAGCAAAAACTCGCTCCAGGATGACAAGGGAAGGGGCGTCTTCGTTGGTCTACAACCTCTCATGCAATTTCTTAGAGATTCGCGCCGGAAGAATAGTGCAAAATCTACGCCGGTTTCTATACATCCCCCTCTGCACCGCCCGGCGGAATCCCGTCGACAAATTCAAACATCAAACTGGACAGCCCTAGGAATTCACTTTTTCGCGTTGCAGGTTTTCTATTCGCGACACTATGCGCGCTCATCTTTAGCGCCGGCGCCCACAACGAACCACGATCAGGAAATATCCATGGCAAAAACCAGCAAGCACGAGTCCAACAACGAGCTACCCATTTCGGTGCTCGACCTTGTCGGCATGCGGCCCGGCGAATCCGCGGGCAGCGCCATCGCCCGGTCGGTCGAACTGGCGCGGTACGCCGAGCGGTTGGGATACCAGCGTTACTGGCTGGCTGAACATCATTCCATTTCCGGGTTGGCTTGCTCCGCCACCGCAGTGTTGATCGGGCACGTCGCGGCGGCTACTCAAACCATTCGCGTGGGCAGCGGCGGAATCATGCTGCCTAATCACGCGCCGCTGGTTGTGGCCGAACAGTTTGGCACCCTCGAAGCCATGTTTCCCGGACGAATCGATCTGGGACTGGGCCGCGCTCCCGGCGGCGACCAGCCCACCATGCGGGCGCTGCGCCGCGACCTGGGGCAGACGGGTGAGGATTTTCCCTCGCTTTTAAAGGAGTTGCGTTCTTACCTGGGACCGGAGCAGCCAGGACAAGCGGTGAAGGCAATTCCCGGGCAGGGCAGCAATATCCCCATCACCTTGCTGGGTTCGAGCACCTTCAGCGCCCAGCTGGCCGCGTTCCTGGGGCTGCCGTTTGCATTCGCCGCCCACTTTGCCCCCGACCTGCTGTACCCGGCGGCGCAGTTCTATCGCGAAAACTTCCGGCCCTCCAAAGAACTGCGCCAGCCGCACCTGATGATCGCGGTGCAAATCATCGCGGCGGAGACTGACGCGGCGGCCCGGCGATTGTTCACGACTTCGCAGCAGCGCTTTCTGCGATTGATCAGAAACCAACCGGTGGAATTGCTGCCGCCTGTCGATTCCATGGAGCCGTTGTGGCGTGACTGGGAGCGCCAAGCGGTGAACAGCAAACTGCACGCCGCGATTGTTGGCTCGGATGCGACCGTCAAAGCCGCGATGGAAAAGCTGGTGAGCGGCACGGGAGCCGACGAGCTGATCGTGGTGACCGATACCTATGAGCACGCCGACCGACTGGAATCGTACCAGCGAGTCCGCGGAATTGCCGCGATGATCGATAGGAAGTCCCGCAGCGCGTTGCAGGTTTGACGAAGCCTGCTCCTCCACTCAGCGCCTCCGGGGCGGGGCAGCGCTAGGAAAGGTATTCGCCGTCCGAGTTGCGAAATTGATCAGCGGGCGTAGGCCGGGCCATCACCGTGAAATGAGCGTCCCCGATATTCTCGGCAGGCTTGGCCGCCAGGCCGGCGGTGTGAGAAGACCCGAAGGCAGGGAAGAGCAACCCTTTAAACCAGGCTTCATTCACCCGGCCCAGCCGGTATTCCTCGGGATGGCGGCGCAGAAACCGCACCACCGTGCTTTCCGTGATTCGGCCCCTGGCCATCGGCAGCCAACCGATTTCGATCCAGCGCTTCACCGTCTTCGGACTTACGCCCAGCAGGGCAACCAGATCGGTTTGCGAGTATCCCTCGGTAAGGCGGGCAGACATGTTCATGCGGGAAATCTGCGCCTTGATCGACCAGAAACTACGGCCCAGGTCGCGCGCGATCTGGGCGGTCGTACAAACGCCAAGTCTTTCCCGCAAGGCCTCGATTTCAGTTTCGTTCCAGGGGCGGCGCCGCACCAGGGTCAAACCCAGGGCGGTGGCGCGAGCGGTGATCACCACCCGCGTGAACTGCGAAATGTATTGCAGGTTGGTAAGGTTCCGGGTGAGTTCGCTGCGGGTGCCGGCGCGACGGTAGGCATCCCTCAGCCGCGCATCGAGTTCTTCGGTCCAGTGAAATCTCTGGTGGGGGTTGGGGCGCGCGCGCAGCCTGCAGCCGGGGCAGGTGCGGTCTTTGGGCGAGCCATTTTGCCTGCCGCAGGTCATGCATGTCACGGCATGCCTGGCAACGCCCCGCATCAACAACCCCTCTCAGTGACGTTCATGGTTTGAGCTTTGCCGCTGAAATTTTTCAGCAGCCCTGGCCGGGTCACGGGCGTAAACATCAGACGGACGACGGTTACAGCTCGCGCGTTTTGGCGGTTTCAAAGAGTTTGTCCTTGGTGGGGACCTGCTTTTCGATCTCGCTCAGGATTTGCTGCGCCCGCTTCAGCGCAACTTTCTCATCTTTGGTGTAGCTGAACTTCACTTCCATCACCACCATGCCGATGATGGTTCCCTGGGCGTCCTTGAGCGGCAGGCCGACATCGGTCAAACTTCGCTCCACTCGCTTGTCCACCGCGGGTTTGCCGGTGGTAATGACTTCAACGTCATCGGGAGAAGATTTCTTACCCACTTTGCGGCTGTTGCTGGCGGCGATGATAATGTTGTCCGCCGAATTGGGCGGGTTCACGTGGAAGCCTACGATGTTCACCTCGGGGTGTTTCGCGGCCTCGTCTTCAGCCAGCTTCTGCGCGAAGATCTTCTGGGGAACGCCGGCATCGGCTTCGACAAACAGCTTGTCCTCGGAAGGGATTTTGCCGGCAAGGTCGTCCCTGATCTGGGTGGAGAGGCGCAGGGCGGCCGCCTTGCCATCGCTTCCCGGGGTGACCGCGGGTTTCACGTGCAACACCAGGGCGCCAATGGTTTTGGCGGCGACGTCGTGCAGCGCGAGGATCACGTTGTACTGCCCGCCTTCGAGCGGCTCCGGGCCGAAAGGCTTGCCGGATGTCATGGCATCGGTGTCTTCACTTTCCGACTTATTTCCGATATTGGCCCGCTTGGTGTGGGCCACGATCACGTATTCGGAGGAGTTCGGCCGCTTGGCATGAATGCCCATGGTGATCAGCCGCAGATACTTCGCGGTAAAATCATCCACCAGCTTTTGCGCGAGAATGTTGTTAGGCGGGGGCGCCGGGTCGGCCGCCAGGCGGGTGGCAATTCCGCTTGCCAGTATCAATAGCGTGATGATTGCGGTTCTCTTGATCATTTCTCTCCTGATTTCCTAATTATTCAGTTCCACCGCAGTCCTGCGGACTCCGCCGCTGCTGCATGCGGATGGCTTGACAGCCAACCATGTAGCTGCGGAGGTTGCTTCAATGCGTGGGAGCAAACAGCCGGGCGTTGTTGGGGATTTGCTTTTCGAACTCCGAGCGAATCTGGTATGCCAGCTTCAAGGTCTCGGCCTTAGGATCGCCGGGGCCGGGCTTGATGTGGACCGCCATCACGCCAATGACCTTACCGCCGGAGTTATGCAGAGGGATGGCAACGTCAAAGATTCCGCCTTCCACGCTGTTGGGACCATCCGGAATTCCGGTCTGCATCAACGACATATCGTCGGGTGTGGATTCGTGACCGATTAACTTTTTCAACGTATGCGCGACGATGTGGTATTTGTCCGCCCCAGGCGCCTTGGCATGGATGCCCATGCTGATCAGGCGAACGTATTTTGTGGTGAAACCATCCACCAGTTTCTGGGCGAAGATATTGTTGGTAACCGGCGCGTTCTGGGCACTGGCAACTATTGCCAGCCCTGCCATTAAGATTGCAATCGTGGTCCACTTCTTCATGAAACGTCTCTCCGGGTCGATGGTTGAGTGCTATTCAGTTTTGCCGTGCAATAAGTTGAGCAGTACCCGGGCCGGACAGGCCCCGGGGTCTGTTTACCAGATGTACTTGACGGCCAGCTGCATCTGCCGCGAAGGAGTGGATGTGGAATTCAGCAGGCCGAAATTGCCATTGGTCGCGCCCGCGGCGGTAAAGACCTGACGGTTGGAGGGAGTAGGAACGTTGAAGTTGGCGTGATTGGCGACGTTGAAGATTTCCCAGCGAAACTGCAGGTTCGAGGTTTCGGAGATGCGATGGATGGGGTTGTTCTTGAAAAACGCCAGGTCAAGATCGGTCAAGCCCGGCCCGCTGACGGTATTGCGGCCGGAATTTCCCAGGAGCCGCGGCACCGTCGTATTGGCCGGAAGATTGCTCGCCGGAAAAGTGAAGCAGCTCGTGCTCAGATAGTGCAAAGCATGGGACTTGAAGCTTGAATCCACGGGATTGCAGTTGGGCACGCGGTTGGGGAAGGCGTAAGTATCCGCGCTGAGCAGACCCAGCGGGTCTCCGGCGATGATGGGGGTGAGCGGCAGGCCGCCGGTTGCGCTAAAGATGCCGCCAACCTGCCAGCCGTTGGAAGTCCAGCGCAGGAAGTTATTGTCGGAGTGCGAGCCCGGCACCATCCAGATGGTGTTGATCGCCGCAATCTGGCGGACATCGAAATCGGAAGGCCCACGGCGCGCCTTGGGGTTGAGGGGAAGGCTGGAAACCGAATTGCCGAAGGTGTCGCCGGCGATGGAGGATGATCCCGTGTCTAGGGCTTTGGAGAACGTGTAGGAGCCCTGAATCTGGAAGCCGTGGCTCATGCGCTTGATCACCTTCACATCCAGCCCTTCGTAGGTGGAAGAGACTCCCCAGATGATGGCCGCGATCTGTCCGACATTAGGATTGAGCCTTGTGCCCTGGCGATTGGCGGGCCATGCCAGAGTGCCATCTGGCTGTACGGTGGGCTGCACGGAATTAATGTCATCCGGGTGATAGGGCTGGTGCACGCCGTGGGAACCGATGTAGCCCAGGGTCAGGGTCAGCGAGGGGACGATCTGGCGTTCGAAATCCATCGACCACTGCTGCACGTAGTTGCGATGCGGGTTTTGATCGACATAAGCAAAGCGCAGGCGGGTGGGGTTGAGCTGGGTGAAGGATTTCTTGGGGAACTGGTCCTGAGCCGCAGCCGCGTTGGGGTAGGCGATATTGCCGGCTTTGGCGAAGGGACCGGCCAGCAAGGTCAGCAACTCGAACTGGTAGGGCAGGGGCAGCACGTCATAGATTCCGTAAGCCGCACGAATTGAAGTCTTGCCATCGCTGAACGGGTCCCAGGCAAAACCTATGCGCGGTTCGAAGTTACGCCGCGTGGGATTTTGAAAGTAAGGGGAACCAAGTTTGGGAGCGGCGTCGGTGGGGGTGGCCAGGGTGGCGAGCTGGTTTCTGGTTTCCGTCGGAACGGTAGCCATCTCGTAGCGCAGCCCGAGGTTTACGGTGAGGTTGGGCCGGAACTTGTAATCATCCTGCATATATCCCGCGAAGATGGATTCGCGAAGATCGCGCGGGGTGATGGCCGAACCCAGGAAGGTGTTGAAACTGGTGGGCTGGTTCTGCAGGAACGATTGCAGGGCGCCAAAGATGTACTGTCCGTTGGGGCTCACGCCGTGGGTCAGCTGGTTCGATCGGATCATTTCCCCGGCAAATCCAAACTTGAACGAATGTTTGCCGCGGGTGTAATAGAGGTCCTGATTCAGTTGATAGGAGTTGTAATGGAAATCATATTCGCCGAGGGCGCCGATTCCGCCCTGGAAAGCGGTGATGCCGGGGATGTTGATGAGTCCTACGGGAAGTCCGGGGTCAAATCCCAGGTTGGCGTCGGTGGCGGCGGGGTTGATGGCATTGAGCGTGGTGGGCGCGATGGAAACGGTGCGGTTGTAGCCCAGACGGAACGTGTTGAGCAGACTGGGAGTAAAGATGTGGGTCTCCTCAATGGCCAGGGTGTGCCGGCGGGAGATGTCGCCATTTTGTTTGAAGTTGAAGATGTCGGGAGCAGCGGTATTGCCACGGTCGTACAGGTAAGTTCCGTGGATGTCGTCGGAACCGGAGATTTTGTGATCGATGCGAGTGGTCAGAAAATCTTCGCGGGTGACCTGCTGGGAAACGAAGCTGAACTTGCCGGTGTCGCCGTTGGGCGACAGCGCTCCGTTGGGCAGGGGGTAGAGGGCCAGGTAAGGCTTGACCAGCAGGTTCACGCCATTGGCGTCAGTGTTGGCGCCCGCGGGAAGCTGGGTGGTGACGCAATTGGGCTGCGGAATCGAACACAGGGTGCCGTTGCGGGCGGCCTGTGAAGGCACGTCATCCACCGTGGTATTGCCCTGGTTCTGGCGCAGGCCTTCGTAGTCGGCAAAGAAGAATGTGCGATCCCGGAGGATGCGGCCCCCGGCGGAACCGCCAAACTGGTTGCGGGAAAACGGCGGCGCTCCCTTGGGGTCAAAGAAGTTGCGGGCATCCAGTGCGGCGTTGCGGGCAAATTCATACGCGGTGCCATGGAAGCTGTTGCTGCCCGATCGGGTGGCCGCGTTGATGACTCCGCCGGAAGTCTTGCCGTAATCAGCCGGAGCGTTACTGGTGACCACGGAAAACTCCTGCACCGCGTCCACTCCCAGCACCGAACCGGTGATGCTGCCGGGCGCGCCGGAAGCGTAATCGTTGATGCTCACTCCATCCAGCCGGTAATTATTCTGCTGCGGGCGATTGCCGCCGATGGTGAGGGCCACGCCCAGGCCGCGGTTGGGGCGATCGTTATTGATGCCCAGGGCCTTCTGGGTGCGGATTTGCGCGACTCCGGGTTCCAGCAGGGTCAACGAAGTCCAGTCGCGGCCGTTGAGCGGCAACTCCACCACGGTGTGGGAATCGACCACGTTGCCCACCGCCGAAGTGGCCAACTGGACATCCGACGCCGAACCGCTGTTAACGGTAACCGTTTCCGCCACCTGGCCCACGGTAAGGTGGATATCAATTTCGCGCTGATCGCCCACCGCTACCACCACATCCTTGATAATGGTGGGAGCGAATCCGCTGGCGGTGCAGCTGATCTCGTAGTTTCCGGGGATCAGGTTGGGCGCGGTATAAACGCCCTGGGCGTTGGGAGGCGCTACGCGCTCGGCTCCGGTTGCGGTGTTCTTGATGATCACATTGCTGCCGGCTACGACACCGCCCTGGGGATCGGTGACAACCCCCACGATGGTGCCGCCTGATTCCTGCGCGCTCGCGCAAAGCGGCAAGAACAAAGCCAAAAAGATGGCGGGCAGAATAAGTGCGATCAGGGTGCGGCGGGTACGGGTTGCTCGGCAGCGAACGATCATTGGCGCCTCCAGACCGACCTCGTGCCTACCGTGGCGCGATAGCAGGATCAGTCTATAAAAAAATTTTCTTTCGCGCAGCCATGTTTATCCCGGCGCATGAAGCAATCGTGAAATCCAGATGAAACTTTATTCATTGCGGGAACTGGCGCGGACGGGGCCAGATGGCCCGCAGCATGAAAGCAATTTCATAGTTGCTTCAGAGTATATTCATGCCGCTGCCTCACGCTCATCAAGCCGAAAGCGGAGAGGGATTGTCTTGGCCCTGCATACAGCGCTCGCGCGCATCCTGCGAAGGAATCGGCATGGAAAAAAGCTTCGGCAGAATGGTTCTTAACAAGTGGTTCCACTGAATAACCGGTGACGCCAGATGATTCTCGCCGTGCCCTGGTATACGGCGAGCAGGAGATAAATAAGATGAAATCGTTGAAGAAGTTGCTCATCCCCGCATTGGTTCTCGCCATCTTCACCCTTTACCCTGGGGGCCTGGTCCCCAGCATGCAGGCCGAGTCCAGCGAAAATGCGCCTTTGAAGTTGATCAAGGCAGTTCCCATGCCCGGGGTGAAGGGTGACTTCGATCATTTTGCCCTGGACCTGAAACATCACCGGCTTTTTCTGGCGGCTGAAGGACACAAGAGTATTGAAGTATTCGATTTGATGACCGGCCGGACGATCAAGAGCATTGCCGGCTTTGAAGTCCCGCACAGCATTCTCTATGATCTTGGTTCCAACCGGCTTTTTGTGATTGACGGGGGTGACGGCGGTTCGTGCAAGATCGTGGATGCCGAGGCCTATGTCATCAGAAAAACCATCAAACTCACCGACGATGCCGATCCCATCGCGTACGATGCCGCCGCCCGGTTACTTTACGTGGGCAATGGCGGCAAAGACCTGGGGCACGACTACTCCCTGATCAGCATCATCGACGTGGCGCGCGGCGAGGCTGCCGGCGACGTGCGCGTAGAATCGTCGAACCTGGAAGCCATGGCCTTGGAAAAAGGCAGCCCGCGGCTCTATGTGAACATGCGGGACAAAAATGAAGTTGGGGTCATCAACCGCGAGACGCGCAAGGTGGAAGCCACCTGGCCTTTGACCAAGGTCGCGCACAACACCCCGATGGTGCTGGATGAGACCCATCATCGCCTGTTCCTGGCGGGGCGCAAGCCTGGGGTGTTCGCCGTGCTCGACACCAATAGCGGAAAAGAAATTGTTTCGCTGCCGGCGGCGGACGGCGTCGATGATATGTGGTTTGATCCGAGCACCGGGCGCATTTATCTTTCGTGCGCCGAGGGATTTGTGAACGTTTACCAGCAGAAGGATGCCGACCATTACGAGGCGGTGGGTAAAGTGGCCACCGGATATCGCGGAAAGATCTCCATTCTGGCGCCCAGCCTTCATCGCTTTTACGTGGTCACTGCCGCGCAGTCAGCGACGCCCGCCAGGCTTCTGATCTTCGCCACCAACTGAAAATGCGCCGCAATCGATACGCGTGAAAACCATGCGAAAGCTTCAGGTCGCAGTCATCGCCGGGGATGGGATTGGCCGGGAAGTCGTCCCTGAAGGGATTCGCGTGGTCGACGCCGCCGGTCGCCGTTTTGGATTCAAAGTGCGATGGACCGAATTCGACTGGAGCTGCCAGACCTACCTCAAGACCGGCGCCATGATGCCGCCTGGCGGCCTTGAGCAACTTCGGCCCATGGACGCCATCTTCCTGGGGGCGGTGGGCGATCCTTCGGTCCCCGACCACGTTTCGCTTTGGGGATTGCTGATTCCCATACGCCGCGAATTTCACCAGTACGTGAACCTGCGCCCGGTGCGCCTGTTTGCCGGCATCGATGGGCCGCTCAAACACTGGCTTCCCGGTCAAATTGATTTCGTGGTGGTGCGCGAGAACAACGAGGGCGAATATTCCAATATCGGCGGCCGTATCTACGAGGGCACCGAAGATGAAATTGCCATGCAGCAGACGGTGTTCACACGGCGCGGAATCAACCGCGTGGTGCGCTATGCCTTCGAGCTGGCGGGGCGCCGCCGCAAGCATGTGACCTCCGCCACCAAATCCAATGGCATTATCCATACCATGCCGTTCTGGGATGAGTGTTTCCACGCCATCGCGCGCGACTATCCTCAAATCGCGGCTGACCAGTACCACATCGATATTTTGACCGCGCACTTTGTGCGCCACCCCGACTGGTTTGACGTGGTTGTGGGCTCCAACCTTTTTGGCGATATTTTGTCCGACCTGGGGCCCGCCATCGTGGGCTCGATCGGCATTGCGCCGTCGGCCAACCTTAATCCCGAAAAAGATTTCCCTTCAATGTTCGAGCCGGTGCACGGCTCCGCTCCCGATATCGCGGGCCAGGGAATCGCCAATCCTATCGGCCAGATCTGGTCGGGGGCCATGATGTTGAGGCATCTCGGCGAAGCGGAAGCCGCGGACGCCATCGAATCATCCATCGCGGGGGTCCTGGAGCGATCAGAAGTACGAACTCCCGATCTGGGGGGCGCCGCTACCACCCGCGAGTTGGGCGAGGCGATCGCGCGCAACCTCGAGGTCCAGACATAAGAATGTCAATTGAACTTGAGAAGGCTATGTTGCGCTCGTCCGGCGCGGAAAGCAAACTATGACCAACCAACGCTGGCTGCGAATCATTCCGGTCGCCACCATCATGTATGCGATTGCCTTCATCAATCGCACCAACGTGTCGCAGGCATTGCCGGCCATGAGCCGTGACCTGCACATGAACTCGCTGCAGGCCGGGTCCATCGCCGGCGCTTTTTTCTGGGGATACCTGCTGCTGCAAATTCCCGGGGGATACCTGGCCAGCCACTGGAGCACGAAGTGGTTCGTCAGCATTCTGCTCGTAGCCTGGGGATTGGCCGCCGTAGGCTGCGGGCTGGTGCAAAACTGGCACCAGTTATGGGTGATGCGCCTGCTGCTGGGCGTGGCCGAAGGCGGCATGTATCCCGCCACCCTGATTCTGCTTTCACACTGGTTTCCGCGCAAGGAGCGCGCCCGGGCCAGCGCGTGGTTTTCGCTGGCGCTGCCCATTTCGTTGGTGGTGTCAGCCCCGGTATCGGGCTGGCTACTGGATCGTTGGAATTGGCGGGTCATGCTGGTCGCCGAAGGCCTGTTGCCCCTCCTGTGGCTGCTGGTATGGCTGTGGGGAATTTACGATTACCCTCGCCAGGCCCCGTGGCTGAAGCCGGAGGAAAGCGACCATCTGCAAACCACTTTTCAAGCCGAGCTGGTGGCGCGGGAACCGGTGGGGAAGGAAATTTACTGGAAAGCAATACTTGCTCCGCAGGTATTGCTGCTGGCCCTCATCAAGCTGCTCATGCTGAGCGGCCAGTTGGGATACCTGTTCTGGCTGCCCAGCGCCCTGGCCAGTCAGAAAACCCATTTCAGCAATTTCACCCTGGGCGTTCTGTATACGTTCCCATTTGTGGTGGGTGCGCTTTCGTTGTTGTTGAACTCCACCCACTCTGACAAGGTCCACGAGCGCCGCGCCCATGTTTCCGCGCCCATGGCGATCGGCGGGGTGGCGCTGTTCGCCGGAGTGCTGGCCACGTCGCATTATCCCGTGATCGCGTTTGTGCTGGTGTGCGTGGCGGCAATCGGCGCGTTCGCTCCCCTGGGGCCCTTCTGGGCGATTCCGACCGAATGGTTTTCGCGCAAAATGGCAGGGTCGGTCGCCGGGTTCGTCAACGGAATCGGCAACATTGGCGGCGTCCTCGGACCGCTGGCAGTGGGCTATCTGAACAAGCGCACGGGAAACTTTCTCTATGGGTTCGGCTTGCTGGCAACGTTTATGGTGGTGGGAGCAACGCTCCCATTCTTCCTAAAATTGCCCCGCCATGAGCACACGGTCACCGTGGCTGT
>JBBQWT010000032.1:0-33509 GCA_038210375.1 Terriglobales bacterium | reverse complement strand
CAACACCATCTCGACCACCACCACGGTGAATGCGGCGCCCTTCGTGGATCTAGGCCTCACCAAGTTCGTGGTGGCATCAACGGTAACGGCGGGAAAAGCAACCGGCGCCAGCGTGGATGTAACCAACAGCGGCAACTCGGCTTCGGCAGCCACCAGCCAGAACCTCCTGATTGAAGACCGCAGCTCGGGCACCGTCGTACTGGGCAAAGCCGACATCCCTTCAATCGGGGCGGGCGCCACTGTGACCGTCATCGTCACCTTCACCCCCATCGGCTCGGGTGCCAAGACGCTGTTTGCCGAGATCAATCCTTCGCTCACCGGCGATCCCACACCGGCCGACAACACCATCTCGACCACCACCACGGTGAATGCGGCGCTGCCGGCTTACACGATTACTTCGGTCCTGTTCGTGCCCGGCCCTAACCCGCCCACCGGCGCCAACGCCCTGCAAGTGGGAGAAACCGATTCAATTGACGTTACCGTTGCCAACACCAGCTCAGCCAGCCCCACGGGAACGATCACCGTAACCGCTGATTGCCCCACGTGCGGGGGGGCGAAATCGACCACCATTGCTGCGCCGGCCGCGGGGACATCCACCCACGCGATCATTGCGCTGGGCACTTTCAACCTGCCTCCGGGGTCGTATGTCGGCACCATCACTTTGACCACCACCATTTCTCAGAGCAGCACCGCCGGCAATACCGCCAGTGTGCCCTTTGATTCCTTTGACTTTCAATTGCTGCCGTCGGCTGATTTCGCTACTCAGAACATCCTCATCGGCTCAACCGACACCTTCAACCTGCTGCTGGATGAATCCGTGGATCCCATCAGGTTGTCCATTCCCATTTCCACCAGCTTTAGCGACCCGAACGCGACCGTGTCATTCACCACTCCCCAGGCGCCGAACACCGTGCAGGTGGTCACCGTGTCTTCGACATCGGCTCACACGCAAGGTCTGGTGGGGATTACCTTGAACGGCACCCGCCGCGGCGTAACCCGGTCCTATACCCAGAACGTCGTGTTCTACACCGCCGCCCTGCAGGACATCACCCAGCCCGGCAACTCGCCCAGCAACCCCTTGAATGTCGTGATCGGCGCCCCGGCGACCAACGTGACCTTCCAGTTGTCGGGAGGTTTTGCCGGAACCGCCACCGTGACCGTGACTTCGGCTTCGCCCAATATCACCGCGACGCCCAGCAGCCTTTCCCCTCCTGCCGGAGCCAATTTCAATATTGCGGTGGCCGCCGGCAGCGGGGCCACGCCCAACGTCGTACAGACCGTAACCCTCCAGGCCACGATTCCCAACACCCGCAAGCCTGACAAAATCAGCACCGTGCTCTACATTAATCCGGTGTCCGCGTCCTCAACTCAACCGAGCTTCGCAATTACATCGGTCGTGTTCAACCCCGGGCCCAACCCGCCCACGGGCGTCAATTCCCTGCAGGCAGGAGAGTCAGGAGACACCGTGGATGTTACGGTCACCAATACCGGAACGGCCACGGCCTCCGGAAATATCACCGTAACCCTCACCTGCCCGGAGTCACCTTGTTTCACCGCCTCGGCCACTATCGCAGCGCCGGCGGCCGGCACTTCGACTCATGCGATTATTTCCCTTCCCGCCCTCTTCGGCAACCAAATTTCCCCTGGCACCCATGCGGGTACGGTCACCTTGACCACGACGATCGCTCAGGGCAGTACCTCGGGTAATACGGCGTCAGTGCCCTTTGAGGTATTTGATTTCTTCTTCACCAACCCCGGAGGGTTCGCCACCCAAAACGTCCTGATTGGGTCGACCAGCATGTTCAGCGTCGGATTGGATGAAAACGGCAACACCACCTTCCTGGACATCCCTATCACCGTAGGTCCTCCGGACCCGAATGCAACTTACTCGTTCACCAGTCCGATTCCGGTAGGTGGGGAGGTAATTTCGGTCACAGCCTCGGCGTCTCATCCGAGCGGGCCCGCCACCATCGTTGTGACCGGAACCCGCCGCGGTGTCAGCCGGACCTTGCCGCAGAACGTGCAGTACTATACGGCGGCATGGCAAGACGTGACCTATCCCGGCAACTCCGCTTCGAACCCGGTAATCGTTCCCGTCAACTCCTCGTCTTCCACCACCGCTGACTTCAAGCTAACCGGGACTTTCGTCGGACCGGCCACCGTAAGCGTGGCGCCGGTGAGCGGTCTCACTCTGAACCTCAGCAGCACCTCGGCCAATGCCAACGATGTAATCACCCTTTCAGTCCAGGCCGGCAGCGGGGTCACGCCGGGCACGGTGCTGAAGATTACCCTTACCGCGGCGATTCCCTTTACCTCACCCGCTCAGACCGTTCAGATTGATTTCTATATCGTTCCCAAGAGCGTGCCTGACCTGGCGATTCTTTCCGCGCCGGTGCCCGCGCGAGCCATCAGCACGTCTTTCCCATTGCTGAGCGGCGAACCTCTGGACTATATGATCACCGTCACGAACCGCGGAACTGCTGCGTCCACGGCGGGCACCCCCGTTGGACTGGTATTCCCTGATGGATCAGTCGCTTCCACCACATTGAATTCAATCCCCGCGGGCGGATCACAGACTGTGACCGTGCACGGAGTGACTCCCGATCCGATTGCCACGTCTTCGACTACCGCCTTGCTGGCAACGGTGCATCTGGATGCGCTGGGAGATTCAGATCTTACAAATAATGACTTCAACTACATCATTCCAACTTCGGATTGGAGTTTGGCGGTTACTTCCGCGGCGGGCACAAGCAATAGCAATCCCCTGCTGATTCCGCCAGGCGCCAATAGCTCTGCCACCTTCAGCGTTCAGGTAGCATCAGGCGGAGCGACGGTCGGGCCGATTAACATAATCAATGGACCGAGCAGCACCAGAGTCGGCATTACGCTTTCTGCCTTGACCATTAATTCGTCATCGCCGGTGACCGCAAACGTGTCAGTCCTTGCTACCGCAACCGCTCCAGGCCAGTACTTTGCCCAGGCCCAGGCTCAATTCCTGGATTCCGGCTCACCCACGGCTAAGCGTGCCGGAACCATCTTCATTGGAGTACTCGCTTTCACTCCGGCTGACACCGTCACGATTACAGCCTTCCCCAATAACACCACTAGCGCCAACGCGATCCAGCTCAACGGAACTCTTAAAGTCCAGGAGACTCTGGCCGTGAGCCGGGCAGGCTGCGGCTCGTCGGGTTCGTGCCCGGGGAGCGTGGACCTGCACTTCACCGATGATCCGCAGATTATCGCCAACCCGCAGCAGTACAAGGCGGTGCCCTTTACCGCCACCCCCTCGCCGGTGTTCTCCGCGGAGCCGGATGCCAGCGGGAGTGTCGTAGCCGGGCCGGCAAAATCCGTGGTCAGCGCCACCGCGGTGCAAACCTCGTCGGTGCACGGCGGGGAGCCCATTATTCCCATTGTCGGCACCCAGCAGACCACGCTGTTCTTCAACGTCGGCGACATCTTCATCAGCATCCCGTCATCACCTTGCCAGTTGATTCCACCGAACGACGGGACTCTGACCCTGACCATCAGCTATCTGACCGTCGGGGGATACAACGTGCCCTCGATTTCCTTCCAGTTCCCCAGCCTGCCCCCGGGGGTAACCGTGGACCGCCCGACCGGGACGGAAGCGTTCAACGGCAGCAGCTATAACGCGGATACTTTCACGTTCACCAATACCAACTCGGTCTCCATCTCCTCAGCAGACATTCTGTTTGCCATCACCGTCAGCAACTCCATCAGCACCGAGACCAAGTTCTTCGATATCCCGGTGGTTTTGGCGCCAACCTGCGCGGGTGGAGTGAGTGGGGGCGGCGTCATTCGTGGTAGCCGCACGCGCAGCGGCGGCGGTTCGCTCAGTAGCTTGAAGACCCGCCCTGCCGCCAGCGAAGGTTTGCCCGACCTGCAGATTTCGGCCAGCGATATCAGGTTCACGCCGTCGGTGCCCAGGACCGGCGACACCCTGCAGATTACCTTCCGGGTCACCAATGCGGGCGACGCCGACGCTGCCCAGGTACCCATCGCACTGCAGGTGGCGGGCAAAACCGTCGCCCAGGACAAGTTCGACGTTCGCGCCCACAGCAGCACTCTCGCCGGGCTGGAATGGCCGCACATCCAGGCTCCGGCTGCGCTCGATAACATGGCATCCCGGGCAGTCAGTGCGGACGAGAAAACAGCTTCGCGCAACGCCCTGCAGGACGCCGGACCGCTCAGCGCGATTGTATCCATCGATCCCGGGCACACGGTGAAACAGATGTCGGACGTCGCCAAAACCGCGAAGGTCCCGCAGTTCACCCTGCGCGACGGCGGTTCCACAGGCATCGCGGGCGCGGCTTCGGGCGAAGCTCAGCGCGTGATCGTGGAGATTCAGGAAGGCGCCTGTGAAGGCTTCCGCTTCGCTTCGGGTGCGACATCCAACTGTGACTCCGCCGACCTCGCAATCTCAGTGGAGCAACTGGCGGATGGAAACTACCAGCTCAGCTCCGAACAGGGAGTGGCCGATGCCGGCCCGGCCATGATGTCTGCCGCGGGCTCGCAATCGACCGCCAACCTGCAGTTCGGACACCAGGCCAGGGCCATCGCCGGCCATACCTACGCGGTGCAACTGCAGGATGACAGCACTGGTTGGCTTACGGTGCAGGCCATACTCAGCTACGGCCAGCTCGACGCCAAGACGCAGAAGCTCTTCGGTCACGGCGGCGCCCACAAGATCGTCAGGAAACTGGGTGGAGATACGGGTCCGCAGGAGGCAGGAGACGTAGCGGCAGGCAGCAGGCAGCCGGCGGTTTACTTTGACGTCACCTACCGGGCGTCGAAGTAGCGCAGCGGAATCGATAAGGTAAAGTACACCGCCTGGGCCATTCCGCCAGGCGGTGACCAGCCGAGACTTCGGGTAGCAAAAACCAATCCTCGTGAGCCGCCCGGTGGGTTTGGCGTCGCCTGAGGAGCCTGGCTGCCGGGATTACTAAAGTACATAGGCGCTGAATACGAATTCCCCGCGCCGGCATCTAATTCTGCATGAGGTTCTTTATCATGAAACCAGTAGCAAAAGGTCTGTTGATCAGTTCGCTGTTTACTATGTGCATGTTTGCGCAGTGCGCCCCGCCCGCGGCCAAAGCAGCGCCGGCCGACACCTCTGCCGCCAAACCGCAGGACGTTCCCACCACCGCAACCGATTCCAGCAAGCCTGCGGGAGACCAGAACCAGGCGACTGATAAGAAAGACAAGAAGAAGAAAAAAGACAAGAAGGGCACGCAGGACGATCTCACCGCGACCGTCTTCTCCGAGGCCGCGGCCCAGGACGTGTTGGGGATGTTGCGCGACGGCCTCGAAGGTCATAGCCAGCGCCTGATGCTCTCCGCCTTTGACGATAATAAGATGGATGGTTACCTTGCTTTCGAAGATCAGCTGGAGGCGTTTTTCAACAAGTACGAGGGCTTTACCGTGCATTTCCGCATCGCCCAGACTACAACCGAAGGCGCCAAGGGAGTCGTGCTGGCCGATATCGAGATGGAGCAAATTCCCCGCGGCGGCGCCGCCCCTCCCATGCGCAAGCAGACCCAGATGCGGTTCGAGCTGGAACGCGGTAGCAAGGGCTGGAGAATCGTGGACTTCCGCCCCCGAGGCTTTTTCACTTAAACCATCGGCAATAGAAAGACGCAAATGGCGGCACGCTGACGCGTTCCGCCATTTTCATTTTGCGCTTCGCCTTTCAAATGAGTTGCAATACGAGTGGCGCCCCGCTGTTAATTTTGCCGCCGAGCCGGCGCCCACGCGCATCTTTGTTGTCGTGAGGACGGTACATGAGCAGTAGGGAGTATCCGGCACAACCCTTGATCGGGGCTGGCGCTCTGATTATTTCGGGAGAAAACATCGTGTTGGTGACGCGGATTCATGAACCGCTAAAAGGGGAATGGTCCATCCCCGGGGGCCTAGTCGAGTTGGGTGAAACTCTGCGCGCAACAACGGAGCGCGAGGCGCTGGAGGAGACTGGCCTGGCGGTACAGGCCGGTGCGGTGGTTGAAGTAATCGATCGCATCATCACTGATGCGGATGGGAGAACCCGCTATCACTACGTCCTGATCGATTTCCTGTGCCGGGTCACAGGCGGGGATTTGCGGGCCGGAGGCGACGCCGGGGAGGCGCGCTGGGTCGGCCGGGGTGAACTGGCAAATTATGAAATCAGGGAGCCGGCAATGCGGGTAATCGCCAAGGCGTTCGAGATGTCATTGATGTAGAAGAGGCCTATCGCAATGTCGGTGCGTCAAGTCAGAAGTACGCGTTTTGTGTGTCCTTCAGGACAAGTAAGCGTTTTGTGTGCCCTTCAGGACAAGTACCCGTTTTATGTTTCGTCGAGGACAGAAGGACGGGTTTTGTTTCTGCCCCAGAAAAAAGTACAGGTTTTGTATATCCTCCAGAAAAGAAGTTCAGGTTCTTAATGAATTGTCATTCCGAGCGAAGCCGAGGAACCTTTTGTTACCTTGACGCAACCCGGCCGACCAACCCAGCCGCAGACTCAAAAAGAATCAGCGCTCAGGTTCTACGCAAAGCCTGCCGTTGACCTTTGCTTGCATGGCTTACAGCGACAACCGCAAAAGAAAACGCAAGGTCCTTCGCTAACACAAGAAGCAAGAGCTTGCTCCAGGATGACAAGAGTGAAGGGGCTACCTCGAACTGCTTCTCCCTACGTAACTTCTTGAGATTTGACCGGAAGGGCGAATATAACAACCACTCGACTTCAAAATGCGTGAACCCTGTTTTTGTCCCGCACTTTACCCCTGCCACTGGTAAGCATCAGCCTGGGCAAAGCCTATGTGCGCGAGCACGCGATACGCGAACTGACGCGCCATCTCCTCGGGGGTTTGCGGGCGGTTGTAGAACGTGGGAATCAGCGGGTAGATGGTGGCGCCGGCGTCGGCGGCGCGATACATGTTGCGGATGTGGATCTTATTCAGCGGGGTCTCGCGCACGCACAATACCAGGGGACGTTTCTCTTTGAGGCATAC
This sequence comes from Terriglobales bacterium, assembly GCA_038210375.1. GTDB lineage: Bacteria > Acidobacteriota > Terriglobia > Terriglobales > Acidobacteriaceae > JBBQWT01. Next base: position 26,508 of record JBBQWT010000032.1, on the reverse strand, counting down.
GTCCGCCGCGCGCTCGATCAGACGCGATGCGATGCCGTTGGCGATGCGGCCCAGGGTGCCCATGCTGCACGGGATCACCACCATGGCGTCGCAGGGATACGACCCACTGGCCACATTGGCGCCGATGTCCGCATTGTTTTGTTCTTTGGTTTTGGCGGACTCCGCCCCCAGCAATTGCGCCACCAGGTTAGTCCGCCCGCGCAGCTCCAGCTCTTCCGCTACCACCCGCAGTGAGCTTTCCGAGGCAATGAAGTTGACCGCCGTGATGCGCTCGTCGCGTTCCACCGCGCGCAGCAGCTCTCGTAAAAAGATTGCGCCGCTGGCGCCAGTGGTGGCAATGGTCAGGATGCTCCGCTGGGTGGAAGGAGCGGTCAAGAGGAACGCTTTCTCTCGCCCGTGCGGCGTCCGACGGGATTGCGGATTACGGGCGCCGCCGGTGGGGCGCCAAAGACCCGGGCAAAAATCTTGTCCACGTTGCGCAGTTGCCGGGCGGTGTTGAAAACAGCGTCCATCCGCGCCGGAGAAACCAGCTTGCGGATCTCCCGGTCGGCCTCCACCAAATCGCGAAACTTGCCTTCGCGGCGCGAAGCCCGCATGGCGTGCTCCTGCACCCTGCGGTAGGCGGCCTCGCGCGACATGCCGGCCGCCGCCAGGTCTAACAGCAATTGTCCGCTGAACATCAGGCCTCCGGTGCTGTCGAGGTTGGCCAGCATGCGTTCGGGATAGACCACCAGCTTCTCGATGAGAGCAGCAGTCTTGTTCAGAAGATAATCGACCAGGATCGTGGAATCGGGCAGGATGATGCGCTCGACCGAAGAATGGGAGATATCGCGCTCGTGCCACAAGGCAACATTTTCCAGAGCCGCCTGCGCGTTGCCGCGGACCACGCGCGCCAGCCCGCTGATTTGCTCGCTGCTGATGGGGTTGCGCTTGTGCGGCATGGCCGACGAGCCTTTTTGCCCGGCGCTGAAAAATTCCTCGGCCTCTCCCACTTCGGTGCGCTGCAGGTGACGCACCTCGGTGGCGATCTTATCCAAGGTGCTCGCCACCACCGCCAGGGTCGTGAGGTAGGCGGCGTGGCGGTCGCGCTGGATTACCTGGGACGAGATGGCGGCGGCCGCAAGGCCCAGGCGTCGGCAAATGTTCTCCTCGATCTCAGGATCGAGATGGGCAAAGCTGCCGACCGCCCCGGAAAATTTGCCCACGCGCATCGATTCGGCGGCGGCGGCGAAGCGTTCTCGGTTGCGCTCGTTTTCCGCGTACCAGTTGGCCAGCTTCAGGCCGAAGGTGGTGGGCTCGGCGTGCATTCCATGGGTGCGGCCCGCCATGGGCGTGTGCTTGAACTCCAGCGCACGCAACTTGAGCACCGCGGAAAGACGCGCGAGATCGTCGAGGATAACCCTGGAAGCCTGCATGACCTGCAGGGCCTGGCCGGTATCCACCACGTCGTTGGAGGTGAGTCCGAAGTGCAGCCAGCGCGCATCCTTGCCGATTTTTTCAGAGACCGCGGTGGTGAAGGCGATGACGTCGTGCTTCACTTCGGCTTCGAGGGCGTGGATGCGCTTGACCGCAAAATCGCCCTTCTGCCGGATAGCGCGCGCCGCCGTGCGAGGCACCAGCCCGGCCCCGGCCAGGGCCTCACTGGCGGCAATCTCTACCGCCAGCCAGGTACGAAATTTGTGCTCGTCAGTCCAGATGGCGCCCATTTCAGGGCGGGTGTAGCGAGGGATCACGGCATGCGCCTCGAAACCTTCAATTTTGTTGCAGCAGCCCGCGCGACGGAAAGCTAGCCGGTCTTCACGCCCAGCAACTCGCTCATCTCGTCATAAAGAAATCCGCGGCCAGGGCGGTAGGGCTGCACCCATTTTCCATCGATCACAAACTGAGGGATGGCGCGCTTGCCGGTATGAGCAATGACTAGCTCGGCCGCGCCGGGGGTGGATTCGATGTCAACTTCCTTGAAAGGTATCTGATGCTTGGCAAGAAAGCGCTTGGCCTCGCGGCAGTCGGAGCACCAGGTGGCGGAATAAACGGTTAAGTCCATGATATTAGACTATCGCCGGATTCCCCCTTTGTCATCTGCGGCGGACCTCGACCCATTTGGGGAGGACCGAATCGTCTGGGGGCATGAGTGAAGCGAAAGACCTCTAGGGTTCCCTTAACTCTTGCTTCTGCCCCTGATTCTTCCTCAGCCAGCGGCCCAAGTAGTTACATTAGAAGAACTGCGCGACAGAACGCCCTCAACCTTGTCATCCTGGAGCGAGCTTTTGCTGCTTGTTTGAGCGAAGGACCTCGCGTTTTCCCCTGCTCTTGCTTTACGTCTGGCCTCTTATTCAAGCTGGTCGTTGCGGTTCATCATGGTTCGCGTGACTTTCGCCTTGTAACGAAAGCCACTGGTACTTCCTGGCGGGAGTGCTGAGAGCAATCATCGGCAGGATCAAGGCCCAAACCGCGTCACCCAAAACATCCAGGATTCCCTCCTGCCAGCTCTCATGGCTGATCTCTTTAACATCCCATAAGAAACCCATGAGAAGGACAATCGTAAAAAGACTCCAAAACGAATGCGTGCGCCGTTCGTTGTGCATTTCGCCCATCGCTGGATTAAATCTTACGCCTGCTCAGCGACAATCTATCGCCGTAACTGAATATCAGGAATTCAAGAGAAAAGGCGTTCCGTGGACGAGAACTAAACCCAACGGCCGCCCCTGGAAGGGCGGCCGTTAAGATTGACTGACAGCATCACGATCTTAGTTACTGAACAGCAGGACGCCTTCGGCTTTTTCCTCTCCTACCGGGTGGTAGAAGAGCTTGTCGCCTTCGAGGAAGACCTCGATGAACGCCGGCCGGGACTGGATCGTGCCCTGGATCAGCGCTTCCGACAGCGGGTCTTCGATGTAGCGCTGCAAAGCGCGGCGAAGGGGGCGCGCGCCGTAACTGCGGTCCACCAGGGTCTTATCGAGAATCCACTTCTTGGCTTCTTCGGTCACGGTAATGGTGATCTGCCGCTGCGCGAGGTTGCCGTTCAACTGGCCGACCAGCAGCTCCAGCACCTGCAGCAGGTCGCTGTCGGAGAGGGCGTTGAAAATAATGACCTCGTCCAGCCGGTTGAGGAACTCGGGGTTGAAAGTACGCTTGACTTCGCTGCGCACCATCTCCTCGACCTTTTCCGATACCGCGTGCTCCTGCTCATTCTGGAAGCCCAGACCGCTGCGCTTCTGCAGGTGGCGGGCGCCGATATTGGAAGTCATGATGATGATCGTGTTTTTGAAATCAACGGTGTTACCCAGGCCATCGCTCAACTGCCCGTCTTCAAAGACCTGCAGCAGAATGTTGAAAACATCGGGATGGGCCTTCTCGATCTCGTCGAGCAGCACCACGGAATACGGCGCGCGCTTCACCCGCTCGGTGAGCTGGCCGCCTTCGTTGTATCCGACGTAGCCGGGAGGCGAGCCGATAAGCTTCGACACCGAGTGGCTCTCCATAAATTCCGACATATCGAACCGGATCAGCGATTTTTCGCTTCCGAACATGAACTGCGACAGGGTGCGCGCCACTTCGGTCTTGCCTACGCCGGTGGGCCCCAGGAACAGAAACGAGCCGATGGGACGCTGCGGCGACTTCAGGCCGGCACGCGACCGCCGGATGGCGCGGGCCAGCGCCGAGATTCCCTTGTCCTGCGAGATGACGCGCTTGTGCAGCTCTTCCTCGATGCGCAGCAGTTTCTGGGTCTCTTCTTCCTTGATGGACATGACAGGCACACCGGTCCAGCGGGAAACCACGTCTTCGATGTCCTCGCGGCCGACCACGCCGGTGGCCGATTCATCGAGGTGATATTTCTCCCGCAGGGCGCGCAGGTTCTCGCGTTCCTTGCGCTCTTCGTCGGAATAAAAACGCGCCTTCTCAAATTCGTGGTTGGCGATTGCGTTTTCCATGCGATGGACGATGAATTTGATGCGCTTCTGCACATCGGTAATTTCTTCGGGCAGCGAGGTCTGCCGCAGCTTGACCCGCGCCCCGGCTTCGTCGATCAGATCGATGGCCTTATCCGGCAGAAAGCGGTCGGGAATGTAGCGCGCGGAATGCGATACCGAGAAGAGGATGGCGTCGTCGGTGTAGGTGACGACATGGAACTTCTCGTAGCGCTCCTTGATGCCCTGCAGGATCTTGACCGCATCCTCTTCATTGGGAGGCGGGACCTTGACCGACTGGAAGCGCCGTTCCAGCGAGCGGTCTTTTTCGATGGACTTGCGATATTCCCCAGGTGTGGTGGCGCCGATGCACTGGATCTCGCCGCGGGAAAGCGCGGGCTTGAGGATGTTGGCGGCGTCGAGCGAGCCTTCGGCGGAACCCGCGCCGACCAGGGTATGCAGCTCATCGATGAAGACGATGGAGTTCTGATTTTCCATCAATTCCTTCATGATGGTCTTCAGGCGCTCTTCAAACTGGCCGCGATACTTGGTGCCGGCGACGATCAATGAAAGGTCGAGCGCGAGAATACGCTTCTCGGCGAGGAATGACGGGACTTCGCCGTCCGCGATGCGCTGCGCCAGGCCTTCGACAATGGCGGTCTTGCCCACGCCGGGTTCGCCGATCAATACCGGGTTGTTCTTGGTGCGGCGGCACAGTATCTGGATGACGCGCTCCAGTTCCTGATCGCGGCCGACCAGCGGGTCGAGCTGCGAATCCATGGCGGCCTGAGTCAGGTCGCGGGAGAACTCTGAGAGCAGCGAGGACTCGCGCTGCCGCTGCGGCTGGCTTTTCTCTTGGGTGGTGCGCGCCAGCTCCTCGCGAATGCTGGCCAGTCGCAGCCCGCGCTCGTGCAGAATTTCCGCGGCAAAACATTTTTCTTCACGCAACAGGCCCAGCAGCAGGTGTTCGGTGCCGATGTGCTTGTGGGAGAGGCGCTCTGCCTCTTCGGCGGCATAGGCCAGCACGCGCTTGCATTCATTGCTCAAGGGCAGGTCAACCGACGTGGACACCTTCTCGCGGATGGTGGTGTGCCCCTCGATCTGCTTGCGGATCGATTCCACCGAGGCGTGCGAACGCAGAAAGCGATTGGTAAGCGCCTTGTCTTCACGAAGCAGGCCCAGAAGCAGATGTTCAGTCTCAATATAAGGAGACCCAAACTGGCTCGCTTCATAGCGCGCGAAGAAGATTACGCGTCTTGCCTTTTCTGTGTATCGCTCGAACATGTGCCCCCTTAGTCAGCGATGAACAACCACCCCGTTACCCGGTCCGCTCAACCTTCAAGACTCGCCGGTGAAACTTCTTCCATCTTACCCTGATGCAGCTTCAAAACCCGGTCACATCGCCGTGCAAATCCAATATTGTGGGTGGCCACGAGCGACGTCAGCTTATGCTCGCGGTGCAGCCGCGCAATCAGTTCAAAGACCATTTCCGCCGTGCGATTATCAAGATCGCCCGTGGGCTCATCGGCGATGAACAACCGTGGTGCGGTCACCAGCGCCCTGGCGATGGCCACCCTCTGCTGTTCCCCGCCGCTCAACTCTCCGGCCCGATGCTGGGCGCGCCCGGCAAGCCCCACCTGCTGCAACCATTTACCGGCCTCATCCATGGCGGATGCGCGGTCAAACCTGCGCATCAGCAGTGGCATGGCCACATTTTCCTGAGCGGTAAACTCAGGCAGCAGGTAATGAAACTGCCACACAAAACCAATCTCACGATTGCGAAAATCCGCCGCCGCATCGTCGGAGAGGCCATCCATCGGCCTCTGGTCGCAGTATACTTTACCGCCAGAAGGGGTATCAAGCACCCCCAGAATGTGCAGCAAAGTGCTTTTTCCCGCGCCCGACTCGCCTACGATGGCCAGCAATTCGCCGGCCTCCACCGTAAACGACAAGTCATCGAACAGCACCAGCTGGCTGAGTCCCGAGCGAAAAACCTTTCTCAGATTTTCCACTCGCACTACCGCCGAAGCTGAACTCTTATGCTCCCGCTGGGCCTCTTCCTGCAATGTTCCTATTGGATGCAACTCATATCTCCCAAGGTTCAACTGCCGCATTCCCATGCCAGCTGAAACACGTCCAAACCGCACGTCTAAACCCGTCTCACTGTATTAGAAACGGTTGCGCCCCGAACTGTTCAATATCTCTGGTTACAAAGGTCATGACCAACAAGGTTCACTCGTAACGCAGCGATTCGGCGGGCAGAATTCGCGCCGCCGACCATGAAGGATAGAGGGTGGCGAGCAATGACACCCCCAGGGCCATGCCGGCCACCAGCACTCCGTCGATGGCTCGCGGCACAAACGGAACATAGTCAATCGAATAGACCTCGGCGGAAAGTGCGATGAGCTTGTAATGCGCTCCCGCCCACGAGAGGCCGTAGCCGGTGATCAAGCCAATGAGCGTGCCCACCGACCCGATCAAAGCTCCCTGGGCGATAAAAATTCGGCGAATCTGGGAGCGGCGGGCGCCCATGGACATCAGCACCGCAACGTCGCGGGTCTTTTCCATCACCATCATGATGAGTGAAATCAAAATGTTGAGGGCGGCCACCATTACGATCAGCCCGATGGTGATGAATGTGACCACCCGTTCCAGGCGCAGGGCGCGAAAGAGCGAGCGGTTCTGCTCCATCCAGTTGCTGGACATGAAGCCGTGGCCGGCGGCGCGTTCCAACTGGGCGCCGATTTCACCCGCGCGATAGATGTCGTCCACTTTGAACTCGAGCACGTTGACCACGTCGCCGAGGCCAAAGAGCTGCTGCGAATCCCCCAGACGGGTGAAGGCCCATGATGCGTCGTAATCGTAAAACCCCGACTGAAAGATCCCTACCACTTTGAACCGCGCGTACTTGGGCACCAGGCCAAACGGCGTGAGCTCTCCCTGGGGACTGGTGGCCACGACCAGCGAATCCACGGTGGCGCCGAGTTCGTCAGCGAGATCCTTGCCCAGCAAAATGGGCGCCGGGGCCGATGGATTGGGATTAGCCGGCTGGTTGAGAGCAGCCGCCGAACCGAATTTGACAGTGGTGAGCAGGTCGCTGACCTTAACTTCATCGCCTGGTTGAATCCCTTTGAGAACAACGCCGCGGGCACGGGCGCCGCGGGAAAGCAGTATCTGTTCGTAGATCGCCGGCGCGGCTGCCTGAACGTGCGGGCTGGTTTGCAGGCGAGCCAACAGCGGTTGCCAGTCGCGAATGCCGTCGTTTTCAACGCGCAAGAGGTTCACATGCGAGGTGGCGCCGAGCAGGCGTTGCTGCAGGTCCTGGCGAAAGCCGTTGTTTACCGCGAGCGCGATGATCAGGGAAGCCACTCCCGCCGCCACCCCGATGATGGAGATGATGGTGATAATTCCGGCGACCGCCTGGTGTCGTTTGGCGCGGAGGTAGCGGGCGGCGATGAATATTTCAAATCTCATGCTGAGGCAATCTCAGTATCTCTTAATTGAAGGGTTGACGAGATAATGAAAGAGAGTCGTGCATGATTTTTAAGAGAAGCAGAGGATAGGGACGCGCCGGGACTTCTCGCGTGCACGGTCGACTTTTTCTCAGCGCCTGGAACCATTGCGCCGGAAAAAACCAATCACTCACCTTTCTTTACTCGAATGATATTCTCGTCTCCTGCTTTCATGATTTCTTTGGCGCGCATTCTCAAGATACTGGCGATTTCCCTGGTCTGCTTTTACCTGCTGGCTGTGGGATTCGTTTACCTGCGGCAAAGCCATTTCCTGTTTATTCCCGGCAAAGGCATCAGGATCACGCCGCAGGATTTTGGAAGCGCTTTCGAGATGGTAGACATTCCCTGCGTGCGCGGGTGCATGCCCGGCGATACCCTTCGCGGGTGGTGGCTGGCGGCGCCGGCCATCGCTGCCGCGCCCGGTGGGCCCGCCATGCGTTCCGTACAGGTGCTGCTCTACCTGCATGGCAATGCCGGAAACATTGGGGACAACGCTGCTCACTCGGTGAGGCTCAACCGCCTGGGACCATCGGTTCTGGTCTTCGATTACCGAGGCTACGGCGAAAGCCGTGGCGCATTTCCCACCGAGATTCGGGTGGAGGATGATGCCGAAAGCGCCTGGGTTTATCTCACCCAGCAACGCCATATTGCGCCAGCGCAGATCGTGATCTACGGACACTCCCTGGGTAGCGGGATCGCCCTCGACCTGGCCCTGCGCCATCCCGAGGCCGCCGGCCTGATCATGGAAAGTGGATATACCTCCATCCATGACATGGCCTTGCGCAGCAAGGTTTTCCGCCTGTTTCCCCTGGGACTGCTATTGAACCAGAAGTTTGATTCGCTGGCGCGCGTGGGCTCGCTGAAGATTCCCGTGATGTTTATTCACGGGAGCGAAGATACTTTGATTCCTCCGGAGATGAGCCGCAAGCTTTATGCGGCGGCGCCCTCCCCCAAAAAACTTCTGCTGATCGAGGGCGGCGAACACGATAACAGCGCGGCGGTCGGAGGGGAGCTTTACCTGGGGCCGGTGCGGGAATTTCTGCGATCACTGCCGCAGCCCGCCGCTGCACAATCGCAACCGTAACAATTGGAGACGTCATGAAACTTCTGGTCATCGGCGCGGGAATGATGGGTTCCGCGGCGGCATACGATATGGCGCGGCAGTCAGATGTGGGAGCGGTAACGCTGGCTGATGCCGACCTGCCCACCGCGCGGCGGGCGGCTGCTCGTATCCATCGCCTGCTCGGCGGCGCCAGGGGCAAGAAGGTACGCGCGGTGCGTCTCGATGCCTCCGACTTGAAAGCCGCCACCCGGCTGATGCGGGGGCATGCGGGCACGCTGTCAGCAGTCCCTTACTTCTTTAACCTGGGTCTGTGCCGCGCGGCCATTGCCGCAGGCTGCCACTTCGCCGATCTGGGCGGCAACAACACCGTGGTGCGCGCGGAGTACGCTTTGGCCGCTCGGGCGGCCAAGCGCGGGATCGGCATAGCTCCCGACTGCGGGCTTTCTCCGGGGATGGCGTCGGTGCTGGCCGGGGAGCTGGTGCGGCGGCTGCAGGCGAAGCATGGCAAGAAATCACGGCTGGCTGATGCGCTCAAGATCTATGTGGGCGGCCTGCCGGAGAAGCCCAAGCCTCCGTTTTCATATCAACTGGTTTTTTCGGTGGAAGGGTTGATCAACGAATATGCGGAACCGGCCAGGATTCTGCGGGGAGGAAAGATCGTCGACATCGAACCGCTGACCGAGCTGGAAACTTTTCATATCAAAGGCTTCGAAATCCTGGCGGCCTTTCATACTTCAGGGGGCACTTCCACGATGCCGGAGACGTTCAAGGGCATGGTGGGCGAGTGTTTTGAAAAGACGCTGCGTTATCCCGGGCATTTTGCCATGGTGCGCTCGCTATACGACCTGGGCTTCTTCAGCAAGGAGAAACTGAAGATTGGGAGTGCGCGAGTGTCGCCACGCGAAATCACCTCGCGCTTGCTGGTGGATAAACTCACCAGCGCGGCGCCCGACGTCTGCATCATGCGGGTGGAAGCTCATCGCGGCGATGCGGTTTCTTCCTTCACCATGGTGGACCGGTTCGATGGCAAGAGCGGCATGACCGCCATGATGCGCACCACCGCCTGGCCGGCCGCGATCGTGCTCATGATGATGGCGCGGGGAGAAATCGCCAGACGCGGAGGAATTCATCAGGAGACAGACGTGCCGGGTGCCGCGTTTCTGGGGGAAATGGCGCGGCGCGAGGTGGAGATTGTGTTTTCGGAGGTTTAGTACTCCGCCAGGTCTTGCATCGCCGCGAAGAGGTCTTCGGCTTGGGGCAGAATTTCGTTCTCCAGCGCCGGTTGATAGGCTACGAAGGTATCCATGGCGGCTATGCGGCGCACTGGGGCGTCAAGGTCGTCGAACAGCTCGCCGGCGATTCTGGCTGCTATTTCGGCGCCGTATCCCCAGCTAAGCGTGTCTTCGTGGGCGACCAATACACGGCTGGTTTTGCGCACTGATTCAGCGATGGCTTCCCAGTCATACGGATTCAAAGTTCGCAGATCGATCAGCTCTACTGAAATTCCCTGCTCGCGCTCCAGGCGTTGCGCGGCCTGCAGAGCCCGCGGGACCACCGCCCCGTAGGTGATGACACTCAGGTCAGTGCCCTCGCGGACGGTGCGCGCCTTGCCAAACGGAATCATGAAGTCCGGCCCCGGATTGGCGGCCCGGCCATAGGTCTCGCGGTAGAGGCGCTTGTGTTCCAGAAACATTACCGGATCGTCGCAGCGGATGGCCGTGCGCAGCAGCCCGTTGGCGTCCAGGGCGTTAGAGGGAAATACCACTCGCATGCCGGGGGTGTGGGTGAAGATACTTTCGCCGCATTGGGAGTGATACACGGCGCCGCCGGTGAGGTAGCCTCCGATGGCTACGCGCACCACCGCGGGGCAGGAAAAATTTCCGTTGGAGCGCCAGCGGATCAGCGGCAGTTCGTTGCGCAACTGGTGCATCGCGGGCCAGATGTAATCAAAGAACTGGATTTCCACCACCGGCTTCAGGCCGCGGGTGGCCATGCCGACGGCGCGTCCGATGATGTTGGCTTCGGCCAGGGGCGAGTTGAAGACCCGGTCGGGACCGAACTCTCCCTGGAGCCCAGCGGTCAGTTTGAATACGCCGCCCTTACCCTTGACCTGTTTTTGCTTGAGGTATTCTTCGCGGCTGCAATCGGCGACATCTTCGCCGAAAACCACGATCCGGCTGTCGCGGCGCATCTCGTCACGCAGGCAGGCGGTGATCAGATCGGCCATGGTCTTGGGAGCCGGCGCTGCGGCGGCCGCGGCGGCGGGGCCTTGCGCAGTGGCGGTGCCGTCGGCCTGGGCCTTTGCGGGAGGGCCCGGGGTTCCCGCCTCGGCGGAAGCAGTTTCAGCAGCCGCCGCTTCTTGCGGCGCGGACTCCTGCTGCATAGCCACCGGTACCGCCGTTTTTTCACTGGCAAAGCTGCTGGACGTGGGATCGATGTTGGGCGAATAAATGTTCTTCAGAATGGATTCGCGCTGGGGCAAGGCCGCGGCCTGGGCGCGCAGTGAGGCCTGTTCGATCTCCTCATCCACCGATTTTTCCAACTTGTTGATGGCGTTCTCGTCGAGAATGTTTTCGCGAATCAGGAACATCTGCATCCGGGTGATGGGGTCGCGGGCAGCGTCTTTTTGCCGCTCCGAATCGGGGCGGTAGAGCTTCTCGTCATCCGACAGCGAGTGCGAATAGGGGCGAATCACATGACCGTGCACGAACGCCGGGCCTTTCCGAGCGCGACAATGGGCCACCGCTTGCGACAGCACGGCATAACTCTCGACCGGGTTGGTGCCGTCACATTCCGCGAAGAAAAAGTTGGGGAAGCCGGCGACCAGGCGGGAGATATTTCCCCCGGCGGTCTGCACTTCCACGGGGACGGAGATGGCATACTCGTTGTCTTCAATAAGAAACAGCACCGGCAACTTGAGGGTGGAGGCGGAGTTCATCGCCTCCCAGAATTCTCCCTGGCTGGTGGTGCCTTCGCCGGAGGAGACGTAAACCACTTCGTCCCCGTGAAAAGTCACGTCTTTGAATGTGCCGTAGCCACCCGCCAGGGGAGCGGCGCTCTGAGGATTCTGGGTGAAATAGCGGCCGGCCTCGGCGCAGCCTACTGCCTGCAGAAACTGGGTGCCGGTGGGAGATGACTGAGTCACGATGTTGAGTTGCTTGTTGCCCCAGTGTGACGGCATCTGGCGGCCGCCGGAGCTGGGATCGGCGGCGGCGCCTACTGCCTGCAGCAATTGGTCTTCGGCGGTGCCACCCAGGGCGAGGCACAGCGCGCGATCGCGATAATAGGGATAGAACCAATCGTAGCCCGGTTTCAAGGCCATGCCGGCAGCGACCAGCAGGGCTTCGTGTCCGGCGCCCGAGATCTGAAAATAAATTTTTTGCTGGCGCTTGAGCAAAATCTCTCGGTCGTCGAGACGCCGCGACATAAACATTACGCGGTAACATTCGACGATCTGCTCGCGGGTCAATCCCTGGTAAGTTTTCGCGGCCTTGGGCGCGGCTTGGGGAGTGGCAACTGCGGGCTCGGCGGCAGAGGGCTGGTTACCCGGCGCGTTGCGGGAGGGGTTTTTTCTGACTTCGGTTTTCTCGGTTGTCTTAGCCAAGCGATTCGGTGCTCCTTGCCGCTGCAATCTGTATTGTAAATGTCGGCTCGCGGCGGCGGATATACTGGAGTCATGTTTTTGCCGCGCCACTCCCGGGGACCCTTGTCGTCCCGATGATCGTCTACAACCGCCCAGTGCCGGGACCCGCAATTAGATTGGTGATTTTCGACCTCGATGGGACGCTGGTGGATTCCCGCGTTGACCTGGCCAATTCCATTAACGCGATGCTGCGCAATGGCGGTCATGCGGAACTGCCCAACGAGGTCATCGCCGGCTACATCGGCGATGGCGCGCCCATGCTGGTGCGCCGCGCATTGGGCGATCCTGATGATCCCGCAGTGGTGACGGCGGCGCTCGAATTTTTCATACGGTATTACCGCGAGCACAAGCTGGATAATACTTATGTCTATGCGGGAATCATGGAGGCTCTGGCCGCCATCCAATCCACTCCGGGTAGAACCATGGCGGTGCTGTCGAACAAGCCGGTTAACCCGTCGCGCGACATCGTAAAGGCGCTGGGCATGGGGCCATTCTTTTTTCAGGTCTATGGCGGGAACAGCTTTCATACCAAGAAGCCGGATCCCGCCGGGGTGGAAGCGTTACTGGCCGAAGCGGGCATGAAGCCGGAGGAGACCATGTTGGTGGGTGATTCCGATATTGATGTGATCACCGCGCGCAATGCGGGCATCTACAGTTGCGGGGTGGCGTATGGCTTCGCGCCACACACCTTCGCGGCGGCGCCTCCCGATGTGCTGGTGGACGAACCTGCGGAAATCGCGGAGATTTTCTCTTGACCGATCCGACATTTGGTTTTACCGCAAAAGAACTGCGCAAGTTGAAATCGCTGCGCAATCCCGCGGGCATCCAGCGATTTCTGGAAAATCTGGAGTATCACCTGGCGGACACCGCCTGGTCGCCGCGGCTGGTGTTACGCGAGCGTACCGCCCATTGTTTCGAGGGTGCGGTGTTTGCCGCGGCGGCGCTGCGGGTGCTGGGTTTTCCGCCGCTGTTGATGGACCTTTCCGCGCACCATGACACCGACCACGTGCTGGCCATCTTCAAGATGGGCAACGCGTGGGGCGCGCTGGCCAAGTCAAACTACGCGGGATGCCGTTATCGCGAGCCCGTGTACCGGTCGCTGCGCGAGCTGGCCATGAGTTATTTCGAAGATTATTTCAATTTGCGGCGGGAGCGAACGCTACGCGTGTATTCCGGGCCGGTGAACCTCAAGCGCTTTGACCGCCGGGATTGGATGACCTCGGAAAAAGAGATATGGTTTATTGCCGAATATCTGGTGGATGTTCATCATTACCGCCTGCTGACTCCGGCCATGGAGCGCGGTCTGGTGCGGGTGGATAAACGGACTTTGGATTCGGGGTTGGTCGGTCGGCGGATCCATTAGTTTTTCTGGGCTTGGTGAACAATCATCGGAGAAACATTGGTTGAACTGCAGGGGGTTCTTCCTCGCCCCGTTGAAGCCGGGCCACTTCTACTAAGATTCAAAACAGCCCACTTCCAACATTCCTACCTATGGACTTTAAACTTGTCAGCGATTACAAACCTGCCGGGGACCAGGCTACTGCCATCCCGGAGCTGGCTCGCGGAATTTTTGATGGCGAGAAGCACCAGGTGTTGCTGGGGGTCACCGGGTCGGGCAAGACTTATACCGTCGCCAAACTGATTGAGCAGAGTAACCGGCCGGCGGTGGTGCTGGCGCACAACAAGACACTTGCCGCCCAGCTTTATCACGAGTTCAAGACTTTCTTTCCCCACAATGCGGTGGAGTATTTCGTTTCCTATTACGACTACTACCAGCCCGAGGCCTACATTCCCGCGGGCGACGTTTATATCGAAAAGGAAGCGACGGTGAACGAAGAGCTGGAAAAACTGCGGCTCTCTGCCACCAAATCGCTGTTCGAGCGGCGCGACTGCATCATCGTGGCGTCGGTAAGCTGCATTTACGGGCTGGGGTCTCCGGAAGCCTATTACGGCATGATGATGTTTCTGGAGAAGGGCCAGAAAATCAAGCGGGACGACGTGCTGCGCCGCCTGGTCGAGATCCTTTATACCCGCAATGACAATGATTTTCGCAGGGGCACATTTCGCGCCCGCGGAGACGTCGTCGAGATCTTCCCTTCCTACGACGACATGGCGTACCGCGTGGAAATGTTTGGCGATGAGATCGAATCGCTTTCCCAAATCGATCCTCTGTTCGGCACGGTGAAGCAGAAATATGCGCGGCTGGCGGTGTATCCCAAGACCCATTACGTCATGGCGCCTGAGACGAAGAGCAAGGCGGTCAAGAGCATTCTCGAGGAACTGGCGTGGTGGGAGGTGGAGCTGGAAAAACAGGGCCACCTGGTGGAATCGCAGCGCGTGCACCAGCGCACGCGGTTCGACCTGGAGATGATCAAGTCAGTCGGATATTGCCACGGCATCGAAAATTATTCCCGGCACTTTTCCGGCCGTATGCCGGGGGAGGCCCCGCCCACGCTGCTGGATTATGTGCCGCGCGATTTTATGATGTTTGTGGATGAATCGCACCAGACGATTCCGCAGCTGCATGCCATGTGGCATGGCGACCGCTCGCGCAAGCAGAACTTGATCGAATACGGATTCCGGCTGCCGTCGGCGCTGGATAACCGCCCCCTGACGTTTGAAGAGTTCGAGAACCGCATGAACCAGATAATTTACGTTTCGGCGACGCCGGGCCCCTACGAGCTGACGCGCTCGGCGGGAGTAGTGGTGGAGCAGATCATTCGTCCCACCGGCCTGATCGATCCCGAGGTGGAGATTCGGCCGGTGAAGGGCCAGATCGATGACCTGCTGCACGAGATCCGGCTGCGCACCGAGGCGCGGGAACGGGTGCTGGTGACCACCCTGACCAAGCGCATGGCCGAGGACCTGGCGGAGTACTACACCGAGGTGGGAGTGCGCTGCCGCTACATGCATTCTGAAATCGAGACCCTGGAACGCATCAAGATATTGCGCGACTTGCGCAAGGGCGAGTTTGACGTGCTCATCGGCATCAACCTGCTGCGCGAGGGGCTCGACCTGCCCGAGGTTTCGCTGGTGGCGATTCTCGATGCCGATAAAGAAGGGTTTCTGCGATCGGCGGGCTCGCTGATCCAGACCATGGGGCGTTGCGCGCGCAACCTGAACGGCCGGGCGCTGCTTTATGCCGACGTGATGACCGATTCCATGCGAAGGGCGATCGAGGAAACCGACCGCCGGCGCGCCATACAGCGAGCTTACAACGAGGAGAATGGGATTACTCCGGAGAGCATTATTCGTCCGCTGGACATGACGCTGGCGGGCATCATCGGCGCCGATTACGTGGACTTCACCGAGTCGGATGATGTGCCCGACTTCAAGTCACAGGCGGAACTGGATATTCACGTGGGTCAATTGGAATCGGATATGCGCGAGGCGGCCAAGCGTTTTGAATTCGAGAAGGCGGCCAAGCTGCGCGATCGGGTGCGGGAATTGCGCACTAAGGAATTCTTTTTCGGTTGAATGGACAACCGGCCACGAAATATTTCTCGTAGCCATGACAAACATGGAATTAGCGCTTAGGTTTTAGGCGAAACCGCTCCATGCAGCCCCCCACCGGATGTCATTCTGACGACCCCCGGATTTGTCCGGGCTGAGGGAACCCCTACCCTCTGCACATTCGCAGCTAACCCGACGGGTTCATCTCCGCCGAATACTGACCAGCGCACGATGCGGTCGAGCGCGGCCCCTGATTCGAACCGGAAGCCCGAAGAACACCGGAGGAAATATTTGTCGAACTGTAGGGGTCCTTCCTCTCCCCGATAAGGACGGGGATCGTCAGGATGACAGATGGGAAGGGTCTGGATTCCAGCAATTCTTACCCTTGCGAGGGGCTCTCTGCAGGCGGCTGGTTTTTCCCGCGGCGACGAAAGCGTTTAGCGCGCGGAGCGGCCGGGACATTGGCAGCCGTGGGAACCGCGGCCTTACACCGATCACGCAGACGGCGGCCGGTGGCGGCCAGGCTGACTACATCATCGATGATCTTCGCCGACTTTGCTTCTGCCAGGCCTGATTCGATGGCGGCCAGCTCGGCTTCGGCCATGAGCGCCGCAGCGGCCATATCAATTTCCTGCCCGTGGTCTCGGCGGGCGGCGGTGTCTTTTATGTAGGCCACGGCCGCGACAGCGCGCTTCACCAACTCGGCCCCCTTGTTATGACCATTGGAAAAAGACTGGGTCTCCCAGGACGACAGGGCCAGCGATTCGCCGGCGGGAAGGTTCACCACGGCAAAGGGCAGATTGATTTCGTTTCCGCTGCGCGGCCGCCCGGCAAGCTGTTCGGTGATGTCGCGCACGCAATCCTCAAGGCTGGTCCACGAAACAGCGGCCAGCGTTCCCGAGATCAGCTCGCGCTCCACCACTGCTTTAGCTTCGGCTGAAGCAGCGGCGCCGGCCAGAGGAAGCGGCGCAACGTCCGGCCGGTAAAACGGGCGCAGAGTCGACGGATTCTGGGCCAACGCGCGATCGACGGCGGCGCGGATGGCGAGTATCTGGCGGAAATTCTGTCCCGCGGAATAGGCGGCGCGGAAGGGCGTCTTCCACTCGGTGCAGATTTCCAGCAGGTTGGCGATAGGCTCTTCTTCCGACAAATTCGCCTGCCGGCAATCGATGGTGACGAACCTTCTTTTCTGCAGTTCCGTAAGTCCCAGCCGAATTGCGTGCAGGTCGCCATGCATCAGTCGAAAAAATACAAGGCGCACGCGATAGTTGAAGCGGGTAAATAAGACCAAGGCAATAGGTTGGAAATAGGACGTGCCCACCCCTTCCTTGAGCCAGCGCGCTTCTTCAAGAATTCCGCGCTGCAGCAGGTCGGGTAGCGTCTGGCACTTGGTCAATCCGTCGAGGGCCTTGTCGAGCTGGGGCGCCCAGGTGGGCATGGTCAGTGGTACATCTCCCAGGATGGGCAGCAGGGTTTCGACCACGTGCTCGATGGTGACGTCTTCTTCTTTGACGTCGGGCGGGGCGCGATGCGCGAAGTACTGCACCAGTAGAAAATCAATCTTGTCGCGATCCGCGCTGTTTTTTCTGGGCTTGTCGAGGTGGCGGCGAATCAGGGCGCTGATGTTTTCCGGCGTGGCCAGGGTGGTCCCTTGCAAAAGCTGGCGCAACTGGTGGACCTGGACGCGGTGGTCCATGTCATCGAACCATTCCCATACCCGGGTAACCGCACCCGGCTCGGATCGGTCAACTGATTGTTCTAAGTCTGGGCAGGGTGGCACGTCGATGTGAAACATTTCGCGCAGCCCGACATAAACGGGATAGAGCCGGCGCGCCGTTCGCCATTGCCTGGCAATTTCCGGCAGCAACATGTTTGTGGCCACGGATACTCCCCTTGCGTCTTCGACGTATTGTATCGCGTACCGTATGCCGGCGGCGTCTTGCGGCGCTGCCGGTCTTGCCGGTGGGGAGAATGCCGGCGGATCGACTCTATAAACTCAGAAAAACGAATACCGGGTTGGCAGAGCCCGCGGGCCGGGGCGGCAATACCGAATCGTCGGCGGTGCGAATGATGGAAATGTTTCCCGACCCTTTGTTGGCCACGAACACTTTACTGCTGTCGTTCGAGGAAGCGATGGAAACCGGCGTCGTGCCCACAGTAAGAGTGCGCAGCACGGTGTTGCCGGCGGTGGAGATCACAGAAACGTTGTTGGAACCGGAATTGGCGACGTAGGCGCGCGTGCCGTCAGCCAGGGCGGTCACTGATACCGGGTTAATCCCCACCGCCACGCTGGTAACGCTGTTAAAGGCCGGCGAATTCACGTCTCCGTTGATGATGCTCAGGGTGTTGTCTCCGGGGTTCGTTACATACACGCGATTGAGCTTGGGATCGAAGATCACGAAGTTGGGTGCGGTACCCACGGTGATGGTGGTCACCACCCGATCTTTGACGGTGTCGATGACTGAGACCGTATTTTCTCCAGAGTTGACCACGTAAAGCAGGGTCCCTAGAAAATTGAGGGCTGCCCAGGCCGGCTGCTTGCCCACGGTGATGGTCCCGGAAACAACGTTATCCACGGCCCCGATCACGCTCACGGTGCCGTCTCCTTTATTAATCGAATAGACTTTGTCACCCGCCGGGGTAATGGCCAGCGCCACCGGGTTGATTCCCACCGGAATGCCGGTCTTACGAACATCGGTGTTCAGCTCAACTACGCCGACGGTGTTGGTGCCGGATTCCGCCACATAGAGATTGGTGGTGGTAGCCTTCAAAAATACCGGGGCCGATCCGACGGGCAAGGTGATCGTAGAGGACGCGAAAGAAGCTGCGGCCTGCGCCGAGTACACCCCAATGTTGTCGCTGCCCTTATTGGCGGTAAACACGGCAAATGCGTTATTGGACGTGGTGGCGTAAACCGGATTGACGCCCAGGGTCTGCTGCGAGGTGACGGTATCTCCGGAAACGTTGATCTGGGTTACCGAACCCGGAGAGACGCCATCGGCCGCCTGCGACAGTACGTTGGCATGGGCGGCCGTCTGCGGATCGGGAGGCGCGCTGGCCACCGGATTGACCACCGGACGGAAGGTTTCACCACACCCCGCGCATAAACCTGCCGCGCTCATTAACAACAGGATCCAGACTGCAATTTGTTTAATGGCCACAGAACTCCACTTGGATAGCCCGGCATTGCCGCCGGAAATTCGACCTTCTTATTGTAGAGGCATCTTTCGCGGCGCGCTAGCGGTTGTCGGCTTTACGGGTCCCGGCGGAAGGACGAAATCAGCCTCCCGACTTGTATTCTCCGCTCTCCGCATGCTATTTTCGCGTGCGCTCGCGCTGATTGGCCAAAACGAACGATGGCGGAGGATCTCCCGTGGCTGACCTTTCCGATACTGCTGAATTCCCTGTAGCTGAGCCCACTTTTCAACCCTATGTTTCGGCCAATGACGGGCGGCCGGAATTCACCATACGCGCCATCATCCTGGGAATATTCTTTGGGGTATTGTTCGGCGCGGTTACGGTTTACGTGGGGCTGCGCGCCGGGCTAACGGTTTCAGCTTCCATCCCCATCGCGGTGCTCTCCATCAGCATCCTGCGCGCATTCGGCCGGGCCAGCATTCTCGAAAACAACATCGTGCAGACCATCGGGTCGGCCGGAGAATCGGTGGCCGGCGGCGTGATCTTCACCATTCCGGCGCTGATTTTTTTAGGCTTTCCCCTGGAATATTCGCGAATCTTTCTGCTGGCCTTCGTGGGCGGCTGCCTGGGCGTGTTTTTCATGATTCCCTTGCGCCGCCAGCTCATCGTTAAAGAGCACGGACACCTTCTTTATCCTGAAGGCACGGCCTGTGCCGATGTTCTGATCGCCGGCGACCGTGGCGGATCTTTTGCCAGCCGCGTTTTCTGGGGCCTGGGCCTGGGCGCCCTCTACACCTTTTTCCAGAATGGCGCTCTGTTCGCGGCCTGGCCCGACACCCCGGAATACCAGCCGCGATGGCTGCCCGGCGCTTCGGTGCAGGCCGCGACTACCTCGGAATACCTGGGAGTGGGCTACATCATCGGACCGCGCATTGCCGGAATCATCGTGGCCGGCGGCGTCTTCTCCTGGCTGGTCTTGATGCCCGCTATTAAATTTTTCGGGTCGGGACTGCCCGTTCCTCTGTATCCCGGCACCAAGGTAATTATGGATATGAGCCCGGGGGAACTGTGGGGCACGTACATCAAGCCCATCGGGGCAGGAGCGGTGGCCGCTGCGGGTTTGATTACCCTGCTGAAGACCGTTCCCACCATCGTGGGCGCCCTGAAAGCCGGCGCCAAAGACCTGGGGCGCAGCGCGGCCTCGCGCACCGCGCAGAAGCGCACCGATGACGATCTGCCCATTTCGTTTGCCTTGGTAGGCACCGCGGTTTTACTGGTTATGATGTGGGTGTTGTTGACGTTCAAACCTGTGCTCGGCGCTCCTACGGCGTGGTATGAAAACCTGGTGGCGGCGCTGTTCGTGATTGTGTTCGGCTTTCTTTTTGTCACCGTCTCCTCGCGCATTACCGGACTGATCGGCAGCTCGTCGAACCCCATCTCGGGGATGGCGATCGCCACCCTCATGGGCACCACCGCGGTCTTCCTGGTACTGCACTGGACGGCCGCCGCTTATGGCGCGCTGGCCTTGTCGATTGGAGCGGTGGTCTGTATCGCCGCCGCCAACGCCGGAAACACCTCGCAGGATTTGAAAACCGGCTACCTGGTCGGTGCGACCCCGCGCAAGCAGCAGATCGGCTTGATGATCGGCGTGGTCAGCTCGGTGTTCGCCATCGGCATCACTCTGGGCCTGATGAACAAGGGCCTGGAAGAATTTCACCCGGTGATCATCCCCATTGATATTTCGGCGTTGCCCGCCGGGGTGGTGGTGGAAAAGCAGCAATTCGATCGCGACACCTTCACCATTGCCGGTCCGGATGGCGACAAGAGCGGCAAGGGCAGCCAGTTCATGCTGCTGAACGCGCTAAGCTCGGCGACCGTGGCCGACGGAAAATATCTTTATAACTCGCAAACCAAGCAGATCGAAGTGCAATGGATCCAGGGAATCGGCAGCAAATCCGCCGCCGCTCCTCAGGCCAAGTTGATGTCGGTCGTCATCAACGGCATCCTTACCCACAAACTCCCGTGGGGACTGGTGCTGCTGGGGGTTTTCCTGGTGATCGCGGTAGAGCTGCTGGGCATCCGGTCTCTGGCCTTCGCGGTGGGAGCGTATTTGCCGATCGCCACGACGCTGGCGATCTTCTGTGGCGGCGTGGTGCGCTGGCTGGTGGAAGAGGCGGGCAAACGCAGCAAGGACGGGTCGAATCCTGAGAGCGAGGTCAGTCCGGGCTCGCTTTTTGCCAGCGGATTGATTGCCGCCGGCGGCATCGTCGGCCTGCTGGGTATCGTGCTGAAAGTTCTCGAAGGCAAGCATCTTATCGCCAGGGATTTGCTGAAATTCGGCGCTCCCATGAGCTTTCTGCAACATAACCTGGTGTCGGTGATCGCTTTCGCCCTGCTGGCGGCGTCGTTGTTCTACTTCGCGCGCAAGCCCCTGGAGATCGGGGACACTCCTCCAGTGAAAAAGTAGCGGCGCTGCGGAACACGCATATGTCCATCGCGGCCCATATCGCATTGGTTCGCGCCAGAATCGATGCCGCGGCGCGGCGGGTAGGCCGAGACCCCGATGAGGTTGCGCTGATGTGCGTAACCAAGACCCAGCCGGCAAGTTCCATCATCGAGGCCTGGCATGCCGGGGCGCGGTTGTTTGGCGAGAACCGCGTGCAGGAATTTGCCGCCAGGTCTGCTGCTCTCGAGGCGCTCCAGGGCGCAGAATTCCGCCTGATCGGGCATCTGCAATCCAACAAGGCCGCGAAGGCGGCACAGATATTTCATGGAGTCGATTCCCTCGATTCGCTGCGCACCGCTGAAAAATTGAATGACGCTTGCCGCGCTGCGAACCAGGTCTTGCCGGTGCTGGTAGAGGTTAACTCCGGCAACCAGGCGGCCAAGAGTGGCGTACGCGCGGAGTCGGCCGAACTGGAGTCTCTGCTGAGTGCGATTCCGCGTTTGCAACACCTAGCTTTTCGCGGGTTGATGACGATTCCTCCTTATTCTCCTGATTCGGAAGACTCTCGAATTTATTTTCGAGCGTTGCGTAAACTGCGTGACCAGATTGCGGTGCGGGGCATTGCAGGGATTTCCTGGGACGTTCTCTCCATGGGCATGTCGGGGGATTTTGAAGTGGCGATAGAAGAAGGATCAACCTGTGTGCGCGTGGGTACGGCGATTTTCGGGGCGCGATAGCACCCGCTCATTAGGCTAGAATGTCTTGACTTAAGGATGGGCTCATGACGCTGAACCTTTACGTTGTCGTTCTGGCGGTGATCGCTGTGGTGCTGCTTTGGGTCAGCATCGCGCGCATTCACACGGTCAAGACCAAAGAAGATTTTGTGGTGGCGGGTCGTTCGCTGCCGGCCTATGTGCTGGTGGCCACCCTGCTCTCCTCGTGGATCGGCGCGGGCTCGCTGTTTGCCGGAGCGGAGAATGCCTACCGCAACGGGTTTGCCGCGCTCTGGCAGCCGGCCGGCGGCTGGGCGGGACTGCTGATCATTTATTTCGTCGCGCCCCGGGCACGCAGGTTCGCCAAGCTGACCATCCCCGACCTGCTGGAGGCGCGCTACAACTCGGCGGCACGGGTGCTGGGCGTGATTGCCATCCTGTTCGCGTTCACCGCCATCACTTCATACCAGTTTCGCGGCGGCGGTGACATTCTGCACCTGGCCTTCGGCATCGATAAGAATGCCGGCATGTACATCATCGCCGGGTTTGTCATCATCTTTACCGCGCTGGCGGGCATGTCGTCCGTCGCATATGTCGATGTCGTCATCGGCTTGCTGATCACGTTTACCTCGCTGGTGGCGGTGCCCATGCTGCTGAGCAGGGTGGGAGGCTGGGATGGCCTGCACGCGCGCCTGCCCGCGGACCACTTCCAGGTGCTGGGCCACCTCACGCTGACCAAGGCGCTGGAATATTTCTTTCCCACGTTCCTGCTCATGCTGGGCAACCAGAGCATGTACCAGAAATTTTTCTCCGCCAAGACGGCGCGGGATGCGCGCAATGCCGTGGTCGGGTGGATCGGCGGGACCATCGTACTGGAAACCCTCATCGTGACCCTCGCCGTCATCGGCTCCGCAACCTTCATCGGGGTGGCGGAAATAGCACAGAATCCGCGCGAGATCATTCCCTACACCGCCCGCAACGGGTTGCCGGCCTTCATCGGCGCGCTGCTCATGGGCGCGGTCTTCGCCAAGGTCATCTCCACCGCCAATAACTATTTATTTTCACCGGCCACCAACCTGATCAGCGACGTGTACGTGCGCTACATGAATCCCGGGGCCAGCAATAAGAACATCCTTTTCGTATCGCGGTTCCTGGTGGTCGGCCTGGGCATCTGGGCGCTGATCCAGGGCGCGTATACCACGTCAATCCTCGAAAAAGCGCTGTACGCCTACACCATTTATTCGGCGGCCATCACCCCGGTGGTCATGGCGGCATTCTTCTGGAAACGCGCGACCGCCGCCGGGGCCGTGACCTCCATTGCAGCGGGAACGGTGGTGACCGTGTTCTGGGACCTGGGCAAGAACCTGCTTCCGCCGGCGTGGGCGGCGCGTGACGCCATCTTCCCCGCCTTGCTGGCGTCGCTGATCGCGTTGATTGCGGTCAGCCTGCTGACCCCGCCGCCGCGGCCGGAACAGTGGCAGCCGTTCTTTGAAGATGCGGAGCCTGCAAAGTAAAGAGACCCAAAGAAATCTTTTGCATTTCGGTGAAAGCAGTGGGCTTTCGCCTACTGAATAATTGATCTTCAGAGTTTGGGCTTCGGCCGTTGCTTCTACCAAAGAACGAGAACTTCTAAACCGAGTGCTCTGGTTGTGACGCAGACTCTTACCGCCGCTTTGATTACAATAGGGAGCCTATGGAATTAGCTGCGATACAGTCGGCGCTGCAAGAGCGCAAATTCGATGCCTGGTTGTTTTATGACCACCATCACCGTGATCCCATTGCCTACCGGGTGCTGGGCCTTTCCGAAACCACAATGATCACGCGCCGCTGGTTCTACGTGATTCCGGCCACCGGCGACCCGGTGAAGCTGGTTCACCGTATCGAGCCCGGCCACCTGGATTCCCTGCCCGGCAGTAAGCTGTCGTACTCGTCGTGGCAGGAGTTGTGGGGAAACCTGAAGCAGTTGCTGGAAAATTATCCCAAGGTGGCGATGCAGTATTCGCCCAATAACCTCATCCCCTACATCGGACTGGTGGATGCGGGAACAGTTGAGCTCATCCGCAGCTTCGGCAACACCGTGGTCAGCTCCGGCGACCTGGTGGCGCGCTTCGAAGCCACCTGGACTGACGAACAGATCGCTTCGCATTTTGCCGCGCGCGACGTCATCGACGCGGTGACGGCCGGCGCATTCGCCGAGGCCGGACGCCGGGTGCGCAACGGCGGCACCCACGAATACGAGATCCAGCAATGGATCGTCGAGGCCATGAAACGCGACAACGTGATCACCGAAGACCCCCCTATCGTGGGCGTGAACGCCAATAGCGCCGATCCGCATTACGAGCCCACGCGCGATCGCACCACGCCCATCCGCAAAGGTGATTTTCTGCTGCTCGATATCTTTGGCAAGAAAAACACGCCGGGCGCGACCTATTACGACATCACCTGGACCGGAGTCATTGACGGCGCACCCAGCGACGAGCAGAAAAAGGTGTTCGCCATCGTGCGTGATGCGCGTGATGCCGGGGTAAAGACGGTGCAGGATGCGATTGCCGCGCGGAAGAAAATCGCCGGCTGGGAGGTGGATCAGGCCACGCGCTCGTTTATCGGCGAGGCCGGATACGGGCAATACTTCACCCACCGCACCGGTCACTCGATTGGCAGCAGCATCCACGCCAACGGCGCCAACATGGACAACCTTGAGACCCAGGACGAGCGCGAGATCATTCCCAACAGCTGTTTTTCGGTTGAGCCGGGAATCTATCTGCCCTCTTTCGGCGTGCGCAGCGAAGTGAACGTGCTGGTGCGCGAAAAAGCGGCCGAAGTCACAGGCAAGATCCAGAGAGAGCTGGTGCTGGCTTGATGATTCTGCAAATCATTTACTCCGGGCGGCGGCATGCACAACAAAGCTGACACCGTAGGCCGCAACATGGGAGTCAAGGTCGCGCGGCGCGTGACCAAGCTGGCAGTGGGCTCGCTGCTTCTGGGTTGGCTGATTCCCGGCGGCGGACACTTTTTGCAGGGCCGGTTTTATCGCGGCCTGCTGCTACTGATCTCGATTGCCGGCTTGTTCTTCATGGGCCTGAGGATGCAGGGCAAGATCTACCTACTCAACTCGGGCGACATCCTGGACATGCTGGGCTTCATCGGCGACCTGTGCGCCGGCGGGCTCTACTTCCTCACCCGCGCCATGGATTGGGGCCACGGCGCCATCCAACTGGCGACCGCCGACTACGGCACCAAGTTCATCATCGTGGCCGGCCTTCTGAATTTCATCAGCGCAGTCGATGCCTATGACATCGCCATGGGGAAAAAACCATGACTGAAACCATTACCCTCTCGCACCTGTCCGCGGCCATCACCTTCGCGTTTTTCGCGTCGATCGTGTTTGGCATTACCCAGCGCAATACTCCCAGGACCATGCTGCGTTATGGGGTGTATTGCTTCTGCATGTTTGTGCTGGGGACTGTCTTGGTGGGCTGGGCCATGTGGGTGATGAAGCGGTAGCTCGCTCCTAGATATTCTAGGTCGCCCCCGAACTATGAAACGCAATTAACCACCTCGGTTCCGCTATCCCTTGTGGTTCCCTGCGTTGCCTGTGGTTGTGCCTGCCCGGCGCACGACATAGACTGAATTCGCACCTTTTGACCGACAGGCGTGAACCCCGTCTCAATGTCCTGGCTGCCACCTGCGATGTGTACTCCCCCGCTGATGCAGGCTGGCGCCGCTGCAACCCATGGAAATCCTCGACTTACGACACCTGAATTCGACTGACCTGCGCCCGCTCATGGAGTCCGAGACCCGGCGCTGGGCGCAGCGCATGGCGTGGGATTACACCACTTCGGCGGAGATGGTGCTGCGCTACGTGGACGCCAAAATCCTTCCCGGCTATGCCGCCATGGAAGGCGGGCGGGCATCGGGATACGCGTTTTTCGTCTATGAGGGCAGCAAGGGAGTGATCGGCGACCTATTTGTGGCGCCCGGGCCGGGAACGGCGCCCGAGACCGCGGCCAAACCGAAAAAGCCCGGCGAGAACGGCCTCGAAGAGAAATTGCTCACCCATGTGATCGAAACCCTGCAACAATCTCCCGGAGTCAGCCGCATCGAGGCGCAACTATTGCTGCACGATGAAGGCAGCATTGTCCGCCCTTTTATGCAGAACGGGTTCCGGCGCTGGACTCGGTTATTCATGATGAAGTCGCTGGCCGAGGCCGCGCCGCGAGCGGTGCGCACTAATGGGACCGCCCCGGCGGCAGCCAGCCTGGTCAACGTCGAGATCAGGAAGTGGACGGAGCAGGATTTTCAACCCAGCGCCGGGGTCATCACCGCGTCCTATCGCGGACACCTCGATGCCGAGATCAACGACCAGTATCGCGGAATCGCCGGGTCGCTGCGCTTCCTTAACAACATCGTGCGCTTCCCCGGGTGCGGCCAGTTCGATCCGGAAAGCTCGCTGGTAGCCATCGACCGCGTCACCCAAACCCAGATCGGCTTGTTGTTATGCTCGCGGGTACGCAGTGACGTGGGCCATGTGACCCAGGTGTGCGTTGTCCCCGAGCACCAGGGAAAAGGCATCGGGCGGGCTCTGATCGCGGGGTGTTGCCGCCATCTGCGCAAAAAGAAAATCAGCGCATT
>JBBQWT010000031.1:0-34083 GCA_038210375.1 Terriglobales bacterium | reverse complement strand
GACCGGACCTCGGTGGCGACAGCCATCATTCTGCAATATACCGCCCCGGCGTGGGTCCTGCTTTACATGGTGGCCCGAGGATTGCAGCGAGCGACCGCGATACGATTATCGGCGGTGGCGCTGGCAATGCTGGGATGCGCGGTCGCGATAGGGGCAGTCGGTTTCTCTCCGTGGCCTCATCTCCTGGGTTTGAAGCTGGACACGATTGGCATCATCGCCGCGCAACTGGCCGCGCTATCATTCGCCTTCTATAACATTGCAGGGCACAAGGTGTTGCAGCGCAACGACCGGTGGGCCGTAATCGTCTTCGCATTCTGTGGCGCCACCATTTTCTGGACGGTGGTGAATCCGCCGTGGCGGGTGCTGGCCATGCACTATGCCGGCGGGCAGTGGATATTTCTGTTCATATTCGCAATCGTCTCGGTGCTGGTGCCTTTTTCACTCTATTTTTCCGGCTTGCAATTTCTGGATGCCACCCGGGCAATCGTCACCAGTTGCCTGGAACCAATCGCGGCCATTTCCTTTGCCGCGCTGGCCATCGGCGAACCGGTCAAGATGATCCAGGTATTGGGGATGGTGTTGGTGGTGACGGCGACCGTGTTGATCCAGGTGCAGGAAAAAACCGGGTGAGCGAGATCAGAGATCTCGCCGGCCTTCGAGCGCCCTCTGCATCGTGACCTCGTCGGCATACTCGATATCGCCTCCGGCGGGAATGCCGGTGGCAATCCGCGTAACCTTCACTTTGGAAGGTTTGATCATCCCCGAGATATAGGTAGCGGTAGCCTCGCCTTCGGCGTTGGGATTGGTGGCGATGATGATCTCATCCACCTGCCCGCTTTCCGCCCGCCGCAGCAGGCTGGGGATGCGCAGTTGTTCGGGGCCGATGCCGTGCAAGGGGGAGATGGCTCCATGCAGCACGTGGTAACAGCCATTAAAGGTGCGGGATTTTTCTATCGAGGCAATGCTGGTGGGCTCTTCCACTACGCAAATCAGGCGCTGATTGCGGTTAGTGTCGGCACAGTAGATGCAGGGATCAATGTCGGTAATATTGTGGCAAATTGAACAGAGGTGAAGTTTTTCTTTGAGTTCCAGCAACGCCGCTGACAATGCGGCCGCGTCTTCCACCGGCGATCGCAGAATGTGGAACGCCATTCGCTGGGCGCTCTTGCTGCCGATGCCAGGCAGTTTTTTCAGTTCCTCAATCAATCGAGCCATAGGCTCGGCAAACCTTGACACTAAATTCTCCTCCCAGTGGAAAACCAATGGCTACCGGACGCCGGTAAAAACAGACGGCGTCACGTGGGCTGCTACATTACGCCATTCAACATTCCACCCAGCGACGACGACATGGCTTCTTCAACCTTGCGTCCCGCCTCATTCACCGCGGCGATGATGAGGTCTTGCAGCATCTCAAGGTCGCCGCCGCGGGCCACCTCGACATCAATCTTGAGCTCCAGTATCTGACGCCGCCCGTTTACTTTCACTGACACGGCGCCTCCTCCGGAGGAGGCTTCGATGATGGTGGTTTGCATTGACTTCTGCAGCTCTTCAGCTTGTTTGCGGGCCTGCACCATCAGTTCCTGCATTTGCTTAGGGCCGATTCCATCGAACATTGCCTTCTCCCGAACAGCTTGATTAGGTGATGCAGCGGAAAAATCTCCGCCGCCTATCTCGATTGCGAACGATTCTTGCGGTGATCGATCACGCTGCGCACTTCGGCGCCGAATACTTTCTGCATGTGGCGCACTACCGGTTCCTCAGCGGCCACAGTACCTGCTGGAGCGGTCGCCGGCCTGCTTCTGCCAGTCTCCGGCCCGGAAATGGGTGTTTCTGTGCCAGTGGAATTCTGCCGGTTGCCATTTCTGGGCGCGGGGACGACTTTGATCTTTACCGGCCGGCCGGCATCAAGCGATGCCGCAGATTCGGCGATCCGCCTGGCTTCCGTACCGTAGGCGATTCCGATAATTGCGGCAGTGACGCCGACTTCGATCGTGAGCTGGCTTCCTTCCAGAGTGAATTCTCCGGTACTGAGCAAATTGGCGACCATGCCTTGTTGCGCCTGCTCTAAAGCGCCGACCACAACATCGCGCAAGTTGGATGGACTGGTCTCCGCGTGGGCAGGTACCGCTTCATCGGCTGGTTCAGGGAACGGAGCGGAGCCGGCTTCTAAAGCAGGCAAATCCTGGGCGATATAGCTGCTGCGATTGGGCGCCACGGCTTTGCCTGTGAAGCTCGCCAGAGGCGGCGCTGCGGAGGTTGCGATCATCCCGGGCCCAGCGGGCGTGAGCTGAGGCGCAGGCTCGGTCTTCGCTGCAGGCATCGCCGCCTTCCAGTCAGGCCGGGTCTCGCTGCCGGCGGGATTCAGGCGGGGGGATGAGGCTGCAGGATTGCGCGGAAAAGGTTTCGGCGCGGAGCCGGTCGAGCCGGCCGCACTACTCAATAGTTGCTCAAGCGGCAGAATGCGCTGGGCATGCACCATCCGCAGCAATCCCAGCTCGAGGTGGAAGCGCTGTTCCTGTTTATAAGCCAGTTCGTCAAATGTCCGCAGCATGATGTTCAAGAAGCGCGCGAGGTCTTCTTCGCTGAAGTTGGCTGCGATGCCGGCCACCCGGTTGCGCTCGTCCCGCGAGATCTGCAGGAGGGACGAATCGGCGCCGGCCACCTTGGCCACCAGGGCGTTGCGCAAGAATTTCACCATCTGCCGGGCAAAATGCGCGGGATTGTAGCCCTGATTCAAAAGCTCATCGACGTGGCGCAGGACCTCGCTGCTCGAGTCGCGGTGTACGCCGTGCAGCATCTGCTCCAGCACCTCGGAGGGCACCGCGCCTACCAGCTCGCGGATGGTCGCAGCGGTCAGGCGGCCATCACAGCAGGCGATTGCCTGGTCCATGATGGAGAGGGCATCGCGCATCGAGCCATCCCCTACCTCGGCCAGTACGGCGAGTGCGTCATCGTCGGCGGCGATTTTCTCCTGAAGGGCGATGGCTTTCAACTGGCCCGCAATGTCTTCGAAACGCACCGCATGAAAATTAAATTGCTGGCAGCGCGACCGGATGGTCTGGGGAATGTCTTCTGACTGGGTCGTTGCCATCATGAAGATGACATGCCCGGGCGGCTCTTCGAGGGTTTTTAGTAGCGCGTTAAATGCGGCGTCGGTGATTTGATGGGCTTCATCCAGAATATAAATCTTGTAGCGGTCGCGGGCGGGGCGATAGCGTGATGCGTCGCGCAATTCCCTGATCTCGTCGATCCCGCGATTGGTGGCAGCGTCTATTTCGATCACGTCAAGCGCGTTGCCGGCGCGCACCTCCAGGCAGGATTCGCACTTGCCACATGGATCGACGGAGGGCCGCTCGGTGGCGCGGCAGTTCAAAGCCATCGCCAGGATGCGCGCGATGGTCGTTTTTCCAATGCCGCGGTGGCCGCTGAAAATATAGCCATGCGCCACCCGTCCCTGCTCGATCGCGTTCTTCAGCGTCCTGGTGACGTGGTCCTGCCCGATGACTTCGGCAAAAGTTTGGGGACGATATTTTCGCGCCAGGACCTGGTAGCTCATGGTTTATGCCGGAAGAGCACTGCAAATGGTGAACGTGCCGAGCTTCGATTATATCTTGCGCGGAAAGGGGCGCGCCGCGGCGGAAACGGTTTGATGCCTGCGGCAGTTTGGGTCATACTCTGTGCCGGGTGGAATCAAAAATGAAACCGTTAATGTGGATTGGCGTGGTTCTCGTGGTCATTGGAGTGTTTTCCTTCGTGGTCCCATTCCCTCACACCGAGCGGCGCGGAATAAAAATCGGCGAAACATCAATAGGTGTGCAGACCACGACCAGACAGACGTTGCCCTGGCCTGTCAGCGCCGTCCTGGTAGTTGCCGGTGCCGTGTCAATGATTTCGAGCGCCCGGCGAGCTCCCTAAGTCCCTGCCGGCTCGGGGGCATCTTTCAGTCGCCCCCGCCCATCAATTAGACTTAAGAAGTGAAACTTGCCTTGGGACAAATCGATCCTACGGTCGGCGACTTTACCGGCAATTCCTTAAAGATTGTTGATTTTGCACGCCGCGCCCGCTCCGAGGGTGCGGTTCTGGCCGTGTTTCCCGAGATGTCAATCTGCGGCTATCCCGCGCGCGACCTGGTGGAAAAGCGGGAATTTGTGGCGCGGAGCTGGGAAGCGGCGCAGCAGATCGCGGAGGCGACCAAAGGGATCGCGGTGATTTGCGGGCTGGTGACCGCCGCCCAGGCGGACTCCGGCAAATCGGTCATGAATTCCGTGGCTTTCTTGCGCGAAGGAAAGATCGAATTTGTTCAGTCAAAAATGTTATTGCCTACCTATGATGTCTTTGATGAGGCGCGATATTTCGCTCCCGCTGCCCGGCAGGATCTGTTTCAATTTGCGGAGTGGCAGGTAGCTCTGACGATTTGCGAAGACGCGTGGAACGACAAGAACTTCTGGCCGCGACGGCGCTACCACGTTGATCCCGTCGAGTTGCTCCTCGGTGCCGGGGGAAATATCCTGATCAACGTCTCGGCCTCTCCGTTTTCCATCGGGAAGCGCGCCATCCGGGAGAAGATGTTCAGGAATTTTGCCGTCCTTGACCATGTGCCGGTGATCATGGTGAACCAGGTTGGTGGCAACGATAACCTGATATTCGACGGCGGCAGTTTTGCTATGGCCCAGGATGGCCGCATCGTGGCCCAGGCCGCCGCATTCACCGAGGATCTCGTAATTTGTGAGTCGGAAGAATTCCTGGCGCTCCCCGGGAAAAAAGTTCCGGCAACTGCGTATACGAGGGTCCATGACGCTGACCGGATTCGAGACGTGGAAGATGCGTACTCCGCGCTGGTCATGGGCACGAGAGATTTCATACGAAAGTGCGGGTTTCAGAATGTGCTGATCGGATTGAGCGGCGGAATTGATTCAGCCCTGGTGGCCGCTATCGCGGTGGATGCCCTGGGCAAAGATCACGTAATCGGGGTGGGCATGCCGGGGCCCTATTCATCGAAAGGCAGCATTGAAGATGCCCGCCAGCTTAGCCACAACCTGGGAATACGGTTCGAGATTATTTCTATTTCGGAAATCTTTGAGGCTTACAAGTGCGCCCTGCAACCCGTGTTTTCAGGCACGAAAGAAGATTTGACCGAGGAGAATATCCAGTCGCGAATTCGCGGCGGCATCCTCATGGCGCTTTCCAACAAGTTTGGCGCCATGGTGCTGAATACCGGGAACAAATCGGAGCTGAGCGTGGGCTACTGCACTCTCTACGGTGACACCGTGGGGGGTCTGGGCGTCATCTCTGATGTTCCCAAGACCATGGTGTACCAGCTCTGCGCGCACGTGAATGCGGAACGGGAGATCATACCGCGCCCCACCCTGCTGAAGGCGCCATCGGCTGAATTGCGCCCTAACCAGCAGGATACCGACAGCTTGCCTCCGTATGACATTCTGGACAAAATTCTCGATGATTATGTGGAAGAATTCAATACCGCGGACGAGATTGCAACCCGCCGCGGTTACGACCTGGAATTAGTCCGGAAGGTGATCACCCTGGTGGAACGCAGCGAATATAAGCGGCAGCAGGCGGCGCCGGGCTTGAAGATCACTGATAAGGCATTTGGCGAGGGCCGCCGCTTTCCCATCGCGCAAAAAACAGAGGTGTAACCTCGCCGACGGCGAAAACCCGCGTCTAGTTCATCACAATTACCCGGTCTCCACCCTCGTGGGAGGCCGACCGGATGAGCCGCGGAGTGAGTACCACGATGAGTTGATTGTGGGCGGAGTCAGTGGAATTGCCGCTGGTGGCGGCCTTGAGCAAAGGAACTTGGGAGAGACCGCTGATGCCGGATGCCGATTTGGTTTCCTGCTCGGTCATGCTGCCGGTCACGATCGCGGATTCGCCGTTCCGCATTCCGACGGTGCCTTTGTACTCGCGGTTGGAGATGACCGGGATGCCATTCAAGCTGCCCGTTCCCAGCGCCTTGATGCTGAGCTCCAGCTCCAGGGTGACGTCTTTCGTGCCATGAATGCGGGGTGTGGCTTTCAGCGTGATTCCCAGCTCTTCATAGGTAAAGCCTGGAATGACGTTGGCCTGCGTCTGCGAACCCAGACCCAACCGCTGCAGCAGGGCAGGAGTGACTTGAGCGCCGAATGATTGGGTCAACACCGGAAACCGGGTCCCTGACCTGAACGTGGCGGGATTGTTCTGCGAAGCCCGCAACGTGACATGTTCCATGTCGTTGATCACAGCGTGATCGGTGCGAAAATTAAAACCCAGCCCGGGGACGACGATTCCGGTGCGCGTCCTGCCGCCCCCCACTGTAATAATCGGCTTTCCCAGTAGCGAATTTGGATCCTGCGACTGGGCCAGCAAGGCTGCGGCAGCGGCCAGGGCCGCGGGATCGAGCACCCTGCCCGCCAGCAGTGAATTCAACAACCCCTGGGCCGCGGGGTTGTTCAAAATTGCGCGAAGCTCGGTGTCAACGTTGAAGATGCGAAACTGCGCGGGTAATCCCAGGCCGATGAGCCGGAGATTGCTGTCGTCCACTTCAAAGGCTTCGATGTCGAGCATTACCTCGGGCCGTTGGTCGTCGAGATTTTGCAGCAGCAATTGAACCTGGTCGAGGACCGCAGTGGGGGCGCGGACCAGAATCGTGCCCTGGCTGGGCTGCGTCGCAACCATGCGAACATCCATCACCGCCCGCAAAACATTGGCCAGATCTACCAATTCCTGCGCCGCTGCGCCCTTGATGTAAAAGGTCCGCAGGGAAAACCGCTCGAAATGGGCGCGGTTCTCGGTGCTCTCCGCGCTCACCAGCACCTGGGTCTCGCTGATGGGAGACCAGAACGTCTTAGTGAGCTGGCTGACGATGCGTCGTGCCGTCTCAAATTGCACCTCCTGCAGGTCCATGCGTACCGGCCGGCCGGTAACTGAGTCATCCAGAATGATTTCGAGGCCGTAGGCCGTGCCCACTTCACGGATCAGGCTTCGCGAATCCCCGCGAAAGTGGAAACTCTGCGCTTGCGCTTTGGGCTGGAGCCGGAGCTCGGATGATTGTTCAGGACGCGATAACAGCTTGCCGGGTTTGGGCTGGGGCCCCAGCTGCAGCAAACATGCTGAGGGACTGCCGTCGCATGGCGCGGCTTTAGCGGGTTCCAGTGGCGATTCCACACCGGCCCCATTCTGAGGCCAGGCCGGCGCGGCGGCAAGCGTCAGGACGAGCAATCCCCAGGAAAAGAACTGGGTAAGCGGTTTCGAGGATGGACGAAGGGCCTTGATTCTAGAAGTTTACCCGAGCGGGGGCAGCGAAGCGAACCGGCGTGCCTGGTGAAGCATCATGACCATCTGGCGGCATTGGCGACGCACTCCTGAATCAACGTGAGGCTTTTTTGTCCCAGGCGCCGGGACGAACCCCTCGGGGAGGCCGTTTCACATCACCGCGCAAGCCGCGAACGTCAAGCTTGAGCTCGGTAATGATTCGACTCAGGGTGTTGCGATGCATTCCCAGCTTGCGCGCGGCCTTGCTCTGGTTTCCATGGCTTTGCTTCAGCACGTTCAAGATGAAGCGTTTCTTAAATTCCCGCACTGCCTCGGAGTAGAGAATTCCGGTCTCATACATCTGGGCCACAAGTGATTCAAGCTGGTCCTTCACTGACTTCTCCTTGTCACGAGTACGTTATGCTCCAGCGCCTACTTGCGGCTGGTTTGCGCTTCGGTTTGACGCAATTGCCTGACGACACTCACACCGTCATCGAACTGTTTTCGCAAGGCTGCCGGCGCGACCCAAACGGCGACGCGGCCGCTCAACAGAAAATACCGGCTCAACTGAGAATCCGCAATCCATTTCGATCCGGGAGCGAAGGCGGTGGCCGCGGTGATGGCGACGGTCACAATGAGCAGACCGCGCGCCAAACCAAAAGCCGCACCCAGAAGGCGATCCATCCATCTTAATCCAACTCCGGTGACCGCCCACCGGGTCAACCGGGCCAACACTCCTGCCAAAATCATGATCCCAAAAAAAATTGCCAGGAACGAGGCCACCTCGGCAAAGGCCATGGTCTTTACATAGGGTAAAAATTTTGGAGCCAGGGAAGCATATTCCCATGCCGCCAGCAAAAACCCTGCAACCACGCCCGCCAGCGAAAATAATTCATAAAAAAATCCTTGTGCTGCAGCTAAAACCGCGGATAGAACTATAACCCCGACAATCAGCCAGTCTACGCTATTCATCGCGATGGGCCGCGGTCTGAAACGCAAAGTTTGGGAAGCCCGGGCTTCAATTCTGCAGCTCCTTTCCGGTGAGCCGCTTCAAGGCCTCCACATATTTCTCGCCGGTTCGTTCCACCACGCTGGCGGGGAGCGCGGGCGCGGGCGGCTGCTTGTTCCACCCAAGTTGTTCAAGATAATCCCGCACGAACTGCTTGTCGAAGGAAGGCTGGCTGCCTCCGGGGTGGTATCCCGCCAGCGGCCAGAAACGCGAGGAATCTGGAGTAAGCACTTCGTCGGCCAGCACCAGCCCGTGGGCGGTGGCGCCAAACTCAAATTTGGTGTCCGCGATCAAAATCCCTTTTTCGCGCGCGTATTGCGACGCCACATCATAAATTTTCAGGCTCAATTCCCGCAGCCGGGCGCTCACCTCGGGGCCGGCCCGCTTCACCATCTCGGCATAGGGAATATTCTCGTCGTGTCCGCTGGTGGCTTTGATGGCGGGCGTAAATATCGGTTCCGGGAGTTGGTCGCTCTCTTTCAATCCCGGGGGGAGTTGAATTCCGCAAACTGTTCCGGTGGCTTGATAGTCCTTCCAGCCGGAGCCGGCGAGGTAGCCGCGTACCACACACTCCACCGGAACGATCTGGGCCTTGGAGACAATCATGGAGCGGCCGCGCAACATCGACAGCCAGGGCTTGAGAAGTTCGGGATACTGGCGGGTATCAGCGGTGATCACGTGGTTAGGCACAACGTCTTTCAAATAATCGAACCAGAACAAGGAGAGCTGGGTGAGCACGCGCCCCTTATTGGTTATCCCCGTGCCGAGCACATGATCGAATGCGGAGATGCGGTCGGTCGCGATCAGGAGCAGGCGATCATTGAGATCGTAAATGTCCCGAACCTTGCCGCGGGCATGCAAAGGCAAAGGAGAGAGATCGGTATTGAGCAGGGTTGGATTATCTAGAAGCACTGAAAGGAAGTCCGTTGATGCGCGAAGAAACAGACGCGTATTCTAGCTGGTCAGGATTTTTTGTCAACGTGGTTCGATGAAGGTTGTCAGCACATGACCTTCCCCTAAGGTACAAGTACCAGTCTTTGTTTAAATGACCTGATGTCGCTGGTATCTTTAATTCAACTGTAATCTCACTGTTTAACAATTGTTTGTCGGGCGAGAGTAAGCGCGGAGCGAATTCCCGACCCTATGAAAAAAGCCTACATCTACGAGGTTGTGACAGCGGTCTTATTGCTGCTCGTGGTGGAAACCTACTTCTGGACACAGGGCAGGACTTTAATCTTAGCCAACGCGAGCATGAAGGCACTCCTGATAGGGCTGTACGTTGCCTTGGCTGCATTATCACAAGCTGTGATCTCCTCAGCTTTGCGATATGGAGTACGAGGGGCCTTGAAAACAAACGTTTTGGTTGCAGTCATCGTGTCGGGGGGGCTAACTTTGTTGGGACTTTCAATTCATCCGGGAATTCTGAAGGATGTGCCCGCTGATTGGACAAATGCAGTAATCGCATCGCTAAAGTTCTTTGGAACGATAGGGCTCGCTACATTCTTATTGAGGATCATCGTGGCTGCGCTATCAGTCCGGATCAATTTATGAGAAGACATGTCCCCGCTGAATACATTGTTTTTATGTTTCTCATAACCACCGCATTCGGCAGTTGGGCCGAGGACTGCGTGCCGAGCCTGCGCCGTGCAGAGCCATCTGTAACCTCCCCAAACCACCGCTACAGAGTTGATGATGTAGTTTGTGCAACGGATGCCCACCGCAATACTTTGGTGCTGCGGGATGTCAAGACCGGCTCTCGTCGCACCCTGCATCCGTACCCGCGGTATGCTACCGCACTTTGGTCGCTCGACAGCCATTACGTTGCCATCAGTGACTATGCCGGAAGCGACCACACGGAGAACCTGGTGTACTCGATTGACAAGAACGAGTCGCCAATTGATTTGCAAGAACAGCTAGACCGCGGCCTGTCAGAACACGATCGAGAGCTTCCTGAAACTGACCATTTCTATGTGTCTGTAATCCGGTGGCGATCTGACAAGAAGGTAGAACTCCTGGTTTGGGGTCACGGCGGAGGAAAGGGCTTCTGCCGGCGTTACTTGCTATCCCTCGCGGGGAAAGCTTCCCGAAGATCGCTTCGAAAACCAAAGTCATCAGACCCTGAGGACTACTGCGAGAAAATCAAGAGGTGAGGTTTTAGGTACTGGTCTTAAAAGGGCTCGTGAAACGATCTCTCGAGGGGATCGAAGCCAACTACGTAAAACCTATTGAATAAGCAGGCCAGAGTACGCGTAACCAGACGATCCAGGGCTTCTGGGCAAACCATTGTCATGTTGTGGGGAACGGCGCGGAGTAGAAATGAAAAAAAGCAGCGCATTTGAGCGGATGAAAGGCGGCGACAAGGTAGAAATGTGGGAAGCTGCTAAGGTAATTGTTAAACGGGCGGATCTTAAGGTCGTGCCGAAATTGCTTGAGCTTATGGAAACCTCCCTCGAAGTCGACCGAAGAGTCGCAGCGGCGTGGACTCTAGGGTTTTTGAGAAGTTTGGCCGCCTTGGAGCCATTGATTCGGATTTTAGACAATCGGTCAGAGGCACCTGCGTTGAGAGATCACGCAGCTGAGGCACTTGGTTATCTCTCCGATTTGAGAGCAAGAGAAGTGCTAGTTAGAACCCTCTCAGATGGCAATGCAGACGTCAGGTTCTCGTGCGCCTTCGCTTTGAGAACCGTTGGTAAGCCCGATGACATACCGCAATTGGAGAGGTTAACTCGAGATCCAATCGTAACCAACTCATATGGGGCATCAGTGGCCCAGGAAGCCCGGGAAGCGATCGAGCAAATACGATATGCAGCTGCTCAGGATAGTCGCCCTGGAAGGTAGCTGAATCTTCCCGGGGAGCTGCCCCCAGTTTCGTTCAATTTACAGTACGAGGAATTTCACTGTTCTAGCTGCCGGTTGAGCGCGGAATGGTGTGAGACGCCACGCGCAGCGCTCACCGGCCCGCTAGCTCAGCGCCTGCGGCGGCGGGCCCGCTTATGCCGAGTCGGCGGCTGCGGGGTCTGATCAGCCTCAGGAGAAATTGCGGGGACTACGGGCAGGGTCAGGGCAAGCAGCTTGGTGGGGTCCAGGTATGCGCCTTCCCAGCGCACTCCCATATGAAGATGAGGGCCGGTGACTCGCCCTGTGGCGCCGGAGAGGCCCAGTACCTGATCCTTATCCACTTTGTCGCCTTCTTTCACGTTGATCTGCGAGAGGTGCATGTAGATGGTCAGAAAGTGCTGCCCGTGATCGATCATGACGCAGTTGCCTTCATAAAACAGCTCGCGAGCTAGAACAACTGTTCCGGAGTTGGAAGCGGAAATAGGCGCGCTTTCCTTGACCGGAAAATCGGTTCCGCGATGCTGCTTGGTCATTTCTTCGTTATAAAGCCGGGTCATTCCAAATGAGTCAGTGGCTGGCGCTGCCACCGGCTTGGTAAAGTTGCCCGACCATTGCGGCGCCGTGCTGATGTGGCTGAAGGCCTTGTTCTTGAAAATCTGGTCTTGAGCTATCTGCCTCCTGGCGGCTGCGTCGGGGTTCACAAAGTTCTCCGGCACCTGGATGGAGCTGGTCTTGAAGTTGGCCGCCCCCACTTCCACTTTCTTCACGGTGCGCGCCGGACGGTGCCCGGGAGTAAGCGCCGTGATTGCCATAGGGTATGTTCCCGGCTCGGTGTTCATATCGATGCCGGCGAGCGCATACCAGATACTGGGATTATCGGTCTTGAAGAATGAAATCTGCTTGCCCAGCAAAGTGCCTGACACTCGCGAGGGCGCGCTGTCAAGTTCCACGGTGAAAAACACCACGGAGCCTTGCTGCAGGTTGTTGGGCTGCCAGAAGACGTTCTTGAAAGGAGTGGGCGCCTGACCATAGGCGAAGGGCAGGGTGAGCGAAACCAATACGAGGAGGATCAGCAGGCGCAATCTGGAAATCATATTTTTTCGTTAACCTTTTATTCCGTCACCAGGACGATTTTTGTTGATTACTGGAGGCTTAGATGCGAACCACGGAAAAGTGTTGGGTAACGAGTGAAAATCGATTCTCGCGCGCTTGATGGCCTTATCATCTCTCTATGAGGTTCGACCCAATGAAGTTTGCGAGCAAAGCACTCACAGCAGCCCTGCTGGTGGCGCTTCCCAGCGGCCTGAGTGCGGCCGCCTATCCGGCGCCGGCTGAAGGCGACTATGTCTTGCGAGATTTCAAATTTGCTTCCGGCGAGACCCTGCCTGACTTGAAAATCCATTATCGAACCCTGGGAAAGCCCGAAAGAGATGCAAACGGGACAACGCGCAACGCGGTCCTCATCATGCACGGGACGACGGGCAGCGGCGAACAATTTATCCGGCCGGAATTCGCCGGCGAACTGTTCGGCGAAGGCCAGCCGCTTGATGCCAGGAAGTTTTTCATCGTGCTGCCGGATGGCATCGGACACGGCAGATCCAGCAAGCCGAGCGACGGCATGCGCGCAGGCTTCCCCCATTATGGGTATCGCGACATGGTGGAAGCGCAGTTTCGACTGCTCACCCAGGGGCTCAAGGTGAACCATGCGCGGCTGGTCATGGGCACATCGATGGGCGGGATGCACACCTGGTTATGGGGCGAACTGCATCCGGACTACATGGATGCGCTGATGCCGCTGGCCAGCGTGCCTACGCAGATCTCGGGCCGCAATCGGGCCTGGAGGCGCGTCATCATTGACGCCATCCGCAACGACCCCGCGTGGCGCGAAGGAAACTATTCGGTTCAGCCGCCCAGTTTGCGCACCGGCGCCGAGATGCTGTGGCTGATGAGCAGCAACCCCAGCCTGCGGCAGATCGAAGCGCCCACCCTCGCGAAAGCAGATGAGGCCCTGGACAAATATGTGGCCGCATCCATGAAGAGTGGAGACGCCAACGACGTGCTTTATGCACTGGAAGCATCACGCGATTACGATCCCGGACCCGCGCTGGGGAAGATTCGGGCGCCATTGCTTGCCATAAATTCGGCGGATGACCTGATCAACCCGCCGGAACTGGGGATCCTCGAGCGTGAAATCAAGCGGGTCGCGCGGGGCCGGGCGGTGGTGATTCCGTATAGCGACAAGACCCGAGGCCACGGGAGTCACACGGTGGCATCACTATGGAAAGACGATCTCACGGCATTGCTGAGGCAATCACAGAAGTAGTGGTCGCCAGGCTTGCAATGTAGGAGAGAGTCATTTCGGCGCACATGGCGTCACCGTTCCTGATAGCTGGCCTGGCCCGGTTTGGCGCCAGGCAAATAGTTATGGCGACTTCTATCGCGGCTTGGGCTTATCCGCCACAGTGTCGCGATGCTATTCTCGGCGTTTCTGCTTAGGTACCTTGCGGCGTTGGTCGGACCGCTCCTGGCGCCATCGCAGCTTTGGGATGGGTCTTCTTCGTGGTGCAGCTGCCAGGCGTGGTATTGAGTTATTGTATTTTGGTCCGGCGCCCATGGTGCTCTCCGCGGTAGTCGCCGCGATTCTTGGCTGGGCGGCCTGGGTCGTCCCGCGCCCAGCGAGATTCCCGCGACACCCAGAAGTCCACCGGCAGCAATTCCTCCCAACTGCATACACACCGAGCGTCGGAGTATCCGTCGGCCCCTGCTTCTAGACTGCCCAGACGTCCTTATCGCGAATTCCCGGCAAGACTCCTCCTCAAACAAGCTGCTCAAACCCGAAATCGACAGTGGGTCGAGAAATGCGCTTTGTTTATCACTTTTCAATAAATAAGTTGCCGATAAACAATAAATCATGTATTGTTTTTCAATAATGATTATTTTGGAACCGGCAATGAAAAATTCAACAGCGCTACCGGTGACCCGGGTCACTTTGCGAATCCTGGTCGTCCTCAATTGGATTTTCGGTGCGCTGGTCTTCGGGATGTTGGCAATGAGCTTCGCAACCGAGGGTTGGATGTGGCGAGCGCTCGGCGTCGGCCCGATCACCGGTCACGAGAGCATTGTTGCCGGGATGCGCGCCATTATGGTGATCGGCATCGCAGGCACCCCGATCGGCTACGTCGTGTTCAGCCAGCTGTTGAGGATTGTCGAATCGGTGCGCACAGGCAAAGCGTTCACCATGGACAATGCCGGGCGTCTACGGACAATTGCCTGGGCGATGGTCGGCCTTGAGGTGATGCACGTCTGCGTCGTCGCGATTGCGTCCGCGGTCTCAACTAAAGCCGTGCCATTGCACATCAACAGTAATTTCCACATCACCGGCTGGCTCGCCATCCTGATGCTGTTCGTGCTGGCGCAGGTGTTCCTGGAAGGGACGCGCATGCGCGAGGACCTTGAAGGCACCGTCTGATGGCCATTGTCGTGAAACTCGATGACCTGCTGCACGACCGACGCATGACGCTGACGGAGCTCGCTACGCGCATCAACATCACGCTCGCCAACCTGTCGATCTTGAAGACGGGTAAGGCGCGGGCCATCCGCTTTTCTACGCTCGAGGCAATCTGCGGCGTGCTCGGCTGCCAACCGGGCGACCTCCTCGAGTCCCGACTCGATTCCGGCGCGACGGAGCGCCGGCCGTCCGCGCCCCTTGATGAGAATGGAGATTGAACATGACTTCGACTGCTGCCCCTGTTTCACCAGCCGCTCCGGCCCCGGTCGAGAGCGAAGTATCTCTCTCTCGGCTCTACGTCTTGCGTGCCATGTACCTAGTGCTAGTCGTCGGAGGCGGCATCGTTTTTCTGCCGCAGTTGATAAGCCATGAGCCGACGGCGCGAGGCGTCATCCCGAGCATGCTCGCCGGAATGCTGGTGCTTGCCTGTTTCGGGCTTCGCTACCCGCTGCAGATGCTTCCGATTCTTCTATTCGAATTGGCGTGGAAGACTATCTGGGTCGTCGACTACGGACTGCCGCAATGGCGAGCTGGCGTGAACACGCCGGTATTCAAAGAGGATTTCAAAGCGATTGCGTTGGCCCCCGTGGTCTTCCTTCTGGTTATCCCATGGGGATACGTATTCCGGCATTATCTGAAAAAGCCGGGGACACGTTGGCGCCAAGCGCGGTGAGTATCGGGGCATCTGCGAGAGACGCGCACATTGCCATCGCGCGTCCCATGCCGCACTGAGACGCACAAACAAATCTACTAGGGAGAATTTCCAATGAAATCCAACGTCCCGTTGATCGTTGCATCCCTGCTCTCGCTCCTGTTCATCACGTTTCACCTGACGAGCGACACGATCCACGCCAGGATCGGCACGCCCGAGGCAGGCGGCTCAACTCTCGTTTTGGTTCCCATATTGGCCGTCTGGCTATACGGAACGCTGATGCTCGCCGAACGGCGGTCGGGGTACATAATCATGCTTGTCGGGTCGCTCCTTTCGCTGGGCATGCCGATCGTCCATGTGATGGGAGGGGGAGGTGTTTTTCGCGGCGCGATCGCCAAGTCCAACCCAGCTTTCTTGTTTGTCTGGACGCTTCACGTGCTGGGCGTGACGGGGATGTTCTCCCTCATTCTTTCAGCGCGCGGACTGTTGAGCCTGCAGCGGAACCAGCCCCGGTAGTCCAACCACCCAAGGCGGGGAAGCCCGTCGCCCCGGGCAGGGGGATCGGCGCGGATCGGGTTCTGCCAGCCACCGCCGAGCAGCACAAACGAGATGGCCTTGGATCCCGCGCTGCTCTCCGAGTTATGTCTAACGGCACGATTGCAACGTTATGGAAGGCTGAATTAGGAACCGCTGAAACGGTCACAGTAGTAGTAGTGGCAGCCTTCCCCCCGCGAGGAAGCAGTTTACTGGACGGTCAAGCGCACCTTCATGGCATGGACGACGGAGCCGGAAGTTGCGCTTACGGTAATGTCATAGGTTCCCGGAGGCGTGCTGGAGGTTACGGACTTGGGGGCGGCGGCGAAACCATTGCCTCCCCCTGCGCAGCCGGACAGCAGGATGGACATCCCCAGCGCCACCAGCAGGGCCAGGACCAACGTCTTGCGGGTTCGCCGTGTTCGGGCCGCGCCCAGCCACACCACGCCGGGCAGCATCAGCGTCAATGCAGCCATCATCGAGCCCCACAGCCTTGGTGGTGTGCCGGGTGCGGCATTCATGCCGATGGTTGTGGCGGTGGTGGATACCGTCAGGGTGGAGGAGACGGCGACCGCGCCGGGCGTCAATGTGCCTGGCGAAAACGTGCAACTGGCAAACTGCGGGAGACCCGAACAGGAGAGCGCAACGGCGCGATTGAAATCGCC
This sequence comes from Terriglobales bacterium, assembly GCA_038210375.1. GTDB lineage: Bacteria > Acidobacteriota > Terriglobia > Terriglobales > Acidobacteriaceae > JBBQWT01. The sequence goes on along the minus strand of JBBQWT010000031.1, from coordinate 17,629 downwards.
AAACTGCGGACTGAGAGACAATTTTTCGGTCGCCGACGCGCCACTGGGGACGCTTACATCTCCTGGGTTGGCGGACAAAGTAAAGTCGGTGACGGCGAAGGGAAGCGCCTTCGATGTTACGCCGGTGGCCGGATCCTTCAGGCTGACCAGCGCGGTTCCCGGGAAGGCGAGGTCAGACGCCGGGATGGCGGCGGTCAACTCGGTGCTGCTTACGAAAGTCGTGACCCGCGGCTGACCGTTCCACAGCGCCACTAGTGACGGAGTGAAGTCGGAGCCTTGCAACGCCAGGGATATGTCGCCAGAACCCGCCTCACGCGCCGCGACTCCCAGGGCTTTCAAGCTATAGGAGCCAAAATTTACGCGCAGCACATTGGAGAGGCCACCGCCTGGAGGCGGATTGAACACTGTGGCATCGAAGCTGCCGGTCGGAGGTATCGAGGGCGCCGCCACCAAGTTGGTGGAGTTCACATATCGCGTCGGCACCGGACTGCCATTGATCTGCACTACCGAACTCAGCACGAAGTTGCTGCCTTGCACTGCCAAGCCGAAATCGCCTCCCGTAGCTGAAGATACGGAGGTCAGGACCGGCACCGGGTTAGAGGAGGCGGCGCCAGCCAGGTTGATCTTGAATACTACCGCTTCGGAGTTGCCGCCCCCGGGATTCGTTTGCGCGGCGCTTTGCAACGGATAATTGCCCAGGCTCCCGAACAAGGTGTCAGCGACCAGTAGGTTGCCGGCGCCATCCAACGCCAGGTTGGGATTGCCACCGGAGGAAGTGCCGAAGAAAGTAGAAAAAAGTATCCTGGCGCCGGTAGGATCCAGTTCAGCGATATAAGCCGCATTAGCGGCGGACTGAAGTGGGTTCACCAGGGGGAATGTCATGGAATTACTGTAGCCGCCGACATAGGCGTTGCCCGAGGAATCGACAGCGATGCTTGAAGCGAACCCGACGGCGGCTCCCGAATCCGGCGCGGGCAACGCTAAATCGCCGTCAATAAAAGTGGAGTAGCTCAATGCTCCCGACGCATTGAATTTAGCTGCAATGGTGTGATAATTCCCGCCGGGAAATGTGGTTTGCAGCGCTCCTGGGGTGGTGGGAAAGTTGCGCGATGAACTGGCGCCGCTCACGTATGCGTTGCCCGCGCCATCGACTCCCACGGCCGCTGTATTATTGGCGCCGCCTCCGCCCACGAAGGTGGAATAAATCAGCGCGGAACCAGCGGCATTGATTTTGCTGACGAACCCTGAACGCAGTCTGCTGCCCGCGTACACGGTTGCCGGCGCCCGGGGGTCAACCGCCAGCGCGGTGATGATGCGGTTGGAGAGTCCGGTGCTGATGTCCGGGAAACTATCGCCGCCGTTCGTGGTCTTGAACATTCCGCCGGCGAAAAACTGGTTACCAGCGTACACCGTGTCCGGCGCCGAGGGATCGAGCGCCAGGGTGAAGCCGCCAAAGCTTGTGGTGGTGGGTACCCATGTCAATCCTGCGGTATTGCTCTTATAGACCTCCGGCCCGTCGGGATTGTTGGGATTAGCCAGCGCGGCATAGAGCACGCTGGGCGTCCTGGGATTAATGATCAGGCTCAGCACAGACTGGTTGCTTAAGGCATTGCCCGGCTTGACCCAACTGGCGCCGCCATCGGTGCTTTTGGCTACTCCCACCGATGAGCCGTCGTAAATGTTAGCGGTATTGACCGGGTCGATCACCAGGGCGTTGACCGTGCTGAAACTTAAACCCGCGCTGCTTCCCACCCAAGTGGACCCGCCGTTGGTGCTTTTCGATATCGGAGTACTGCTCTGCGAGCTGCCGGCGTAAATCGTAGTGGGCACTTTCGGATCGACCGCCAGGGCGGAAATCACGGTATTGGAGAGGCCGCTATTCATGGCATTCCAGGTGGCTCCTCCGTCGGTGCTCTTAAAGACTCCGCCGCCCAGGGTTCCTGCATAGAGGTTGGTGGTGGTGATGGGGTCGATGGCCAGCGCCTGCACCGAAAGATTGGTGAGGCCGCTGACCGAACGCGTCCAGGAGGCGCCGCCATCTGTGCTCTTGAAAACTCCTCCAATTGTCCCCGCGCTATTGCGCTGGCTGCTCCCCGCGTACAAAGTTCCAGGCACTTTAGGATCCACCACAATCGTGTTGATGGGAATGGATCCCAGACCGCTGTTGGCGAGCTGCCAGGTGACGCCGCCGTCAGTGCTTTTTGAAACCCCGCCGCCTAAGGGGCCCAGCGCCGCCGCCACCAGAGGGAAGTCCACCGAGTTGGTAGTGCCGGTGACGTAAGCGTTGCCGGAACCATCTACGGCAATTGCTAAGCCCACGTCAGACCCGCCGCCTCCGAGGAACGAGGAATAAACCAGCGCGCTGCCCGCGGGATTGAGCTTAAGCAAAAAGGCGTCATTCCCGCCGCCTGGATTGGTTTGCACTCCACCCACGATGGGCAGTCCGTTGTTGGCGGTGCCGGTCACATAAGCATTGCCGGCGGAATCCACCGCAATGGCCAAGGGTTGAATGAACACTGGGGGCAGGTTTACGACGTTCACCGTGGTGATATCGTTGGCAGTGTCGTTGGCGGTATTGATCTCGCCGCCGCCGGAAACTGTGGCGGAGTTGGTCAAGGGAGAGGTGGCGTGGTTGGCCACATCCACGGTTAAGGTAATCGCCGGGTACCCGGCGCCCGCAGCCAGGGCATCGCTGCGCGTGCAGCTCAGGGGGGTAAGGGTGCAGGTCCATCCGGTGCCGGCGATGGCGGTGGCGGTCAGCCCGGTGGGCAAGGTGTCGTTGACGGTGACCGTGCCGCTGGTTGCCGCGCTCCCGCTGTTACCCACGATGATTGTGTAGGTTGCCCCGGTCTGATGCTGGGCGAAGTTTCCGCCATGGCTCTTGGTGATGGTCAGGTCCGGGAACTGGTTGATGGTGGTGGGATCGCTGGCATTGTCGTTGGAGGTGATGATCTCGCCTCCGCCTGAGACCGAAACAGCGTTCGTCACGGTTGCCGGAGCATTGCCCGCGACATTTACCGTCAGGGTAATCGCCGGATAGCTGCCGCCGGAAGCCAGCGCGTCGCTGCGCGTGCAACTCAACGTTCCCAGCGTACAACTCCAGGCCGCGCCGCTGATGGCGGTGGCGGTCAGGCCCGCAGGCAAAGAGTCGGTGACCGTCACCACGTTCCCCGCTGTAACCGCCGCCGATCCCGGATTGCTCACCGTGATCGTGTAAACGGCTCCGGTCTGGGCTTGGAAGAAGTTGCCGCTATGGCTCTTGCTTACCACCAGATCGGGTTGTGGAGTCGTAGTGGTGGAATCGCTGGCGGTGTCATTAGCGGTATTAACTTCGCCGCCGCCGGAGACCGTGACCGTGTTGGTAATTACGCTCGGCGCGCTCCCGGCGACGTTAACCGTCAACGTGATGGCGGGATAGCCGGCGGCGGCTGGCAGCGCGTCGCTGCGCGTGCAAGTCAACGTTCCCAGGGTGCAACTCCATCCCGCGCCGCCGATGGCGGTGGCAGTTAGCCCTGTGGGCAGCGTGTCAGTAACGGTGATTGTGCCGCTGGTCGTTGCGCTGCCGCTGTTGGTCGAGGTGATGGTGTATTGCGCACCGGTCTGGCCTTGGGCGAAGTTGCCCGAGTGGGTCTTGGTGATAGTCAAGTCCGGTTCCTGAGTGACGCTGGTGGGGTCGCTCGCGGTGTCATTGGCGGTGTTGACTTCGCCGCCGCCCGAGACCGCCGCGGTGTTGGTCACTGTGGCCGGAGCGTTGGTCGCGACGGTCACCGTCAGGGTGATGGCTGGATAGCTGGCACCGGATGCCAGTGCGTCGCTGCGCGTGCAGGAGGTAAGGGTGGAGCACGTCCAGCCCGCGCCGCTGATGGCGGTGGCGGTCAGCCCGGCAGGGAGCGTGTCACTCACCGAGACCGGGTTGCCGGCAGCTACGGCGCCCGCGCCAGGGTTGCCAACGATAATGGTGTACTGCGCTCCGGTTTGGCTCTGGAAGAAGGTGCCAGAGTGGATCTTGCTGATCGTCAGGTCCGGTAAAGAGGCGCTGGTGATCGTGATGGTGGTGGGATCGCTTGCCATATCGTTGGCGATGTTCACTTCGCCGCCGCCGGACACCTTGGCAATGTTGGTGACTGAACTGGGAGCGTTGCCGGCGACGCTCACCGTCAAGGTAATCGAGGGGTAAGTGCTGTCGGGCGCCAGCGCATCGCCGCGGGTGCAAGTTAAAGTACCGAGAGTGCAAACCCAGCCCGTCCCACTGATGGCGGTGGGGGTGAGCCCGGTGGGCAACGTGTCTGTAACTGATACCGTGCCGCTGGTCGTTAAGCTGCCGATGTTGCTGACACTTAGAGTGTATTGTGCGCCCGTCGTTTGCCCCTGGGAGAAGCTTCCTGTGTGGCTCTTGCCGATCGTCAGATCGGGCCCCTGCAGCAGAATCGAGACGGTGTTGTCATTGAGGTTGGCCAAAGCGAGATCGAGCTTGCCATCGCCGTTGAAATCTCCTATGGCAATCAAACGGGGACTGGATCCCGTTGGGTAGGTTGTTGTCTGGGCTTCAAAGGTGCCATCCCCCTGCCCCAGCAGGATCGACACCGTGTTGTCATTGACATTTGCCACCGCGAGATCGAGTTTGCCGTCGTTGTTGAAATCCCCTATGACTATCGAATCGGGATAAGTTCCGGTCGGGTAGGTTATGGTCTGGGTTACAAACGTGCCGTCGCCCTGGCCCAGCAGGACCGATACTGTGTTGCCGCCAAAATTAGCGACCGCGAGATCGAGCTTGCCGTCGCCGTTGAAATCGCCCGTGGCGATCCTAAAGGGATTGCTTCCCGTCGGGTAGGTGGTCTGGGTGACAAACGTGCCATCGCCCTGGCCCAGCAGGATCGATACCGTGTAATCGACATCATTGACCACGGCGAGATCGACTTTGCCGTCGCCGTTGAAATCACCCGTGGCAATCGAACGCGGATTAATTCCAGTTGCGTACGTCGTCTGGGTTGCAAACGTGCCATCGCCCTGGCCCAGCAGGATCGATACATTGTTGCCATTGAAATTAGCCACCGCGAGATCGAGTTTCCCGTCGCCGTTGAAATCACCTGTGGCGATGGCATTGGGTTCAGTTCCTGTTGGGTACTTGGTCTGGGTTACAAACGTCCCAGCGCCCTGGCCCAGCAGGATCGATACCGTGTTGTCACCCAGATTAGCCACCGCGAGATCGACTTTGCCGTCGCCGTTAAAATCGCCTGCGGCTACAGCGATAGGAGCCGAGCCGACGCCGGCAGCTCCCCCCCCGAACCCAACCCCGGTAGTCAGAGCGGCAATCGGAAAATAAATGACATTGGAGACGGGGTTGGCGGCGCCGGCGTTGACCACGGTGACCGACGCCGTTCCCGCCGTCGCCACGTTGGCCGCCGGCACCGCGGCCGTAAGCTGAAGGGCGCTGACGAAGGTGGTGACCAGCGCCGCGCCATTCCAGTTGACCGTCGAACCAGCCACAAATTGCGTGCCATTGACCGTAAGCGTAAAGGAGGCGGCCCCCGGCGAAGCGGCGGCCGGCACGAGCGGTTGGTTGATCAATGGGTTGGGAATTGCCGGCGCCTTAATCGTCGTGGGGTCACTGGCCGTATCGTTGGCGGTATTCGTCTCGCCGCCGCCGGAGACCGTCGCCGTGTTGGTGACTGACGCTGGAGCGCTGCTTGCGACATTCACCTTTAAGGTGATGGCAGGGTAACTGGTGGCGGTGGGCAGGACATCGGTGCGGGTGCAGGTCAGCGTTCCAAGGCTGCACGTCCAGCCCGTGCCGCTGATGGCGTTGGCAGTCAATCCTGCGGGCAAGGTGTCGGTTACGGTGACGCCCCCGCTGGTTGCGCCGGCCCCCACGTTGCTGGCCGTAATCGTATAGGTTGCGCCGGTCTGACCCTGGGTGAAGTTGCCAGTGTGGCTCTTGCTGATGGTCAGGTCAGGCGCCGATGCATTGATGGTGGTGGGATCGCTGGCCATATCGTTGGCGATGTTCACTTCGCCGCCCCCAGAGACCGTAGCAATATTGGTGACCGAACTGGGAGCGCTTCCTGAGACATCCACGGTCAGCGTGATCGTCCTATAGAAATTGCCGGCGGGCAGCGAGTCGCTGCGGGTGCAGGTTAATGTGCTGAGAGTGCAAGACCAAAACGCCCCGCCTGTGATCGAGGTGGCGGTCAATCCCGCGGGCAGAGTATCGGTTACGGTGACCGTGCCGCTGGTCGCTAAGCTGCCGTTGTTGCTCACCGTAATCGCGTAAGTGGCGCCCGACTGGCCTTGAGAGAAGCTGCCGGTGTGAAATTTTGTGATGGTCAAGTCCGGGCCCTGCAGCAGGATCGCTATCGTGTTCAAGCCCTGATTAGCCACCGCGAGATCGAGTTTCCCATCGCCGTTGAAATCACCCGTGACAATCGAAGTGAGACTGGATCCCGCCGGGTACGTTGTGGTCTGGGTTAGGAACGTGCCATCCCCCTTGCCCAGCAGAATCGATACCGTGTTGCCAGCGAAGTTAGCCACGGCGAGATCGAGTTTGCCGTCGCCGTTAAAATCGCCTATGGCAATCGATCGGGGCTGACTTCCCGTTGGGTAGGTTGTGGTCTGGGTTACAAAGGTGCCATCGCCTTGGCCCAGCAGGATCGATACCGTGTCGATAGGTAAATTAACCACGGCGAGATCGAGTTTGCCGTCTCCGTTGAAATCGCCTGTGGCAATCGATCGGGGCTGCCTTCCCGCTGGGTAGGGTGTCTGGGTTAGAAACGTGCCATCGCCCCGGCCCAGCAGAATCGATACCGTGTTGCTACCCTGATTAGCCACCGCGAGATCGAGTTTGCCGTCGCCGTTGAAATCACCTATGGCTATCGAAAAGGGATTAGTTCCCGTTGGGTAGGTTGGGATCTGGGTGACAAACGTGCCATCGCCCTGGCCCATGAGGAGGGTTACCGTGGTGTCATTAACCACCGCGAGATCGAGTTTGCCGTCGCCGTTGAAATCGCCTGTGGCAACCGAAATAGGACCAGGTCCTGCTGGGTATGTTGTCTGGGTTCCAAACGTGCCATCCCCTTGACCCAGCAGGATCGATACCGTGTTGCTACCGGCATTGGCCACAACCAGATCGAGTTTGCCGTCGCCGTTGAAATCACCTATGGCGATCGAAAAGGGACTAGCTCCCGTTCGGTAGGTTGTCGGAGTTCCAAACGTGCCATCGCCCTGGCCCAGCAGAATCGATATCGCGCTGCTGCCCTGATCAGCCACGGCGAGATCGAGTTTACCGTCGGCGTTGAAATCGCCTGCGGCTACAAATTGAGTGGTCGACCCGACGTTGGCCGTTCCACTTCCGAACCCAACTCCGGCACTCGCAGCGGCAACCGGGAAATAAACTACATTGGAGACGGGATTGGTAGCCCCAGCATTAACCACGGTGACCGACGCCGTTCCCGCCGTCGCCACATTGGCCGCCGGCACCGCGGCCGTAAGCTGACGGGCGCTGATGAAGGTGGTAACCAGCGCAGCGCCGTTCCAGTTGACCGTCGAACCAGCCACGAATTGGGTGCCATTGACGGTGAGCGTAAAGGCGGCGGCCCCGGGCGAGGCCGCGTCGGGCACGAGTGGCTGGTTGATCAACGGGGTGGGGATCGGCGCCGGGCCAATTGTAGTGGGATCGCTGGCGGTGTCATTAGCGGTGTTAGTTTCGCCGCCGCCGGAAAGCCTGGCGTTGTTGCTGACCGACGCCGAAGCGGTGCTGGAGACATTCACCGTCAAGGTGATAGCCGGATAGTTGGCCCCGGCGGCGAGAGCATCGCTGCGCGTGCAGGTCAATGTCCCCAGACTGCAAGTCCATCCCGTGCCGCGGATGGCGGTAGCGGTCAATTCGGCGGGCAATGCGTCGCTGACCGTGACCGTGCCGCTGGTCGTTGCGCTTCCACTGTTGCTCGCCGTGATGGTGTAGGTTGCATCCGTCTGGCCCTGGAAGAAGCTGCCGCTGTGGGTCTTGCTGATGGTCAGATCCGGCGCCGGGGCATTGATGAAAGTGCCATCGTTGGCCGTGTTGTTGCCCGTATTGACATCACCCCCGCCGGCGACAGTGGCGGTGTTGGTGACTGACGACGGCGCGCTGCCGGCGACATTCACCGTCAAGGTGATGGCGGGGTAGCCGGCGCCCGAGGCCAGCGCATCGCTGCGGTTGCAAGTCAAGGTACTGAGAGTACACGTCCATCCCGTGCCGCTGATGGCGGTGGCGGTTAAACCGGTGGGCAATGTGTCGGTGACGGTGACCGTGCCGCTGGTCGACAGGCTGCCGCTGTTGCTCACCGTAATCGTGTAAGTGGCGCCCGTCTGGCCCTGGAAGAAGCTGCCGGTGTGGCCCTTGGCGATGGTCAGGTCGGCGCCCTGCAGCAGGATCGATACCGTGCTGCTATTGAGATTAGGCGCCGCGAGATCCAGTTTGCCGTCGCCGTTGAAATCACCAATCACAACCCAAGTGGGGTTATTTCCCGTTAGGCCCGTGGTCTGGGGTCCAAACGTTCCATCCCCATTGCCCAGCAAAATCGATACCGTGTTGCTGCCGTTATTATTCACCGCGAGATCGAGTTTGCCGTCGCCGTTGAAATCTCCTATGGCAATCGAACCGGGACTAGGTCCCGTTGCGTAGGTTGTGGTCTGGGTTACAAAGGCGCCATCGCCCTGACCCAGCAGGATCCTTACCGCGTTGCCGAAACCGTTATTAGTTACCGCGAGATCTAGTTTGCCGTCGCCGTTAAAATCGCCTATGGCAACCGAACCGGGAACGGTTCCCGCAAAGAAATCTGCCTGGGTGACAAACATGCCATTGCCCTGCCCCAGCAGGATGGTTACCGTGTCGATAGGTAAATTAACCACGGCGAGATCGAGTTTGCCGTCGCCGTTGAAATCGCCTGTGGCAACCGAAATAGGACCAGGTCCTGCTGGGTATGTTGTCTGGGTTCCAAACGTGCCATCCCCTTGACCCAGCAGGATCGATACCTTGTTGTTACCGGCATTGGCCACAACCAGATCGAGTTTGCCGTCGCCGTTGAAATCACCTGTGGCAATCGATTCGGGATCCCTTCCCGTTGGATAGGTTGTGGTCTGGGTTACAAACGTACCATCCCCATTGCCCAGCAGGATCGATACCGTGTCGATAAACTGATTAGCCACCGCGAGATCGAGTTTGCCGTCGCCGTTGAAATCACCTATGGCAATCGAGAAGGGATTAGTTCCCGTTGGGCTCGTGGTCTGGGCTGCAAACGTGCCATCGCCATTGCCCAGCAAGATCGATACCGTGTTGCTGCTTTTATTAGCCACCGCGAGATCGAGTTTGCCGTCGCCGTTAAAATCACCCGCGGCCACAAAGATAGGGGCCAAGCCAACGGCCGCACTTCCACCTCCAAACCCAACTGTGGTAGTCGGGGTGGTAATCGGGAAATAGACCACATTAGAGACCGGGTTGGCAGCGCCCGCATTGACCACCGTGATCGACGCCGTTCCCGCCGTCGCCACGTTGGCCGCCGGCACCGCGGCCGTAAGCTGACGCGCGCTGACGAAGGTGGTGACCAGCGCCGCGCCATTCCACTGGACCGTCGAACCCGATACAAATTCCGTGCCATTTATCGTGAGCGTGAAGCTTCCCGTCCCTGGGGCCACTGCGTCCGGCACCAACGGCTGGTTAATCAATGGGGTGGGCTGCCCGGTGGGGTTCGAGATTTTGGTTACATAGGCATCCAGGAAGCCGCCGCCATTGCTTGGCTGGAAAGCATTCACAGTGGGAAAGTCCTTGGATCCGGTACTCCCGGTGAGGTAAGCACTGCCCGAGGAGTCAATTGCAATGGCCCGGCTCTCATCGGTGCCGCTACCGCCCAGGAAAGTGGAGTACAGTAGCGCCGAGCCGGCGGCGTTGAACTTGGCGACGAAGCCATCCTGGCCTCCAGCCAAGGCGGGCTGCAGAGCGTTTCCCGTGGGAAAGGCTGCTGAGCTCGTACTCCCCGTAACGTAAGCGTTGCCCGAAGAGTCTGCCGCGATCCCTTCTGCAAAATCCTGGCCGCTGCCTCCCAGGTAGGTGGAGTACACCAGTGCAGAACCGGCGGTGTTGAATTTGGACACGAAGGCATCAAGGCCCCCGCCGTTGGTGGCGAATAGTGCATTGACGGTGGGAAAGTTGGAAGAGTCGGTCTGCCCGGTGACGTAAGCGTTGCCGGATGAATCCACGGCGATGCTGGCGCCGGTCTCGGAGCCGCTGCCGCCCAGGTAGGTGGAGTACACCAGAGCAGAGCCGGCGGCGTTGAACTTGGCCGCAAAGGCATCCTGGCCGCCGCCATTGGCGGGGAAAATCGCATTCGCGGTGGGAAAGTTGGTGGAGGTGGTATACCCGGTAACATAAGCGTTACCGGCGGAATCGATCGCGATGCCCTTGCCAATCTGGTCCCCGGTGCTGCCGCCCAGGAAGGTGGAGTACACCAAAGCCGAGCCTGCGGGGTTGATCTTGGCGACGAAGGCATCAAGGCTGGGGCCGACGAAAGTGGGAAAAAGCGCATTGGCAGTGGGAAAGTTGGTTGAATTTGCCTGCCCGGTAACATAAGCGTTGCCGGCGGAATCTACGGCAATGCCAAAACCCTCATCGTCGCCATTGCCGCCCAGGTACGTGGAGTAGATCAGAGCCGATCCGGCAGGGTTCAGCTTGGCGACGAAGACATCCTGGACGCCGCTGTTGCTCGAAAAAATCGCATTGACGGTGGGAAAGTTTGTGGAGCTGGTATACCCGGTAACGTAGGCGTTGCCGGCGGAATCCACGGCCATGGCGAGGCCAACGTCGACGGCATTGCCGCCCAGGTAGGTGGAGTAGAGCAAAGAGGAGCCGGCGGCGTTGAACTTGGTGACAAAGGCGTCAGCAGGGCCGCCATTATTGCTTACAGAAAGCGCGTTGGCGGTGGGAAAGTTGGTGGATACGGCCTCACCGGTAACGTAAGCGTTGCCGGCGGAATCAACGGCAATGCCGAGACCAACATCAGTGCTGCTGCCGCCGAGGTAGGTGGAATAGGTGAGGACAGGGTCAATTACCAGCGGCTGGTGGTGGTTATACTCGCCAACTTCAAAGCCAACCTGGCTCTTGCCGTTGAGCACATAGCGGGCCGCAACCTTCTGCTCCTCGCCGTTAAGTCTTTGGTAAACGAGGGGACGCTTTAGCTCGACCTCTCCTTCTTTGGTGTCCATCACCAGGTCGCCGGCTGGGTTGAGGGAGAGTTGGCGGGCGCCGGAGAAAGCCAGCGTAATCGCTTTGGGGTCGGCGCCAGGCGCAACCACAAAATCGTGTTCCAGTTGGCGCTGGTTGCCGTAGTAGATCAGGTCCACTCCGGGATATACACCGCGGTATTCCACCTTGTTGAAGTTGCGGACGTTAGTTCGCCACTGGCTGGGATCTTTGCCGAGGAAGTAGTTGCTCTTGCCGGGCAACTCATCCGCGCCCCTGATCTGGGCGGAGGCGTTGCCGCCCACCAGCTTCATTCGGAGAACGGTCGTGGGAAATTCGGAGTCAATGGCCGCACCGTCACAGCCGGCGGCGCCCGGACCACATTGCTCGCCTTCTTTCTTGATCGACGGGCTCGGTGTCGCCGTGGAACGCGTACTGTCTGCGCGGCCGGGCTTGTGCAATGCCAGCACTGCCTCGGTCGGAGTGAGGAACAGGCTGTAGCCGCTTCCTCGCGACAAAAATTTGACCTGCGGGTCGGCCTGCCCCTGGTTCGCCGTAAAGCTTAACGGCATGCGTCCGTAAGCGCCGGCAAGGCGAACCTTCGACGTCGGTTCCGATTTCCCCGGCGCGGCATCCTTATTATTTCTCTCGCTTAACGACTGTTGGGCGTGCATTGCAGTCGCGCACAGAAGCGAAGCGCCCACGAGCGAGCGGACGAACCCGGCAGGGGTCACGGTTGCCTCCCCGGAACTGCATCAATCCGCTGCGATTTACGAGTGGCCGTAGAATGAATGGCATTGCCGGCAGGAGCCGGAATTAACGGCGGATCTTCCTGCACTTGCCGAGTTGAGGAGTCTTTGGTCTGTTGTGCTCCCATCAGGGCGGCATTATTAAGATAAGTGGAATAAACCAGCGCCGAGCCGGTGGGATTCAGCTTTGTCACCACCCCCGCAAGGCTGCCGGAATTCATGGTGTTCACGGTGGAAAATGCGCCCGGCGTGGTGGGGTAATCCCCGGACTGGGTGTTGCCCGTAATGTAGGCATTTCCCGAGCCATCCACTGCTATGTTGTGGCCGGGGTTCGCGCCCACGAATTCGTTGCCGCTCCCGCCAATAAACGTGGAATATAACAGCGCTCCCGCAGGGCTGTACTTGGCGACAAAAAAATCGCTCCGTCCGTTGCAAAGCCCATCGGTGCCGCACCTCGGCTGGCTCGCGCCAGCGGTCACGGGAAAATCGGAGGAACTGGTCACGCCCGCCACATACGCGTTGCCGGCGCTGTCTACTGCAATTCCGGTAGAATTTTCGTCGGCCTTCCCGCCCAGGTAGGTGGAGTAAATCAACACCGGGTCGATGACCAGAAGGCGTCTTCGATCGTAAGCCCCAATCTCAAAGCCAACCTGGTTCGGCCCCCGCAGGCGGTAGCGCCCAGCAATGGGGTTTCGCCTGCCTTTCGTAACCTGGTAAATCTCCGGCTGATGCAGCGCCAGTTGCCCGCTGCCGGTTTTTAACAACAGTTCTCCAGCGGCGTTCACCTGAACGCTGCCGGCGCCTTCGAAGTTCATCAGGATGGCGCGCGAATCGGCGTGGGGAGCTATCTCGAAATCGAATTCCAGGCGCTCCTGGTTGCCGTAATAGAGAAGGTCCACTCCGGGATACACGGTTCCATAGCGAACCTTGGCGAAGTTCGCGACTTCGGTGTGCCAGTTGCGGGAATCATCCCCGATAAAATAATTACTGTGTCCGGAACACTTTTCCACTCCGGCCATGGGGGCTGCGGCATTACCTCCCAGCAGAGTCATTCGGACCATCACCGGCGGTGCGGGCTTGGCAATCGCGTGCTCTGCAGGTTGAAGTCCCGCCCCGAGCACTGGCATCAAGCCATCGCCCAGGCGCGTTCCTTCAATGGTGTACTTCTGGCCGGAGACGGAGGGTTGCAGGGCGATCATCGCTTCGCCGGAGGATAGAAGGATGCTGTAATGGTCGCCACGTGCCCGAAATTTGATCGGGGCCGGCAATTGTCCCTGGTTGGCTTCAAAACTGAGAGGCCGTTTGGCAAAGGACTGCAAGGTGAAGCCTGCGCTGGTGACGGGCGCTGAGCCAGACTGGGCGAAGGAACTCGCCGGGCCGCCAGCTACTATCAAACTCAACCCAATTAAGAAAATGGAATAGATCCGCCTGAAAAATAATCTCATCCATGCCCTCGTGAATACGGCAGCAAAAAACTAATCCCGCAAGTTCATTCACAGTGATCCTCAGGGATCACATCTGGTAGATCACATCGAAGTAAACCGCCGGCTGTCGAACCCCAGCAGCAACGTCTCCCGCCTGCTGCGGCCCGGAATCTCCGCCCAGCTTCCTGACCACTTTGTGAGGGCCACCTTTGCCAAAAAGTTTTTGGGTTTTGGCATCCAGTTGCCCGTAACTGAGTATGGCCTGCACCGTCAGCCATCCCGTCCTGCCGTCTTGTAGTTGCACGGCATACGTGTGTCCGGCAATCGCCTTGACCTGGTGTCCGAAGTGCAATCCTGACCCGCTTGGCGTTCCAGTCGCCGATAGCAGCGCGGGGCCGGCGTCGGCCACGCCTTGATCGGAGCTAAGCTGGTAATTTCCGTCGGCCAGTTCCTCCACGGAAATGGCAAGGTCGGCGTTATCGCAGTTGGAAGCGGCCCCCGAGGCAAACCGGAAACCTTCACAGGCGCCTTCCTGTATCTCGACGATCACTCTTTGCGGAGTTCCGCCACCCATGCCCGCGATGGCCGCCGCTCCTCCATCCTGTAAGTTGAGCCGTGGAACCCTGGCAATTTTGTTCAGCGCAGTCTTCTGCGGCGTCGAGTGCGCGGGATCGATGGCCACCTCCGCATCGAGCGCGGCTGCACCCGGCGGGCTGTTGCGAACGCCTGCTCTCTCGTCCGCGCTATGCCCTCGCACACCCGTTTGATCGAGCGGCCCCGGAGTTTGCACATGCGTCCATTCCAAGCCGGCCAGGGTGCTGCTGTGCGCGCGCACGTCGAATTTATCTTCAGCCACGGTTCTGCCCGCGACCTGCAGCGCAATTGGCACCTGGGTAGCATCGCCATCCCCGGCATTGGTGATCCGGAAGCGAAGCTGCAGGCTCTCGCCAGCCTTTGGAATCGACGGCGTGAAGGTAATGTCGCTGGCGGATATCTGCAGGTCGGGCAGCGCGCTGCTGGTGGCTGGTAGCCGCGCCCCCATTGTTCGCAGGCTGACCGAATCTTTCGACCAGGATCCGCGGAGGACGCTTGCCGAGCTTCCCCCGTTCACTGCGGAGCACACAGTGTTCAGTTGCACTGGAATGGCGAAGAATTTGCTCTCCGATGCCAGCGAATTTCTGACCGTGATCTGGAAGATCAGGGTGGCCGGGCCCATCTCGGTGGTATTGCTGTTGGTAAAGGTGAACGTATCCGAGCCGCTACCGTAGGTGCTGCCGTTGAAGGGTTCGGTTCCCGACGGGCGGTCCACCGTAACGCCGCTGGGCAGCGTCCACTGGAAATCCAGAGATGGAACGTTGAATCCGTCGACCGGCACATAGCCGATGTTGAAAGTCGCCGAGACTCCGTTGGGCTTAATAGAAGTGCAGCCCGGAGGCGCCGATATGAAGATGTCCCCAATTTGGAATCGCAGCGTGGTTTGCTGGGTCCCGACCACCGGAGTAATGGGAACACTGCGCACGATGGATGTCTGCACCGAGGTCGCACTGACAATTGAATTGGCCGAGCCCGAATTGATGGTGCCGTCGGAATCTTCCGCGGCGGCGAAGAGCACCGTTGCAGGCGTGCCGTAGCTCAGGGCCTTGATCTGTTGTGGAGTGCTTACCACCGCGGGATCGTCGGTGAAATGCAGGTCCACGGTTCCCGGACACGAGCCGCTGCAGCCGGCGCGGCTGGCGGTGAGGGTTTCCTGTTCGGGGAGCGTGCCATTAAGCTGGCGCGGCGTGGAGCGGTTATCAGGACTGGGAACGACTGTTACCCGATCGGCGGGCGCTCCGCTGCCCACATCGACAAAAACCGTGGTCTGGCGCTGAGCAGTAACGAGGCCTGCATCCACAAACTGGCCGAGAACCTGCGCCAGATACTCTCCATTGGCGGCATTTGCCGCAGCCGAGATATTGTCGGACGTGAACAGGGTCGTTGCATGCGACAACGTAGTGGTCCCCAGCGTGGTCGTCAGCCGCGTGCTAACGATTCCGTTGATTAACTGGATCGGTCCCGCTACCGTTCCGCTCGCGGCGTTTGCCCGCACCGTTGCCGCCGCGCTGAAACCTGGAGCCACGAATATCGGATTGAGATTGCTTCCCCCGGGATTATCCGTCGCCATCGACCAGTCCGATGTAGGCAGGGTAAAGCTGAAACTGTTGTTCGCCGGGTTGAGATCGCCGGCCGGATCAGTATCAACATAGGCTACCAGGGTGCTCGTGCCCGTAGTCACCGGGTCCGGCGCTACCAGGTGAACGCTCACTGTGACACTACCGCCGGCAGGTATTGAAGGCAGCGCCGTCGATCCCAGCGACCCACCACTCGAAAATGCCAAGTGCACCAGGGTGCCCGAGGTGGAAGCTGCTGAGCCATTGTTTTTCACCGTCACCGAATAATTCAGGGGCTCGCCCGAAAGCAGCGGGGAAGTGGAGTCAACGCTGCGCGCCGGCGTGGGCGCGCTCGCTATGGTCAGCTCAGGCACTGCCGTGGGCAAAACATAGAACGGAATTGTGACTTGCTGCGTGGGACTGGTGTTAGGTATCACCGCCGTCAGCGTGATCGCTACCACCGTTCCGGTGGTGGCGCCGCTGGATGCTAGCACCGAAACGGTGATGACATCATTCGCGTTCGCCGTCGTGCTGCTCAGTGTGATCGCAAAGCCGCTTACCGGCGCCACGCTGACCGCAGCTGTCCCCAGGAAGTTCCCGGTCAGCTTGAAGTCGGCAGTCGTGGGGGTGGAGCTGCCGGCGTTGACTTTAACCGGGTTCGACGGCGAGTTGGCCGGATAGGTAATCGGCTGCCAGCCGGCAATATAGAAATTCACATTTTGCGTCAGCGTCCGAATCTCGCCGCGCCGATTGCCGCTCACCACAAAACTGCCGGCCCCCAGGACGTGGGAGGACAGGACGTTCGCTGAAATCGTTTGCTGGCTGTCACCCGGCTGCGGCGTAGTGAATGAAAAGCTGGTGGCAGTGGGCTGGGTTGTGTCCGATACGCCGATCGGTATGGCTATCTTCGTTAAGTCCCCGGTCTCGTCGAGGATATCTGCAAAAGTGTTGATTGTTCCCACCAGCACATTCTGAGTGGCCAGCGCTCCCGGAGCCGCCCGTAGATTGAAGTCAAACACCTCAAACGGGAAGCTCAGCGAATCATCCGCGGTGCTGCTTTGGCTGATGGATGTGCTGAGGGTCACCGTCGCGGTGTAGGCGCCTGGCGGCAAATTTATGGTCCCCGTCGAAATCGTGGCCACACTGGAAGTACCCGCAGCCGGAGCGGGGATGGTGGTGGAGCGCGACGCCGTGCAGACAGGGGAGCAAACCGCCGTTACCGTGATCGTGCCAGTCGGGCTGGTAGAACCGTTGTTAGTCACGATCACGTCAAGGTTCTGGATAGTATTGGTGCTACTAAATTGGATGGCATTCGCCCCGGTGGCCGGATTCGGGTAGCCGGTGAAAACTGCCGAGGTGATCGTGTAGTTGGCCGCGGCCGGTGAATTGACCGTTACCGTAACCGATATTGTGTCATCTGCGGTGGTGGGATCGCCCGCTACTCGCGGATTGATCTCCGCAAATAGCGTCTGCGACCCCGAGCCGGTCGGCGTGAACGTCACGGTGACTGTGACCTTGCCGCCCGCTGGAACCGAGGGAATATCTGCCTTCCCCAGGACGGTCGTTGTTCCCGAGATGCGGTTTTCAATCAGAAGGTTTTGGCTGGTCGCCGTGGACGCGGTGTTTCCCGTATTGCTCACATCTACCGTGCCCGTGGCCGATTGCCCCGAAGTCAGCGTGCCCGCAACCACGAAGTTCGACAGGCCCAGATCTACGAAGAGCGCCGCATTCACCGTGGTGGTGGTCGAGATGGTGTTGTCGGCCGGTGTGGGATCGCCGGTGAGCGAAGGATTGATCTCGGCAAAGAGCGTCTTGGCACCCGAGCCGATGGGGGTGAAGGTGACGATGACGGTCACAGTGGCGCCCGCCCCGATTGAAGGGATGTCGGCTTTGCCCAGCACGACGGTGCCCGAGCTGCGTTCTTCTATCAGCAGGTTCTGGCTGGTGGCTGCCGAGGCCGAGTTGCCGCTGTTGGTTACATCCACGCTGGCGCCGGTTGCTTTTCCCGCCGTTACCGTTGATGCCACCACGAACTTGGTGAGGCCTAGATCCACGAAGGGCGCCGCATTCACCGTGGTGGTGGTCGAGATGGTGTTG
>JBBQWT010000030.1:0-35999 GCA_038210375.1 Terriglobales bacterium | reverse complement strand
GTACGAAATGGTGACCGGAAGCAGGGCGTTCCAGGGCCAAAACCTGTTCAGCGTGGCGGCGGCGGTGGTGGAAAAAGAGCCGACGCCGATCCGAACCCTGCAGCCGCTTACGCCGCGGGCATTGGACCGCACCATCCAGGTTTGTCTTGCGAAAGATCCCGATGAACGGTGGCAATCAGCCAGCGACCTCGGCAAGGAATTGCGGTGGATTGCGGAGAGCAGTTCCTCGGGGGAAATGCCGGTTGGCGTCGCGGCGCGGCGTATATTGAGCACGCGGGCCGCGTGGCTTGCCGCAGCCTTATTGACCGCCGTGGTGGTGGCCGCGCTGCTGTTCGCGTTACGCGCGGGCCGTGTGCCCAAGCCGCTTGCCTTCCGCCAATTGAACTTTCGCGGCGAGGCCATCTTCCAGGCTTCGTTCGCCGGCGAAGAAGATACGGTCATCTATAGCGCCGCAGACTCGGGTAATACTCCGCAGATATTCACCTTGCGCCCCGGCAATCCCGAACCCCAACCCCTCGGCCCGAGCGGAACACACCTGCTCGCGGTCTCCTCCAAACGGGAACTCGCGGTCCTCCTTGACGCCCACTACGTATGGTTCCGGCTTTTCACCGGCACCCTGGCGCGTATGCCGATGGATGGCGGCGCGCCGCGCGAGATATTGGAGGGAGTGCGCCAGGCTGACTGGTCGCCCGACGGGTCGCAGCTCGCAATTATCCGCGAGGTGGGCGGCCGGGACCGTCTCGAATACCCAATTGGCCACGTGCTCCGCGAGGTCAGCGGATTCATGTCCGATGTCCGCTTCTCCCCTAAAGGAGACCGCATCGCTTACTTCGAGCACCCGCGAAAGTGGGACGACCGCGGATCCGTCAATATCATAGATCTTTCCGGCAAGAACGCGGTATTGTCCGACGGCTACTGGAGCGCCAGGGGACTTGCCTGGTCGCCCAATGGGGGAGAGGTCTTTTTTTCCGCGAGCCAGATGGGCGGAAGCTACATGGTTTACGCCGCCACCCTGGATGGAAAAAGGCGGATCGCCTACCAGTCACCCGGTGGGCTTACCATTCAGGACATCGGCCGCAACGGGCGCTGGCTCGCCACCCGCGCGGACTTTCGATACGCCAGCATCGTTCGTCTGGCGAGCGCCACTCAGGATCGAGACCTGTCGTGGCTCAGCACCTCGCATGTGCGCTCCCTCTCCCAGGATGGCAAGACCCTGCTGTTCGCCGAAACCGCACTCGGCGCCAATTACGAAGTATGCCTGCGGAAGACTGACGGCTCGCCCGTGCTGCGCCTCGGGGACGGATGGCCCGCCGACCTGTCTGCCGACGGCAAGTGGGTACTCGCCGTCGTTCAGTCCCATCCACCCCAACTCGTCATCTATCCCACCGGGGCCGGTGAGATTCGCCAACTGGAGCGGGGCCAAATTGAGAACTACGCCACTGCGCGATGGTTTCGCGACGGCAAGCGCCTGCTGGTCAGCGGCAATGAACCCGGAAAGGCTTCGCGCTTCTTTCTGCAGGAGATTGGCGGAGGGCCTCCGCAGCCGGTGATGCCAGAAGGCACCCGCGACGGGACCCTATCGTCCGACGAAAAGCTGGTGCTCGCGCGTGGGCCCGAAAGGAAGTATTTCGTGTACCCGATCGCAGGTGGGGATCCGCGGCCGCTGCCGGCCCTCACCGAAGTCGACGAAATCGTCTTGTGGAGCGCGGACGGCCTGTCGGTTCTGGCCTACCACCGCGGCGAGATTCCCAGTCGCCTCGAACGCGTCGACCTCGCGACCGGCGCCCGCAGCCTCTTCAAGGAGCTCGTCCCTTCAGATCGCACCGGGCTGCTCTCTCTGCGAGACATTTTCGTCACCAACGACCTGCGCTCATACGCCTACACCGCGTACTACCAGGTGTCGTACTTGTTCATGTCGGAAGCCAGTCAGTAATTTGCTCCCCAGCTTTTCTGATTCTGTCAGCGGTGTTCGGAAACACCCCGATCGCGACGGGATGCTGGGCAGGCAATGGGACCGGCGAGAATGGGAAGGCGGTCGTCACCGAGGTAATCAGTCCAGCGTTCGTGGGTATCTGACCGTGGCTGGCTAGGCACTGCCATTTTCCGCTGGGCATCTTCAACCGTCAAAATGTAGGGAAGCAAAATGCGAAGGCCCGGGTTGCCGGGCCTTCACGCTAACAAGTTCAGGTTTGGTTCCTGGCTACTGCTTGTCGTACACCGCCATGCTGGTGACCTTCTTCCCCTGGGCATCCCATCCGTGGACGGTGACGGTGCGGCTCTTGCCGCTGGGCGCGACCACGATGCGCATGGTGCTGTTGATCTTGCCATTCTTCTTCCCGGTCAGCGCGAGGGTGTGGCGGTTGATCCTCTTGTACGCGCGGGTGTCCGATGTCGGATCGCCGGTCACCGGGTAGTCTTTTCCGTCGTACTTTCCCGTCCACTCACTATGAATGTCCTTGCCGTTAGGGGAGACGCCATCCACGCTGACCTTGACGCTGTCATCAGCGGCCTCATAGGTGACCGTGTGGTTCTTGGCCATCGTGGGACTCAATTTCGATTTTGCCTCATTCAGCTTCCATGTGCCCATATTCACGTCGGCGGAAAAACACAGGGTTGCGCCCAGCAGAAACAAAACCGCCACCAGCATCGATTTCATCTTCATAAGCCACTCCTCTTTCATGCCAGGCAGATAAGCTTCCCGCCAGCGTGCAACATCCTAATGAAGCCGCTCCTAATTAACAATGGGCAATTGCGTCCTGGATTGATTCAGAATGTCCGCTGGATAGTCCCGAGGCGCTGGCTGAGCCCGGTTCGATATCCATCGCGGAAGAATTACTCGTGCCGCATACCCGCGAGTAAGCCGATGATCGGGCGTGACTAAGGCAAGCTATCTCGATCAATTTTTCCCAGCAAAAAGCGGCCTGCCAAAGTTGTTGACACCCAGCCCCGGGTTGGACCGACCAACCCGCCTTCAGCGCGATCGTCTACTGGGCGCGAATTTGGGCTGCGAGGCCGCGGGAACTTCCTGCGGTTCGCGCAGGAACCTCTTGGCCACCAGCAGGAACATTGCGCTCTGTTCCGAGTGAGCCAGGTGTCCGGCGTTCTTCAATGATGCGGTTTCGCAGTGGGGCATGAGCTCTTTCAGGCGCGTTGCCTGCGCTGCGCACGCATCATTTTCGCCATAGATCAACAAAGTCTCCGCTTTGACTGAAGGCAGAATTGCGGTAAGGCTGGCGGCGCCAATTGTTTCGGAAACAGTGCTCATCGCACCCGCGCTCAAGGCCGATGGCGCTGCTTTGAAAAAACGCGAGAGCCCGGCTTGGGCCGGAGCGGCCGCGCCGCTGCCGGCGGCGACCCCCACTCCCACATTTTCCAGTGCCAACTTAGAAACCCTCTCGGGATGGTCATGCGCCAGTTGCAGGGCGAGGCTTCCTCCAAAAGAGTGACCCAGAATGTGAGTTTCAGCTAGATGCAGATGATCCATCACCGCCAGGATGCAATCCGCGAAGTCATTGAAAGTCAGCAGGCGCGGCGGCTTGCCGCTTTGGCCATGGCCGGGAAGATCGACGGCAACGACCGCGTAGCTGGGGGCCAGCGCGTCAAAAATGTTATTCATGCTTTCCAGCGAAGCGCCCCAATCGTGCAGCAGAAGCAACGGGTGTCCCGAGCCCGCCGCACGGTAGCGGATGCGGGCCTCTTCCAGATCAATGAACTGGTCGCCGGAGGCCGCCGCAAAGCTGATGGTGAATCCTGCGCCTGGAACCGGAGCCGGGTTGAAGGCAGCGCTGGGGACCGCGATAGGAATGACCGGGGCGATCGGGGTTCTGGCCGCCGTGGTGCGGGCACGTTCCTGTTCCCGGGCCGATTCTGCCGCCGCTAGCGTCGCCGCTGCGCGCGCCCTGAGGGCGTCCGCCTGTTCTCGCGCGCGCGTTGCCGCCGCCACATTTTCGGCATCAGAACGGGCTGCGGCCTCGCGCGCGATTCGCGCGTGTTCTTCGGCCTGGGCCAGCGCGGCAATCCTCGCCGCCTCGGCTTCCGCCCTGGCCTGGGTTGCAGCCTCGCGAGCGGCCTGCGCATCGGCTTCCATCCTGGAACGCGCGGCCTTGTCTTCGGCTGAGGCTTGAACGGCCGCTTCGCGAGCCAGCCGGGCGTCGGTTTCGGCCTGCTTGCGGGCGGCGTCTTTCGCGGCCCGCGCGTCCGCTGCTTCCCGCGCTCGGGCAGAGGCCTGGGTTTCGGCTTCTGCCTTGGTGCGTACGGCCGCCGCCAAGGCAGCCTCATCGGCTCTGGCGCGCTCCGCAATCCTCACCGCTTCAGCGTCGGCCTTGGCCTGGGCCGCCTCTTGTGCGGCTCGCGCATCAGATTCTTCCCGCAGGCGGATGGCGGTGCGCGCGGCTTCAGCTTCGCCGGCCGCCCGGGCGGCCGCCTCACCAGCCAGCCGGGAATCTAGTTCCTGTCGCGTGCCGATGCTCGCCTCTTCACTATGTTTTCTCGCCAGGTGAGCCGCTTCCAAAGCGGCAACCGCAACTGCCGCCTCGTTCGCCAGAGTCTGGTGTTTGGCTTGCGCGGCCTCGGCCTCCGCCCGCGCGGCGATTTCCTGGGCGGCCTGCGCTTCATCTTCCTTCTGAATCCGCGCCATGCGCTCGCGGTCTCGCGCCGCCACGGCTTCTTCGGCTTCCTTTCGGGCGGTGGCCGCTTCGGCTCCAGCCTCGACTCGCAACCCGGCTCCTGCTGCCACCGCCGCCTGTTTTTCCGCCCTGGCCTCTGTCGCGCCTTTTCGAGTCCGTTCCGAATCCGCTTCCGCTTTGTTCCGGGCGGCAGTCTCCCGAGCGATTGCGGCATCAGTTTCCGTTCTCGCGCGGTTCGCTTCCGCACGCTGCCTCGCCGCCGCCGTTTCCGCGTTTGATTTCAGATTCTTCGCAATTTCCCCCGCGTGCATCCCTTCGGCCCTGGCTTGCACAGCTTCCTCCCGGGCTTTGACCGCATCGGCTTCCGCTATTTTCCGGGCCGCGATCTCGCGCTTGAGCTGTGCATCTACTTCCGCTTTCAAGCGATCGGCTTCCTGGCGGGCACGGCTTGCGCCCGCTTCAGCCTGGCTGCGGATCGCGACCTCCGCCGCGACCAGCGCCGCTGCCTCCACCTTTGATTTCTTGCTTTTTTCGAGGGCCATCGCTGCGGCTGCCTCTGCCTGGGCCCGCAGCGCGCTTTCGCGCGAGCCTGCGAATTCGGTCTCTGCTTTGGTCCGTGCCGCGAGATCCCTTGCATGGGTGGCAGCAGCTTCGGCATTTGCGCGCAATGCATTCTGCTCGGCCACCGTTTTTTCGGCGGCCGCCAGTGCCCGCGCAGCTTCATCCCTTGCTTGCCGCGCATTCTCTTCGGCTTTGGCCCGCAGATCTTTTTCCCGGGAAAGTTCCACTTCCGCCTCGGCGCGGGTTTTCGCCAGCGCCTCACGCGCGGCAAGTGCGGATACTTCGCCCGCCGCGGACCGTAGCAATGCGGCCTCAGCTTCGGTGATGGCTTTAGCGCGGAGAGCCGTTTCGCGGGCCACCGCGGCATCGGCCTCGGCCTTAACGCGCCGGGCTTCATCCCGGGCTTGTGTGGCCTCGGCCTCCGCTTTAGCGCGGAGCGCCGTTTCGCGTGCGACCGCCGCATCGGCTTCGGCCTTGATCAGCATGGCGCTTTCGCGCGCCCGAATGAGCTCAGTTTCCGCCTTGATCCTGATGACAGTCTCTCGAGCGACCGCAGTTTCAGCTTCGGCCTGCACCCGCATGGTAATTTCACGCGCAAGCGCAGCATCAGCTTCCGCCTTGGTTCGGTTCAAGGTTTCGCGCGCGATGACGGCATCAGCTGCGGATTGCGATCGGTTTCTTGCGGCACGGGCGGTTGTGACTTCGGCTTCCGCCTTGCTGCGCAGAGCCTTTTCCCGTTCCGCAGCTGAAACTGCTTCGGCTAGTTCTCGCCGCGCCCTTACCTCTTCCATTTCAGTCTGCGCGCGAAACGCGTTCTCCGCAGCCGTGGCCCTCGCCAGTTCGGCTTTGGCACGCCGGAGTTCGTTGCCCGTTGCGGTCAGTTCGCGCAGGGTGCGGGCATGCATTGCCGCCTCGCGTCCGCTGCCGGCTACCGCCGTTTTCTGGACCTGCGGGAATTCATGTTCTGCCTGGACCGCTTCCATCGCCGCCTTCATGCGCTGGGAATCGCTTGGTCGGGAATCGGTCTGGTCGGTGGATTTCGCCGGCTCGGGTCTGTCCGCTATTTCCTGCGCGAACACTCCTCCTCCCGCGGCCCATGCGCCGACGCCGGACAGAATTTCTCCCTTCGGTTCAATGATCTGTTCGGAATCACCCAAGCTAGCCGCTGTCGCCTTGCGCCACTTGAAGTCGTTGTACCTGAGATTGCAGTTTTCGCAGCGATAGGCATGCTGCAAGAGGCCGGTCAGCCGGTTGGAGGATACTCGGTCCTGTGATCGCCGCACCTGTGTGCTTCCGCAATGGGGACAGCGAGTTGTCGGTTCGTCCGTGATTGCCATAGAAAGCTATTGCAGTGCTACTCAAGCCCTTCGGAGCTGGGTATTCAGGAAGAGTCGCCGGAAGTATTTCAACATCAGGTCAAGAAGGGAAGCGATAAGTATAACTGGCGCCCAGGTTTCGCACCCTATTCCATGCTGCCAACGGGCATTGGCGCAGTTCAATACAGCGAGCCCAAAGACGGTCAAGGGATGAATGCAGGAAAGCAAAAAAAGGAACCACTTGAAGTGGCTCCTTTTAAAGGTGGACTGGAGGGACTCTTACCGGGTTGAAGAGCTGACGTCGCGGCGGGTAGCGGCAATACCGACTCCAATTGCTCCACCGATAACGCCGAGGGTGATGAGACCAAAAGTAACCGCGTTCAAGGTGCTGATTCCGGCGGTCGAAGAAGCGTTTTTCGCACCGTTGCTGGCTGCGCTGCCGACGCCACCTTGCGGGCTGGGCCCGGCAGCGCCAGTCGAATCATTCTGGGCCACGAGGTCGCAGTTGCCAGGCAAAGTCGCCATCTGGCCCGCGGGTACGGTAACGCTCTTGAAACCATCTCGGAGAGAAAGCGCACCATTGCGTGCGGCAATTTTCAGCGTCTTTCCGGTGCTGACCACATCATAACTGGCTTCCGGCGAGCTGGGCTGAATCAGAATTCCGGCGGCCCGCGAAGATAGACCGTTAGTGGTCTTGATCGCGGCAGCTCCGCAGCCAATATTGATCACGTCATTGGCGGTGTAGCGGAGACCGGAATTAGCGGGCAGGGAAACGGTCGAGCCGTTCAAAGCCAGTGTGACCTGCGAATTTTTCGCAGTCTGGACGGTGTCACCCTTCAACAAAGAGACGGAACGTCCAACATTCTTGCCATTCACGCTGACATCGCCGTTGGTGTAAAGCATGCCGCCACGGCTTTCAGCCATTAAAGTGGCAGAGGGAAATGCAACAATCAGAATCCAGGCAATAAGTCCGAAGTATTTTTTAATCATGCTTCCAGTCCCCCAAAAGTTTGGCGATTCTAACAACCTCGTGAATACCAGGTCAAGACAGAAAATTCTCCAAAGCCAGCCTTGCAGCGGGCCTGCCCTACCCCCAAAATCTTCCCAACCACGGGCGTTAGATTGTGCCCCCGCATTGCCAATTCAGTATCTCTACGGTCACAAGAATAGCTGCGATTCTGGTTTATAGCAAGCCGGACGAATCTAATTCACCATGGTTTTATTCTATAGGGGCCATCGATCAAAATGATGGTAAACATGTTGATAAGGCGAATGGATCCGCAAACAGCTTGCGGCCTAACGACGGTACACTGCCAGGCCGGTCAAGGCCTGAATTGCCGCCTCAGCGCCCCTGCGGAAGGCCCGTTTGCTGGTGCTATCGGGCACAAACAGGATGTCATCGGGCTTCATCTGCACGTCCGGGCTTTTGCCTTCGAGAATATGTTTAAGGTTGATGGCGATTTCGCGGCGCCCCTCGGGGGCGGTGGCATCCGGCCGCAGAATCATGGCGTGATCCATGCGCGCGGTAGGCTTGGCATCTTCCGCATATGCCAGCGCCTGCAAGACTGTCATATTTTCATGCGCCGTGGACAACGCAAATCCGCCTGATTTCGTGACCGCTCCCACCACATAAATGATTTCAGCCTGGGGCACGGTGACCCAGTCGCCGGAGTACACCCTTATATTCAACCGGGAATTGCCGCCGCTGAGCAGCTCTTTCAGCCGCACGGTAATAGTCTCGCCTTCGGGCTGCGCCACACTCTTATCGTTGGCCGCGGCGATGGCGTCTTTCAGATCTTCTTCTTTACCCTGCGACAGTTGTTTGGCAATGCCGGCGCGAGTAACCTTCACTACCGGGCCGGCGTTGTCCGCCAGGCCGCCGGCCTGTGACAGCAGATCGAGGAGGCGGGTATATCCGAAAACCGGATAGATCTGCGGGCTCTTGACCGCGCCCGTCACCGCGATCGAGTGCATGCGTGATTCCTTCACCGAAATCGTAACCCGCGGAGTGTTCACCAGCTGGGCCTTTTTTAATTCCCTTTCCAGTTCCCGCGCCACGCTACCCAGGGTCTTCCCGGCGACATTCAACGGTTCGGGCAAGAGCGGAATGGTCAGCTCTCCGGTTGAGCTCACCCGGTAGTCGCGCGAAAAATCAGGAGCATCATTGACCAGAACTTCGACCACGTCATTGGGACTGATAACGTAATCCTGCGACGTCTCCGCTGCGGCCTTGCGGGCCTCGACGCGGGCAGCGGCCGCGTCGGGGTTGGCGATGTTTTCCGCCGGTTGCTGCGCCCCCGATAATCCGGCCAGAACCATTACCACGGGAATTAACATCCATTTTGAGCTGTATTTCATTTGCATGAACGCCTTTCAGGAGCAGGGCGAAGGGCAATAAGAGCGTTAAGGCAATTGTATCGGACAAAGGCGGTTTCCGCGCCTATTAGAGCGGCCGCGACGCCAGCTTTACGTCCTAGGTTTCTCTTTCAGGAACACCTCCCAGGCTGGAGTGGGAGGCCTCATATAATTAAGTTAGCGGGACCACGAAACATTGATGGGAGGGCGTATGGGAATGGATGTCACCGGACTCAAGCCGGCGACTGCCGCCGGGGGATATTTTCACTGCACGATCTGGTACTGGGCGCCGTTGTGGACGTACGTTTCCCGGGTCGCACCCGACATTCTCACCGAGAAGGACATCACCCTAGGGCACTCCAATTCCGGCCATAAGATCTCCGCCGCAAAAGCCAGGGCCATAGGCCGGCGCCTCAACGAAATGATTGCGGCTGGCAAAACCGAGGCCTACGTAAAGAAATTTCGCGGCAAGAAACCCAACCGCACGCAGTCATCGCGCTCTCCATCACTGGCCATCGTAAAAAAAATGGTGAAAGCCCTGGGCGCGGCGGGTGAACCCGGGATCACCGTGGAGATCGTGCAGGCATTCGCCGACTTCTGCTCCGGCAGCGGCGGTTTCGAAATCTCCTGAGTTGACGGTGTTTGGCCGGGGATTTGGCGCTCAGCGCGCCCGCCTGGGCACCACAAATTCGTCCAGATATCGCCGGACGTTATCCCGGTGGGCAGCCCGGTAAGGCTCATAGTCCTGGGCGATGTCGTCATCGGCGCGGGTGAGCAGCGCGAACGGCTCCAGTAAACCGGCCTCCTGTACCTTGATCAGGGTCTGCATCGACGGCTCCAACTTCTTGAATTGCTTCGCGTAGTTCTTCTGTCCCTTGATCATCGCGATCATGGTGTCCAGGGAATCCACTTCTTCTTTCATCGTCCGGCGGTACTTGGGCTCGTTGGGAAATTCTTTCTTGAATTTTTCCCCATGCCAGCCGGCGCGGGCCATGGCGTACATCATCCAGGCCGATTCCGCGGGGTCATTCTTGCCCAGGGTAGAAGCGTCAATCGTGATGGTGGTGTTCTTTTCGTCCTTTACCGCGACCGCCGCGTGATCATTGAGCCGCATGCTGTTCAAAACCAGGTTGTTGCGCTTGAGCCAGTTGGTCAGTCCAGTATAGGAACGCGAGTTATAAGGCTCGGCGACGATGCCGTCGATGAATTTCGCGCGGGCCTCATCTTCCTTTCCCATGGCCATTAGGGCGTCACCCCAATAGCGGTAAGCGGTCTCACGATTAGGATCGATCTGGATCGCCCGGCCCAGCTACTCCCCGGCGTTGGCATAGGAGTGTTGCTTGAAGAAGACATCACCGGTAAAAAGTGCGGCGTCATAGTTCGTGGGATCGAGCGCAAGCGCTCGCAGGTACCCTGCTTTGGCCTTGTCCAGGTCGCCGCGAACGAAGTCAGCTTCTGCCGCCTTCAAAATCTCGTTGACCTCTTTCTTTGTCGAATACTCCTTCTCGCTGCCATCTACCGGTAGTTGCAGCAGCATCATCAGTAGCTGGCTGTTGTCACCCAGCTTGTTGGCTTCAAGCGCCACCGCATGCGCCTTGGTCAGCGTCTTTTTGCGCTGCTCAGGGTCAGATAGTGTCGTGGCATATTGGAAAAGGCACCATGCCCAGCGTTCCTTAAGCACCTTATCCGAAGGATGGTCAGCGGATAAATTCGCGAACAGCGGCAAAGCATCCACAAACTTTCCCTGCTCGTAAAGCGCTTGTGCCAGTCGCTCGGCGGTATTAGCGCCGGAACTCGCGGTCCCGCCCTGGGTATTACCGATTCCGCATACCAGGGTAACGAAGAGCGCCAGCAGGACAAGAGCGCGTGGACATCGCAATCTGCCATCCAT
Organism: Terriglobales bacterium; assembly: GCA_038210375.1. Taxonomy (GTDB): domain Bacteria; phylum Acidobacteriota; class Terriglobia; order Terriglobales; family Acidobacteriaceae; genus JBBQWT01. Next base: position 25,251 of record JBBQWT010000030.1, on the reverse strand, counting down.
CATTAAGGTCCTCACTGCATACAATTTAAGAGACGCCGCCACGCGCTTGAGGGTTCCCGCGATCACCCGGCAAGTCTGCATCATAGCCCGGCGCGCCGCTCTTTTAACCCGGCCAACTTTGAATCGGGCATTTCTGTGAGGTGTTGAATGGGACCCGGCAGCCGTCGCCAAGGGACGCTCGGCCGATTAGAGCGCGAAATATCCCTCAGCGAAATGTATGCCCCTCTTGTGGATAACTTCAGACCATGATTAGCCTTCGGTGCAACCACTGCTGGCCAACTCAGCGGGAACCAAAACCTGCACCGGACAACTGTGACAACGCCTTCACTCTTATCGAGGGGCACCCTAATCGTGTGCGGCCACCCGCCACCCTAATTCTGTGGGCCACCCGCCAACGAGATCATGCTTTGTTGAGGCAAAAACGATATATTTAGTCGACTTTTGTTATTCGAATCTTCTCTAGTTTGAGCATGAGCGGGCGCAAAGATGGAGTATTTCTTTCCGCGCAAATCATATATAGATATTTACGGAATACCCCCAAATCCTCACTTCGATCATGGGAACCTCTACGAGCGCGTTGCCCACCGAAATCTGTAAAAGACTCGTCCAGACTATCCAGCACTTCCGCGTATATCTTTTGCTTACTGAATAGCACTGCCGAAGACGACGGGTGAACCGCAATAGTGAGTAAAATTTCATCCGATAGGATAATGACGCCGTCGCCGTCCCCGTGAGGCCAGTCTTCGAGTAGATGTTTCATGGTGTCAAGGGCAAACTGGCCACAGTCAGAAATGGAGCGTTTAGCCGAAGCTCCTAATTTCAAGACATTTAAGAGTCGATATGTGTGAAGTCCTTCTTTGAGGCCGTCGTTATGCTGGATGGCATATGAAATACAACTCTCAGAACTCGGAGCGTTCTCGAACAGAGCCGGCGATAAATCAATAAAGTCCTGGCGAAGAACTTCTCGTTGCTTAAGAGAAAGCGAGCTTACCGATCGCAGCCATTCTTGCGGGCAAACGCTCATCTCGAACAGAGAACGCTGAAACTCATGCGTTTTCGACGCTGGATTCGTGCTCGGCAGTGAGTAAAGATAAAAATCACCGACACGACGTGCCATAGCCTTGCAAGCGACAGCAGGATTGCGGCACTGTCCCAACGGGCAAATGACCATTAAGAGAATTAAGGTTCCGCCTAGATTCATTGCCCGTCCTTTCATTCGCGACCCTGCTATGCAAAAAAGAAGTACATTAATTGAGCGACCATCAATCGGTCTATTCCAGAATCTCCGTCGACATCATTTTTTGACGGGAATATCTGTGGCGGGAAGGGGTATAGTTTCGGGAACCTTCACGGGTATAGGTTTCACTGGGTCAATAATCACAACGTGAAACGTTGTGCTTTCTTTATTCTTACTGTCTTTTTCCACAACTGCGTCGATCGCGTCTTTCATTTCATCTACTTTCCTGCCACTGTTTCCGACGAAGTTCGTTCCTTTCGTTGTCCCCGGCAAAATGCATCCTATAGTATCCTTTGGGTAATTACCGGATGGACCCGGATACGTGTCCGTCCCGGCACGTTCGATACCTCTAATATTGCGTTAACGTTAGTGTTAGCCGTAGCTACCGATGTCGCGTCGTAGATACCTTGCGGAATACGACTAATTTTCTGTTGGTTTCCTTTGTCTGGCGGTTCGAGTGTGAATCCCTCGACAGTGGAATCGGGAGTAAGCAATCGAAAACTTCCAGTAGTAGATCTCGTTGTTTCGATTTGCCGGAATATATACATAAAGACATCACTGAGTCCATCTACGTCAATTCTGCTGAGAGGGTTTCCAATTACGTACGAATATCGATTAAATCTCTGAGGAAGCAACAAAACTCGCGCGGTTATTGGTGCGGGATCAATACTCATGAAGCGTCCCATCGTGTTCGCGTAGTATCGTGCCCCAAAATAGTCCAATCCACTCTCCGCATCTCTTTCTTTGCCGGTGAATTTGAAGTTGTTGACGGTGGCGGTGTTGTCGGTGCTTGTGGGTGGGGTGTACTCCATTCCGTAGGGGTAGTAGGTGCCCTGCCAGGTGGGATAGCCGTTGGCGTTTGACAACAATCGCGATGAGCCCAGGTGGTCGCCGTGGTAGAACGTCGTGGTCTGGTCACTTACGTTGCCCAGGTTGGGAACGTGAGTCACGCTGTAAGTTGGGCCGGTGGTTCCGGAGATCTCCAGGTTGGCGCTCTTATCATGCGAGTACAGCTTGTGCACCGTGCCATCGAAGCCCAGCAGCACGAAATCCTGGTAATTGATGTTCCAACCACCGCTGGCGGGAGTGGATTGGGTGGTGACCCATGCCGACGTAACCGTGTTGCCCGCCACCGTGCTGAGATCGAAACTCCGGTAGTCCCACTGGTTGTTGTTCGGATCGGAAGCCATGTTGCCAAGTGTCAGGGTGTTGCCGGAAGCAAAGTCCAGTCCCACCCCGCCATGTACTCCGGAACTTTGCCACTGGCGCACCATCAGTTTATCGCCTGTCTGGATAACGTATCCGCTCAGCAAGTATCCCGTGCCATTCCTTAAGCGAAAGTAGGTAGCGCAGCTCGAGCAGCTTGTGCCCTGGGTGAGCAACTCGTCTTCATAATTGTCGGCGCGGGCGATGCGCTTGCCTACGGCATAGATGTAATCGCTCCAGTCGCTAAAGGTATTCCAGTCGGACAGGGTCTCGCCGTTAAAACGGATGTATTCAGTCGCCGTGCCGTCAGCTCCCGCCTTGCGCACCCGCTGCCCGTCCGGGCCGCCCATGTAGGAATGATAGTTACTGCCTCCGCTATCGACGTTGGCCATCTGGCCCTCGGCATCATACTGGTAGGTATGAGTGCCATCGTTGGTCAGGTTGCCGGAGCCATCATACTGGTAACCCGTCAGGGCCAGCCGGTTATTGCCCAGCGCCGCGCCTCTTCTTGGGATGTGAAGCGGGATAGCTTTGTGATGTGTTGAGTGCAAGCCCGTCTCGCCAGCGTCGCAAGGGAACCCGGTTTAATCGCTTTCAGGATCACTTCCGGGCGGTGGTTCCTCCAGCCAATCCTCGGCGAAGTGCGGCGGAGGGTCTCCCATATGATGGCCGTGATCGGGGGCCGAGGCTTCGGTTTCTTCCAACTCCATTTCGCTCACCACGCACTGGCCCACCGTAACATTGTCGCGAGAGATGGAGTGCAACAATTTCCTCATATGGCCGTTGGATAATCGCAGGCATCCGTTGGTGGGCCGCAGCTGGCCGCCATGGCCGGGGTCGCCACTGTGGATCAGCAGCCCGGTGCGTCCGTTTTCTTCCGCTACCATGGCCTGGCCTTCGCGCGCTTTCAAGGCAATCGCCCCAAAGTGTCCGTAACTGTGGGCAGGATAATGATGCGTGCCGGTGGTCTTGTATCCCGCCACTTCATACACGCCGGTGGGGGTATCGCCATAAGGCTGGGTGGGATCACGCGACGGATTGCCATACTCCTCCGCAATCTGGGTGTCGGACTTGCCCAGCACAGTATAGGGACCGGCGAGCACCGTACCGGAATCGTCGTTCAAGTGGAGTGTGCCGGTTTTCGTTCGATCAGAATGTAACCGCACTTCGATGGTGGCCATGGCCCTCCTCATTAGTATGAGCTCACCCTGGGAACGCAACATCAACCGCCAGAGTATAAGCCACCGCTTCCCCAACGCAGGCCTGGAATCGCCTCGTATCAACCGCGGCACACTGCGCGAATCACTCGCGAAGCCCAGTAAACTCCGTGCTAAAATTCAGGGTTTCCGGCCCCCCCAGTGGCGATTTTCTGGCGGCGGGTCTATCGAGGTGGGTTAGTTGCAGGGATCAGAGCGCACTGCCGAAAAGCGATTGACCGCGCTGCTCGAAGTCATGACCTCTATGGCCGCCGAGCATGATCTCGACCGCCTGCTGCAAAAAATCATGCAGGCCACCTGCGAGGTCATGCACGCCGATCGCTGCACCCTATTCCTGGTGGACGAAGCCCGCCAGGAAATCTGGTCGCGCGTATTTCATGGCGCCGTTCCCACCGAAATCCGCGTTCCTCTGGGGAAGGGGATCGCCGGACTGGTGGCCCAGTGCGGCCAAGCCGTCAACATCCCCGACGCCTACCAGGATTCCCGGTTCAACCCCGAGGTGGATCGCCGCACCGGATATAAGACCCACACCATCATGTGCATGCCGATGAAGGACCGCCAGCGTCACACCGTGGGCGTGTTGCAGGTGCTGAATAAAATTGACGGCGTGTTTTCCCCTGAAGATGAAGAGGTGCTGGCGGCGTTCAGCTCCCAGGCCGCCATCGCTTTGCAAAACGCCATCCTGATCGAGGACATCCGCAAGCGCATGCAGACCTCGGAGATACTGCTCAACGTCATGCGCGCGGTCAGCTCCGAACTGGAAGTGGATAACCTGCTGCAGACCATCGTGGCCAAGACCTCGGAAGCGCTAAATGCCGACCGCTGCACCCTTTTCCTGGTGGACCGCAAGACCGGCGAGCTGTGGTCAAAGGTCGCGCAGGGTTTGAGCCTGAAGGAAATTCGCGTTCCCCGCGGCGGAGGCATCGCCGGCCATGTCGCCATTTCCGGTGATACCGTCAATATTCCCGACGCCTATCAGGACGCGCGTTTCAATCCCGAAGTCGATCGCCGTACCGGCTACCGCACCCAAAGCATCCTGAGCATGCCGGTGCGCGATGAAACCAGCGAGATTGTGGGCGTGCTGCAGGTGCTGAACAAAGCCGGCGGCCCTTTCAACCGTGATGATGAAGACCTGCTCGACGCCCTGGGATCGCAGACCGCCATCGCCCTGAAGAACTCGCGCCTCTTCGAAGAAGTCACCTACATGAAGAACTACAACGAAGGCATTCTGCAGACCATGGCCACCGGCGTGATCACGCTCGACCCCGAAGGCCAGGTGGCGTTCTCCAATCCCGCCGGATTGAACCTGGTGTTTGACCTGGAGAACTTCGCGGTCGGACAGCACTTCGAGACTGTCTTCAGCAGCGAGTTCAACCCCGAATTCGTCGCCGGCATCACCCAGGTGATGGGCGGGGGGGAATCGTACACAGTGTATGACCTGCAGTACCACAAGCAGGATGGCGAACCGCTCAAGATCAATGCCAACGTGCTGCCCTTGCGCGACAGCAAGCAGAAATCAATGGGTTCGATGGTCATCATCGACGACATCACCCAGGAGCAGCGCCTGATGAGCACGCTGTGCCGCTACATGAGCCGCCAGGTGGCCGAGCAGGTGCTCAAGAACAAGGATGAGCTCCAACTCGGCGGCCGCCGCTCCAGCGTGGCTGTCCTGTTCTGCGACATCCGCAACTTCACTTCGATTTCAGAACAGTCTTCCGCCGAAGAAGTGGTGACCATGCTGAACGAATATTTCTCGCGCATGATCGAGCCCATCTTCTACTACGAAGGCACCCTCGATAAGTACATCGGCGACGCCATCATGGCGGTCTTCGGCGCTCCCGTGGCCCATGAGAACGACGGCGAACGATCTATTCTGGCGGCGCTGGGCATGCGCCGCGCGCTCAAAGATTTCAACCACTACCGGCTGCATCACCACGGCCTGCCGCCCATTGAAATCGGCATCGGCATCACCAAGGGCGACGCCATTTGCGGCAACATCGGCGGCGAGCTGCGCATGGATTACACCGTCATCGGCGATACCGTGAACATCGCCTCCCGCCTTGAAGGACTGACCAAGAACCACGAATGCAAGATCCTGGTGAACCACGAAATTTATCTCGAAGTGAAGGACACCATTCATTGCATTGACCTGGGATATGCGCAGGTCAAAGGCAAAGAAGGCGAGATCAAGATCTATGGCATACCCGATCTGGCGGAGCGCCGCATCAACGGCCGCTGGCAATTTCAGTTTGAAGTGCGCTACGGTGTGGATTCGCCCACCCAGCCCGCCCGCGGCATCGATATCAATGAGCGCTCCATCGGCTTCGCCTCCGACCACAGGTACCCTGTGGGGACGGAATTCATCATCCAGTACCGCCTGAAGCCCCAGGACAACTGGGTCACCTCGCGATGCCGGTTGCGGCGCATTCACGGCGGCATCATGGGAGCCGAATTCCTCGACCTGCGCCCCGAGGACAGCGACTACATCCTCGCCTTGATGAAATCCAACCGCGCCAAGGTCAAGGCGCGCGAGTCGTAGCCCCGCCGGCTGGCTGCAATGGCCCACGGCGCCCGCCCGAAGCTGATAAGCCATCCCACCCCCAGCCTGCATGTAACGTTTTGCCGCGTGCCCGCGAGTTTCCCTGGCGCGCGATTAGAATCATCAACCGGAAATGCAAACCTGTGACGTAGTCATCATCGGCGGCGGCATCGTGGGATCCAGCATCGCCTGTCATCTGACCGGGCAGGGCTGCAGGAACGTGCTGGTGATCGAACGCGAGACCCACCAGGGCAAGGGTTCCACCGGCAAGAGCATGGGCGGCGTGCGCGCCCAGTTCGCCACGCCGGTCAACATCCTGATGTCGTTGTATTCCATCCCTTATTACGCCAGTTTTGAGGAGCGCCTGGGACACCCCTCCGGCTACAGGCCCCAGGGATATTTATTCCTGGCCACCAGCCAAGCGCAGATGCTGTACCTGCGGAGCAACTTCGAAAAGCAAGTTTCGCTGGGATTGACCGCCGCCCGGCTCCTGCCCGCCGCGGAGATCGCCGGCCTGTATCCCCAGTTGCGGTCGGACGACATCGTGGGCGGAAGCTTCTGCTCCACGGATGGATTCGTCGATCCTTACAGCGCCATGGTGGGGTTCATGGCGTGGGCCGCCGGCCACGGCGCGCAAGTGTGGCGCGATACCGAGGTCACCGGAATTACCACTGATCATCGCGGCGTCTCCGGGGTTCAAACCTCGCGCGGAGTAGTGAGCACGCGCGTGATCGTCAACGCCGCCGGAGCATGGTCGGCAGAAGTCGCGAAGATGGTGGGCATCGATCTGCCGGTGGTTCCCCTGCGCCGCATGCTGGTTCCCACCGAGCCCTTCGACGAGTTCCCGCACAGCGCGCCCATGATCGTCGATATGTCGAACGGCTTCCACTTTCGTCCCGAGGGCCGCGGGTTCCTGCTGGCATGGAACGAAAACGATCCCCGGGAAAAACCGGGCTACAACGTCGATTTCGATCCCGCATTCATCGAAAAGGTGCTGACCCGGGCCGCGGAGCGCGTGCCCTGCTTCGAAAATCTGGCGGTAAATCCCAAGCGCGCCTGGGCCGGCCTCTACGAAATGACTCCAGACCATCATCCGGTGCTGGGACCGGTAGCGGGAATGCCAGGTTTTTTCCTGGCCAACGGTTTCAGCGGCCACGGCGTGATGCACGCCCCGGCAACCGGCAAAATCCTTGCCGACCTCATCCTCCATGGCAAAACCGACTTGATAGACGCTGGACTGCTGCGCCTCTCCAGGTTCGCCGAAAATGAAACCATAGAAGAGACCGCGATCTTGTGAAGACGTCGCATTGAGCCCAGAGCTTTGAGAACGCTCAGCTTCGGCGCCTGCGCTTTAACTTTAACGAAGGTCTTGAGGGTTGGTGGGAGCAGCGGCCTTCAGAGTCTGTGTCACAACTCGAAAATCAGGTCGTCGGTGGACTGCAGGCCGCATTATAGGCGCGAAATTTCGAGGTCTGAGGGTCTAATTCGCACTCCTCGAAGGCTGAAGTGGAACAAAAGTTCCACGGAGCGGTCGTGCAGGTGAGTTGGGACACAGACTCTTCAGGCCGCTGGTGAGCGATTTTATAAGCAGGCTTTAGCCGCGGCGAATTTTGGAGAACTTTCACCACGAAGGCTTGGGGTGCTGCCAATCGAGGTGGGTGACTGTCGCGTTACGCAATCGCTTATCGCCGGGGCTTAAAGCCCAATTACAGAGGGAGCTGTTCAGCGCACTGAAGCACGCTGCTTCCACCAATGTTCGGGCAGGCCGGCCATCACTTCAGCCGCATATAAGTAACCTGGGCAATGGCCAGCAACGCGCCTTCGGCATCCTGCAACCGCACTTCCACCGGCGAGAGCGTCCGCCCAAACTTGATGACCTTGGCCACCGCCGTGCAGTCAGTTCGGCAGCCCTTCAGAAATCTAATGTTCATGTCGGTGGTCGTGATCCGTGCCTCTGGCCCCGCGAGGGTGAGGACGGCAACACACGCCGCGGTATCCGCCAGAGTCATCATCAGCCCGCCATGCAGGGTTTCGAATACCCCGTCATGTTCTCGTCTGTAAGGCATGCGCATAGTGGCCTCTCCGGCGTTCACCGAGACCATCTCCAGGGAAAGCGTCTTCATGATCGGTATTTCCGCAAAACGTTCAAGCATCTGGCCGTACTCATTATTGGATTGATTCACTGCATTCTCCTGATATCAGGAAGTTGGAAACATTGATTGAAACTTGTTTTCCTTTCTGCTGCAACCCTCTTGGTGGTCAAAAACCAGGGAAGGGCGAACGTTGAGTTCGCGCCCCGCTTGCCTAACCACCAATGAACAAGCGACCAGGCCCCTGCGGAATAGTCTGGGGCTGCGAAGTCTGACGCCTGCACTGCGGTAATCTCATGGGGGTGCTCCAATTTCTCTCCCGGAGATTCGATGAAACTCAGCCGCCCGGCCGCATTCGCCGTGATAAGCATGGCGATACTTGCGCACTGCGGACCTATTCGGAATGATCCTGGCTCGGGTAACAGCCGGGCCGAAGCCATCAGCCGGAGTTCGCCCTTGGCCAAACGGTCGTTCGCATACCTGTTGCGCCAGGCTGCAACCATCGATGACCCGCACCTGCGCTCTGAAACCGTTGACGCTCTGGGGAATCGGTTGACTTGCGTGCGCCATCGCGCCGGGATGACTCTCCCGATCAAGAAAGCGGTTTTGAAAAATCTTGCCGACGCTGGCTTGATCGACGCCAATGATGAAACCTCATTTCCCGGGGGTTTGGTAGAGGGAGTGTTTCCGCCGGTACTCGACGAGGCCAGCCAGTGCCCGCGGTTGCCCCAGTCCTTTATAGCTGCGCCCGGCAGTGCCTTCGGAGGCCACCACTCCTATCCTGGGGGGCTCGCCGTCCACGAGATGAACAACGAAATCAGCGCCATCAATCTTGCCGCTCAGTATCGCGAAGTGTACTTGGCGCCCTCTCGCGATACGCAGGGACCGATCAGCAATGACGTCATCGTGGCCGCGCCTTTGTGGCATGACTGGGCCAAGGTTTTAGTGTTTCAGTGGCATGATGACGGCACTGAGTTGGCGGAGTTGAATTTCGGAGGCAATGGCCGCACCGATCATGACGGCGCTCCCGGGGATTCGCGGACCGGCGCTCACCACATTCTGGGCCTGGCTGAAAGCATGAAAAGAAAACTGCCGGCGGATTTCGTCATTACCCAGGCATCGGCGCATTCATCACCCTCGATGGGAAATGAATATAAGGTTGTGAACTGGCTGCGCGCCGCCGCCATCGTGGCGCAGATCGATCCCGTGGGCGCCGGATATCTGGCCGTCGATCGTGAAGGCCAATTGCGATTGCCGGCGCTACGCCAACTGCGCGGCCTCGAGCTCAATTCGGCGTCGCCGCAACTGCCCAACCTGCTGGCGGAATATTCGATCCATTATCTGTCGGATTCCGACTTCACCTATTCGGCACCCGCAATCCATGCAGCCGAATTGATCCTGCAAAAGCTGGCCGCCGAATTCGGTTATGACCCGGCTGATGTGAAGCCCTACAACAACCACTACCGCAACGTGGTGCTGAGCAACCTTTCCGCCGAACGCCTGTTGATGATTTACAGCCAGAAGGGAATTGAGGCGGTAAGAACCGAACTGCGTAGCCTGCGTAATCAGCACAAAATATAGGAAACCAGCCGCGTCCACCAATTTGGACGGTCCGAATTGGTGGGGCGCAAGCTTGATGCCGATGATTGAAGAGTGAGCGTAGTCCTGGCCGCAGTGAGTCGGTTCCGCGGACTATTTCGGCACGGCTTTGCCGTCAACCATGTCGAAGTATTTAGGATTGAAACAGCTGATAAGGATTTCATCCAACACCTTGCCATCCAGTGTCACCTGGCCGGCCAGTCTGCCTTCTACCACCCAGCCCGCCTTGGTGTAAGACTTCACCGCCCCCAGGTTATCGGCATAAATGCCACCGCTCAGTTTGCGCAGGTCAAGTTCATCGAACGCGATACGGTTGCCAATGCGAACGGCCTCGGTGGCCAGACCTTTGCCCCAATAGGCTGTGTCTCCGATGACCGTCACCAGGTCGGAAGTCTTATGCCGCTGGTTGATGGGGCCGAGCTTTAGATTGCCGATGTGCTTGTCGTTTTCTTTGAAGCAGACCGCGTACATATGATAGCTGCCAGTTCGCTTACCGGTTTCAATGTATTGCAGAATGGCTTCCTGGTTCAGGTTTTTCGACTCCAGGAAAGCGGTGACCACAGTATCTTGAAACCAGGAGACGTACTCTTCCGAAACGTCCGCCTTCTCAATGGGGCGGAGATATACCCGGCCACCATCGTCAAAAGTTGTCGGCATTTTTCTGCTCCTTTTACCAGCCCCCAGAACGAGGTAATGCTGGCTGACCTTCGATTCTTCCCGGGAAATCTCCCGGCAACCTGATGTGCATTCGAAATCAGGCTATCAGGTTAACACTAATTTTTGGGTGCGCAATCTGAGGCGGCAAGTGGATTCAAAACACCTGGGGCGCCAGCATTTTGCGATGCAACCGGCAAAACTATTCAGCCGTGAGAGGCGGGACTGAACGCAGGTCAAACAGGGAACCAGAGCCCGGCAGTCAGGTCGCGGTCCCAGTGCATTCCCTCACCATGCTTTCGATTTTGCCGTTGATCATCAGGCAGGGCGCCATGAAGGGCGATTCCAGGCATTGGATGTCGAGCATTTGCGCCTCGGGATTGTAGTTCCATGCCAGGGTGAAGCCTCCCTCGGAAGCCTGGCCGGAATTTCCGCTGATCGGCATCCCGTTGGCCGTTGCCTTGGCAATCAGGCAGTTAAAAGCGTCCGGGGTTACCCCCAGAAAAGTTTGTTTATCGCACGCCATGTCGGCAAGCTCCTGAGACCAGCGTAAAGACCGCTATGATTGTCGCACTTCCCCCGCTTCATTCCCAACCCCCGCGCGATCGCGGTTTTTCGCGCGTGATAATCTCTCAGGCGGCGAGGAATCATTCATGAAGATCGCAAATCACTTTCCCCATGCCGGCATAGTTCTGGCCACACTGGTTTTGTCTGCAACCTGCACCTCCCAGGCGCCGCCCGCACCGGTTAACTTTCCCAGCGAAACTCCCGCGGTGCTGACGCCATCGGAAGAAGGCTTCGATTACTCGCGCCGCGAGGTCATGGTCCCCATGCGCGACGGGGCCCGTCTGCATACCGTCATTCTGGTTCCGCGCGGCGCCAAAGGCGCGCCCATTCTGCTGACGCGCACGCCTTATGGCGCGACCGATCTCACCAGCCATACTCCGAGCTCCCACCTCGGGCCCATTCTTGAAGGGTACGACAACGCCACCGACGTGATCGTCGAGGGCGGATACATTCGGGTGGTGCAGGACGTGCGCGGCAAGTATGGCTCGGAAGGCGATTACGTCATGAACCGTCCGCTGCACGGCCCGCAGAACCCCACCGCCGTCGATCATGCCACCGATACCTACGACACCATCGACTGGCTGGTCAAAAACATTGCCGAAAGCAACGGCAAAGTCGGCATCCTGGGGATTTCATACGACGGCTTCCTTCCCTTGATGGCGCTGGTGAATCCTCATCCCGCACTCAAGGTTTCGGTGCCCATGAATCCCATGGTCGATGGGTGGATGGGCGACGACTGGTTCCATAACGGCGCATTTCGCCAGCAGAACATGGGCTACATTTACCAGCAGGAAGGCACTCGCACCTCCGAGGCCAAATGGTGGAGCGGGCACTACGATGATTACGACGAATTCATGCAAGCTGGTTCCGCGGGCGAGATGGGCCGCCGCCACGGCCTGGAGCAGGTTGGATTCTGGCGCAAAATCCTGCAGCATCCCGCCTACGACGCTTTCTGGCGCGACCAGGCGATGGATCGCGTGCTGGCCGCGCAGCCGCTGAACGTCCCAGTCATGCTGGTCTCGGGACTTTGGGACCAGGAAGATATTTACGGCGCCCTCGCGGTGTACAAGGCCATCAAGCTCAAAGACACCCACAACGACAAAGTGTTTCTGGCGCTGGGCCCCTGGTATCACGGCCAGCAGATTCACGAAGGCAGCTCACTGGGTGCGCTGAAATTTGGCAGTGATACTTCGCTCTATTTCCGCCGCGAGATCCTGCGGCCTTTTCTCGACCAGTACCTGAAGGATGGAGCGCCCAAAGCCAACATTCCGCCGGTTATCGCTTTTGAAACCGGCACTAACACATGGCATAAACTTTCGTCCTGGCCATTGGGCTGTGAAGGGCGCGACCCGTGCGGGATTCGTCCCACTCCGCTCTATCTCGCCACCGGCTCGAAGCTGGGATTCACCGCGCCCGCCGCCACCGATACCAAATTCGATGAGTACATTTCCGATCCGGCGAAGCCGGTGCCGTACCGCTCCCGGCCCATCGCGCCCATCGACGGCCCCCGGGCGGTGACCTGGAAACAATGGCTGGTGGATGATCAACGCGAAGCCTCGGGCAGGCCCGATGTCGCGGTGTATGTATCCGATGAGCTGAGCGCGCCCCTGAAGATCGCCGGCCAGCCCATTGCCAACCTGCTGGCCTCCACCAGCGGCACCGATTCCGATTGGGTGGTAAAAGTGATCGACGTATACCCGCCGGAAGTCGCGGCCGACCCTGCAATGGGCGGTTACCAGCTAATGATTTCCGCCGACATTTTTCGCGGCCGCTATCGCGAGAGCTTCGAGAATGCCAAAGCCTTGACCCCGGGAGTGCCGTTGAAGTATCGTTTCCCGCTGCCCGCCGCCAATCATGTCTTCCTGGCGCACCACAGAATCATGGTGCAGGTGCAATCCAGTTGGTTCCCGTTGTATGACCGCAACCCGCAGACCTACGTCCCCAGCATCTTCACCGCCAAGCCCGGGGATTACCGCAAGGCCACCCAGCGCATCTATCACACCCCAGACGAAGCCAGCTTCATAGAGCTGCCGGTCGTGACCGGGCCATAGAAGAATCAGCGATGGAGCGAAGAAGGCAATTATTTGACATCAAAGTATTTGTTGTGTTTTTTGCTCTTTCCGCCGAAACCCCAAGAAGTTGCATGAGAAAAGTTCACTAGCAAAGGACCCCCTGAACCTTGTCATCCTGGAGCGAGCTCTTGCTTCTTGTTTGAGCGAAGGACCTTGCGTTTTCTTTGAACGCGTCTGAGGTTCGGATCTTTTCCCATGAATCTCAAAGACGCCGCGGCTAAAAGCCGCTTATGAAAAAGCGCTTTTCAACAGGCTGAAGAGTTCTTCGCGTTTGAGGGTCTTAGTTGTGGCACAGACCCGGATACCTGCTGCTCCCATCAATAGGCGACGTTCATTTCGACGCGGACATCCTTAGCGAGCCTCGTGGGAATTCTTCATCCAGTGCAAGAATAAATGGACAGCGCGGGGACCTGGCTCGGCCTCGGGGCGGCCTGTCATGTTGGTTTCTCAGATGTTGCCGTCGATTTCAGAATTGGCGGGGGAAAGGTGTCGTTCAAGAGTCGCCCGAAGCTCCATCACTTGTGCCTCCGACAGAATGCGCTTCGGTATGGAGTTATAGGTCAATCCGCCCTTGTGAAAGATAAGGAAAGTCTTTTGATCTTCAAAAAACTTGCTAAAAAAGGACCACTGCATGGTTGAGGAAATCACGGGACCTTTGATCTCGATGCCACCCTCTCCAATATCCACGAAAAATGGCCCATGCAGTGAAATACAACTTTTGTAATACTCTTTGCGAGCGTTCTTGTTCAATACCGACATTAAAATGATGGCAACATAGAGCAGGACCGTTCCCATAAGGGTCACGAAATTGTGTTTAGTGATGGCCGCATACATCAGTAAATACAAAATTGCGATCGTGAACCAGCTTCCGATTCGGGAGCATCGCACAATCATCACATTAGAATGCTTTATGGCCAACTGCTGGCCATCGAGAAAATCCGGTTCCGAGATTTCGTATTCAATATGCATGTCGCCGGGCAAGCCTCCAAACTCCTCCTACCCCATGGCGGCATCCGCAATTCCCAGCGCCTCATCCAGGGCTTTGACTCCGATATCGAGCTCTTCTTTACTCGCAATCAGCGGCGGCGCAATCACAAAGTGGCTTACCCACGATTGAATGAACACCCCCTGGTTCATCATCTGGGCCGCCACCATATCCACCACCGTGGGTTTTCCCGCGGCCTTGTCGGCGTAGGTGTTGAATGGGGTTTTGGCCGCGTGGTTCTTGACCATCTCCAGGCCCCAGAACAATCCCATGCCGCGCACCTCGCCAATGGACGGATGTTTCGCCTTTAACTGGTTGAGATGGCCACCCAGGTAGGCTCCCATTTCGTTGGAGCGCTCCACCAGGTTCATTCTCTTGATTTCGTTGATGGCGGCAATGGCCGGCGCCAGAGTCAGCGGATGGGCCTCGTAAGTATGGCCGTGGGAAAAGAAGTGATCGTCGAAATAGTCGCCGATTTTTGCGCTGGTGGCGCATAAACCCAGCGGAATTGAGGCGTTGGTGAGTCCCTTGGCGGTGGTCAGAATGTCGGGAACGACGCCCCAGTGGTCCATGGCAAACCATTTCCCGGTGCGTCCCCAGCCGGTCATGACCTCATCGGCGATCAGCAGCACCTGGTAGCGGTCGCAAATCTGGCGCAGGCGCGGCATATATTCCGGCGGCGGCACCAGCACCCCGTTGGTGCCGACCACCGGCTCCACGATCACCGCCGCCACGTCACTTTCGTTGACGATCATGTGCTCCAGGTAACTGGCGCACGCGATATCGCATTGCGGATAGGTATGCCCGATGGGACACTTGTAGCAATTCACTTCCGGAGAAAAGATCACTCCGGGAATCTTGCCCGTAGGCTCCATCGCCCATCGCCGGAAGTCGCCGGTGGCCGCGATTGCGCCCATGGTAGAGCCATGATAGGAGCGGTAGCGGGAAATGATCTTGGTCTTGCCGGTGTACATCCGCGCAATCTTGAAAGCGGCTTCGTTGGCTTCGGTGCCCGAGGTGGTAAAGAAAAACTTCTCCAGGCCTTTGGGCAGCACTTCCAGTAGAACCTTGGTGAGCTCGGCGCGTACGGTGGTGGCATATCCCGGACCGATGAAAGGCAGCAGCGCCGCCTGCTTCTGAATGGCTTCCACCACTGCCTGGTTCTTGTGGCCGAGGTGCATGCACATGAGCTGGCCGGAAAAATCCAGATACTTTTTGCCATCGGAATCGAAAAAATAGCAGCCCTCGGCAGCCACGATGTGGCGCGGCTTCCATCCTTTTTGAAACCGCCAGGTGCCATAGGTGTATTTAGTCGTCAGCTTGATGACTTCAGCGGAAGACATCTCCGCGGGTTTGTTCTCGTTCATGCCAATTCCTCTTTCCTGATGGCGCCGCTGGTATTCGAGCGACGCCATCGTTCCGTGTAAGAGTGTCATTCCGATCGGAAGCCGCGGAATCCCTGGCATCCCCGCGGCGCCCCGGCGCTCCAAAGTTTCTACGTTTTCTGCCCTGCCGTGTCGTCGGAAGGGTTGGCCTTCGGAGGCTCCCACAATTCGATCTTATTGCCATCGCAATCGTAAGCCCACGCGAACCGGCCATAATCGTGGTCTTCCCGTTTGTCGTCGATGGTCGCGCCAGCGGCCTTGAGTCTGGCCAGCATCGCGTCAATATCATCCACGATGTAATTGATCATGAAAGGCGCCTTGCTGGGATCAAAGTACTTCGAGGTGTCGGCAAACGCCGACCACACGGTCATATGGCGTTCATCAGGATTTTCATCTGACCGCCAGTGCAGCATGATGCCGGCGGAGGGATCGTTGCGCAGTCCCAGGTTAGCTTCATACCAGGACTGCAGGCGGGCATGGTCGGGGGATTTGAGGAACACTCCGCCAATCCCCAGCACCCGGCCGGGTTCAGGTTTCATTGCATTCTCTGTCATAAAATTCTCCTGCCGGGCATGATACTCCCGCCCGCAATCGCCATGACGCGCGAGGTTCCAATACAATTGCTTTCGGCGCCGCAATCGGCAAGTGACCGATTCGGCATATTGAAGGAGTTCCTTATGAAGATCTGGCACATTGCTGTGGCATCGGCGCTGCTGGCCGCGCCAATTTCGGCGCAGACCGCCCCTGACTACTCCAAAGTCGAGATCAAGGTGCAGAAGGTGAATGGCACGGTTTACATGCTGCAAGGCGCAGGCGGAAATATAGGCGCGTCGGTCGGCCCCGACGGCATCGTCATCGTGGATGACCAGTTTGCGCCGCTGGCGCCCAAAATTGAGGCTGCGTTGAAGGGTATTACCGACAAGCCGGTGCGCTTCATCATCAATACTCATTACCACTACGACCACACCGGCGGTAACCAGGAGTTCGCCAAACAGGGAACGATCATCGCCCAGGAAAACGTGCGCAAGCGGCTGGCGGAGGGAACCACCGTGCGCGGCAATGTTACCCCGCCGGCCGCTCCCGGCGCATTGCCCGTGGTCACGTTCAACGATCGCGCCACCGTGCATCTCAACGGCGAAGATATTCGCGCCATTTATTTTCCCGCAGGCCATACCGACGGCGACAGCGTGATTTTCTTTACCCAGTCCAACGTAATCCACATGGGAGACGACTTCGTGACCTACGGTTTTCCCTTCGTGGACGTGGCCAGCGGCGGCTCGGTCAGCGGAATGATCGCGGGGGTCGAGAAGGTGCTGCAGATCGCGCCCGCGGACGCCAGATTTATTCCCGGCCACGGCCCGCTATCCACCGGCGACGACGTTCGCAAGTTCGTGAAGATGCTGCAGGATACCCGCGCCCTGGTGGCCGGCGGCATCAGGAAAAATCTATCCGCGGATGAGATGAAAAAATCCCACATTCTGGCCGCGTATGAGGACCAGTACGGCAAGGGATTCATCAAGACCGATGAATGGATTGACACCCTTTACGCCGACGTGAAGCAGACCAGGGCCGACGTGCCCTACCGCAATCATGGCCACGCCGGCGAGAAGCCCGCGAAATAATTGGAAAGAACAACCAATGCCGAGGTAGGGTTGCAACACCCCGTGATGGTCCGTCGCTACCGATGACACTGTTGCGAATTGCCCGGGGTCTCATGCTCATTGCTTGCGCCGCGCTTGTGCCAGGCGGCGCCTCCGCGGACCCGGTGAAGGTGCGCCACACTGTCGGGGAGCAGCATGGCTACCTGGTGGTGCGCAGCTTGTCGGGCAAGCTACTTGCGAACGGCGACCAGATTACGGTGGCTCGCGGCGAACGCGTGACCTCGCAACTGATACTCCGCTTCAGAGATGGCTCCGTGCACCACGAGACCGCGGTCTTTTCCCAGCACGGAACTTTTCAATTGCTGAGCTATCACCTGGAACAAAAAGGACCGGCATTCAAACATGCGAGTGACATGCGCGTCGACGGCGCCACTGGCCAGTTCACAGCCAGCACCACCGGCGATGATGGCAAGGTCAAGACCGCCCATGAACAACTCACCCTGCCTGATGACGTCGCTAACGGCAATCTCCTCATCCTGCTGGGGAACATAGGAAGCAACACGCCGGCTACCCTGTCCGAGGTGGTTGCGTCTCCCAAGCCCCGCATTGTGAAATTGCAAATCAGTTCCGCGGGGGAGGAATCGTTTACCGCGGGCACGCTCCGCCGCAAAGCCATTCACTATGTGGTGAAAATAGAGATTGGCGGCATCGCCGGGGTGGTCGCTCCCCTGATAGGCAAGCAACCGGCTGACATCCACCTATGGCTCGCCACCGGAGAGGTTCCGGCCTTCGTTGGCGAAGAAGGCCAGTTATTTGAGGGCGGTCCTATCTGGCGGATCGAACAGGCCAGTCCCATCGCTCCGCGAACCCACCGCAAGCCGAAGGCGAACGACGAAGCTTCTCCGGCTAAAAAATAAAACCGCGAGCCGGAAAAAAGCCCGAGACGGCTACGAAGCCGGCACGAACAGTTCCAGCCGCACCTTCCAGGTGACCGACTCGCCCGGTTTCAGCGTGACCATCCTGGTGTCGCGGCCCTTCCACTCCTTGCCAAACGGATCGTTGAGATTAAACTGCGGCTCCAGGGCGATGAACGATTTGTCAGGCGGCGAGTAAACCTGCACCGCGTTGATTTGCGGCGATACCGCCACGATCCGCAACCCGTAATGCGCCGCGGGATCGACGATCTCCGACCCCGAGCTTCCCGAAGAATCTTTTTTCAGGTTGGTCCAGTTGTCGTCGAGATATTGTTTTCCCAGGGGATTGCCGCCGGGCCGGGTGAAGTCGAATGGCGTGCCCTTCACCGGAACCAGTTTTCCCGTGGCAAATACATCGTCGTAGTTGTTGACTACCGTGCGCTGGTCGCCCGAAATGTAGAGCCGCGCCTGGGTGCGGTCACCGCTGGGGATGGCGAAATAAGGATGCCATCCCACGCCCACCGGCTCCGCCTTGTCGCCCACGTTCTTCACCGTAACGCTGATGTCCACCGCCTTGCCGGTCAACTGCTCGGTGATGGTGAGGTCGTTCTTTGAAAACCAGCGGCCGTCGAAATCGCCGCCATGGATTTGTCCCGTGACCGACTGGCCGTCGGCAACCGGGGTCGTGCTCACGTCGCTGGCGCTGGAGTTCAGAATCAAGCCGTGCATGGCGTGCGGGGTTGCGGTAGGTAATTTCCCCTTCCAGTTAGCGGGCAGGGTAACTTCGCTGCCGTGCCATTCGGTGGTGATGGTTTTGCCGTCGGGCGAAACCTTTCCCACGATGCGGTTGGCGAAGGGCGCCAGAAACGCGCCTCCGATGGTGAAGCTTTTATTGCCGGTGGCGTCGTCGCCCTGCCCGGTAAAGATCTGCGCGGCTTCGGCCAGGGTCTTGGGAGCGTCGATGACCTGGATCTCTCCCTTGCCCGGCAGGTAGGCGGTGACGCCAAAAAGGTTCATCCCGCGGCCCGGCAGTACCGTGGCCGAAAGAAATTCGGGCACAGTATTGTCGCCGGTCTTGGCGCGGCGCAAAGTAACCACCTCGCTGCCGCCGATCTTCAACGGCGGCGGGGCCTGCGCGGTTTCACTGGCCTCCGGCGGCTTCGATGAAGCCGGCTGCTGGCATCCGGCGAACAGCATGGCGAGAAGGGCAAGAGCCAGAATTGCATGTGGGGGGCTAGTCGTTTTCATGGGAGGGGCACCTGTCGGAAAGTGGGAGCTGAAGCCGGGCTAATGATACAGACGCTCCCCAGCGCGCACAAGACATCGGGCGCTAATCACGTGGTTCCGCGGGCGCTAACTATTGGCCTCGGCCATCATAGACCGCAGCCCTGGCGCAGCGCTTGTGGCTACAGTTCCTGGTCTCGACCGCGTTCCCCACGGCCCGCGCGCGCCATCGTGCGGGGGCTATTTCCGGTCCACCGCTTAAAGGCACGCGAGAACGAGGCAGGGTCGGAAAAGCCCACAAGATAGGACGTCTCGTTCGCCGAGATCTTCTTCTCGCTCAAGTAGTGAAGCGCCAACTTGTGGCGCAACTCGTCTAACACCTTTTCATAGGTTGTGCCCTCCGCCTTCAGCTTGCGAAAAAGCGTCTGACGGCTGAGCGCGAGTTTTCCGGCGATCATGTCCATGCTGGCCTCGCCGGTGTGCAAGACGGTAATTAAGAGGCCTTCGACTCGGCCCCTGTTGGATTTCGAGCTTTCCAGGTTTTCGAGGAGTGCCTCCGCCCGGGCCCTCAATATCTCTGACAAATACGGATTCGTGCGCTGCAGCCTCATCTTCAGGAATGCTCCGTCTATCAACATGGCGTTCATGTGGCTGTTGAAGAACAGCGGCACGCCAAAGATACGGTCGTATTCGACGCGGTAGCCCGGCTCCTGGTGAGTGAGGCGGATCGCCTTGAGAAAAGGCCGCTTCACGAGACCCGGCATGGATGCCAACATTGCCCGAGCACCGCACACACCACGCGCGAAACCTGCTTCCGTCAGAATCGGATGATCGGCGTAAACGTTACTTGTGAATTTCATCCAGACATCGCCATGTTCACGGATGAACTCGATTGCTTCTGTGGTTCCGCCGTCGTCCATATCCAGTGTCAGAGGGAAATAGCGGTTCATCTGCTGGCGCCCTGATTCCATGCTGTCGAATGCCTCACCCATCAGCCCCACGATTGACATATCCTGCATATTGACCGCTTCACCAAATAGCAGAGATAGAGCAGGTTCCTTACACAACTCGATGCCTGCTTTCAGCAACGCCAGGTAATCAGCCAGGGGGATTCGCTTATCCTGGTCCTTGAGATCGTCAAGACGGACATGCGATCTCTCGATCAGCAGCCGACGATCAGCGCCTCTCGAGACCGCGAAATCCAGAAATGCCTTGGGATAGCCCGCAGCCACCGTCGGGTTAGGCATCTCTTTCCGGCTCCTTGCAACTTACGGACATGTTTTTGATGCGTAGAGTGATGTTCATTGGTTCCCGCCATGTCTAGAGTAAACGTATCAGTCCTTGAAAAGGAGAACCAATGCGAATACCAACACTTCTACTGATTCTTGTGGCAACCACTGTCCTTGCGGCTTCTCAGGAACCATCGAGAACGACCGTCGCTCCGTCCAACGCACAAAAACAAGCAGCCGGCATAATTGGTACGGAACAACAGTTCTGGGAGGCGTTAAAGATCAAAGATGGGAAGTTCTTCGACGCCCATGTGTCCGATGATAGCTCCATGATCGGTTATATCGGCGTTCTCGGAAAGGCCGCCGCCACCGACCTGTTCTTTAAGATGCCTTGTAAGGTGATCTCCTATACGCTCACCGATTTCAAGGTCACGTTTTTCACCTCCAAAACGGCGCTCGTGACCTATAAGGCTGCAACGGATGGGACCTGCTTCGGCAAACCCATACCAACTGTGTGGGCGAGCGCTGTTTACGTGAAACGCGGCAAACCATGGCTCAAGGCATCTCATCAAGAGACAACGGCGATGACCGCCGCCGTCGCCTTGCCCCAGAAGCCGCGCTGAAAATCCTCGATCCCCATGACGTGAAGCGATATTCATGGAACCGATGATGCGGCATATGATGAACAAATAGATGTGGGCGGCTGCGGCGAACCGGGAGCAGAGTCCGTCTCGCCGCCGTTGCTCGGCAATGGCAGAAGTCCGACAGCGCGGGCCAGGTCATCGCCGGGCTTTCCTGGATAGCCCTATGAAAGCAATCGTCTATTCCGACTCCGGTTCATCCGATCTGGTGAAGTGTGTAGAGATCGACAAGCCGACTCCCGGGGACGATGAAGTCCTGATCAGAGTCTGCGCGGCTTCCGTCAATCCCCTGGACGCGCACTTGGTGAGACACCCGTTTCTGCGTCGCTTACTGTCCGCGCGCAGCAAGCAAAAGATCGATCGGCCGGGGCGTGATGTGGCGGGCCAGGTCGAAGCGGCCGGCGGCAACATAACGCTGTTCAAGCCTGGCGACGCGGTGTTCGGCTTGTGCGGTGGGGCCTTCGCCGAGTATGCGTGTGCTTCCGCGTCGGCATTGGTAATAAAGCCGGATCATGCGTCGTTTGAGCAAGCGGCTTCTGTACCGTTGGCGGGAATCACCGCCTTGCAGGGCCTGCGCGATAAGGGGAAGATTCAGCCGGGGCAGAAAGTCTTGATTAACGGTGCGGCGGGAGGTGTTGGGACTTTTGCCGTGCAAATCGCCAAATTGCTAGGCGCGGAAGTTACTGGTGTGTGCAGCACGGGGAACGTTGAAATGGTCCGATCCATCGGCGCGGATCACGTCATTGATTACACCCAGGAGGATTTCACGAAAAGCGCACCCCATTACGACCTGATTTTCGACCTCGTGGCTAATCATTCATTCTCATCGCTCAGGGCCGCCCTGGCTCCAAGGGGAACATACGTCGGGGCCGGCATTATCGGCTTCAAAGGGTCAATGATCGGCCTTCTTGGTCGTCAAATCACTCAACTCATCGTGTCACGCTTCGTGAGCCAGAAGTTCGTCTCGTGTATGGCGAAACTTTGCAGAGAGGACTTGCTCATATTGGGCAAGTTCATGGAAGCCGGGAAGGTCATACCGGTCATCGACAGGTGTTACAGCTTGGGTGAAACGTCGGAGGCTATCCGCTATCTGGAACAAGGCCACGCTCGAGGAAAGGTAGTCATAACTTTGGAACATGAGAACACTTACGCCAACGTTTCTGAACTGAAAGCAATGTGCTCACAAAAATCAGTTGAGAGCGTTAGCACTCATTTTATCCTTAAGCCCGATGAGCAACTATTTGACTCCTAATCGATGACTGCTAAGTTACGCGCGAAAGAACGCGGGCCGTTCGCGAATACATTGTGGGGAAAAAGGCTAGTGGCCTACACGATTAGGGTGCCGGGTGCCCCGCTCGGTTAGGGTGGGCGAGATATCTTTCAGCGAAATGTATGTCCCTTTTGCGGGATACTTCCGATCTGATGAAGACCGATGTTATCTTCTAGCTATGTCGGGGAACCATACACCTTCAACGCCGATTCATTTGAGACCCAAGCGGTCGGGGTTGAGCCTGTCTCGGGGCACCCTAATCTTATGGGCCACCCGCCCTGAATAGAGATGAACACTCTTATGCTGCGAATCTATAGCATGTTGATTCTTGTCTCCCTCTGTACAACTGCACACGGATTTCAAGGAGCGTCTGATTCCTGCGCGCTAGCGGCTAAAGAGAGTCTGTCTTTGACCCCCCAAGAACTCAAACTCCTGGATCAATATGGAGCGGTGAAGGGAAGGAGGCTGTCGAACTTCGTCATTCTCGGCCCAAAGCTGGTGCCTGACTGTGAGATACGCATGCATTTCGAACTTTTTGTAACGAAGATCATGCACAGTACCCTATTGCGACAATCTACTGGCACACATGCTCGAGTGCCTGGGGCCGATAACCCTCAGGAGGAAATGGAGCTCGAAGAAGAACGGGAGTTCGCTATGCGGCACAGGGCCCTGTTCGGAAGAGTAATACGGCAGTTGTTCCCCCTCATCGCCGGCTCTCCTGCGATCCCATCCGATGGGGCCCTTCGTGATAGGAAATGGAATCTATTGCTGGAGCCTGCCATAGGAGACGATGATCTGGCGAAGATCCTTTCCACGGAAATGTCTAGTGGCGGGCTCGCAGAGCCGGCAAGTATTTTATTTGAACGCCCTCTTTCCAGCATCGACCCACAGTTGAAGAGAGTCCTTAAGCATCCTAGATTTGTCTCAGAAAGCCTCTATGCAATTGCGCTTTTAAGTCGTAGCTCCAGGAAAGATTTTGTACCTTTGCTGACCAAGATTGAAAAACAGAAAAATCTCACGCCAGTCCAAGGCAAGGTAATTAGAATCCTTATAAACAAGCTTCAAAGCGGTGAACAGGTTAAGTGGAGAGATGTAGAAGATTTGAATTACGACGAAATTTAGGCAACGCAATGCGGTGGGTTCCACGCCGCCGACTGGAGTGATTACATCGATGCCGGGGGCAAACGCATCGCCCGCGCCGATAACTACGAAGACGAATTGCCGGGTGCTCCGCTCGGTTAGGGCGAGAGATCTTTCAGCGAAATGTATGTCCCTTTTGCGGGATACTTCCGATCTGGTGAAGACCGATGTTATCTTCTAGCAATGTCGGGGATCCAAACACCTGCAAAGCCGATTCATTTGAGACCCAAGCGGTTGGGGTTGAGCATGTCTCGCCCACTCATTGCGTGCCGCAATGAAGTGGGGCACCCTAATCTTATGGGCCACCCGCCCCCACCACCTCCACCACCTGAACCCGAGCCCAAGCAGACGTAGATCGGTTACTAGAGACAAAGGAGATCATGTGATGAACAAACTATCTTGGATCGCGGTTGTTGGAGCGCTGTCGGGTGTTCTGTTCACTCAGGGACAAATGGCCCAGCCAGACACCGATCAGTTCGTGGTAGGGCCGGGAGAAGTGCTTGCTCCCAAAGGCGTGTTCATGCTGGTCAGAAAGGGGCGCGTGGTCGGGGCTGTCCGGTTCACCACTATCGAACCGGGGAAGGAAGTCGGAACTGGGAAGGCGAGTTATGAGTCCTACTTCCAAGCTGACGGATCGGGGTCGTTCCGATCTGCCAATGTTCGCAAGCAAATCGGCGTCATCGAATTGAAGCCACTCAAGGGTATCGGACGTGCGTCGTTCCAGTTCGGCAAAGATAAGGTCCAAGTTGGGAAATGGGCTTTTCGTTCTGGCTATCCAGGAAGGATAGATATGTGGCCATACAGAGGTTCAGAGAAGGACTATGGGTATGAGTTCGCGCCGACCTCCGCCCGCGATGTGGGAGAGGTCGACGCTTCCGACAAACGGTTGCGCTGGTTCCGTTTCGACAAGGGCTCTCGCGTTACTATTCGGGTCGCCGATTTGCCGAAGTAACGTTACGATGCACGCCATCTGCATCTACGACGGGGTGCCACGTTGCGCGCCGCAGTTCAAAAACGTCCCGTCTGTCCCCTGGTTTCCCAACTGGCCTCTACAATGTTAACTGTGGGGATAACAGAGGGTGCCAGAAGTCAGCCACGCGTCTGAAGGAGGGGCTGGAAAAGCTGCAAAATAAAGTGGACAAGATGAAAGACAGCGACCAGAAGACTCGTCTTGAGCATGCGCTGGGCGCGATGGGCACTGAGAACGACGGCAACAAGGTCAACGTGAGTTTCGGTGCGATTGCTGGTACGGCTGCTGCTACAACTGACGCACATTTCGACTCAGCGACAAGTTCGTACAGCGGTTTTGATGTGAGATTCGACATGTCGAAGGCTGGTAACAGCGATTTGAACGGAATGGCGATCAATGGTGCCCACGAAAGTACGCACATCGGAGACTACCAAGACCCGTTAGGGCGGTCCCAGAATCCAGCTACCGCTATGGATTTATTCCAGTACGAGTTCCGGGCTTATCAGACCTCTGCTTGGGCGGCGCAAGCCCTCGGAGTCTCGCCACTTTCTTTCGGCAATAATGTGATCTGGAACGGTAGTTGGGCAGCAGCAGACCGTCAAACACTAATGGGTAGGGGTATCACGGGGATTGTTACAGGGGGGCCTTACAACTATCCCGAAAATCCAAGTCACGACCCGTGGCCCGATCGATTCCCCGAACCCAATCGAG
>JBBQWT010000029.1:0-36590 GCA_038210375.1 Terriglobales bacterium | reverse complement strand
CGACGCCGGCAATCACTTCGAGGCCATCAGCCCCGACCTTACCCGCAACGATAAGAGCAAGCAGCAGGTTTCCGGCGGCCCCATCAATAAAGATGACACCGGCACCGAATACTACGACACCATTTTTTCCGTGGCCGAGTCACCGCTGCAGGCCGGGCAGATCTGGGTGGGAACTGACGACGGCCTGGTGCAGCTCACCCGCGACGGCGGCAAGACGTGGAAGAACGTAACCCCGCACGGCATTCCCGAGTGGAGCCGCATCAGCTTGATCGAAGCTTCGCCGCACGATGCCGGAACCGCGTACGTGGCCGCCGACCGTCACCAGTGGGACGACCTGCAGCCCTACATCTACAAGACATCGGATTTTGGCGCCACCTGGAGCAAGATCACCAACGGCATTCCCGCCATCACGTTTGCCCGCGCGGTGCGCGAAGATCCCATGCGCCGCGGCCTGCTCTACGCCGCCACCGAAACCGGAGTGTTTGTTTCATTTGATGACGGCGGCCACTGGCGCCCCTTGCAGCTAAACCTGCCGGTGGTCCCGGTGCATGACCTGGTGGTAAAAAACAACGACCTGGTGCTGGCCACTCACGGGCGCGCCTTCTGGATACTGCATGACCTCACCCCGCTGCGCCAGTACAACGCGGGCATCGACGACGAGGGCCTGCATCTCTACACGCCGGCGCCGGCATATCGCATGCACAATGCTGACGACGCGCCCAAGCCGGTGCTGGTCGGCGAAAATCCCCCGGGCGGCGCCGCAATCTACTACTACCTCAAAGCCAAGCCCAAGGGTGAAACTAATATCGAGATCCTCGACCCCACGGGAAATCTGATCAGGAAATTTTCCAGCAAGGCCACCGATCCGCTGGATGGCCCACTCGATCCTGATGATGAAAAACCCAAAAAACAGATCGAGCCCGACGCCGGGCTTAACCGTTTCGTGTGGGACATGCGCACCCAAAACGTGCCCACCGTTCCCAATTACTATCTCTTTGAATATAAGGGCGGCGTGCGCGGCCCCCTGGCCTTGCCTGGCGCGTACCAGGTAAAGCTCACCAGCGACGGCCAGACCGTCACCGCCCCGCTGCAAATCCTGGGCGACCCGAGGATTAACACCAGCCGCGCCGACCTGGAAAAGCAGTTCACCTTCGTAAACGACATCAAGGCCGAGCTCACCCGGCTCTACCAGGCGGTCAACCAGATGCAGGACCTGCGCCAGCAGATGAAAGACATGCACCGGCGCCTGGGCGACAGTCCCGAAGTAAAACCGCTGCTGTCCGCCGCCGATGAATTCGAAAAGAAAATATTGTCAGTGGAGAACGATCTGGTGGAGATGAGGATCAAGGCCAATGAAGATTCACTGGCCTATCCCGCGAAGCTGGACGCCAAGCTGGCGGTACTGTCCACCATAGCCGGAGGAGATTCCGATTCATCCCCCACCGAGCCGACGTACAAGGTGTACGAAAAATTAAAGGGCCAGACCGACGCTCTGCTGGCAAGGTGGGCAGGCATGGTAGCCACCGACCTGCCGGCGCTGCAGAAAATGATCATGCAGCAAAACATCAACCCCATCATTCTGACGCAACCGTCGAGCGGAGGAGGAGGCGAGGCGCAGAGATAGGCGAAGGGCAACAGCGACTGCGTTGAAGTGTTGGTAAAGCACGATTGCGGCGAGCCCTTGCTATTGGTCAGCGAAGGGCAGAGTTTTTCTCGTTGTTCTTTTGCTTTTGAGCCGAAATGCCGAGAAGTTGTGTGAGAGAAGTTCGATCAGCGAACACGCCCCATGCAATTGTCATCCTGGAGCGAGCTCTTGCTTCTTGTTTGAGCGAAGGACCTCGCGTTTTATTTTGCTCTCGCCGGGTAAGAGTCAAAGGCAGGCTACGCGTAGAACCTGACCGGCGTAACTTTGATTGTGCGGACTGGCAGGTCACGCGGATTGCGCACAGGAAACAAAAAGGTTCCTCGGCTGCGATCGGAATGACAATTCATGTAAAACGCGTACTTCTGGCCCCGAGGGACGGATAAAACGCGCACCTCCGTCCCCAGATGGACATGCAAAACGAAGCGCCTCGCCCAGGTCAGAGGTTCCTACTCCCGGCTCTTCTTCTTCAACTCAACGTTCAACCGCTTGATCTTCTGATTGAGCGTTGACAGTGGGATCTTGAAGCGCTCGGCCGCTTCGGTCTGGTTCCAGTGGGATTTTTCCAGCACGTCAATGATGATGCGCCGTTCGTATTGCTCCATAATCTCGAACAGCGAAGCATCGGGATTGTGATAGGGGGCGCCGTTTCCCTGGGCCAATACGTTGTGCGGCATCAGGTCGGGGCCGACGCTGTCGCCTGAGGAAAGCACGACCGCGCGCTCGATCACGTTTTCCAGTTCGCGCACATTGCCCGGCCATTCGTAGTCGAGCAGCGGACGCATCGCTTCCGGCGAGACATGCAGCCGCGCCCGGCCGTTTTCCTCGCAGAATTTTTTCAGGAAATGGTCCACCAGCAGCGGGATATCGAGCTTGCGGCTGCGCAGCGGCGGCAGATCGATGGTGATGACGTTCAGGCGGTAGAAAAGATCTTCGCGAAAACGGCCTTCCCTGACGAGCTCTTTCAAATCCACGTTGGTGGCCGCGATGATGCGCACATCCACCTGTATCTCGTTGACCCCGCCGAGGTGCATGAACTTCCGGTCCTGCAGCACCCGCAGAATCTTGGCCTGGGTATCGATGCCCATGGTGCCGATCTCGTCGAGGAACAGGGTGCCTTTGTCGGCGACTTCGAACAGGCCCTTCTTGGCCGAGATGGCGCTGGTGAAGGCGCCTTTCACGTGCCCGAACAGCGATGATTCCAGCAGGTCGGAAGGCAGCGAGCCGGTGTTGATGGGCACGAACGCGCGGTCTCTGCGCGGCGAGTGGGCGTGGATCGCCTTGGCGATCAGTTCCTTGCCGGTGCCGCTTTCGCCCTGCACCAGGATGGTGGAACGGCTCGACGCCACCTGCGCCACCAGGTCAAAGATGCGCAGCATGGCTTCGCTCTTGCCGATGATGTTCTCGAACGAATAGCGCTGCTTCATGGCGCGCTTGAGCTGAATGTTTTCCCGCTCCACCCGCTGCCCGGTCACGGCGGCGCGCACGTCGGCCAGCAGTTTCTCGTTGTCCCACGGTTTCTGGATGAAGTTGTTGGCGCCGCTCTGCACCGCGCGCACCGCGTTCTCCACGGTGCCGTAAGCGGTGATCATGATGACGGACTGGGCCGGGTCGCGCTCGCGAATGTCGCTCAGCACTTCGAGCCCGTTGCGATCGGGCAGCGCAAAATCAAGCAGCACCAGGTCGAAGGGCCGGGTGGCCAGACGGACGCTGCCTTCCGCCGCCGTGCCCGCCGTCTCCACCTGGTAGCCTTCGAGCTCGAGCAGCACCTGCAGAGATTCGCAAATCCCCGGCTCATCATCGATGATCAGGATGGAGCTCGCCGTGGTCTCCCCTTTGGGCAACGCCGGAGTGATGGTGGCGGTCTCAGACATGCATTGCCTTTCCGTGGGATGGGAAAGCCAGCGAGAACGTCGTGCCTTCTCCCGGGCGGCTGTTGACCTGGATCTTGCCGGCATGTTCCTGGATGATGCCGTAGGAAACCGACAGGCCCAGGCCGGTGCCGCGCCGCTGCCCGCCCTGGCCACCCGATTTGGTGGTGAAGAACGGATCGTAGATGCGCGCGATATGTTCCTGCGCGATGCCGCTGCCGGTGTCGGTGATGGTGACATTGACGCCGTCGCCGTTGGTGGTGCTCACCTTGAGCGTGCCGCCGCCGGGCATGGCGTCGCGGGCGTTGAGGAACAAGTTAAGGAATACCTGCTGTAATTTGTTGGCGCTGCCGAAAATCGGCGGCAGGTCCGGCGCCAGCTCTTCCTGCACTTTCACCCGCGCGATCTTGAGCTGGTGTTCCAGCAGCGCCAGGGTGTCGCTGAGCACGTGGTTCAGGTCCACCTGGTTGAATTCCACCCCGCTGGTGCGCGAGAAATTGAGCAGGTTGTTTACGATCTCGGACGCGCGAAAAGTCTGGCCGGTAATCTTGGCCAGTATTTCCGCCTGCTTGGGATCGTTCTGCACCCGCTTGGCCAGCATCTGCGCGTACGATGAAATGACCGCCAGCGGCGTGTTCACCTCATGCGCCACACCCGCCGCCAGCAAGCCGATGGACGACATTTTTTCCGCCTGGCTGAGCTGCGATTCCAGCTCCAGGCGTTCGGTGATGTCATCCACGATGATGAGCCGGCCGATGACCTGGAAGTTGCGGGTCACCAGCGGCGCGATGGCAATGTTGGCAATGCGGGTCTCGCCTGAAGGGGAGCCCAGGCGGAATTTGTACAAGTTGTGGATGCCGGGGTTCTGCCGCACCCGGTAAAACGCGTCCATGAACGCCGGCGGAAAAATCTGGCTGAGCGAGCGGTCGAGCGCCAGCGCCCGCGGCGTGGCGTACATCACTTCCATCTGCGAGTTCCACGACTCGATGCGGTCTTCGAGATCCACCGCCAGCACCCCGACGTTGATCGATTCCACGATGTTCTCGTTGAAATCCTTGAGGCGCTCGTACTCCACGAGTTTTTGTTCCAGCGAGGCGTACAGCAGGCCGTTCTGAATGGCGATGCCGATGTAACCCGCCAGGGTTTCCAGCAGTTCCACGTCGTCACTGGATAGGAACTCGCCGTCCTTGGTCTTGCCCAGTCCCAGG
Source organism: Terriglobales bacterium (assembly GCA_038210375.1). GTDB lineage: Bacteria > Acidobacteriota > Terriglobia > Terriglobales > Acidobacteriaceae > JBBQWT01. The sequence continues at coordinate 31,869 of JBBQWT010000029.1, read as the reverse complement.
ATGGCGATGGTGCGGTTCTGCACCCGGCAGGGAATGAAATAGTTGAGGTCGAGGTGAGAGATGGTGGCCAGCGCTTCGGCGGATTGCCGTACCGCCTGCCGCGGGTTGTCGAAAAATACGTGCCCATCGGGCCCGCCCGGGCGTTCGTTGGTAATAAAAGAAAAATCAAACGGTCCGGCGCCCGCCGCCAGGCCAAACGATCGTGCCATGTTGAAATGTTCCTGGTCACCATGCGCCAGAAAGATGGCGATGCGGTCCACCAGCAGGGTGCGTGACAGGCGGTCGACCACCGAGCTCAACATGGTCTCCAGGTCAGGTTCGGCGCTGAGGTCGCGGCCAAAGCCGATCAAGGTGCGCCGATAGTCGTAGCGGTTGTGATAGAACAGGCGGTCCACGCGGTCCTGAATCAGCTTCTTGACCGGCTCAAACAGCAGGGAAGTAATGATGATGGCGACGATCAAGCCCGCCGGCCCCGCGCTGGGCATGCGCGTGTGCACCACTTCGGCGGTGATGGCCACCACCAGGAAGTACATGCCCACGATGGCGCTGGTGGCCAGGGTATAGGTCATGCCGCGCTTGAAGATGATGTCCACATCCATCAGCCGGTAGCGCACGATGGCGTAGCCAAAGGTCAAGGGCAGGAAAATCAGCGACAGCACCGAGGCCTTCATCAGCGTGCTGGGTAGCGCGCCGTAGATGAAGGGAACCACATAAAACAATGTATAGGGCGCGATCGCCAGGATAGTGCCGCGGGTGACCCATCGCATTTGCTGCCGCAGGATGGGGTTGTCGGCATGGCGGTAGCTATGCCACAGCACGGCAGCCGCGCCGGCAAAAAATACCGTCATGTAAAACAACTGGATACGGTCGAGGTTGAAACGCAGCAACTCCGTCGCCGCCCACCAGCGAAACGCCGCCAGCTGCACCCCCAGCAGAACCGCCGCGGGTACATACACCACCGGCACCAGCCAGCGATGCCGCTGCGCGAACGCCTTGGTGGAAGGGAAGGTCAGCGAGAAGTGCAGAAAGAGCGCCGGCTGCAGCAATCCCGCGACCAGGTTGCACCAGTAGATGGTCCAGTCGAAGAGATTGAACTTGCCGGTGTATTTGAAGGAGTAGAAAACGAACGAGACCAGGCAGAAAAGATAAAAATGGGTGGCCTTGGGCGCAGTCCAGCGCCGGAGCAGAACATAGACGCCGATGCCGAGGTAGATCAGCGCAATGAGGCGCAGCCCGATATTGGGCGATTTGTCGGCCGGCGCCAGGATCACCGGGACGGTCAAGGTCACATGCTGGCGCTGCACCAGGTAGCTGGCCTTCGACCAGATTCCGGTGCGGTAGAGCTGGCGGGTCAGTGCGGCATCGTTGACCACCGCCTGGGAGTTGATCTCGATCAACTCGTCGCCGGTCTTGATGCCGGCGTGCTCCGCCGGGCCTTCGGGATCGACCCTTTGCGCGCGAAGATGCTCGCCCGATTCCACCCAGAAGACGCCGTCATACGGGGTGGGAATCTGTCGTTCTTTCTGGAAGTTCAGCCACGCAAACACCAGCGCGGCCAGTGAGAAAAGAGACAGCAGGATGGCAGAAGAGCGGACTTGGAAATCCCGGTTCATGAAAACCTGACCTGAGGGCCGGACGGGGTTCCGCGCTGCCTGAGAGTCTTTAGATTTCATATGCAAGTCGAATGCCAAGTGCCCAAAGTCACCGGTGGCGCAGTTCTACTGAAAAATATAGAGGTTAACTTCATTATAAAGGCCGAGATAACGGAACTATATATAAAATGGAATCCACCTCCATAATTACGGATATCCAGTGCCGCTAAATTTCAGGCCAATATCCACAGGATTTGACCGCCAGTGCCGCCACCTGAAACGACGTTCAAGCCGGTCATGAATCGTCCTTTGCTGGGCGACGACCCCAGCAGGATTCCCGCTGCAAACGACCCGCAGGTCGAAGAGTTATGGATGGACGTGCGCGGCGGCCGCATGCGGTACCTCAAGGCTGGCCCCGGCGCGAATGCCGCGGCCGTGTCGGCGCCGCTGGTCATGATCCACGGCCTGTGGGGCTTTTCATTTTCCTGGCGCAAAAACATTCCGTCCCTGGCCCAGGGCCGGGTGGTCTATGCCGTGGATATGCTGGGCGCCGGCTACGCTGAGCGCCCGCAGGACCCGTCCTCCCTGGACTGGAGCTTGCGCGGACATGCCAGCCGCCTGCTCGAATTCATGCAACGCCTCGGAGTTGTGTCCGTCGATCTGGTGGCGTCATCGCACGGCGGAGCAATCGCCATGATGCTGGCCAGAATGTGCCACGACGAGCTCATTGCACCTGTCACGGGCGGCATGCAGGCTCCGTCGAGTCTCAGCGTGAAACCTGTGAACATCAGAAAAATGGTGCTGGTGTCACCGGTAAATCCGTGGTCGCGCTACCATCCCTCGATCGTAAGGCTTGCCGAAAACCCTCTGGGCCGGGCCCTGGTCAACATGATTCAACCCCTGTCGGGCCCGATATGCAGATGGCGGCTGGGGAAACTCTACGGGGTGGAAACGCGCATGACCCCGGATACACCGGCGGCCTATGCCGGACCGCTGAACATTCCGCGTTCGGTGCATACCCAGATCGGAATCCTGCGGGCATGGGCGCGGGATGAAGACGATTTAAAGACTCTGCTGCCGGAAATTTCCGCCATACCCACCTTGTTTATCTGGGGAAGTGAAGACCGGGTCATCGAGTTGAATGCTTCGTCCCAACTGATAAAAAATTTCCCCAACGCCCGGGTAGTCATCATCAATTCGGCGGGACACATTCCCTATGAGGAATTGCCCGATGAATTTAATCAGGCGGTGGAAAGTTTTTTGAGCGAATAAAAGCAGGCGTCTCAAGAAGTTGCATGATTAGAAATTGGCGAGCCCAATTCCCCTCACCCTTGTCATCCTGGAGCGCGCTCTTGCTTCTTGTTTTAGCGAAGGACCTTGCGTTTTTTTTGAATCTGGCTTGGCCCCGATGCAGCTATTTTCCAGCGAGAGCTAAATCGCCCGCGGCTGATCAAGCCAAGTTGCAACACAGACCCTTCCACCCCAAGTAAGATATCCAGCATGGGCGCGCGCATCTTTGAAATCCTGCAGCACTACTTTGCGGTGCACGGCTACCTTACAGTCGCCATCGCGCTGCTGCTGGAAAATTCCGGGGTTCCGGTCCCGGGTGAAACCATCCTGCTTTTCGCCGGCTTCACCGCCTTTGCCGAGCACCACATCAGCCTGCCGCTGCTGATTCTCACCGGCACCCTGGCGGCAACCGTGGGAGATAACATCGGCTACGCCATCGGCCGCCGCGGAGGCCGCCACCTGCTCGATCGCTACCAGGCCGTCTTTCATATCAAGCCCGCCCACATCCTCCGGGGAGAGCGGCTGTTCGAACGCCACGGCCCGGTCACCGTTTTCTTCGCGCGTTTTATTTTCGGCATGAGGATCATCGCCGGGCCGCTGGCGGGATGCATGAAGATGTCCTGGTCAAGGTTCGCGCTTTTTAATTTTCTGGGCGCGATCTTGTGGGTCACCACCGTCTCCTGCGTCGGCTATTTCTTCGGCAGCCAGTGGGACACGCTGCTGCACGTGCTCAAGCGCATCAACATCGGGCTCATCGTGGTGGCGGGCGCGGCCATCCTGCTTTACCTGTGGAAGCGTAAGCGAACCGAGACCGAATAGCTCGACCCCTGTGACCCACGTGACTCTCGTGAATAATGTGACCCATGTGGCCAATGTTTCATCCCGATGGCGGGCAGCTCTCGCCCAGGTTGACCGCAAGGCCTGGATAAGATTTTTCGTCGCCCTCGCCGGGCTGGCTCTGGCTTTTGTCTCCGCCCTGCTCTCCACCGCCTTCCGCGAATCGGGAAATCTGATTGGGACCGCCGTATCCGCTTCAGCCGCATTGCTGGTGGCGGGCGGCGTGGCCATCTACACCGTCCCTTTCCTGGCGCGGCGGGTTTCGCTGGAAAAATGGGGACCAACCTTTCACTACGACGTCACCAAAGAAGGCGCCGCCTACCTGGGGTTGACGCTGATCATCGGCATCGCCGCATTTAATACCGGCAACAACCTGCTGTTCATGGTGGTGGCCGCCATGCTCTCGGCGATCATGATCTCGGGCATCGTCTCCGCGGCCATCCTGCGCGGATTGACCCTGGAGGTTGGGCTGCCCGCCGAGGCCTTCGCTGGCCTGACGCTGCTGGCCCGGCTGACCCTGCGCAACCACCGGCGGGTGATGCCGGCGTTCTCGGTCAGCATCGTTCCCGAAAAAATAAAAACCCATTTTGCCGGCCGTAAGTGGCAGCGGGTCACCGTCGGCTTCCCCTGGAAGAGGCCGCCCCACCGCCAGTGGTTCCGCCTCCCCGACCTGCAGTGGAGGCCAGTTCCGCAGGTTCCCGCGCCGGGGGCCATCTTCGAGAGCGCGGCCTATTTTCCTTACATTCCCTCGCGCAGCAGCTCGTCCATCGACCTGGAGCTGACCTTCCCCCGCCGCGGAAGGTTCGTGCAGGGTGCGCTGGGCGTCTCCACCCGCTTTCCCTTTTCCTTTCTGGTAAAGACCCGGCTGGTGAAACTCGCGCGTGAAATTATCGTGTACCCGTCGGTGCAGCCCACCGATGAGTTCTTCGAGGTGCTCCCGCTCATTACCGGCGAGCAGGAAAGCCACCTGCGCGGACACGGGTACGAGCTCTATCGCATTCGCGACTATCTCCCAGAAGACACCGCCCGCCACGTGGATTGGAAGGCCACCGCCAAATCTGGCGCGCTGAAGGTGCGCGAATTTTCCCGCGAAGATGAGCGCCGCCTGCGCATCGTCTTCGACAATCCCGCCCCCGGAGTGGGCAATGCGCAAAAGTACGAGGAAGCGGTGGCGCTGGCCGCGTCCCTGGCATGGCACTTCGCCGGCGAGGCCACCGACCTCAGCTTTGCCGCCCAGGGATGTGAAGACGGCGCCGCCATTTACGAGTTCCTGAGATACCTGGCGACGGTGCAGCCCGACACCCAGCCATCGATCATTGACTCCCTTCCCATGACCGAACCGTATAACCTGGTATTCACCAGCCGCGCCCAGGGCAGCATCCCCACCGCGCTGTGGACGTCGTCATATTTCATTTTCATTTGACACAAACCACCGGCTTCGATTTGGACTGGATTCCAGTGCTACAATTTCGAGAACCCACATGGCCCTAGTCCAAGACCTGCAGGCAATTTGCGGCAAAGATGCGGTGCTGCACCGGCCCGAAGAGCTGATGCTCTATGAGTACGACGCGGGCGTTGATCGTGGGACCCCGCATGCCGTCGTCTTCCCTTCGACCACCCAGCACGTCTCCGCCATTATGGCGCTGGCCACCAGCGCCGGCATCTCGGTGGTTCCGCGGGGCGCGGGCACCGGCATCAGCGGAGGCGCTATCGCGCGCGATAAAGCCATCATCGTCGGCTTTTCGCGCATGAACAAGATCATCGAAATCGATGTTGCCAACCGCCGCGCTGTGGTGCAGCCGGGGGTGATCAATCTCGATCTCACTGTGGCCGCCACCCGCCAGGGATTTTGTTTTGCTCCCGACCCTTCCAGCCAGCGCGCCTGCACCATTGGCGGCAACGTAGCGGAAAATGCGGGCGGGCCCCACACTCTCGCCCACGGAGTCACCGTCAACCACGTCACCGGCCTCGAAGTGGTGCTGCCCAGCGGACGCATCGTCAATCTCGGCGGCAAGGTCGGGCCGGGTACCGGCTATGATCTCACCGGCTTTTTCGTCGGCTCCGAAGGCACTCTCGGCATCGCCACCCAGATCACGGTCAAGCTGACCAAGCTTCCCGAAACCGTGGCGACTTTTCTAGCCATCTATAACACTATCGAGGATGCGGCCAATACCGTGGTCGCTCTGACCGCCGCCGGCATCACTCCGTCAGCGCTCGAAATGCTCGATGGCTGGACTTTGCGCGCGGTCGAAGAGGCCACCCACGCCGGCTATCCCATGGATTCCGGCGCCGTGCTCCTCATCGAGCTTGAGGGCATGCGCGAAATGGTGGAAGAGCAGGCGCTCGACCTGGCCGACATCTGCACCGAGATCGGGGCCCGCGAATTGCGCCGCGCGCGCGACGAAAAAGAGCGCCAGCTTCTGTGGTCGGGTCGAAAGAACGCCTTCGGCGCCATTGGACGCCTCTCGCCGTCCTATTACGTGCAGGATGGGGTGATTCCCCGCACCCGCATTCCCGAGACCCTGCGCTTCATCGAAGGAGTGGGAAAGAAATACGGCCTCACCATCGGCAACATCTTTCATGCCGGCGACGGCAACCTGCATCCCCTGATTCTTTTCGATACCCGCGACGCCGCGCAGACGCAGCGCACTCTGGCAGCGGGCCGCGACATCCTGGAGTTTTGCGTGAGCGTCGGCGGCTCGATCACCGGCGAGCATGGCGTGGGCATGGAAAAAATGGAGATGATGTCGTTCATGTTTACCGACGACGATCTCGATACCATGACCAGTGTGCGCAACGCGTTCAATCCCAACTCCACGTTGAACCCGCAGAAAGTGCTGCCCACCACGCGCAGTTGCCGCGAGACCCTGGGCTCCGCGCATCCCCTGGCCGGCCTCGGAGTTCCCGCCCATGTCTAGTCAGCCCGTTTCCAGCCCGCCTCTCTCCAGGCTTCCTCTCTCCAACCCAGCCAGCGGCGCGGCCGTGCTCGAAGATATAGAAATCGAAACCGACGCCGCCCTGCGCGAAAGTTTCGCCATCCAGGGAGTGGTGCCGGCCTGCGTCGTCTCTCCGCGCAATGCCGAGGAAGTGGCCCTGCTGCTCGACCTGGCCGCCGATCGCGGCTGGGTGGTGGCTGCCTCAGGCGGGCACACTCGCCAGAACACCGGCGGAATCCCTGAGCGCGTTGACATCCTGCTGCGCACCCACCGGCTTAACGCCATCGAACACTACGATCCCGGCGACCTCACCATCGGGGCGGGCGCGGGGATGACCCTGGCCGACCTGCAGGCCACCCTGGCCAAACACAACCAGTACCTGCCGCTCGATCCCGGAGACCCGGAACACAGCACCGTAGGCGGGATTCTTGCCAGCGCCGCGCACGGACCGCTACTGGCCAGCTTTGGCGGGGTGCGCGAATTTTGTATTGGAGTGCAGTTTGTCACCGCCGGTGGCAAGCGCGCCAAGGGCGGCGGCCGCGTGGTCAAGAATGTGGCCGGCTACGACCTGATGAAACTGATGATCGGCAGCCACGGAACCCTGGGCGTGGTCACCAGCGCCAGCTTCAAGGTGTGCCCCCGGCCGCGCCAGACCCGCACCTACGTGGCTACGTTCGAGTCGCCGCAAAAGGTAATGAAGTACCGCAACTGGCTGATGCAATCGGGCCTGGACTGGATGTGCTTCGAGGCCGTGTCCCCGCCCGCGCGCGAATATTTGTGCGAGCTGCCGGACGTCAGGGAAGTGGAAGAGCCGCCGGAAGATGACTTCAGCGACGATCCAATGTTCCGGATGGACGAAGCTGATTCCGCAACGTCTTTAGACTCGGCAAGGCCACCATCGGCGGCGACGGCCAGGGCATCCGCATTCGTCTCTCCCGGCCGAATGTCTCAGGACAAGACCTGGAAGGTTTATTTGAAGGTGGCGGGCAGCGACGCCATCTTCAAGCGCTACGAGCATGAGCTTTCGCAGGAAGTGGAACACCTGAATGGCGAGGCTGAAACCGAAATTTGGCGGTGGATCCAGAATTACGAAAATGCGGTGATGGCCCGCCACCGCAATGCCATGATCATCGATATTTCGGTGCCGCTGACGGCGGTAAGCGGGACCTTTCAGGCGGCATCCAACAGCGCGCTGCACCAGAATTTCTTTGCCGCCAGCATCGGCCGGGTCACCGAAGGCCGGCTGGTCTGCGCCATGATCCCGATCTCGGTGGATCCTCCGGCGGCTATGCAATACGCCGCCGCCATGTCGGAGCTGCGCAGCCTGCTGCCCGCGGACTCGACGGCCAGAGTGGTCTATTGCCCGCTGGAAGCCAAAGAGCACTTCGACCTGTGGGGCGCGCCCGTGACCGACCTCGAAACCATGAAGGCGGTAAAACAAGCCCTCGATCCCAAAGACATTCTGAACCGCGGCCGGTTCATGGTGTAGCCGGTTTTCACCGCCTCCCACTTCCCACTACCCGAAATCCTCAAACCAAATATACTTGCATGAATGGCCACCCCAGCCGCCACTGACGCTACCGACGCAATGGACCGCAACCAGGGACTTGTCTGCGATCCGGCGCCCTCGAACTTCAGCGAGAAGGACCGTCCTGTCTGGGACCTTTATTCCAAATGCATTCATTGCGGGTTGTGCCTTAACGCCTGTCCCACTTACCGGGAGCTGGGCACGGAGATGGATTCTCCCCGCGGGCGCATTTTTCAGATCGCCCAGGTTGACCAGGGCCGGCTGAAGATCGGCGATTCTTTCGTCAAGCACATCGATCGCTGCCTCGATTGCCGGGCTTGCGAAACCGCGTGCCCCTCCGGGGTTGAATACGGACGCATCGTCGAACGCGCCCGCGCCCAGATCGAGCAACACTACACCCGGCCCAAGCTGAGCCGGGTCGCGCGAGATTATTTTCTCAAGCGGGTCATCCCCGATTTCAAACTGCTGGAAACCTGGGCGCGCAGGCTGCGTTTCTACCAGACTTCCGGCCTCCAATCGGCGGCACGAAGCTCGGGCATACTGAAGATGCTGGGCCTGCAGGAGATCGAAGCCCTGGCGCCGGCCATCGACAAAAATTTCTTCTTCAACGATATGGGCACCACCTATCCCGCGCGCGGCGAACCGCGCGGCAGGGTGCTGTTTCACGCCGGATGCATTGCCAACGTTGCCTTTGCCGAACTCAACCGCGCCACCATTCGCGTGCTGACCAGCAATGGAGTCGAGGTCAGCGTACCCTTCAGCCAGGGATGTTGTGGGGCCCTGCAGGCACACGCAGGATTCCGCGACCGCGCCCGGGAGCTGGCGCGCAAGAACATCGATGGAATGCAAGTGGCTAATGCGGACGCCATCGTCACCAACGCCGCGGGCTGCGGTTCCACCTTGAAAGACTATGCTGACCTGCTGGCCGATGACCCTGTCTATATCGATCGTGCGCGCGCGTTTGACGCCAAGGTGAAGGATGTAACCGAGTATCTGGCTGAACTGGGCCTGGTGAAGATGCCAAAGAAATTTAATAAAACCATCACCTACCAGGACCCATGCCATCTCGCCCACGGGCAGCGCATCCGGTCGGCCCCGCGCGAACTGCTGCAAGCTACCGGAGCCCGCTTTGTGGAGATGGAACATCCCGACCACTGCTGCGGCGGCGCCGGCGCCTACAACGTTACCGAGACCGAGCTTTCCATGCGGATACTCGATGGGCGCATGGCGGATGTGGCCCAGACCAAAGCCGAAGTTGTAGTGACCGCCAACTCCGGCTGCATGCTTCAGCTCAAGGCCGGATGCAAGCGCAAAGGGCTCACCCCCAGGGTCATGCACGTGATCGAAGTCCTCGACGCCTGCTATCCGCAAAAGTAGCCGGCCGGTTGTACTCAGCCCAGGCTACTGCTTGCGTTTCTCGTATTTGGAAAAAGCGGACTTCACCTCTGCCACCTTTACCGGGTGCACGTCGGTACACCGCTGCGCCACCCCGTCCAGGTCGTTCTGTATCTGGCCCATGACCGCCTTCAGCTCCAGGTCGGCCACCTCCTGCTGGCAGAAGCCCCAACCGTCAGGCCGGCGCTGGTAAACGTACATTACAAAGCGCCTGCCGATGTCATGCTCCGCCTCGGCCCCAAAGTGTTTGGGATCGAAGACGGAGATGAACCCGAACCGCGAACCGGTATCGTTTACGAAGACCGGGCCGGGAACTTCCTCTTCAAAATGCTTGGGATCGCACGCCGCGCACGAAGGATCAGCGGCAACATGCTTTTCGAGGTCGGCGGAAAACTTCAGGCGCAGTGCGTCTTCCACCGGCGGATACACCTCGGTAACCCCTCCGTTCATCAGGTCCAGCATTTCCAGGCGCGCGGAATGAATGGCATGCGAGTGCACCATGTTCTCTTCCATCAAAACGCGGCTGTCGTCGAGCTGTGCCAGCGGCCATCCCATCACTACCTGGCTGACCCAGAGCTCGGAGTTGAGCACCACCGTACATCCCGCCGAAGGATTGATGCGGGTGGTGAACAGCACGTCGCCATCCTGCTCGGAAAGGCCCATGACTGCTCCAAAACAAATTCCGGAAACCTCCGCCTGCGGGTCGGAAGCCCGCGCGGTTGAAAAAATCAGACGCCGGGCAAGTTTCTTGCTGGTCCGGTCGAAAAGAACAACGTGGAACGGAGGCCTCAGCTTCGCAGTCTCGCCCGTAGTGGGATAAACCAGGGCGATGGTAGTGCCGATTTCAGCGGACCGTCCGGATGCCACATTGGCTTCGAGCTCCGGCTCGCTGAACGCGGTGAGAGGAATGCCATAGTTTTTCAGGACTTCGCGAAACGTCTCTGCGTGGGCGAATCCGGTCAAAAAGAGTGCCAACGCTATAAAAAGTGCGCCCCGTCTCATAAAACCTCCCCATGAATGCAGTGATTGGAGCGGTCCGCCTCGATCGTTCCCGGACCCTCGAATTTCCCGGCTTTTCTCAAGTGTAACGCCTCGCTGGTCAGGCATGCAGCACAGCCTCCAGAGTTTTGGCCAGCTCCTGGGGAGAGTGCACTGGCGGACGGCAGGCAAACCCCGCGCACACCACCGCGACCGCTTCTTTGCCGGCCACGGCGGGCAGAAGTGGAATGGTTTCCGCCAGGGTGGGCGGCAGATTTTGCGCCACGCCTTCACCGGCGCGGAGCCTTACCACCGATTTGTTTAATGCAAATGGCGCTACCGCCGCCCGGTACAATGCGTCGCCGGCTTCGCCGTCTCCGCTCACGATCACCTGCACCGGCGGGTTCAGGTAGAGGACCAGCGCGATGCCGTAGGTTCCGGCAAACATGCCATACTGTCCCGCCACCCCGGCAAAGGCGTTGAGTGTCGTCTCGGCTTTCTGCCGGTAGCTTTCGTCGTGGGTGAGAAAGAACAATCGCATCAGGGCAATGGCGGCCGCCGGATTTCCCGCCGGAGTCGGCGAATCCTGCAACGCTTTACGCGGAGTGTTCAGTACCCCGATCAATTCCACGGTATTTTGCTCGACATCGAAAAATCCGCCGGCCGTGTCATCGAAGAAGCGCGCCACCATGGCATCAACGATCTCCTGGGCAAACTTGAAGTAGGCGAGGGCGGCGGTGCTCTCGTAGGCGTCGAGGCAGGCGATTGCCAGCAGCGCGTAATCGTCGAGCACGCCCCGCACTCTCCGCGTAGTTTCTGCTCGTGCCGCGGCGGCCACATGGGCCAGGCCCACAGCCTTGTCCCAGGCTTGGGACAGGATGCGGTCGAGGGAGCGCAACCCAAAGGTCCGCGCCTCATCCAAACCCAATACTCTGCCGGCCTCAAGATATGCGGAGATGCACATCGCATTCCAACCGGCGTACACCGTCTGATCGATGAAGGGAAGCGGGCGGCGCCCGCGTTCGGCGTACAACTTGTCTTTGGCCCGGCGCAAGATGGCCTCCACTTCGGCCACCGGACGCTGCGTCCGCGACGCGATCTGGGCCGCCGGCTCGGCTATGTGCAGGACGTTTTTGTATGGGTTATGGTGCATGGGCCCGCGTTCCTCGATGCCGTAGTGGGCCAGCGCGATCTCCGCTTCTTCGGCGCTGAGCACCGCCCGCGCCTCGGCCTGCGTCCAGGTAAAGTAGTCGCCGTCGTCGTCCAATGAAATATCGGCGTCCTGCGACGCGTAAAAACCGGCGTGCTCGCGATCGCTCAGCCATGCGTCCATCCAGCGGATGATGTCTCGCGCCACTTCGGCGAAGTAAGGGTTGCGCGTCACCTGGAAAGCGCGCACGTAGTTTTTCAGCAGCTCGGAGTTGTCGTACGCCATCTTCTCGAAATGGGGGACGCCCCAATGCTCATCCACCGAGTAGCGATGGAATCCGCCGCCGATATGGTCGTACACCCCGCCTTGGGCCATGCTGGTAAGGGTTTTGGAGAGCACGTTTTCCAGCTGGGGATCACCGGACCGGGCGTAGAAGTCGAGAATCAAATCCACCGCCGAGGCGTGGGGGAACTTGGGCGCCGATCCAAAGCCGCCGTTTACCGGATCGAAGGTCTGCACCGCCGAAGCCATGATCTGTTCGACGATCTGCGGGGAAATCCTGCCCGCGCGTCCGGCAAAGGTTTCCGCCTGGGTCATGGCGCGCACCACGCTGGCCGCCGATTCCTCGATATCTTTCTGGCGCTCGCGAAATGCGCGCACCACTCCCGAGAGAACGGATTTGAATCCGGCGCGACCGTAGCGGTCGTCGGGAGGGAAATAGGTTCCGCCAAAAAAAGGCCGCCCGTCCGAAGTGAGGAACGCGGTCAGCGGCCACCCGCCCTGCCCGCTGATCGCCGATACCGCCGCCTGGTAGCGGCTATCCACGTCGGGCCGCTCATCGCGATCCACTTTCATGGCGATGAAGTGCTCGTTGATGAGCGCGGCCACCTCCGGCGACTCATACGACTCGCGGTCCATGACGTGACACCAGTGACACCACACCGCGCCGATATCCAGCAGAATGGGCTTGTCCTCGCGCGCCGCCCGCGCAAAAACTTCCGGCCCCCACTCATGCCAGTGGATGGGCTGGTGCATGGCTGAACGCAAGTAAGCCGATGTAGCCTGGTGCAGGGTGTTGGAAGGTGAATCCATGGGGGTCCTTTAGTTTGAGGCTATCGCCCGAAATTTACTTTTGAAAACAACGAATCTCAGCCCGCCATCAGCTGGCGGGCGATGTGCAGGTAAACTTCCACCGCCTCATGCAGCTGTTGGCGTGAAATATATTCGCCGTTGGTATGGGCGACATGGATCGACCCGGGCCCGCACAAAACCGGCTTTCCCCAATTGCCCAGCGAGGGAATATCAGTGGTATAGGCGGCCATCATGGTGGGCAGACCTTCCACGGTTTCCAGTTCCATGAACGGGATCTCCAGCATGAACTCGATCTCGGCCAGGCTGTCTGCGGCCTGCAGAATATCGGCGCGCAGTTGCTCGGAACTGCCCACCAGGCGGTACAAAAGTTGGGCACGCGCGTAGTCGGAAATCACGTTGGGCGCGCGGCCGCCTTCGATGGAGCCGATGTTGAAGTCGGTTGCGCCAAATTTCGGATGCTGCGGCAGTTTCATCGCCCGCAGCCGGCTCAAAGCCTGCACCAGCTTGTCGATCGCCGATTCGCCGAGGTGAGGGTAAGCGGAGTGCGCCATCTTTCCCGACGCGGTGACCTGTACCCGCAGCGTGCCTTTGGATGCGATGGCCATGCAATTTTCGGTGGGCTCGCCGTTGATCAGGAAGCGCGAGCCGCAGGGTTGCTGGTTGGCGATCTCCGCTCCCTGGCTGTCGCGCTCTTCTCCCACCACGAAGAGCAGTCCGGCGAGAATGCCCTGTTCGCGCAGCTTGAGCACGGCGCCAATCTGGGCGGCGATGATTCCCTTGGCGTCGCATGCCCCGCGCCCGTAGATGTTCTGCGCATCTTCCGACGATGGAATGTGCGGCGGCACGATATCCATGTGGGTGGAAAAAACCAAGGCGGGAGAAGGTTGCTGCGGGGGCAGGGCAAGAACGTTAAAGCGCTGCGCGCTGCCTCCGGGGGCAAGCGGCACAGGCATGCGGCGGGTGGCAAAACCCATTTCGGTCAAAGCGGTAAACAAAAACTCGCCCACCCCGCCTTCGTTGCCGGTAATCGATTCGACATCAATCAGCTTGCGGGTGAACTTAAAAATATCCATCGCTGGGTAAGATTCTAACCGCTGGCGGGGCTATGCACCCGGGAACGCCGGGTGGCTGCTGCGGGTAAACTAAACAGCGATGCCCGGCGACATCAAATCGTTCTTCATTCCCGGCCCGCAAGGCCAGTTGGAGGCGCTGCTCAATTCCGGCGCCGCCGATGCCGCCCACGCCGCGCTGGTCTGCCACCCGCATCCGCTGCACGGAGGCACCGTGCACAACAAGGTGGTGTACAACACCATGAAGGCGCTCAGCGCGCGCGGCTTTCCGGTACTGCGTTTCAACTTTCGCGGCGCCGGCCTCAGCCAGGGCATGCATGATGCAGGCCGGGGAGAGGTGGAGGACGCCCGCGCCGCGCTCGATTGGCTGCATAACGAATTTCATCTGCCCATCATCTCCGCCGGATTTTCTTTCGGCGCCGCGGTGGTGCTGCGCGCTTCATGCGGCGATTCGCGGGTTCACGGCTGCATCAGCCTGGGGACGCCGGTGGTCGTCGAACATCGCACCTATACCTACGGATTCCTCAAGACATGCACCATGCCCAAGCTGTTCATCAGCGGATCGCGTGACCACTTCAGTCCGGAGCCCGAGCTGCGAAGCATCGTGGCCGGCGCGGCGCCGCCCAAACATCTGGTGGTGATCGAGGGCGCGGACCATTTTTTCGTTGGAAAACTGGAGCAGTTGCGCCAGGAGATCGACTCCTGGCTCAATGCCACCGTGAAAGCTTCCTGACCATGACCGACTCATCCCAGGCCCCGGGCATGCGGCACAGCGCCAGACAGATATGGGACTACGCGATGCAAACCGCCAGCGTCGCACAGGCCTTCGCGCGCAACGTGGAATACTCGCGCGGGGTTTTGCGGGTGGCCGACGATCTTTTTAACCTGGCGAATTACCGCAAGGTAATGGCAATTTCGATGGGCAAGGCCGCGCACACCATGGCGGCCGCTCTATCCGGCCAAACCGGAAGTCTGGTCGGCGGCATTGTGGCCGGGGTTGAGGCCAGCGTTGAATCCAACGTTCAGACCAGTATCGAAGCCGGCGGCGATCGCGGCGCTGGTTCCACGCCCATGCTGCCCGGATTTCGTTATTTTTCCGGCGGACACCCGCTGCCCACCGCCGGCTCGATGACCGCAGCCGGCGCGATCTTGAAGTCTCTGCACACTTTGGACGCCGATTCGCTGGTGATTTTTCTCATCAGCGGCGGGGCCTCGGCGTCGGTGGAGACGCCCATCGATCCCGAAATCCAACTGCAAGACCTTATAGCCACCTATCGCGTGCTGGTGCATTCGGGCGCGCCTATCGCCGAGATCAACGCCATTCGCAAGCACCTCTCGGCGGTCAAAGGAGGCCGCATGGCGGCGGCCGCCGGCGGCGCTCATCAGGTTTCGATCATGGTCTCGGATGTGCCGGCCGCATCCGCTGATGACGCCGGCAGCGACGCATTGGCGTCGGGACCCACCATGCCCGACTCCACGACCGTTGAAGACTGCCACTCCATCGCCGCGCGGTACCGCCTGGTGGAGAAATTACCGGCGCCGGTGCGGGAGTTGTTCCAGCGCCGTGCGCTCGAAGAGACTCCCAGGAAAAACGACCCCATATTTCAGCGCTCCCGCTGGTGGACCATTCTCGCCAGCGGTGACGCCGAAGCGGCCGCCGCCGCCAAGGCCACCGAGATGGGTTTCAGGACGATCATCGACCACCAGTGCGATGACTGGGATTACCAGGCGGCAACCGCGCACCTGCTCAAGCGACTGCGCGAGCATGCCGCCGAAGGGACGCCGGCGTGCGTAATTTCCGCCGGCGAAGTGAGCGTCCCCGTGGCCGGGAACCCCGGGACCGGCGGCCGCAACCAGCAGATGGCGCTGTATGCGGCGTCACAGATCGCCGGCGAAAACATCTGCTTTTTGAGCGCGGGCAGCGACGGAATCGACGGCAACAGCGCCGCGGCGGGCGCCATCGCCGATGGTATTACCATGCAGCGCGCCGCGGACCTCGATCTTCACCCGGAAGCAGCCCTGGCCGCGTTCAACGCCTACAACCTCTTTCATCCATTGGGCGATAGCGTGATCACCGGCCCCACCGGTAATAACATCAGGGATTTGAGAATTCTTCTGGCGTGGTAACCGGTTTCGGAGATATTCAAGCGAATGCTTCTTAAGCGAACGCCTTGAGCGAACACCTTTTAAGCTAACCCCAGGTCCGGCAAATTCATCTGACTTGTTACTATTAACCAGGCCCCGGATGGTAAAAAAGAAGAAAGCAACCAGCAAAGCCCGCCAGCTCACCCGCATCGTCAGCCACTCCGTGATCACCAAGCGCACCGGCCAACCGCTCAAGCCGGTGCTCGCCGGTCAGAATGAAACCGCGCTTACGTTCATCGGACACTCCGGCTTCTTTGTGCAGATGAGCCAGCGCAATATCGTGGTCGATCCTAATTTTGCGCGCTGGCTCTTTCTGCTCAAGCGCCTGCGCAGCCCCGGCATGCGCATGCAAGACCTGCCACCCATCGATTTTCTGCTGGTGACCCACGCGCACTTCGACCATCTGCACCGCCCGTCGCTGCGCAAGATCGCCGACCTGACTCGCAAGCTGCGCGGTCACGCCCCGGTGGTGATCGTCCCCAATGAAGTGGGCGACCTGGTCGCGGACCTGGGCTTCAGCCGCGTGATCGAGCTGGACTGGTGGGAATCCTTCGACGAGGACGGGCTGTCGATCATCCATGTGCCTTCCCGCCACTGGGGAGCGCGGGTGCTCAAAGATTCGCAGCGCGGCTTTGGCGGTTTCGTGATTCGCGATGGCAGCAACTGCGTATATCATGCCGGCGACACCGCCTATTTCGATGGCTTCAAGGAAATCGGGCGCCGCCTGAAGCCCGATATCGCCCTGCTGCCCATCGGCGCCTACGATCCGCCTACATTCCGCAACGTGCACACCAGTCCCGAAGACGCCTTGCGCGGATTTCATGATCTGGGCTCACGCTGGATGATTCCCATGCATTATGGGACGTTTCGCCTGTCGCAGGAACCATCCGCCGAGCCGGTGGAGCGGCTGCTGAAAGGGGCGCGCAAGGGTGGGATTGCTGACCGCGTCCTGGTTTTAGACGAAGGAGTGACCCGGGTCTTTCCACCGCAAGCCAAGGAGCCCGCATGAAAGTCGCGTACCTGGGCCTGGGGATCATGGGCAGCGGAATGGCCGCCAACCTGGTCAAAGCCGGCCACGAGGTGACGGTGTGGAACCGCACCCCCAAAGCCCCGCCGGATGGAGCGCATGCCGCCGACAGCCCGCGCGCCGCCGCCGCTGGCGCCGAAGTTGTGTGGATTTGCGTATCCGATACCAAGGCGGTGCGCGAGGTGTTGTTCGGCGACCAAGGCGTGGAAGCTTCGCTGCGGCCGGGAATGACCATCGCGGATTCGAGCACCATCTCGCCGGTGGCCAGCCGTGAGTTTGCGGCGCGGGTGGGGGAAAAAGGCGCCAGCTTCGTCGATGCTCCCATGACCGGCTCCAAGGTGGCCGCCGCCTCGGGCCAGTTGATCTTCATAGTGGGCGGCGAAGAAGAAATCATCGAGCGCCTGCAGCCGCTGTTTTCCGCGATGGGCAAGCAGGTAACCAGGATGGGCGGCAACGGCATGGGTCTTTCCGCCAAGCTGGCGATGAACCTCATCATCGCTCTCACCTACGAAGGCTTCGCCGAGGCCCTGACCCTGGCCAGGAGACTGGGTGTGGACGCGGAAGCGCTGGTGCCCCTGATCCAGTCGTCGATGGTGCGTTCCGGCGTGATCGAATACAAGGCCCCGTTCGTCCTGGGCCGGGACTTCACCCCCAATTTCCCCCTGCGGCTGATGGAAAAAGACATCAAGCTGATGCTGGAGGCAGCCGAACAATCACAAGTAAAGCTGCCGGCGCTGGAAACCGTGGAAGAGATTTACAAACAGGCCCACGCCGATCGCGACAAGGATTACGCCGCCACCATCAAGGTGCTGGAGGGTTTGGCTGGCATGGGGAGCGAGGGGAAATAAGGGCGGCGAAGTTCACCGTGCCTTCTGCAACAATCTCCCCTTTCAGTGCGATGGTTCATCGAACCACGACAATATTCTCTTCAACACATCTCCCCCTATCGATTGTCATTCTGACGACCCCCGGCTTTATCGGGGTGGGGAAGAACCCCTACAGTGTCAGGAATATTCCGGTCTGGTGTTTAGAATCTCGGTCGCCCTATTGAGTTTTTCTCTCAGCAGGAAGCGCCCTTGCGATGAACTTGCTGTGTGGCATATTCCATTCAGATTCATCAACGCAAGAGCCTCTGTCTATCGGTCGAATCGTAAGCACATGCGAAGGAGTGCTTTCGATAGAGGTAATGAAAAGCCCTACCCGTTCGTAAGTGCCGATTCCCCCTTGACCTTCCTCAACCCACCATTTCCCTTTGATTCGCCGGGCCAGATACTCGTCAGAAACCATTAGAAAATAATCGGTCGTCGTAACGATGCCAGTCGCGACGATAGCGCGCGACCGGTCTTGCGAGTAGAACACCAGATTCATCTCTCGATAGGGCGACCTTTCCTGACTCGTATTTGGGATCCCACCGACATGGTACCGATAAACCACTCTATTCTGATTTCCAAGCTTCAAGAAGCGCCGCTCCCGGTGAAAGGCGGGGCTCATACACCGGAGTGCGCTGGCCAGTCCAGTTGGCGCCGGGGACGGGAATCCGGGCGATGGGAGCGAGCAATACAGAAGGAGCAGTGCAAATGTTCTGATAATCATGGGTTAATAGGTTTCTTCTCTTGTGTCTGTGTCCCTCCTTGAGTCTTTCATCCTTAAATCTACTCAAGGCTTTCCATGTCTTTGTGTTTTTAAAGAAAAAAAAGGACCGTCAAGTTTTTTAACAGGAGCCGTTGATTTTGGTTCTGAGCTAGAAATATCGGCTTCTGGGCGACCCTCCCAGCTCTACACGGACGTGGCGATAGTGCGCACGTCCTTCGCCGCGTAGTTGAGGGTCGCATACTTCTACTTGGCAGCGAGTGCCTCCAACAACTTTCTCCGCTCCGTAACCACGGCGATGCGGACCCCATTCGACTTTCGAGGATCGGGGATCAGGCTTCGTTCTACATCGCCGAGGGTGCGCTTCTTGGTTTCCAGTTGGTCGAGAAGCGTCTTGGCATTAGCCGGAGACTCACGCAACGCTGCTTGCACCGCTGACACGTACTCTCGGTATCCAGCAATCTCCTGGGAGGTGGGCGGGAAACCCTGTTTCGGCGCTGGTTCACCCATCAATGCCGCGTAGGTGGCGCCAGGATCTACCGCGCTTTGCAATTCCAGCAGAAAATGCTCCGAGGTAGCGGATTCCAATCTCCAGGCAGCGCCCCAGTCGAGGCCATCTTCGGGCAGGGCTTTGACGACCGCATATACCTGTCTTTTCTGGGAGTCATTCAGCGCACCCTTCTTGCTTTCAATGGTGAGCACCTGCAAGTTCGGCAGCAGCGCACTTCTGGCTATCAGCGCGAAGATCAACCCCCCTCCGCGGGACATATGTTCAGAGAATCGAATCCCTGCCAGCCACGCCGCGACCGCCTGTTGGGAGTCGCCCGCCGCCATATGCCGCATTCCAGCTAGGGTGTTCAGTCTTGCCAGTACGCGTGCTCGCGGCAAAGGCGCAATCGAGGCCCTGGCCCCCCGGCTATACTCGATCCCCCAATCGCATTCGGGCAGCTTACTGCTCCGTTGCATGGTTCGTATCGCGTCCATGTTGGCATCGAGGATGGGTCCAAGCTTGGCTTCGTCCCATGCGGCCTCGCCGGCCGCAGTCTTCTCCAGCAACCCCTGCGTTGCTTTATCCGCGGGCGGGTCGTGCATCTCGGCGAATGCCAGCCAGTAGCGCAGTGCCGCGTTCCTGGTCTCCGCAGGATATTTCGATTGCGAGCGCGTTTCGCCGGCTCCCGCCACAATAACTACAATTACCGCCAATAATCGATATCTCATAAAAACATCCTTCTTTCTGAATTATTCCTTCGCGAGTATCCGCAATGTGCTTTGCTCTCGATGCAAATCCGGCAACATGATTCGGGATTCGCTGGTCATCAGTGCGTCGAATGATGAGTCGTCCTCCAGAGCGAGCCTGGTGAGCCAAAATCGGCTCCTGGGTGACCGCAATTCAGTAGCTGCCGTCCTGACATCCCGGACCGTACCGGGGTGGCGGGGCTTGCTTGTCTTGCGGTGTGCATCCCAAAGCGAAATCCCGATGGCGAGCACCATGACGGCGGCCAATGCCGCCACAGCCATTCTTCCCGCCCAGGGATGTGCGGTGGGCCGGGCGAGTTGGAGTGCGCGGATGGCACGGGGTTGAAACTCCTTTAAATATCCTTCTATGTCGTGGTCAGGCTTCGGCATCTTTAATCCTCTGCTTGCTCTGCAACCAAACCCTTCCGCAATTTCTCAAGTGCGTACCGATAACGCGACGCCACAGTGTTCAGTGATATTTCCATAGCGTCGGCAATTTCCTGCTCTGTCAAGCCCATCCATACCCGCAGGAAAACTGTGTCGCGCTGTTCTTCCGGCAGTTCTCGAAGCGCATTTTGCAACGCCAGGATGACTTCCGGAGGTTTGCCGGGAGCGACGAACCAAACATCGTCTTTCGGCATTTCAATCTCGCGCCCCCGCTGGCGCCGCAGATTGAACGCGGCATTCTTGACGGCACGATACAGATAAGCCAGCGGAGACTGAGGCATAGGGACTTCACTCCGCAGAAGCCTAAAAAATAACTGCTGCACCACATCCTCCGCCGAGGCAAAGTCCAGTCCGCAGCTACACGCGTAGGCCGCCAGAGCCGCGCTGTGTTTCTCGTAAAGCGACTTCACTGCAATCGCGTTGAGCGTTGCGGCCAACAGCGCCTTTCTTCGTTTTCTTTGTCAACGATATGACACCTGGTCCAGGCGCTTTCGTCTAAAGCCGGATTTATTTTTACCGTTTTAAGTTGCTTCCCAGACCTTGGGTAGTGGAAATTGGCTGAAAGACCAGGACGAGACCATGGATACGATCATTCTTGTCATGCTTGGTAATTGAAATCCGAGCGGGATCCGAATGATCAGGATTTCATCGGACACTGGTGTGCCTCGCCCAAATGAATCGGCCGTGTTTTCAGTGACTTGAAGACAAACTCGCCCAAGCGCCAGCTGTTAAGGAATTGCAGTGACATTTTGAACTTCCGTACGCAAAATCAAAATAGAATTCCGCAGGAAGGATTTGTGGCACAGTAGGGGTTCTTCCTCACCCCGGTAAAGCCGGGGATCGTCAGAATGACAACTAAACAGTGGGATTTGCTCGAGCGGGGAAATTTCAGTGATCGGTTGAATTTGCGCCGGCAAAATCAAAACCGTGTTCGTAAAACAGACCGGCTTACCCGATTTTCCCCTCGCCGCCCAGCATGAACAACTGCGGGCCGCCAATCTGCACGTTGTTCTTCTCGAACGCGCTCTTGATCCGGCGCCTTAGCTCCCGGCTAGCCGGCAGATGTTTCCCCGGCTTTACCTTGGCCATCATCAGGTAATCCACTTCCTGGCCTGACACCTTCTCGATGCCCGGAACCTCGGGTGGGGCCATCAACCATTCGCGGGCTGCCGGATCGGCGTAGAGGTCCTGCCCCACCTGTTGCAGGATTGCGATGATGCGATCGCTCTCTTCCTTATAGCTCACCGACGCATGGACTGAGATCTGGGTCCAATCGCGGGTCAGATTTGAGACGATGTGGATCTCGCTGTTGGGGATCATGTGCAATGCGCCGTTGGGATCGCGCAGCCGGGTGTGGCGCAACGTCATGACTTCTACCTGGCCAGTCACCCCGGCCACCGTGATCGTGTCTCCCAACTGGTACTGGTCTTCGAACACGATAAAGAATCCGTTGATGATGTCCTTCACCAGGGTCTGGGCGCCGAAGCCCACGGCCAGTCCCACCACCCCGGCGGAGGCCAGGATGGGCTTGATATCCACGCCGAAGACTTGGAGCAGGTGCACCACCGCCAGGAACACCACCACGAATGCGCCTACGCTGTTCAGGAGGCCGGCCATGGTTTCGAGTTGCTGCGCGCGCAGGCCGGAGGGCAGGGTGGCCTTGCTGGTGAATTCCTTCATCCGCGCGGTAGCCACGCGGATCAGGTAAATCAGCACCGCCGCCACCAGCAGGACCACTACTATGCGCGGACCGGTATAAAGAAACCAGTACTCCGCCGCCGATTCCCATTTCATCAACATAATTTCAGCACCCCCCGGGGAAAAGAGCGCCGGTACGCGAAAGCGAATTATAAGATGCAAGGCAGCCGGGTAGCAGCCGCTTCGTCAGGCTTGCGGCGCATCGCCAAAGCTATAATCGAAGCTGGCACACAGCATCAGAGGGAACCACACATGCCGCATTTTTCGTTTAGATCGCGCTTCATTCTGGCAGCCGCACTGGTCCTGGCAGCAGCCGGACAAAGTGCGAATTCGCAACGCCGGCCCAAAGCTCCGCAGCCTATAGAGGCCGGCACGGCGGTGGCGCAAGCCGACCAGCGCTCCGCTCTCGACCCGCAATATGGCCGCGAGCGCAACAACGACCCCATGGTGGAAAAAGCGGAGAAGGACCGCGTAAAGGCGATGTCCAAAGAGCGTCACAAGGCGTTGAAACGGGATACCGACCGGTTGCTGGAACTCGCCACCGAGCTCAAGCAGTACGTCGATAAGACCGACGAGAACATGCTGTCGCTGGACGTGCTCAAGAAGTCGGAAGAGATCGAGAAGCTGGCACGAAGCGTGAAGAGCAAGATGAAAGGGTATTGAGCGCCGGCTTCATTGCTGGTGTATCACCATTTCGGTTTTTGTCCGCGGAAAACCTCGCCACCTTCATCCTCGCTACTTTCTTTTTTTAAGGATTTAACTACGAAGGAATCGCTCCTGGCAGTCTCCCCGCGGGATGTCATTCTGACGACCCCCGGTTTTATCGGGGCGGGGAAGAATCCCTACCCTCTGCCAACTCTCAGCTAACCCCATGGTTCATCTCCACCGAATACTGACCGCGGTACGATGACGGTGGAGCGCGGCCCCTGATCCGTGCCGATAGACCGAAAAAACTCCGAGGGAAATATTTGTCGAACTGTAGGGGTCCTTCCTCACCCCGATAAAGCCGGGGGTCGTCAGGATGACACTGGGGAGTGAGCTTGATCCCAGCGGTTGGCAGGGCCAGGATATTGACTACTAAGCAACCACTCTAAGCCGGGGGGCGTCAGGATGACACAGGGGGAGGGGGCTTGAACTCGCAACGGCACAGAAAAAGGCCGGACAGCGATGCTGTCCGGCCTCAGCTTTTTCCGCTTTAGATAAACAGCGGCGCCAGCACCAGGGTAATGGTGCTCAGCAGCTTGATCAGCACGTGCAAGGAAGGCCCGGCGGTGTCCTTGAAAGGATCGCCCACCGTGTCTCCCACCACCGCGGCTTTATGGGCTTCGGAGTTCTTGCCTCCGTAAGCGCCGGTTTCGATGTACTTCTTGGCGTTGTCCCAAGCGCCGCCGCCATTGTTCATCAGCGTGGCCATCAGGACCCCGGTAATCGTACCCACCATCAGCAAGCCGGCCACCGCTTCGGCGCCCACCAGGTTCACGGGCACTCCGTTGACCAGGGGGGTATCGATCAGGCTGCCAACGCGGAAGCCGGTGAGGTAGCGGAACGACATTCCCACCGCGATGGGCATGCCCACTGCCAGAAGCCCGGGCAGCACCATCTCGCGCAAGGCGGCGCCGGTGACGATGCTGACGCAGCGTCCGTAGTCAGGCTTGGTGGTGCCCAGCATGATGCCGGGGTTTTCTTTGAACTGCCTGCGGACTTCTTCGATCACCGTCTGCGCGGTCTTGCCCACGGCCTTGATGGCGAGGGAGGAGAACAGGTACACCAGCATGGCGCCCAGCAGCGCGCCCACAAATACCGGCACCTTCGCCAGGTTGATGGTGTTAAACGCCCAGTCGGGAGTGGGAAACAAAACGCCCGGCTTGGAGCGCACCAGCTTGGTGATCTCTTCGAGGTACGCCGAGAACAGCAGGAAGGCCGCCAGCGCCGCCGAGCCGATGGCGTAGCCCTTGGTCAGCGCCTTGGTGGTGTTGCCCACCGCGTCCAGACGGTCGGTCTTGGCGCGGATCTCGTCCGGCTGGTGGGACATTTCGATGATTCCGCCGGCGTTGTCGGTGATGGGACCAAACGTGTCCATGGCCAGGATATAGGCGGCGGTGGAGAGCATTCCCATGGTCGCGACCGCGGTGCCGTAGATGCCTTTGGAATATTCGGCGATGGCCACGCCTTCGAGACCGCGCTGTCCGAAATAGTAAGCCAGCAGCAGGGCGGCGCTGATCACGATCACCGGCAAGGCCGGGGTTTCCATGCCAATGGCCAGGCCGCTGATGATGTTGGTGGCCGGGCCGGTGGTGGAAGCCTTGGCGATGGCCTGCACCGGGCGAAAGCGATACTCGGTGTAGTACTGGGTGATGTAAACGAACAGGAACGAGGTAACGATGCCCACCACGCCCGAGCCCAGGAACCACCAGTTGCCGTTGAGCAGATAATACACGGCGACGGCGAACCCGACGATCGCGAGAACGGTGGTGAGGTAATAGCCGCGGTTCAGTGCGTCCATGGGGTCGGCATCTTCCTTGGTCTTCACGATGAGTACGCCGGCGGTGCTGGCGATCAAGCCAAATGCGCGCGCCACCAGCGGGAAGAGGATGCCCTTGATGCCGAAGATGGGATAGAGCGCGGCGCCCAGGATCATGGCGCCCACGTTTTCGGCGGCGGTGGATTCAAAAAGATCCGCGCCGCGTCCCGCGCAGTCGCCCACGTTGTCGCCCACGAGATCGGCGATGACCGCGGGGTTGCGGGG
This sequence comes from Terriglobales bacterium, assembly GCA_038210375.1. GTDB lineage: Bacteria > Acidobacteriota > Terriglobia > Terriglobales > Acidobacteriaceae > JBBQWT01. The sequence continues at coordinate 7,112 of JBBQWT010000029.1, read as the reverse complement.
ATCGTCTTCGGGAATGCCCGCTTCCACCTTGCCCACCAGGTCGGCGCCCACGTCGGCTGCCTTGGTATAAATTCCGCCGCCCAACTGGGCGAACAGGGCGACGAAGGATGCGCCAAAGCCGAACCCGACGATCTGGTAGGGCACTTCGCGCGCCGCTTCGGCGCTATCGAGACCGCCAAACATCAGGAACAGCAGGCCCACTCCCAGCAATGAAAGCGAAACCACCACCAGGCCGGTGACGGCGCCGCCGCGCAGAGCCAGTTGCATCGCCCGGTTCAAGCTGGTGCGGGCGGCGCTGGCGGTGCGGATGTTGGTGCGGATGGAAACATACATTCCGGTAAACCCGGCCAGCGCCGAACACGCGGCGCCCAGCAGGAAGGCGATCACCGTCTTGGTGGCGAACTGGCGGTTATATTCCGGCCCGATCTTGTAGCCCACGAAGAGGATCACCGCCAGCACGATGCTGAGCATTCCGATGGTGCGGTACTGGCGGCGCAGGAAGGCTTCCGCGCCTTCTTTGATGGCGTTGGAGATGGCTTGCATCTCGGCCGTGCCGGCGTCCGCGGCCAGCACGTTGCGCGCGAACAGGAAGGCGGTGACCAGCCCCAGGCCGCTGATGCCAAGCGCTAGGCCGAGCCAGTTACCCGCTCCATCGGCAGCGATGGGGGTCTGCAGAATCAAGGTGGCTGCGAACCACAGATGCATAAAGGTTCCTCCAGAAAATCAGGTTTTTCAACGCAGGGAATTTAATTGTCGAGCCAATTCACCAGGTAAACCCGAGGTGATCGCAATCCTTGGAACCCGCGCTTCCACGTCAACCGCGTGTACTTGAGGCTTGGCCGCGTCAGGATAACTTCCCGTAACCTGGAGTTCCCCGCATTGACAGGGAACCGGCACGGGCAATAGAGCCTAATTTTTATAACACGCTTAAAATGAAGGGTCAAACCGGGTTTCGCGGAAGCCAAATTGCATTCTGGCTTAAACCCGCTATTCAGCGTTTTTCAACCTTGCCGGTTGGCCCTGTGGTCAGCGTCTCGGGACGAGTGCCCCGGTTCCGCAATCCGGTTCGAACACGGGATGGCTGAGGAGTTACCCAAGTCCGTGGCCGGCTACCCTTTGGTTGCTTGCGGCAGCGGGGAAAGATGTATAAGCTAGGGCTGGTCTTAGAACCCAGTTCAAGGTCTTCAAGAGTGCAATCCAGTCGTTTCGTACCGTTTGCGTCAATACCACTGTATATAGTGGTTGCAGGGTAGCCATAGCGCTTGTTATTGTCTAAAGCACCGGGCCCAAACACTTGAATTACCTATGAACTCCGACAAAACCGGAACGAAACACCACAAGACGCTTGACACCCATGGACGTTCCACTGGTATAACTCGCTCACCTGATTTTTTCCCCCGAGAAATGCAGAGGATGGACTCCTTATGGCCTAGGCCATGAGGAAATTTCCCGGCTTTGGCAGGCGCCAGAGCGCGCGAAGGTCTGGATTCTATGGGCGACCCACGAGAGGTAATGAATATACGCCAGGCTTCACAGTACCTCGGCGTAAGCACCGATACCCTGTACAAATACGTTTATGAAGCCAAAGTGCCGGCCTTCAAACTGGGGAATCGCTGGAAGTTCAAGAAGACAACCCTGGATCGCTGGATGGAAGAAAAAAGCACGGTAGGGGAAAACAAGCTGAAGAAGAAACCCAAGACCATTCGCTCCGCTGCCACAGGACACTAAGAGGAAAACATGTTTGGAATAGGCGCCAGCAAGTCAATCGTCGGTTTGGATATAGGCTCCAGCAGCATCAAGGTGGTGGAGCTGAAGCGTGCCAAGGGCCAGATCCATGTGGCCAACCTGGGGGTGGCGCCGCTAGCGTCCGACATCGTGGTGGATTCGATGATCGTGGATAGCGGCAGCGTGTCCAGCGCGATCTCCGGCCTGTTTACCGACCATAAGATCAAAGGCAAGCTGGTAGCCACTTCGGTCAGCGGGCACTCGGTCATCGTCAAACGCATCCCCATGAATTACCTGAGCGACCAGGAACTGGCGGACAGCATCGAGGCCAAGGCGGCGGAGAACATTCCCTTCGACGTGCATGACGTGAACATCGATTACCAGAACCTCACCGATGACGAGACCAGCCCGGAGATGGACGTGCTGCTGGTGGCGGTGAAGAAAGACAAGATCCTTAACTACACCAACGTGCTCTCCATGGCGGGCAAAAGCCCGGCGGTGGTGGATATCGACGCCTTCGCCCTGCAAAATTGCTACGAATACAACTACGATCCGGCGCCCACCGCTACGGTCGCGCTGTTGAACCTCGGGGCCAGCGTGATGAACATCAATATCGTGCGCGGCACCACCCCGCTGTTTACCCGCGACGTCAGCGTGGGCGGCAACCAATACACCGACTCGCTGCAGAAAGAGCTGGATTTGAGCTTCGATGAAGCCGAGTCACTCAAGCTGGGCAAGAAGATTGGCACGGTCAGCGAAGATGCCACCCTGCCCATCCTGCAGCAGGTCACGGAAATCATCGTGCTGGAAATTCAGAAGACCTTCGACTTTTTCCGCGCCAGCGCGGGCGGCGAACACATCGAGCGGATTTACCTGGCGGGTGGTTCGTGCAAGGTTCCGGGCCTGGTGGAAGCGCTGCGCCAGGAATTTTCACTGCCGGTCGAGATTCTAAATCCCTTTCAGCGCATAACTCCGCCAGTCGCCGCCAATGAAATGGCGCTGGTGGAAGAAAACCCGGGGCAGCTTGCGGTGGCCGTGGGCCTGGCCTTGAGGAGCTTTGACGACCTATGATTCGCATTAATCTTCTGGGTTTACCCAAACCGAAAAAAGGGCGCCGCGGGACCCTGCAGCAGGCCGAAGGCGGCGCGATCTCGTGGGGCATTCTGCTGGCATTTCTCGCGCTGGCACTGGGGCTCAACGCGTTTTATTACAAGCACCTTTCCGACCGCGCCGAAAACCTGGCGCAGCAGCAGAAGTCGGCCGAGGTGGAGGCCCAGAAATACGCCAACGTGCAGCGCGTGTACGAAGCCCGCAAGAAGGAAGTTGAGGCCTACGAGCGCCGCATCAAGATCATCGACCAGTTGCGCAAGCAGCAATCCGGTCCGGCCATGCTGCTGGCCACCCTGGGCGATAATGTGGACCAGACCGATGGGGTCTGGCTGGCCAATGCCAGCGACGACGGGCCCACGGTGAGCATCGAAGGCACCGCGCTCACCACCCATGCGGTGGCTAATTTCATCAGCAACCTGCAGCACAGCGGCAACTTCAAGACGGTGGAGCTCAAAGATACGTACCAGGACGATCGCATCAAGGAATTTCGCGCCTTTAATTTCACGCTGATTTGCGAGAAAAAGACGTAGCGCTTTTTCCGCGCTGGTCAGAAGCAGGGGTGGTCTTTTATGGCAGCACTAGCAGACATGTCGAGTGGCCAAAGAGTGGGCTTAATTGTCGGCGTGGCCGTCCTGATTACGGTAGCAGCGTATTTCATGGTGTTCAAGACCATGCAGACTGACAACGATTCGGCGCAGGTCAAGCTCAACGAACGGCTTGCCCAGAACGAAAGGCTGAAACAATACGAGCCCATGACCAGGCAACTGGAATCGCAGATCGCCGGCCTCAAGCAACAGCTCGAAGTGCAGAAATCCATCGTGCCCGACGAGAAAGAAGCGCCCGAATTTATCCACATCATCCAGAACAGCGCCAGCCAGTCCGGGGTGCAAGTTCGCCGCTTTACTCCCAAACCGGTGCTGACCCGGGAGTTTTATACCGAGGTGCCTTTTGAAGTCGATCTCGACGGCACTTATTACCAGGTGCTTGATTTCTTCAACCGCGTGGCCAAGCTACAGCGCATCGTGAACGTTGATAACCTGCAAATGACCGCCATCGGACCCACCGGAACCAGCAAAGCGGTCAAGCGAAACTATGTATATGGACCCAAGGAGACGGTAGCCGTGGGCTGCGTGGCGCGTAGTTTCTATAGCCATGATGCTCCGCAGCCGGCGCCCGTGCCACCCGGAGCGACTCCGGCCAAAAAGTAGGGAACACTTATGAAATTATCCAGAATCCTGATAGTGACGGTCACCATGGCGCTGCCGTTGGGCGTGGCGTGGGCTCAGGGCGGCACATCGGCCGCCAGCAGCGTTGCCGGCAAGGTGGGCGCGCCGCCGGCAGCATCCTCGACCAACCCCTCGGCCGCACCCACGGATATTAACGGCAAGCGGGTATCAACCCCGGATGTGACCGATGCCATTAAAGCGGAAGTGCAGTCCAAAGCATCCACGGCGCAGCCCGCCGGATCGGTGGCGGTCTCACTGCCGCGCGGCACCGGCGGAAGGCGCGATCCTTTCCTCAGCCCGCTGGTCATGGTCAAGAAGGACAATCCCACGGGCTTGATCGACACGGTGGAGTGCGGCGCGGGGAAGCGCTGCCTGGTGCCCGACCAACTGGTCTTGAAGGGCATCGTCAAATCGCGCGAAGGCATGATCGCGATGGTCGAGAACCAACAGCAGAAATCCTATGTGCTGCACGAGCGCGACATGGTATACCACGGCTCGGTGGTCAAGATTACCGGAGATTCAGTCATCTTCCGCCAGAGCATGAGCGATAGCCAGGGCCATATGACAGACAAGATGGTAGTAAAGAAAGTTTCCGATCCGGCAAAGCCTTGAACGATTGAAGGTCATAGGTGGAGACCCGGGCGGGTTTGAAGTGAGTGGTTGGGGTAACGTTTTGCCAGTAGATTAAGGCGGCGGATGGAAGGCCGCCGTACACGCAAATCAAGAGTTTTCAAGGGCGTGGGGAGAGACAAAATGACGTTGAAGCGGTTCTTAATCATCTGCTTGCCGGTCATCATGCTGGGCACAATGGCGATGGCGGTCGGGCCTCAGGTCACCGATGTTCACGTTTTTGGACAGGGATACGCCACCACCGTGGCCATCTATGCCAATGGCGAGTTCACTCACACCGAGTACCGGCCGGCTGACAACGTGCTCATGGTGGACCTCATGGGCGTCTCCGCCGCGAAGTGGGATGGCAAGATGCGAGAAGTGCACGGCGTCGGCCTGCAATCGTATCGCGTCGTGGCCTCCAAGGCCCCCAGCGGCTCCGATGTCGCGCGTCTCGAATGCAACCTCACCCCGGGCTCGGTAGTGGACATCACTGAAGCCGACGGCGCGCTGCTGGTGAAGGTCACCGGCCACAATAATCACACCGCCGTGGCCGGCGAGAAGCCCTCGGCGATGGCTTACAACGAAACCCCGGCCACGCTTACGCCGGTCCGATCTGCCGCCGTTTCCGCTCCCGCAAGAGTGGTTGCGGCTGCCTACGAGCCTCTGCCGGTGGCGGCGACGCCGCCCGCGGACGCCGCCGTATCCGGCCGTCCCTCTACCGTAAAAGACGTAACCATTGCCCGCGGACAGAACGGCATCAACGTTGAAGTCACCGGCACCGGTCCCATGACGCCCAAGGTGCTGACCCTCACCGGACCCGACCGCATCGTGCTCGACATTCTGAATGCGCGCCTGGTCATTCGCCCGCATGACATCCCGGTAAATTCAGGCGACGTAAAGACGGTGCGCATGTCGCGCTACCAGTTGTCGCCACCCACCACCCGCATCGTGGTGGATCTGCTGCATGCCGAGCAATATCAGATCACCAATAGCAACGGCCGGCTGGTGCTGCAGTTGAATAATGGCAAAAACGCGGCGGCTTCGTCCGCGGCGGCGCCGATGATGGCGGCGGTGGCCCCGGTTAGGCCTTATGTGGCGCCGGAAAAACCCTACACCGCCCCGGCACGTCCCTACCAGGCGGCCAAGCCCGCTTACGTGGCGCCCAAACCCTATACGCCCGCGCGGCCCATCTCGAGCCCGCCCGCCAGTTCCTACGCCAAGGCCAGCGACGTGGTCGTGGTGCAGCCGGTGTATCACACCAAGGCCGCCGATACTCCGCTCAGCAATCCGCCGATGGCGATCGCATCGAATTCGCAGCGGCCCGACAGCAACGTGACCATGATGCAGGATGCATCCACCGGCGTGACCGCCATGATGCAGACTTCGGGCCCGCTGAACAGCGCCTCCGGCAGCTCATGTTCCTCGGGCAGGTATACCGGCGAGCCCATCTCGGTAAACCTGAAAGATGTTGACCTGCGGGACTTCTTCCGCCTGATCCACGACGTCAGCGGCCTTAACGTGGTGCTCGATCCCGCGGTTGCCGGCCGTCTCACCATCGTTCTCGATGACGTTCCCTGGGACCAGGCGCTGAACATCGTGCTCAAGAACAACGCGCTCGATTGCCAGCTCGAAGGCAACGTGCTGCGCATCGCCACCGTGGAGACGCTGCGCCGCGAAGCTGAAGCCCGCCTCGCCCAGCAGACCGCCCAGTCCCTGGCCGTGGATAAGGTCCAGGTCACGCGGTATCTCTACTATGCGTCCGCCAAAGACACCGTTCCCACGCTCAAGTCGTTTCTTTCACCGCGAGGCGACATCGTGGCCGATGATCGCACCAACTCGCTTATCATCTCCGACATTCCGAGCTCGCTGCCCAACATCGATCGCCTGCTGAAAGAACTTGACCGCAAGACCCAGCAGGTGGAAATCGAGGCCCGCGTAGTCGCAGCCACCCGCAACTTCGCCCGCGACATCGGCACCCAGCTGGCCTTCGGCTTCGGCAACAAGGCGACTGCCATCGGCGGCAACGGCAACGTGGGCACCAGCACCATCACGACTACGCCGCCCAATCCTTTCCTGATCAGCACCGCGGGCGTGGCCGGGCAGATTCCATTGTTCAGCAACTTCCCGGCGGCCGGCGCCACCAGCGGCTTGAGCCTTATCAACCAGGGCAGCAACTACCGCCTCGACGCCTTCCTCACCCTCGCCGAATCGCGCGGCCTTTTGAAGATTCTTTCTCGTCCCCGGGTGGTCACGCAGAACAACGTGAACGCCGTGGTGCGCCAGGGTCTCAAAGTGCCGTTCATTACCCGCGGCCAGTTGAGCGGACCTGACACCGTCACCTTCATCGACGCGTTCCTGCGCTTGAGCGTGAAGCCGCAGATCACCCGCGACGGCACCATCTTCCTGAACGTGGACGTGGAAAACACCGTGGCTGACTTC
>JBBQWT010000028.1:0-39024 GCA_038210375.1 Terriglobales bacterium | reverse complement strand
CTCCACGCCGTCGGCGCCGACGCCGTTGTGGCGGTCGCAGATGCGCCGCGTAAAACTTTGAGGATCTTCTCCTGCGAGGTCCGCATCCCGCGCCACGATGATCATAAAGTCATTTCCGCACGCGCTGGCTTTAACGAACTTTACGCCCGTGGAAACCGGCCTGCGCGGCCGCTTCATTCGTGCTCCACGAACCGGCGCGCCTTCACCATTTTCAACATTTCCGACTCGTGAAACTTGGCCACCAGGGCTCTTTGCTGCGCCTGGGTGGCCGCGATGGTGAACAACAGGCGGTAGTGATCGCGTCCTTTAATCACCTGGATACTGTCCATTTCCAGGTCAGCGGCCTCCACAATGTCATTGATTTCAGCGGTGATCTCATCCGATTTTTCACCCACCACTTCGTAGCGGACCACGTGCGGCTTAAGGTTGAAGTTGCTTTCCACCCATCCCAATGCGACCAGCACCAGCAGGATGACCATGGTGGCAAAAATTCCGACCACGTAGAGCCCGCCGCCTACCGACATGCCCACCGCGGCCACCACAAAGAGCGTCGCCGCCGTGGTAAGGCCTTTGGTGCTGGCTCGCGCGTGCATGATCGCTCCCGCCCCGATGAACCCGATCCCGGGAATGATTTGTGCGGCAATGCGCACCGCATCGTTCCCTCCCAGGCGTGCCGATATCACGGTGTACAAGGCCGCGCCAAAACAAATGAATGTATTGGTGCGCAATCCCGCCGGCTTATGGTGAATTTCGCGCTCGAGGCCGATCAAGCCCCCCAGAAAAATGGCGAGCACCAGGCGCAGCATCGTGCTGGAAACAAACTGCGCCACTTCCATGCGTGTTTCGATGAATTGCTGCATGTCGATCATAGGGTTGTGGGTAATTCAGCGGCGATTTTAACACCAACTCCGCCGTCCTTCTGCTTCCGCCCGGGGCCGCCGGGTTTGCCGATGCAATGCGTACGGGGCGACCCCATCACCGATTTACCGGCGCCCCTGGGGTATGAACGTCAGAATCAGCATGGCCGAGGTCAATGACTGCCACCCCGAGCGCTCCCCGTCGCCGCTGCCAGCGAATCCTGCCTCCCAGCATGCGTGCAACTTCTTCGGCCGGCAGGTCCTGGTGATAATCAAAAAATTTACGGTTCGAGCGTTCCCACCATTGGAACCGCGGCATATACCAGCCCCCCGCGCGATATTGCGTGGAAAACAGCAGTACTGCGTCGCCAAAGCGTGCTCGCTCCCCCAACTTTATGATTTCTTCACGCGAGAAATTTTCCACCGGCATGATCACTGCGGGAATCGATACGTAGCCGAGAGATGGAATGCTGATCTCGTCACTCGCCGTCCAGGCGGTGATGACGTGTTTGCGCGGATAATTGGCTTGAACGTAATTGGCCGCCTCCTGGTGGAGTGCGACAAATTGTGCGTACTCCAGGTTATCTTCGAAAGCGAAGGAATAGGGCGGGTTCAGCAGCAGCCCCGAGGCAAAGAAAACGCCCACTACCGCCGCCACCGCTCCCCAGCCAGGTACCCGGCGCCACAGCGATGAGATCTCCAACAGGATCACCAGAGGAAAAATGGGAAGGAGGTAGCGAGTCAGCAGGGCGCCGCCGATGGTCGAGAAAGTGACGACGTACGCGGCGATCAGCAGCCACACTACCACCAGCGCCCGCGGCGCGATGCCGCTGCGGGAATCTCCGGTGTGGCGGTTTCGCAACCGCGGCATTGGCTCCGCCCCCGTTTCCGCGCGCCGGCGCCGAACCTTGAAAAACCATGACCCCACCGCCGCCAGAGTCAGTACCAACAGGTTCATGTGGACGGTGACATGCCATAGCCGCTGCAGGAATGCCAGAAAAAATCGCTCGAAGGATAGCGTGCCGGCGACGTTGTATCGCATGAATTCGGAATTTGCGAAAACGTGCCCGGTCCGCAGAAAATGGAAAAAGTACCAGAACAGAAGCGGCAAGCAGGAAACTCCCAGCAGGACCGCGGCGCGCTGCGCATTCGACCGGGCGCTCAGCAGGGGATTTTTAAACCGGGCAAGCACATCGGGCGCTTTCCGCCGTTGCGCCGCCAGCCCGGAGGCGAGCTGTATGAACTCCCATCCCGCCAGGGTGACACCCCCGATCACCGCGGTTTCTTTGGCGATGGCGGCCATGGCAAAAAACAGCGCAGCCTTCCGGGGCCTTTCCTCGAGGTAATAAGCGATCGCCCACAGGCTCATCGCGGCTGCCAGCAAATCAGCATGGGTCAGCGAGCTCTGCGCGAACCAGACCGGATAGAGCATGGTGCACGCGGTCACGGCAATGGCCACCGCCGGGTTCGCCAGGCGGCGGCAGATTTGAAAGACCGCGGTCAGGCCCCATGCCGAAAGCATCAGCATGGCAATACGGCTGACCAGGGGCGAGTAACCGAAGAGCTTCCACCATGCGGCGAGGTAGATCGCTGACAGCGGTGGATGGTCGCCGCTCAAGGTGGAATAAGGAATGAGGGTGCCGGTGGTAAGAACGTCCCGCGCCGCCGGAACATAGTATCCCGCCTCATCCCAGAAATAAGGCAGGTTCAGCAGGGCGGCATGCAACATCACCACGATCAAAAACAGGTAAACGAAAACTTCCCAATCGCGCATCGATTCGATTCTCGCCAGCCACCGATTGGCGAGAGATTTCGAAACTGCAACAGGCTGCTTGGCTGGGCGTGTTTCCATAAAGTTGCGCGGCAAATCCAGGACTCAGTCTCGGGGGCCGGGACCGGCATCAGGCTTCAGCCAGAAAGGGCAAAGGCAACCCCAGCATAGACGAGGCGCGCCCGGATCGCAGGGTTTGTGGCAGTGCCTCCCCTGGGAAGACCCGACGTGGCCGCGCGTCTGACTAGTTAAAGGTGGGTCAATTCGCGGAAAATTTCAAACCGCGCATCGATCTCTTCACGGGTAAGCGACTGCAGGCGCTCGGTCCCGAACTTCTCCACCGCAAACGAACCCATTACGCTGCCGTAGAACATCGCCCGCTTGAACGTCTCGCGGTTCAATTCGTCCTGCGAGGCAAGGTATCCCATAAAGCCGCCGGCAAAACAATCTCCCGCGCCAGTGGGGTCCATGACCTCCTCGATGGGCAGCGCGGGCGCGCGAAAAGGATGGCTGCCGATGCCAAAAGCGCCTTCGCGGAAGAACACCGTCGCGCCGTATTCGCCGTGCTTGATCACCAAAGCTTTGGGGCCGCGGGCGAGTATTTTCAACGCCGCTCGCGGCAGACTGTTGTCGCCGGCCAGCGCCCTCGCCTCGCCGTCGTTGATCATCATGATATCCACCAGCGACAGCACCTCGGCCAGTTCCCTGGGCTTGCTGTTGATCCAGTAATTCATGGTGTCGCCCGCCACCAGCTTGGCCGACTTCATCTGGCGCCGTACGTTGGCCTGCAGCGGAGGATCGATGTTGCCCAGAAAGAGATAATCCGCCGCCAGCAGCTCCGCGGGAATCCTGGGATTGAAGCTTTCAAAAACGTTGAGATCGGTTTTGAGGGTCTGGGCTTCGTTGAGGTTTTTGTCTTCGTACTGCCCCGACCAGAAAAATGTTTTGCCGGCCAGGTGTTGAATGCCGCTGGTATCGATTCCCCGCTTGCGCAAGACGTCTTCGTCCTGCTCGGAAAAATCTTCTCCCACCACGGCAACCACCGATACCTTGGTGAAGTAGCTGGCGGAAAGGGAGAAATAAGTGGCCGCGCCACCCAGGACGCGCTCTGCCTTGCCTGAAGGCGATGCAATCGAATCAAATGCCACCGAACCCACCACTAATAATGACAAAGTATTTCCTTCCTGATGACGGCGAATTTTCGGTCTGGCTTCAGCTCTTGCCTGAGGGAGCAACCGGTTTTAGATACTTTCCCACCAGCAGTTCCAACCTGGTGCGCGTGGCCGCAGGGATGGCTTCAGGAGCGGTAAGCATGGCGTGCGCCAGCGCGGAGCCGCATTTGCAGGCGGGATGCCTCGGCATGCTGCCGGCCGCAATCCGTGCCACCCGCGCGGCGTTTTGCGCGTTGGTGGTGAGTACCGCGATGATCTGATCGACGGTCACCGCCTCATGCTGAGGATGCCAGCAGTCGTAGTCGGTCACCATGGCCACCGTGGCGTAGCAGATTTCCGCCTCGCGGGCCAGTTTGGCCTCCTGCAGATTGGTCATGCCGATCACATCCATGCCCCAGCTTCGATACAGGTTCGATTCGGCGCGCGTGGAAAACTGCGGCCCTTCCATGCACAGGTAGCTGCCGCCAAACTTGCTGTTCACTCCCGCTGCCTGGCAGGCGGCATGCAAAGCCTTTGCAACTTCGGGACAGATCGGGTCGGCAAATCCCACGTGGGCCACCAGCCCATCGCCGAAGAAGGTGGAGATACGCCGCGTAGTGCGGTCCACGAATTGGTCGGGAATCACGAAATCCAGCGGCTTGTGTTCTTCCTTGAGCGAACCCACTGCCGAGATGGATATGATGCGCTCCACGCCCAGCATTTTCATTCCGTAAATATTGGCGCGAAAATTAATTTCGCTGGGCAGAATATGGTGGCCGCGCCCATGGCGAGCCAGAAACGCCACCTGGCGCCCTTCCAGGTTACCCACCATGTAGGCATCAGAGGGCGCTCCAAAAGGCGTATCCAGCGTCTCTTCACGCATGTCAGAGAACCCCGCCATGCTATAGAGTCCGCTGCCGCCGATGATCCCTATTTCTGCCGCCAAAACATTCTCCTGAAGGGTGAATTCGGATAAAACCCGATCAAAAGGGCCGGATTTCCGATTATACAGAACGAAATTTTCCGTATCTAAAATGTAAAAACCCGCAACTGCGGCCCGGCAAGAGCTCGCGCCGAATCAATCACTAGAGGAATGTCATTTCCACCGTGGGGCCAAGGCTGGTGCGGGTGGTAGCGGCGAGACCTCGGGTGGTTGACCTGAGGCCGGCATAACCGGTGGTTTATAGCTTTGGCATGGCTCGGCGCCACCCATAGGAGGCGGCAAAAGGCATCAACCGCAAGCCCAGCTCCGGCAGCGCCTGAGGCGTCGCCGCCGAGGCAATACTGCCGCGAATGTCGCCGGCGGATTTCTGGTCAAAGCCCTCCATGATCAGCACGGCGCCACCGCCGGCCGAAGAGCTGACATCTACATACACTGGACCTTCGTTGGTAATCCATTTGACGTGCGAGGGCGCGGCATCCCCTGGCTTATCCGGCCGAAGCGCGGCAACCGAGCCGCCAAAACCTCCAGCCGTGCTTGCTGGCTTCACCATTGCCGGCGCCAGTCCGTTCTCGGTCCTGCGCAACTCTTCCTCGCCCACGCGCCGCACTGAATTGTATTTACGCGGCAACGATCGGCCATAAACGTCGGCAAACATTTGCGCGGCATCGCGCGAAGCGAAGTGGTACTCATGCAGCAGGGCCACGTCTCCAGTGGTGGCCACGGCCGAAGCCGAGGCCAGTGCCGCGGTGGCTTTTCGCGCCGCGTAGTACAGCCCACCGCGCCATTCTTTCGAGATTTTCGTGGCTTCTTCTTCACCGGCAAACGTTTTTACCAGCACATAGACGTCGAACTCTCCCATGGCCCCCACGTCATAACGTTCGTACCCCGTTCCCAGTTTCAAAGGCAGATCGGCCAGCACGATCTGCGGAAACTTCTGGTGTGCCAGGTAGGTGGCCGGCTCCATGATCTCGTGCGTGGTTTCCGGCGGATGCGTCAGCGCTCCCTTGAACGCGCCTGGCTTGCCCTCTGATTTCAACAGCGCCACCTCAAAATCTAGCCCCTGCCTATAGGGGAACCCCAACAGCTCCTTGATCACCACGGGTGCGTTGCTGAAAAAAGGCATGTTCTGGGAATCGCTCATTCCCTGCTTCATCACCGCCAGCAGTTCCGGAGCTTCGGCGATGGTCCGGCCGGTCGGGGCCAGCATGTAGTCGAGCAGAGTCACCATCCCCTGGCCTTCCAGCACGGCGCCACGAGCTGTATTGCGCTCATCGGACGCGATCAGCTCGTTGACACTGCTCTGTTCCCGCTCTTTTCCTTCCGGGGTGGCGTGGCTCCATTTTTCCAGGTCAAAATTCTGGTCCTGCAGTGCGTGGGTGAGCTCATGGGCCAGCACCGGGCGCTGTTCCTCCGATCTGATCCAATCCAGCAGGTAGACCGTCTTGGTCTTGGCATCGTAGAAACCCGCCACCTGTTCGCGCATCAGTTTCACCAGAAATGGCTCCAGGGCAAAATCCTGGGGCAGCAGTCCCAGCTTTTTCATCACCACCTCGGCGCGCTGCATGCGCATCGCATCTTCGTCCTCGCGCATGTGCTGCAGCATGTAGCGCTCGACGGTGTCGCGGCTGGCCAGTTCTCTTTTTACCGGATGTTGAATCGGCAAGCCGGTGTCTTTGCTGACGAATTGCAAAATTTCGTCTACCGAACGAAATAGTTTTTCAGCGTCGGCGGGAGAAAGTTTTTTCTCCGCGGCCGGTTCGTCCCTGGCGGCAGGGGCGCTTGATTTTCTGCCGGCTGAGTTCGCCGGCGGGGCCGCCATGACCACCGGCGCAGACGACAACATCGTCGCGCATATTAGAAGGAAGCCGGCCGCGCCGGTTCGCAGGCCATTCCGGCGCCGAAAGTATGCGGGTTTTGCTTGTGCAGTCATTAGTTCCTTGGCTGGAAATGATTGAGTGCCTAGAAAAGTAGCGAAAAGACCTCTGTTGTCGCTAGTCGCGCGATGAAAATCAGATGGCCGCCAACGCCTGGTCGAGATCGGCAATGATGTCGTCGCAATCTTCAATTCCCACCGACAGGCGGACCATGCCATCGGTAAGTCCAATTTTGGCGCGGCCCGCGGCCCCGACCGCGGCATGGGTCATGGTCGCGGGATGGGAGATCAAACTTTCCACCCCACCTAACGATTCCGCCAGCGAGCACACCCGCACTTGGCTCAGCATCTTCCGGGCGTTGGCCAGCGACCCGGTCTCGAAGGTGATCATCGAGCCGAAACCGGTCATCTGCTGCAGCGCCAGGGCGTGCTGCGGATGCTCTTGCAATCCCGGATAAAATACCCGCTTTACTTTCTTGTGTTCGTGCAGAAATGCGGCGACCAGGCGGCCATTGAAATCGTGCTGCACCATTCGCACCGCCAGGGTCTTCACCCCGCGCAGCACCAGCCAGCACTCGAAGGGAGAAAGAATCGCGCCCGCCGATTTTTGAATGAACGCAAACCGTTCCGCATGCTCGGGCTTGGTCCCCACCACCACCCCGCCCAGGCCGTCGCTGTGCCCGTTCAGGAACTTGGTGGTGGAGTGCACCACCATGTCCGCTCCCAGGGCCAGGGGCTGCTGAAAATACGGAGAGAGGAAAGTGTTGTCCACAATCACTTCAACGTTCTTCTTGTGGCAGATGCGTGAAATTTCCGCGATGTCGCTGATTGCCATCAGCGGGTTGGTGGGCGTTTCCACGTAAATGAACCGGGTATTTTTCTTGAGCGAGGCCGCCACCGCCGCGTTATCCGTGGTGTCCACGTAGGAAAATTGCAGCCCGTAGCCGGAGAGCACCTGGTCGAACAGGCGCGGCACTCCGCCATAAACGTTGCTGGAGCAGACCACATGGTCGCCGCTCTTCAGCATGGTGCAGAGAGCGTTGATTGCGGCCATGCCGCTGGCGAATACGTGCGCCGACGTGCCTCCCTCCAGCGCCGCCAGGTTTTCTTCAAGACGGGTGCGGGTGGGGTTGGATACGCGCGCGTACTCGTATCCCTTGTTCTTGCCGATGGCTTCCTGCAGATAGGTGGAGGTGGCGTAGATGGGGACGCTTACCGCCCCGGTCAAAGGATCAGCCTCCTGGCCGCTATGGATGGCTCGCGTGGAAAAGCCGGCATTCTTTTTCTTCATCAAGTCCCTATTTCGATTGATCGTGGATTCGCTTACCCGGCTGGTCCGCTGAAACTGTGATGGGGCGGAGAACCAGAAACTCCGTCAATCCCGCTGGTCTGTCCTATTTCCCACGGGTTCCGCCGGCCTCATCGGCCGCAAATTTTGCATAGTCGTAAATTCCCTTGGAAAGGTAGCGCTCCGCGGAATCCGGCACCACCGTCACCACTCGCTTGCCCGGCCCCAGCCGCCGCGCCATCGAAATGGCCGCAAACACATTGGCGCCGCCGCTCGAGCCTGACATCACACCTTCATTCCGGGCAAGCTTTCTCACCATGCCGAAGGCGTCGTCATCGCTGACCATCACGATTTCGTCGGCCAGCGACCCGTCATAGGTGCGCGGGATAAAACTCACTCCGATGCCTTCTACTTCGTGCGGTCCTGGAGGGCCGCCCTGGAGAACCGAACCCTGGGTCTCAACCGCCACCGCGATCACCTGCGGCAGCGCTTCCTTGATGCGGCGGACCACCCCCGAGAACGTGCCGCCGGTGCCGATGCCGATGACGACGGCGTCGATCTGGTGCTCCATTTGTTCCAGGATTTCCTGCCCCGTGGTCTGGTAATGAAATTCAGGGTTGGCGAGATTTTCAAATTGCAGAGCGGTATAAGAGTTTGGGGTTTCAGCGGCTATTGCCTTGGCCCTGGCAATAGCCCCCAGCATGCCCTCGGCGTCAGGAGTGCGAATTACTTTAGCTCCCAGCGCCGCCATCACCTTGACTTTCTCTTCAGAAAATCTTTCCGGTACGCACAAAATCACCTTGTAACCGCGGTTGATCCCAATTAGTGACAAGCCAATACCGGTGTTGCCGGCTGTGGCCTCGACAATGGTGTAACCGGAACGCAACCAGCCCTGGGCTTCCGCCCGATCGATCATGCCCATGGCCGCGCGATCTTTCACGCTGCCCCCGGGGTTCAGGTATTCAAGCTTGGCGTACACCTCGCCCCCACCTCCGCCGGCTAAGCGCCGCAGATGCAGCATGGGGGTGTGGCCCACCAATTCAGTAATATCTTCGGCAACTGCGGGTCGAACAGCTTCGCTGATTCTAGCCATGGCGGTTTTGGTCATTCTAATGCGGAGGGCCTTACTTTACAGGTTACGAGACGCGTGCTTGCTGGTCAATGGATGCTTCAGGCGCCTATTCAATTTAAATATTTTCCCCTATCCATAGAATTTATGGACGTGCAGTTTCGAGCAGCCGCCCAGGAAATAATTCCATGAGCGGCACGATTGACGGCTGTTTCAAAGGGCTGGGTCTACTTCGGCGCCGTACCTTCGCCGGCAAAGTAACCGCTCCTTGTCCGCACTTCAAGATTGTTGTAGCCGCGCGCCTTGGCGACGACCTTTACCGTTCTGTACCCATGCTGGTTGACGGGGGTCTTATAGCCGATGCTGTACTGGCTACGAATGTCGCGCGCGACTTCCTGGCTCACCGCATCCACCTCACCGAGTCCCCTGGGCAGAAAAGCAACTCCGCCCGTCCTCGACGAAATGGCCTTGAGCGCTCTTTCCGCGCGCTTCTTTTCGCCGCGCCCCTCATCGCCCCCAAAAATCCCAATGGTATAAACCGTGGGCCCGTTCTGCTCCTGCACGTGGCGGATGGCCTGTTCCAGGGTTTGCTTGCTGGCATTGTCTTCCCCGTCGGTCACCACCAGCAGGACCTTCTTCTCTCGCGTCCCGTGTCTCTTCAGCTCGTCCGCCGCTCCCACCAGGGCATCGAACATTGCGGTCCCGCCCCGCGATTCGATCTTTTCCAGCGCGTCGCGCAACAACTTGAGGTCAGAGGTGAAGGGCTGATCGATATACGCTTCTTCGCTGAAATTGACGATAAACACTTCGTCATCGGGATTGCTGGATCGCACCAGGTTCAGCGCGGCCGCGTTTACCGCCGCGCGCTTCTCCCGCATCGAGCCCGAATTATCCACCAGGATGCCGATCGATACCGGAATGTCCTCGCGGCGGAACGAGGTGATCTGTTGCAGCTTGCCGTCTTCAAATACGGTGAATGCGTTCTTGTCCAGCGTGGTCACCAGATGATGGTACTTGTCCAGAACGGTGGCATGCAGCTGAACCTCTTCCACCGCTTTTTTCACGGTGTAAATGCCGTTGTTCGGGGAATTCTGCGAAGATCCGGCCCCGCTGGTTTGTGGCATAGGCGGTTGGGCGACCCCGGGGGATGCCGGCGAGGTCTGCGCCGTGGCCCCCGCGGCGGCCAAAGAAAGAACCATGGCTGCCGCCATGGCGGCGAACACTTTTCCGCGGCGGTTTTCGCCTTGCGGGTGATGATGAAGTCCTGGTTGCGGGGGGTTATTCTGTGGGCGCGTAATAACCGGTCTTGGCGTGAACATTCAGTTGAGGAAGCCCTTTCGGTGGCAGTAGTTTTACCTTGATCTTGCGATATTTACCATTTCGCACCGGGTCCGTCGGCCGGTACCCGAGAACGTACTGGTTTCGCAACTCTACCCCTATTTTAGTGGCTACATCGCTCAGCTCGTTAACATTACTGATGGTGATGGTGCGGCCCCCGGTAATATCGGTAATGGCTGCCAGGGTGAACGGGCCGCGCTGCTCTTCGGGAGTGGCGGAATACGCATCGAACAAGCCAATGGCATAGATCTGCACGTCGGCTTCGCGCACCAGCGACTTGATCTCGCTATCGGTGTAACGGCTTCGGTTGTCGCCTCCATCGGAAATGATCAACAGCGCCTTGCGGCTGTGTTTGGCGTCGCGCATCTTGGTAATGCCCAGGTATACCGCATCCAGCAGCGCGGTGCGCCCTTTGGGCACGGTGTAAATCAATTTTCCCTGGATGTCTTCAATGGAGTTGGTGAAGTCCGCCAACACCTCCGGCTTATCCGAAAAAGTAATCAGGAAGAATTCGTCCTCGGGATTGGCGGTCTTGAAAAATTCCACCACCGCCGCCCGCGACTTCTCGATCTTGTTGGACATGCTGCCGCTCATGTCGAAGATCACGCCCAGGGATATAGGCGCGTCCTCGCTGGAAAACGTGCGGATCGCCTGCAGCCGGTTTTCTTCCGCCAGCACAAAATTTTCTTTTTCGAGGCCGGTGACCAGCCGGTTCAAGGGGTCGGTCACGGTCACGTTGACCAGTACAAGGTCCACTTGGATTTGGATGGGCTTGGCATGCGTCTTTTCGAGGGCCGAGGTGAGCGCGGGGTTGGCAACCGGGGGCGGCGCCGGCTTGCTCCGCGGCGTTATGTGGACGTCCTGATCGCTGTTCTGGGCCAATGCCGCCTGGCTACCCAGAAACAGCGCCAGTGCCATCATTACGCAGGCTGCGTACCTTCGCGCCCGCCTGCGCCGATGATCTGGTTGGGCTGAATCCAAGCGGAGCACAGGGATAGTAAGACGCGAATGATGAACAAACGGCCGAAACTCTTTTGAACTCGCCATGGCAGTTTCCTGCTTACATGAACAAATTTATAAAGACAAAAATTCCCGCTCTTCGAACCGCTATGAGTTGCAGCCAAGGGAGCGCACCGGAGTCTTACTCCTGCTGTTTTCCCGATGCTATCACAGCTTGCGCCCACCAGACTGCCGTGCGCAAGCCGTACCTTTTGACGACATCGAAGCCAGGTCACAGCGCCCTGAGCGTCTGCTTCAACCCGCAGGCCGCGATTCAAATTACAATAACTAACTGCATCTTTTGTTGGCTCTGGTTAAGAACCCCTTATGGCTGAGATCTTTCCTTTTCCCGCATGGCGTTATGATCCTTCTTCGGTTCAACTGGCGGACGTCGTTACCCAGCCCTACGACAAAATTTCCCCTGCAATGCAGGAAGCCTATTACCAGGCCAGCCCCTATAACCTGGTAAGAATCATCCTGGGTAAAACCGAACCGGGGGATGGAGACACGGCTAACGTCTATACCCGCGCGGCCGACTATCTGGCTGAATGGAAGACGCGAGGCGTGCTCGCCGCGGATCCCGAACCCAGTATTTACCTGTACTCGCAGCGGTTCCCGGTTCCCGGGGTCGGTAGCGCCACCGGCGGTCCGTTCTACGAGCGCCGCGGATTCATATCCGCGGTACAGCTCCACGACTACACCGAGAACATCATTCATCGCCACGAACAGACCCATTCCGGCCCCAAAGCCGACCGGTTGAAGCTACTGCAGGCTACCAAGACCCATTTCGGCCAGCTTTTTATGCTTTACAGCGACCCGCAGAAAGAAGTTGAGAAGCTGCTGCAGCCGCGCCCGATGGCCGACATTGAGATTACGGACGAATATGGGGTGCTTCACCGGGTCTGGCGATTTTCTGATCCGGCGGTGGTTTCCGCGGTCGCCGCCGTGATGGCGGGCAGGAAGCTGGTGATCGCCGACGGACATCATCGCTATGAGACCGCCCTCGCCTATCGCAACCAGCGGCGCCTTGAAGCCGGAGGCGCGCCTGATCCTAACGCTCCCTATGAGCGCGTCATGATGACTTGCATCAACATGGAAGATCCCGGTCTGGTGGTGCTGCCCACTCACCGGGTGATCTTTGGGCTGGATCATTTCGACTCCGGGGCGGCGCTGGAGGGGATCAGCAAATATTTTGACGTGACTCCCCTGGGCCAGAAGCTTGATGCCGCAGTGGTTACCGGCGGCCTGGGGCGCGCGAAGGAAAGTCAAAGCCTGATGGTCGCCGCCTTCGGGAACGGAATGTATTTGCTCGCTCCCCGCACCGGGGCGGCGGACTCCATCCTGGGCGGCTTATCATCACGACAGCGCGCCCTTGATGTGGTCCAATTGCACAAGGTGTTGCTGCAGGGAGTGTTCAAAATTTCAGAAGAGGCAATTCGCGATCTGCGGCACATCCGCTACGTTCGCGACGCCGCCGAAGCGCTGGCCCAGGTCAGTGCCGGCGCCAACGCCGCTTTCCTTATGAACCCGGTGCCGGTGCAGCACATGCGCGACGTGGCTTTCGCTGGTGAGGTGATGCCGCAGAAATCCACTGATTTCTATCCCAAGCTGCTGAGCGGCTTGACCATGTATGCGGTTGACTGAAATCCCGCCAATTTCGCGCCGCTTTAACTTCAGCCGGAGGGTCATCCTACGCGCCGCGCTGGCGGCCCTTCCCTGCCTGATGCTGTTGGCGCCCGCGCCGGTGATTATTTCGGCGGCGCCGCCTGCCCGCGACGAAAAACGTCTTTCGGTCTATACCCAGAGGTCCCGCTACGGGGTGGATATCTACGACCGGGGCGGGCAGGAATATGTCGATCTCGTGAACCTGCTCGAACCCCTGGGCCCGGTCGATGTTCAGTATGGCGGGACCTTGAAAATCCGCCTAGGTGGCGTTGAAGGCAAAATGAAAGAAGGCAAGACCAAGGTAAAGATTGGCTCCAAGGATGCCGATCTCGCGGGAAAAGTGCTGCTGGAAAATGGCCGCATTCTGATACCCCTGCGCGGCGCTGAAACCACGCTGGCGCTTTACACCGGCTTTCATGCCGACTTGCACTATCCGGCGCAACGGCTTTTTCTATCTGACACCGTGACCCGGTACAGTCCACATCTTTACACCGCCGATCCGGGGGGCGTGCGGCTGGACTTCACCAATCCCGTAAACCCCACGGTCAGCACCGACGGAAACAAGTTGAAGCTTACCTTTACCCGAGAGCCGATATTGCCAGGAACGGAGAACGTCGGATTCAGCGACAAGGTCATTACTTCGCTGGAGTTCAAGGAAAATAAGGGAAACTCGGAAATCACCGTGACCGGGACCACCCAGCTGATCGCCAGGTTCGGCGACGGCGGCAAGTCCATCACCGTCGTGCCGGCGCAGGGGGCGAGCACCGCGGCACCCACCATCCCCGTGCCCCCTGCTCCCACGGCTGCGCCTGCCGCTGTGCCGCCGGTCGTGATTCCTGCGGAGGCGCCGGTGGCCACGCCCATCCCCCGGCCGCCGCCGGCGCAGCAAGGCCAACGCTCGTTGATCCTGATCGATCCCAGCCATGGCGGGGACGAACGCGGCACCGCCCTCACCGATGAGATCGCGGAAAAAGACGTGACCCTGGCGATCGCGCGACGCCTGCGCGGCGAGTTGCAGAAAAGAAACCTGCGGGTTGCGCTGGTGCGCGATGGTGACCAGCGCGTCGGCCTCGACCAGCGCGCGGCCATGGCCAATGCGATGCATCCCCTGCTCTACCTGGTAGTTCACGCCGGCGGGCCGGGCACCGGAGTGCGAATCTACACCACCCTTTTTAATGGCACCGGCGGATATGGCAGCTTTGTGCCCTGGGAGTGGGCGCAGGCAGGGTTCGGCGATCGCAGCCGCATCATCGCCGGCAGCATATTGCAGGAACTGAAAAAGCTTCAGGTACCGGCGGTGCAATTGAGCGTCCCGGTCAAACCGCTCAACAACGTGGCCGCCGCTGCCGTGGTGATCGAAGTGGCGCCTCCAGAATCGGCCACCGGAAGCATTCAGAACGCGACTTACCAGGAACAAGTGGCGCAGGCGGTCGCCACCGCCATTCTGAATTCGCGCAACGACCTCAAGGACAAGCTGGATAAGCCCTTCGTCGAGACCCCGGACAAGCCTGCGGGTAAGAAGCCATGAGTGCTCCCCGCCATCGAAAGATTTATATCGCCATCGCCGGCGCGTTGGTCGCCATTCTGTTGATCTCCGTCGTTCTCGTGCGCATCAAACGCAACGCCGAGGAAGATTCGCAGCGCGCCGCCGACCGCGAGGCCCTGGGCGCTCCCGTCGTCGGGGCCAGCGAACGCATTACCCTGACCGTGGCGTCAGATGCGCGGCCCGACTTCCATCGGCAGGAGGTGACGGTGGCGCTGCCCCCCGAGCCCGCGTTGCGCGCCCGCGAAGTTCTGCGCGCGCTGATCCACGAATATCTGAAGAGCGATTCCTCCCATCCCCTGGCCAAGGGCTCCGAGGTCAAGAACGTGTATCTTCTTTCCGATGGGACGGCGGTGCTCGACCTGACATCGGCGCTGGTCGATGGGCATCCGTCAGGCATCCTCGAAGAACAGATGACGATCGCCTCGATGGTTGAGACCATCAGCGCCAACGTTTCCGGAATTCACCAGGTAAAGATACTGGTCGATGGCAAAGAACGCGAAACGCTCGCCGGACATGCGGACCTCACTGCCATCATCGACGTGGCGGATGTAAACAAATTCGTTCAGGAGTTGAAGTGATTGAGCGAAACTGCCCCCCTCGCTATCGGGGTGTTTGATTCAGGCGCCGGTGGCCTCACCGTCCTGCGCCAGTTGCTGCGGCTGCTTCCCGCCGCCCGCTATATTTATTTCGGAGACACCGCGCGCCTTCCCTACGGCTCGAAATCAGCGGAAACCGTGCAGCGCTACGCCGCCGGGGCAACGCGTTTTCTGGAGGAGCGTGGCGCCGGACGAATTATTGTGGCGTGCAACACCGCCAGCGCCCTGGCCCTGCCCGCCATCGCGCAGTCAGTCAAGGTGCCGGTGCACGGGGTGATCGAAAGCGGCGCCGATACCGCTGCCGGAATTTCGGTCAACCGTAAGGCAGCCGTGATCGCCACCGAAGCCACGGTCGCCAGCCACGCATACCGTATCGCTCTCGAAGGCCGGGGCCTGCAGGTCCGCGAGATGGCTTGTCCGCTGCTGGTGCCCCTGGTGGAAGAAGGATGGCTCGACCATCCGGTGACCGAACAGATCACCCGCATTTATCTTGATCGCCTGTTCGCCGGCGAGACTGCACCAGATGCCGCCAACGGCGCCGACGTGCTGGTTCTGGGTTGCACTCACTATCCGCTGCTGAAAGACTTGATCACCCGTCTGGTTCCGGCAGGCGTATCGGTGGTGGACTCGGCGGAATCGATCGCCGCAGCGGTGTACAAGGAAATTCATTCGTCATCGCCCGCTGGCGGCACCCGCCCCGCGAGCTTGCGCGGGTCAACCCCAGGCGAAACCGGCGCCTCCGCATTCGGAGGAGGATTGACCCCGGCCGAAGCGGCAGTTGAGTTTTACGTTTCCGATTCAGCCGAGAAATTTCGCGCCCTGGGCCAGCGCCTGCTAGGCGCGCCCCTCAACCACGTCCAACACGTCGACATCGATTCTTAATGCGAACCCTTCTCCGCCGGAGCCCCGGTTTCGGCGGTGGCATCCTCAAAACCACCCGGCTGCAAAACCAGTCCATCGAAGGCCGTGACCCCCAACAAACGTCCGCGTACAACCTGCACCGAACGCAGTTCCCAGCCGGAATCCTCGCGACGCCAGTTCATCCCGAAATCGCGGGTCTGAAATACCTGGGTGGTGTCGCTGGAAGTAATTAACAGGCGTTTCCCCTGAGCGTCATAAGTGACTGACGTGAGATTGTTCACCGGAAGACCAGCCACGTGGTCCCAGGTCACGCCGTTGTCACGGCTGCGGAACGCGCCTTCCCGCGCGGTGACCCAAATGCTCTTTTCCGGATCCACGATCACATCCGATATCGAAGTAACCATTTCCGGCAGGTTGGTCAGCTTCCATATATTCCCGCAGTCGGATGAGATGAGCAGCGCGTTGCGCGCGGCCAGCAACAGCACGTCCGGGGAGGCGTGCACCGCCACGAAGTTCTTGAATCCCATCACCGCACCCCCGGTCCATGCTTTTCCCTGGTTCGCGCTGGTGAAGAAACCGGCTGAAGTAGCGGCAAACCATTTGCCGTCGGCGAAGTCCAGCCCCGTGACCCGGCGATCGAGTGGGGTATCTTGTGCGACCTTGGCCGAACGCGGCCCAAGCCGCCTGGTGGTCTTGCGCACGGTTGATTTGCGCGATGTCCTGGCCACGGGCACGACGGACGCCATTCCGTTGTTGCCGCTGCTGACCGCCTTCCATGTATAGCTGGCGCGATTCATGGAAAATATTCCGCGATTGGTGCCCGCCAGAACCTCTCCGTCTTCCGCCTGCCGCAGGGTGAATACGTCGCGGGTTCCCAGACCATTGCTGATCTGGCGCCATGAGGCGCCGGCATCCTGCGAGAGAAACACCCCGCCAAATTCCTTGTCATTGATCATGCCGGCATAGAAGACCTCGGGATGCTCCCGATCCACCAGGATGGTGGCAACCTGGCGATGCGAAAATCCCCGGCTGGTATTGGTGAATGACTTGCCCCCGTTGTTGCTGGACATAATTCCGCTGCGGTCCGTGGCGATCAACACATGTTCCGGATCGCGAGGATCAACCATCACGTCGTTCACGATGATGTTGGGGTCGGTCATGCGTTGAAACGTCTTGCCTCCATCCATCGTCTTCCATAGACCTTCGGTGGTGCCTGCATACACCACGTTGGCATTCACCGGGTCCTGCTTCATCACCCGCGTACGGCGCGCCGAGAAAGGCATGCCCTTGACCTTGCTGAAAAGCAGGCCCGCGTTTTCACTCTTATAAATCCCGGAACAGGCGCTGGCATACACCACCGACGGCCGCCTGGGGTCGATGATGATGGAAAACACGTCGGAATCATCGACCACTCCCTGCTTGATGTTGCTCCAGTTCTGGCCGCCGTCGTCCGTCTTCCACGGCAAATGCCAGGTGCCGATATAAACAATGTCGGGGTTGGTGGGATCGATCGCCAACGACTCCACGTTCTTCAATTCGCGATGATTTTCCGGGGAAATGCGAGCCCAGGTATCGCCACCGTCGGAACTGCGAAACACTCCGTCCAGCGCGCCCGCTACCAGTACCTGAGAATTAGACGGAGCCACCGCGAACGCGCGAATTGATTTGCCATGCATCCCGGGAAGGGTTTGCCAGGTGTGTCCCTGGTCCTTGCTGCGGAACAAATCTCCTCCGCCGCTCTCGATGCTCCATGCGGCAACGTAGATGGTATTGGCGTCCTTGGGGTCAATCACGGTGTGATCGAGAACGTAATCATCGCCTTCTCCCAAACGGGCGTACCGCGACCACGTAAGACCTGAATCGAGCGACAGGTAAAGCTGGCCGGCGCTGGTGCCCATGTAAATGCGATCGGGATTCACCGGATCCTGCGCCAGACTGCGCACGTCTCCTCCATCAGGCCCCAGCGGCTTCCAAGGCACTCCCTGAGGTGGCATCCCGCGAGCCGGACCAGGAACGGGAGCTGGCGTGGACTTCACGCGGCCGGCGCCGGGTACCTGCGTCTGCTCCCCCGCGCTCACCGCATCACTGGAGACGGTCTTGCGCGCGGCAGCCAGCGCCGCCGCTCTGGAGCCTGAAAGCGAACCGGCGCCTGGCTCGGAAACCTGTCCCCAAAGCATTCCAGCAGCAAGAATGCTTCCGGCAAAGATCGCAACCCGTAATAAGTCGTTGGAAAAATATGAGAAACCACGATGGGATGAATTGCGGAAACCAACTGTCATATTAGTAATTCTCTCCAGACACGAATCGATGGCATGACGGGGGTCACGCAATCACTATTTTAATTGGATGCGCCCGGCAATAAAAACCTGCCGGAAGATTTGCGGTTAACCGAAGAGATTCGCAGAGCAAAAAAAAGCCGGTCGGATATCCGACCGGCTCTGTTGAGATGCGGTTAAGTTACTGGGTGGGCGGCGTGGCGGCCGGCGCTTCCGCTGCAGGTGCAGCGGCGCGGCGGTGCGCACGGTGACGGCGGTGATGCTTTACCATCGGCTTGCCCGAAGTGGGATGAATGCTAGCTTCATCCACCGCGGTGGCAGCAGCGTTGGTGTACGTGGCGCCGGCCGGAACCAGGTAGAGCTCGTCCTTCATACCGGAAGTCCCGTCGCTGTATACGCTCACGCGGCTGGCGTCGATACCCTTTTCGCCGACCAGGTAAGCCTTGGCATTCACGGCGCGCTGCGCGGCAAGGTTATTGCCGGTTTCGCTTCCGTCGGTGTAACCCACGATGGCAACTTGAGAGTCGGCCTCACGCTGCATGCGCAGGGCTACGTCGTCAAGAATGGCTTTGGCTGCGTTATCAACACGCGAGCTGTTGGACTTGAAATCAATCGAGTTCAACAGGCTGGTGCTGGGCGCGACCGGCGGCGTCGGCGCGGGGGCGTTCTGCACAGTCACCGGAGTGTCGGTGCTGGCGGAACGGCCTCTGTCGTCGGTGCATACGGTATTGACCGTGATCGTGCCTACCGGAGCTCCGGTGGTGTCAAGACGAGCGCTCGGCCCGGTTCCGGAGATGCTGCCGGCGGTGGACGAGTACTTGAAGGTGGTCGGACGCTGATCGGCATTGCAAGTGCAATCGATGCTCGAAGATCCGCCCACGTTGACGACCGAGGGGTTCGCGGTGCAGGAAACGGACAAGGCGCTGGGCGCGTTCACCGTGAAGCTGGTGGAGCAGGTTGCCAGACCCTTGTGGCCGTCGCTGATGTTGGAACTGACGTTATAGCTGCCCGGGGCCAGGCCAGCGGTGTCGATGCTGACGGTGGAGCCGGTGCCCGTCACCTTGCCGCCCGATGCGGTGTAGGCGTACGTCAGAGTACGGTTAGGCTTGAAGCCTGAAGAAGTGGCGGTGACCCGGACCGGCTCGCCGGCCATCACGGAGGTTGGCTCCGAGACGCAGCTTGCGGTCGCCGGAATGCCGGCTTCCAAGCCCATCAGGTAAACGATACCGGTTCCTACGCGGACGCCCGTGAGGTTCGTCTTCGCAATGCCGGCTCCATAGCTGTGGTGGGCGTACACATAGTCCGCTTCAAATACGCGCCAGCTCCAGTGAGGCAGAATGTTCAAGTCCATGCCCCCACCAGCCATCAGGCCGATTCCGTTGTTGGGATTGAACCCTTGACGGCCGGCAGGACCGATGCGGTGAAGACCCGCCATACCGTGCGCAAATAGCGTCGCGCGGTCGATGGGAACGCGGAAAGTCGGTCCACCCATGATCGTCAGATAGTTTTCCAGGAAACCGAAATGGTCTCCCGTATCGATCGTGGCTCCGACGTAGCGGTTGAAGAAATAGGTCGCCGCGACGTTAAAACCAGCGTTGGCCGGCTTCAATCGGCGATGAATCAAGGGATTGTCGAAGAATTTGATGTACGTGACGCTCCCGCCTGGATCGTAGTAGGAATAGGCTCCCATGATTTCTGCTTTGGCCGGCTCCTGCTCCTGGGCTACGGCACTTGGAATCATCGCGGCGAGCGCGATGAGGACGGCCGTCGCTGTTGACCAGCCGCGACCAATTAATCTTGAACGATGTGACATGCGCTTATTCCTCCGAAAGTTACTAAACTGGCAAATTTTTGAAGCGGTGCAGCGGTTCCGGTCTACTAGCAAAACGAGACTAAACTCTTAAGGGCAACCAATGCATCTTTGAACCAGGAAATGCTGCTGGCGAAAGTACGAGTGGGCTCAACCAACCTTCCGCTCATACATAGTACAACACAACCCGGTGGAAATCCTAAAGCTAAGTTATTGGTTTTTATAGACCACTACACGTCCAACTGCAACAGAATTGTGCAACAGTACACTGTTGATAACCCACATCTAAACCAACATCGCCGGACCTTCCTGAAAATGTTTTCAGCTTGGAAACTGTTTTGATGCACGCCAATGCGTTCAAGTTGGTCTACCCAGTGGTTCTTACAAGAAATTTCTGTTCCGGTCTTCAGCTGTTTCGTGTTCTCTCGCTTTCCCGCCCCGGGATATGCGAATTCGGTTAAACTGCATTTATGTCCGCTCCTCTCGCTCGGCGCACGAAATGATGAACAGTTCAGACAAAATTTTAATCGTGGAAGATAATGACAACGAGCGCACCGGGCTCGCGGACCTCATCTCAGCCTGGGGTTACCAGGCCGAAACCGCGTGTGATGGGCAGGAGGGATGGGAAAAAATCCAGGCCTGGTCGCCCGCCATTGTCATTACCGACCTCGTCATGCCTCGCATGGATGGCTTGCAGTTGCTCGAAAAACTGGCCAGCGCGTCGCAAATGATCAGCGTCATCGTACTCACCGCGCAGGGCAGCATCGATCTGGCGGTCAACGCCATGAAAATCGGCGCTTACGACTTTATTCAAAAGCCCGTGGATCCCACGCGCCTGCGCACCATCCTGCAGAACGCCTCGCGCCAGCGCAACACCGAACGCGAACTGGAGGCCACTCGCCGCGCCCTGCGCCAGACCGGGATATTGGGCTCGCTGGTCGGCACTTCGCCGCGCATGCGCGAGATCTTCAATCTGGTGGAAAGGGTCGCGCCCAGCACCGCCTCCGTTCTGATCACCGGGGAGAGCGGTAGTGGCAAGGAAATGCTGGCGCGCACCATTCATTCCCTGAGCCCGCGCAAGGACAAGCCGTTTGTCGCCATCAACTGCTCCGCCATTCCCGAAACTTTGATGGAAAGCGAGATTTTTGGCCATGAGAAAGGCGCCTTTACCGGGGCCCTGGAGCGCCGCGCCGGATGTTTTGAGCTAGCCGAAGAAGGTACCCTGCTGCTTGATGAGATTGGCGAAATGCCCATCGCGACCCAGGCAAAGTTGTTGCGCGTGCTGGAAGACCATAAGTTGCGCCGCCTGGGCAGCAAGACCGAGACTGCGGTGAACGTCAGGGTGCTGGCCGCCACCAGCAAGGTTCCCGAAGAGGCCATCGCCCGCGGGGAAATGCGCAGCGACCTTTATTACCGCTTGAATGTCTTCGGCATTCAAATGCCTCCGTTGCGGGAGCATAAGGAAGACCTGCCCCAGTTAGTGGAAGCACTGCTCGCCGATATGAACCTTAAACACCACCGCGAAGTGAGCGGGATCAGCGAAGAAGTCATGCAGGAATTTATGGACTACGACTGGCCGGGCAACGTTCGCGAGCTGCGCAATACCCTGGAGCGCGCCACCATTATGTGCAAGGCGAAGCTTATCGAAGCCGATTGCCTTCCTCCCGGTTTCGGGGGCGGGAGCGTCACCACCCGCAGGTCGGTCCCCCGCAGCGGAATCAGCGTCGGCGTGGGAACCACGGTCGGCGAAGGCGAGCGCCTGCTGATTCTCAAGACCCTGGAAATGACCGCGAACAACAAGACCCAGGCTGCGGAAATGCTGGGCATCAGCGTTAAAACGCTGCATAACAAGTTGAAGCAATATGGCGCTGGGCAGGGCGCTCCGGTTCCGTCAGATATCTGAGTGCCCGGCCCTGAGTATCTGTCATTGCCGGCCGAACCTTCAGGCCGTTTAGATCATGGCGACTCATTTTCGAATCAAAACGAAGCTCGTTGTGGCCATTAGCAGCATGGTCATGCTGGTGGTCGCCACGTTGTCCACCATTAACCTCATCCAGATGGTGCGCCAGCGCGTCGATTACTTTTACCAGGGAGGCGAGCTCGCGGCCCACCTCGTCTTCAATGGCGCCCGGGACGCCATCCTGGCCGTGGGCGACAAGCCTGAGCCCGGCGGGTTCCCCCAGTTGGAAGCCGAGGCCATTCGCCGCCTGCAGGCCGACGACGGCATGGGCAGCATCATGCAGGGTATCGTCGGCTACTCCTCCACTATCTATGATGTGGCCATCGCCGCCCCCGACGGCACCGCCATCGTCCACAGCGATCTCTACCGCCAGCACAACTTCCTTCCCCAGCGCCAGGATTTTGCCGGTGTTCGCAACGCTAATTTCTTTCATTTACTCAAAGCGGTTTATGGAAAGCCGGAAGTTTACGACATCAGCCTGCCGCTGCAGAGCAAAGGAAGACTCTTTGGCACCATCCGGGTGGGCGTTTCCACGGTCTTTGTGAAGAGCGACATTCAGCCCCAGGTAAATCGTGCCCTGGTGTTTGGATTGATTTCCATGCTGCTCTCCGTCTTCATTGCCGCCGGCCTTTCCAATTTTGCTTTGCGTCCCCTGGAAATCATCGGCCGCCGCCTCGATCTGCAGCTCGATCAGGTATCACCCAAGGGCGACTCCGGAGACCGACCCTCGCCGCGTCCATCCGGGAAAACCAACAACGACGAGGTAGGACAAGTCACCACCAAGATCGATCGCCTGGGCCAGGAGGTGCGCGACGTCCAGCAGGTGTTCTCGGCGCTCAAAGACAACCTCGACCAGATCATGGCCAACCTGCAGGATGGTGTCCTTCTTTTCAACCATGAAAAGCGCGCTCTGCTGGTGAGCGCCTCGGTGGAACACTTTGTCGGCAAGCTGCGCCGCCAGATGCTGGGCCAGGAAGTGGAGAACATTTTCGATCAGGACTCGCCCTTGAGCACGGCCGTCATTCGCGCGTTTGAACAGCATTCCGCCCTGGCGCAACGCGAGCTCTCGGGCATCAGTGGCAAAAAAACCGGAGTTTCTCTCGACTTCATCGAGGACAACGGCCAGCATATCGGAGCCCTTCTCACCCTGCGTGACGCCGAATCGGTGCACACCATCGAGGACGAAATTGAGCTCTCCCGCAGGCTTTCCGCCATCGGCCGCCTCACCTCGGGCGTGGCCCATGAAGTCAAGAACCCCATCAACGCCATCGTCGTTCACCTCGAGGTGCTGCGCGAAAAATTTACCAGCGACGACCCCGACGTCCGCCGCCACATGAGCATCATCGACAGCGAGATTCGCCACCTCGATCGCGTGGTCCAGACCCTGGTCGATTTCACTCGCCCGGTTGAGCTCAACCTGGTTGCCAAAGACCTTAACGATCTGGTGGCGGAAGTTCTGGAGCTCGCCGGACCCGACGCTCAGCGTCATGGCGTCAAGCTCATCTCTTTCCCCGTAACCCTGACTCTTCCCGTCAGGGTCGATGCCGACTTGGTGCAGCAGGCCCTCCTGAACATAGTCCTGAACGGGGTACAGGCCATGCCTCGAGGCGGCATTCTCACCGTCAATGCCATGCGTAGCGGCGCGGAAGGAGTGGTCGAAATTCGCGACCAGGGCAAGGGCATTCCGCCCGAAATCCAGGAGAAAATCTTTAACCTTTATTTCACTACCAAGAAGGAAGGCACCGGAATTGGCTTGCCCATGAGTTACCGGGTCATGCAGTTGCACAACGGTTCAGTGGATTTCCAAAGTTCCAAAACTGGAACTGCTTTCAAGTTGCATTTTCCCCTTGCTGCAACCCCGGTACCGCAAAAGAGCATCTCTGCCGTTGCAGGGGAGTGACTCTTATGAATATCCAGGGGATAACCCCGGCAATAGACGAACCCGCTACAATCAATTTTTATTACTCAGGTTGCTTTTAATGAGATTAAACAGCGGTATCGCTCTCGCCCTGGCGATGGCGGCGACGGCACTTATTTCCGGATGCACGCAACCACGGGTGGCCCGAGCCCCCGTTCCGCCACCCCCACCCCCGGCCAGCGCCACTCGCAATCAGCGCCCCCAGACAGGGCGCCAGTCGGCCGCCGGCACGACCGCGGCTCCGGTGCAAAAGCGGCGTAAGATGCGCCGCGTCGCTGCCGAAAAAACGGCCGCCGAAACCAATGCCGCCGGCAAGGCCCCAACCACGCCCGCCGCCACCCCGGCGGCGCCCACAACCCCGGCAACCACATTGCCCACGACACCCGCGGCTCCGCCCGCGGCACCCACCAGTAGTTCGGACCAGGAAATATCAACGGGCACGGAAGTTGAAATGCGGCACGACTTGCAGACCACTTCGCAGCTTGTGGATTCCGCCCTGTCACGAGTTAATTCCCTGCGCAAGCCACTGTCCGCCGAAGAACAGCAACAGGTCGCGCAGATCAGGAATTATGTAAAACAATCACGCGCCGCCGCCGCCAATGGTGATACTGAACGGGCCCGCAACCTTGCTCTCAAAGGGCACTTGCTGGCAGACGAACTCAGCCGCCGGCACTAACCGGAAGTTTCAACTGCAAGACATCCAGATTCAGCGCTCACGCCCCTCGCGCTTTTGCGCGATCACCAACCCCCGCGGCGTGGGCAGGAAAACCATCGAGATCAAGCCTTCCTGTTCCAGCCGCAGCGCCGCTTCGCGCACCACTTTCAGGTGAGAGCTGGCATCGTGCATGAGAATCAACCCGTGCGGCGTCATCTGCGGCAGGAACTTTCTGACTTCCTGTTCGCGCAACGGCAGATCGCTGTCACTGAACAGCACATCCACCGTGCCTTCGACCACCATTTCCAGGCTGGATTCGTTGCGGGCTTCGATCCATTCTCCCAGGCCGGATTGCTCGATCCGCTGGCGGGCGCTGGCGAACACCGCCGCGTCGTTCTCGCAGGTGATGACCTTACCGCCGCCATTGATCTTGAGCCCCTCGGCGATCCACAACGTGCTGACCCCGGAAAATGTTCCGGTCTCCACCACCAGTTTGGGCTTGACCGTCGTGATCAGGCCGCGCAGAAATTCCAGCACCTCGAACTCGGCGGTCATGGAGTCATACATCCGCCAGCGCTCCGGCTCCGGGCATTCGGTTGTGGCCCGGTGATATTCCTGCTGCAGCACGTCTCCCCGGTCGATTATGTGGCCGATGATGCGGTGCTCATTTTTTTTTTGGCGGAAGCGCTTGCGGATCACCAGCATCAGCGCTGCTCCGGCTGCCATCGACGCCATGCTGATCGCCTGCGCATTGGTCAGGCCAAAGAATGATCGCGGATTGCGCCGGATGAATTCCACCAGGAAGCGCGCCAGCCCGGTCCACAGGAAATACGCCGCCACCACTTCTCCCAGGGGACGCGGCCCGAGTAACACCCGCCCGCCCAGCTTCCACAGGTAGTAAAAAATGATCATTCCCACCAGGAATTCATAGATCGGCGTGGGATGCACCCGAGCGGTGGTCGGCACCAGCCCGTTGGGAAAACTCATTCCCCAGGGCAGGGACGTGGGAATTCCATAGTCGCCGTCGCCCGAGATCAGGCAGCCGATGCGTCCCACCGCGTACCCCAGCGCCGCCGCCGGCGCGCAGGCGTCGAACATCAACAGCAAAGGCATCCGGTAGCGGCGCGCCATGATGGCCAGCGCCACCATGCCGGCAATGAACCCACCCGCCCAGGCGAAGCCGCCGCGGGAGAAAATCATCCCCAGCGGGTTGGCAAACAATTCCGCGGGGGTTTCCAGTACGTTGTAAAGCTTGGCGCCGGCGACGCCGGCCAGGGCAACGGTGACTGCTATGGTCTGAGGGTCAGCTTCAAGCCGCCGCCGCCGGAAGTCCGCCTGCAACACCAGGAAGGCGCAGACGAAAGCCACCCACAACAGCAATCCAAAAGTTCCCAGGGTAAGCGGCCCAAGATGTATATAAGGAAGCAGTCAGGTCCTCGCTGAACAGGCGGTTAGCACTCAAGCCAGTATAAGCCCCGCATTCCAGGTTGCCCTGCGGCGTGTCACCGGGGAGCCGGGCGGATACCGTCGCTTTGAAATCTCAACAAACCGATCGAAGGTAAACTCAGAGGGCATGCAATCGCTCATGCAACACCGTGCCTTACGCTTCATCTTCGCCGCCAACCTGATCTCCATGATCGGAAGTGGGATGAACAGCGCCGCCGTAACCTGGTACATCCTGCAGGCGACCAACTCCGAGCAGGCTCTGGGCACGCTGGTAATCCTGGGCACCGCACCCGCGTTGTTGATGCTTCCCTTCACCGGGGTGGTGATTGATCGCGAAGATCGCCGCCACCTCGTCATGTTTCTCGATGGCGCTCGCGGGCTCGCGATCCTGGCGGTGGCCGTCATCGTCCTCCGCGGTCACGTCCGCATCTGGCAACTCTACACCATGAGCACGCTGATCTACGCCGGCTTCTGGATGTTCTGGCCCACCATCACCGCGCTGATCCAGGAAATCACCCCGCCGGATAAATTCGTCGAGTCGAACACCTTCTTGATGGCCGGAGTGCAGGGCGGATGGCTTATCGCCGGCGCGTTCGTCGGCTTTCTCTACAACCGCATCGGTTTGGGAGGAGTGCTGCTTCTCGATGCAGCCACTTACGTAATTTCTTTTTCGTGCTACTTTCTGGCCCGCCGCGGCCGCCACCTGGTGCGCGACGTTGGTCCCCCGCAGGCTTCCGCCGCCATCCTCGGTGAAAGCGCCGGCTCCTGGGCACGCTACCTGCATGAAATGCGGGAGGGAATTTCTTACCTCAAGACCAGGCCGGACGTAGTCTTGATCGGCCTGGGTTGGTCGCTGTTCCTGAGCGCCATGCTCACCCAGGGCATCGTGACCGCGCCGCTCAGTGATCGCATTCTGCACGCCGGCGCCATCGGTTTTGGCTGGTTGAACGGCGCCTGGGGCATGGGTGCGTTTGTAAGTGCGCTATTCAGCTCGGCTTTCATTCTCCGATTTCGCTCCAAGCGAGCCGTCGGCGTCGCGATGGCCACTCTCTCCATTGGAATGTTTATCGTCCCCCACTCACCGGTGCTGGCCATCAGCGTTGCACTTTACGTGCTTATGGGCTCGGCCCGAGGCCTGGGCGGCATCGCCATCTCCAGCAGCCTGATGGAAGTGGTTCCCAAGCACTTCATGGGACGGGTGCAGAACGCTTTCTTTTTTCTGGGAACGCTTCTGCAGGTCATCATGGGATTCGCCGTGGGAGCGGTGGCTCACCGCGTGGGATTGGTCTCCGCCTTCGCCATCATCGCCAGCGTGTACGCCATCGCTTGTCTCTCCACCACCGTACCGGTGCCGTCGATGCCGCTGCTGGCCGCCGGCGAGGCCGAATAAAGCGGCCTTTGCCCTGCGAATCACAGGCTGCCTCAAACTTCCATCAGGGCCCAATACAGCGAATGGAAGTGGAAGAGCGCGGTTTCCTGCTTCACGCTGTAGCGGCCCCGGGTGTAGCTGCAGGAGCGCAGGTTGCGCTGCACCGTCTCGCAAATGCGGCCGTCTTCCACCTGGATCTCATCGCTGAACCCCACGGTTTCAGCGGGTATCCCGCTGCGCAGCTGCTCTTCCGCAAAATACCATTCGAAAATTGCCACGCAGCGTTCGGCGTCCAGCGGCAGCACGATGTTCAGCGAAACGTTGTCGGGATAACAATTCAACATCCAGTTGGGAAAAATCCAGTAATATTCCGCGCGCATCTCCGCGGCGGGTCCGCCAGAAACTTCCTGGCGGTAGCGGCGCGCGACCGTCTTTTCATTCTCCGCGCCGCGGATCGGGCTCCATTGCAGTGAGTGCCGCGGATATAGCTCGGTGGTGTACTGGTTGTAATCGAGCTCGCGGTTCAAACTGGGATGAACGCTGGGCAGATG
Organism: Terriglobales bacterium; assembly: GCA_038210375.1. Classification (GTDB taxonomy): domain Bacteria; phylum Acidobacteriota; class Terriglobia; order Terriglobales; family Acidobacteriaceae; genus JBBQWT01. The sequence continues at coordinate 11,082 of JBBQWT010000028.1, read as the reverse complement.
ATATCCCTCAAGATAGTTGTCGATGTAGGTCTTCCAGTTGCACTCCATGACGTAATCGCGCCGTTCGTGCAGCCGCATTCCGCCGAAATTGAATTTACCTGCCTGCGAGGGCAGCTCGCCCAATGCCTCCTCCAGCGGGACTGCCTGATCGTCGAGATTGACGAAGACCAGGCCCGACCATTCACTCACCCGCACCGGCAACAGCCCAAAATCCTGAGCGCGGAAATTCTCCGTTCCTTCCATCTCCGGGGCATGCAATAGATGTCCCTCCGGTGAATAGGTCCACCCGTGGTATCCGCAGCGAAAGACCTTGCGGTTGCCACAGCCTTCGGCGGGCGGCCCGGCGCGGTGCCGGCACACGTTATAAAAACCGCGCAGTTCGCCGCCTTCCCCGCGCGTGAGCAGCAACGGCTCTCCCAGAAGTTCGGTGGTCACAAAGTCGTTGGCATGGCTCAATTGCGAGGAACGTGCGGCGATTTGCCAGGTGCGCGCAAAAATTCTTTCTTTTTCGCGCTGCGCCGTCTCCCGCTCGTAATAGGCCACGGACGGCAAGGTCCACGCCCGCTCAATGCCGGTCCCCCCGGGGACTGCGCTGGTCTCGGTGCTCTTTGAGGATTCGCTCATTGCAAAGCCTTGAGCCTTTCATGAAATGCAAAACTGCCTTAATCCCGTCGTAGTTTAACCCACCGGGTTCTTTGGCTGACGGCGGATACTTCTATTGACCAATTTTCTGCATCTTACCTGTCTGCGGGGCATACAGGTGTTCGGGCGAGAGCTTGTGGCGTTACCGGCGGCACGATGAAATTCCATACCGAATATTTGACGTTTCACACCAAAAAACATCGGGAGTACGTGCACATCACGCCCCAGGTTGAGGCGGTTTTAAAAAGAAGCGGCACGCGCGATGGCATAGTCCTGGTTTCGGTCATGCATATCACCTGTGCCATCTACGTAAACGATCACGAATCAGGTCTGATCGAAGATATCGACCTGTGGCTGGAAGGCTTGGCGCCTTTTAAAGCGAATTATCGCCACCATCAAACCGGGGAGGATAACGGCGACTCCCATTTAAAAGCTTTGCTGCTGCACCACCAGGTACTGCTGCCCATTTCCGATGGCGAACTGGAACTGGGCACCTGGCAGCGAGTTTTTTATGCGGAGTTTGACGGCCAGCGAGAGAAGCGTGTGCTGATAAAGGTAATGGGCGAGTAGGTACGGGGACTCTGAAAGTCGAGGAAATCTAAAATGGAAGCCTCAGTGATTTCGCTGGTGCGCATCGTAAATCGCGAATTTCACAGCCTGTTGTGTCCCGACAACCGCCTCGACACCACGCCGGGCAAAACCGTGGATGAGGCTGCCCTCGAAGCCCTGGCTTCCCGCCTGGAGCAGGCCCGCGATTTCATCGATCCCGTGGCCGCTCCTGAACAGGACTTTCAACTCGACCCTGACGTGGCCGAGTTACTGGAAAACCTCGACCGCGTGGATGCCATTCGCGAGGGACTGGCGATTCCGCTGGCCGATCGCAACCAACTTTCCGATTGCCGTGAGGCCGGCCAGTCTGCCTCAGCGCTCGATGGCCAGGGCAACCGAATTTCCTCCGCCCAGGCACAACGCTGCGATGCCCTTATGGGCGTCCCGCCGGATCATTTCGAAAATTAGGGTCACCAGCACCCGGGCGCCGCTGGCCCCGATGGGATGTCCCAGCGCCACCGCCCCGCCATTTACGTTCACCTTGTTCAAATCCAGGCCAAGTTCCCGCGTGACCGCCACGGATTGCACCGAAAAAGCCTCGTTCAATTCATAAAGATCGACGTCATCGGCTTTCCATCCGGTCTTTTCCCATATCTTGCGGACGCCGCTCACCGGCGCCATCATTACCCATTTCGGGTCAACTCCGCTGGTGGCTTGGGCCACGATCTTCGCCAGCGGAGTGATGCCCAATTCGCGCGCGCGCGCCGCACTGGTGACCAGCAACGCCGCCCCGGCGTCGTTGACTCCCGGAGCGTTGCCCGCGGTCACGGTGCCGTCTTTCTTGAAGGCCGGCTTGAGCTTGCGCAGGGTCTCAATGGTCGTGTCTTCGCGCGGCGACTCATCTTTGGAAAACACGATGGGCGGATCGCCTTTCTTGCGGCCGGGAATTTCCACCGGCACGACCTGCGAGCTGAAACGGCATTCCCTCCACGCCGCTATGGCCTTGCGATGCGAGTTCACCGCATATTCATCCTGCTCTTCACGGGTGATGCCGTATTTTTCGGCCACGTTCTCGCCGGTGTTCCCCATGTGATAGTCGTTGTAAATTTCCCACAGCCCGTCGTGCACCATCGAATCCACCACCTGCGCGTTGCCCAGGCGGTAACCCTTGCGCGCCTGCGGCAAAAGATATGGCGCGTTGGTCATCGATTCCATGCCACCCGCCACCACCATCGAGCTGTTACCGGTGAGGATGGCCTGTGCGGCCAGCGAAACCGCTTTCAATCCAGAGCCGCAGACCTTGTTGATGGTCATCGCTCCCACTTCGTGCGAAAGTCCCCCGCCCAGCGCGGCTTGCCGCGCCGGGTTCTGCCCCAGTCCCGCGGAAACCACGTTGCCCATGATGCATTCATCCACCAGTTGCGGATCGATGTTGGCGCGCTTGACCACCTCGCGCACCACGATGGCGCCCAGTTGGGTGGCGCTGAGATCAGAAAGAGCACCCTGAAATTTTCCGATTGGGGTGCGAACACCCGCGATGATGACTGCTTCTTCCATATTCACTTTCACCCCTGGGATTCGCCCGGCTATTTCCCGCGCTGATTGATTGCTATCGCACCGGCGGTACGGCGCGATTTGCCGGTGGGCCGCACTCTCATTATAAGATGCCTGTACCCGCGCACAGTTGCAGAAGCCGGGATCAGGACCGTGGCGACAACACCGATCAGCGTCGAAGAAACACCGCGATTCACCGCCGTGGCGCCCCTATGGCACACGGTATTGCTGATGGCCGTGATGACCGCGACCACCTGGCTTACCGCCCGGCGCATCAGCCACCTCGATCCCAACGCCGTGCGCAGCCACGTTCCACAATACCTTCAGGTCATCTTTTTTCAGTGGGTGCTGGTGGCGTTCATTGTCTGGGGCTTGCGCCGTCCCGGCCTGAGAAGGCCGTTGTCACTGCGCCAGTTGATTGGCGGCCGGTGGCAATCATTCGATGAGGTGCTGCTGGACATTCTAATCGCCGCCGGCTATTGGATCGCCGGCATCACCCTGATAGCCGTGGCCAAGCTGGCTATGGGCATGCTCCATCCCAGCGACCTCGGCCAAATCAAGCGCGCCTTCGGCTTCATCGCGCCCCACGGACCCGTCGAAATCGCTTTGTGGATCTTGCTCTGCATCAATGCCGGCTTTTGTGAAGAAGTGATATTCCGCGGTTACTTCCAGCGCCAGTTCATGGCCTGGACCGGCAACCCAATTGCCGGCATCATCGCCGCCGGCATCGTCTTCGGGGCAGCTCATCTCTACCAAGGAGGGCCACAGATGATATTGCTGGCCCTCCACGGCGCCATGTTTGGAACCTTGGCCTATCTTCGCAAAAGCCTGCGTCCCGGAATCATCGCGCACGCATGGCAGGACATACTGACCGGTCTCATTCTGAGCATTCTGACACGCTAAGCAGAAGAGTCTCGGCAATCTGACGCTGGCGCGACATCGACAATCTTCATCGGGGAGAACACTTTGATCGATCGGCAACCCACTCTAAGCGGCAAGCTGCTGGGCCTGAGACCGCTCCTGCCCGAAGATTGGAGCGAGCTCTTCGCCGTGGCCTCCGATCCCCTGATCTGGGAGCAGCACCCCGTTAATGACCGCTACCAGGAAGAGGTTTTCCGCGATTTCTTCCGCGAGGCCCTCGAATCAGGCGGAGCATTGGTGGCGATCGATGGCAAGGACGGGCGGATGATCGGGTCATCGCGCTTTTTTGCATACGACCAGCCGGCCAGCGAGATCGAAATCGGATTCACGTTCCTGGCGAGGTCTCACTGGGGCGGCAACTACAACCGGGAAATGAAACAACTCATGCTGGACCACGCATTCACATTCGTGGAAAACGTGGTCATGCTGGTAGGTCCAGAGAATATTCGCTCGCAAAAAGCAGTAGAGAAAATTGGCGGAGTGCGCATCGCCAACCGGCTAAACGCAGCCGGCCGCGACAACTTTACCTACCGCATAACCCGCCGGAGCTGGGCAGATCGCTCCCCGCTTCGGTGAAAACCGCGCCTTGGGTCCTCACCATAGCACCCGAGCGTTCCTGTTCGTCAGTTGAAGCATCCGGCTGCAGAGTCTGTGTCTCAACCACGGAATCTGTGTCGCAACCAGAACTCGATTCAGGGTTTCTCGTTCTTGGTGGAAGCAGCGGCCTTCAGGCCGCGGACTAACCAGTTTTAGATATAGGGCTTTAAGCCCCGGTGGCGAGTGCTTGCAGATGAAAAGTCTCGCCTCCATGTGCAATGGGGTTTAATTTCTTCGTGACTATCTTAATTGCAGAAAATAACCCGGGGGATGCATCGTTCTGACCAGTCAAAGGGTCGGAAACCCGAAGATTAAAAGCAAGCGTAGCCGTCCCTTCCGATATCGGTATTTGATTCTCGACACCGCCACTGAGGCCGATTAGAAGCGAGCTTTCAGTTTGCCGCAATCATTCGCCACCGGGGCTAAAGCCCAAATCGTAACCATCAACTATGCAGTGGGCTGAAGCCCACTGCTTCCACCGAAATGCAAAAGAATTCTTCGCGTTTAAAAATTTTGGTGGTGACACAGGCTCCCAGGAAATACCAACCATGAAAACGATTTAGTTGTGCCGCTGTGAACATTTCTCTCTTCAAATTGTTACGAGATCCCGCTGGAAAAAGTTTACTCACCCGCTCCCACCCGATTTTCTTCTTGACTTCATTTTCTGACCACTCTATATATAAAAAAATTGCAACAGAACACAGTTGCACATCCATGAAGAATGGAAGGGAGAATAGAAACCATGGCAACCAAGAAAAAGGCTGCAAAAAAGAAAAAGAAATAGTTATTTTTTTTGCCCGACCGGGAGAGGCCACCACCTCTCCCTTTTTTTGTGAGCGATCGGCGGCCGAGCCGCCCCTAAACCAGCGGCGGCGCGTCAGACATGAACGGCTGCGCGTCGAGCAGAACATCCTGTTCCGAGTTGCTGCCCGAGAGGCCTTCGAGACGCTGCTCCACCTTCTGCAGCGCCCGCGAGCTGTCGTCGAACTTCGACGAGGCGTTGCGCAGGTGCCTGCCCACTGTGTCGTAGCACTCGGTGAACTTCACCATCTCGGTATGCAGCGATTCGATCTCGCGCAGAATTCCTTCAGCGCGCGCGCTGATGCGCATGCCCCGCATGCCCATGACGATGGTCTGCAGGTAGGCATACAGGGTGTTAGGTGAGACCGGGAAGACTCGGTTCTTTTCGCAATAGGCGTAGAGATCGTTGCCGTCGTCATCGCGGATGATTGATTCGTAATAAACGTTTTCCGCCGGAATGAACATCAGGGCGAAAGGAAACGTCCCGTCCCCGGGCCGCACGTAACGCGCGGCGATCTCATCGATGCGGCGGCGCACATCCTTGATGAAATCCTTGCGAAGGCTTTTCTTATCGTTTTCGCCGGCTTCCGACATCTTCCGAAAATTTTCCAGGGGAAACTTGGAATCGACCACTACCTTGCCCTGGGGAAAGAACAGAATGGCGTCCGCGATGTCCCCTGACGGAAAGCAATACTGCATTTGAAACTGTTCGGCGGGAAAAACATTTCCCAGCAGGGTTTCCAGTTGCGCTTCGCCGAAATTACCGCGCAGCTTGGGCGAGGCCAGCACCCGCTCCAGCGATGACAGCGATTTCGACATCTCCCCCAGTTGCCGCGCCTGCTCGGTCATCTCTCCCACTTGCTTCTGCAAGCCGGCGAACGTATTTTGCACGGTCATCATGTTGCGGGTCGCCGCCTGGGAGGAGTCGGCCATCACTTTTACGTTGTTCGCCAGTTGCTCGGCAACATGCGAGTTCATCGAATTGAGCCGGGCGTTCACCTCGCTGGTCATCGAAGCCAGGCCGCTCTGCACGCTGCCGCTGACCCCCTGAAGCTGCGTGCTGAAGATTCCGGTCAGGCTCTGCAGCGAGCTTTCCGTCGCCAGGCGCAGCATGTTCATATCATTGCGCACTGCCTGCATCGCCAGCTCTTCTGCCGCGGTTGCATCGTCTTTGGCATGGCCGCGCCGCGAAGCGATGAACCACATGACGGTCGCGCCCGCCGCGATCGCCAGCACAAACACCATGATCTCAAGTGCTGAAATGCCTGCCGTCATATTCAAGCTTCCTGTGAATTAAGAGTGTGCCGCAAAATACTTTTGCCTGCCCGACTATGTGCGATTTCCCACCGCTTCACCAGTGGCCTTCTGGATTCCGTACAACCGCTCCTCGGTCGCCGGACACAGGCTCCTATAGCTGCACCACTGGCAGTGGAATCCCAGTTTGGGAGCGAACTGCTCTGCGCGGATACCCTCCGCCACCTCGGCAATTTCTTCTTCAATCTTGCGCAGATCCTCATCGCAGCGCGTGGTCGCAACCCTGCTATTGTCTTCGAGGTTGTAAAACTCCAGGCTTTCCGGCGCCGCCTTCCACACTTTTTCCGCGGCCAGCGCGTACACCGAGAATTGCACGCTCTGGTCCGCCTTCTCCTGGTCCTTGGGCGATCCCGTCTTGTAATCCACGATGCGCACGCGCCCTCCGGCGCCTTGGTCCACGCGGTCGAAGCGGCCGATTACCTTGCTCCCATTGACGTCCATCTGAAATGAATATTCGGTCTGCAGCACCACCGGCGGCGGCTCCTGCTCGCGTGCCGCAATGAAGACCTTCAACTCCGCGTTGCCTTGCTTCTCGTACAGTTGGCGCTGGTAGGCGTCCTCAAACTGCGCGCCTTCCATCTGAAATTTGAAGATTTCAAGTACTTTTTCCAGGCTATGCGGCCGCTGCTGCTTCACCGATTCGAAATAATCTTTCAAGACGCCGTGCATCACCGATCCATATTGCAAAGCTCCCGAAAGTTCCGAGGGAATTTTCCAGTCGCGGGCGATTTTGAATTGCAGCGGGCAGCGATGGTACATTTCGATGGCGTGAGCGCTCAAGGTCTCGTTACGGACTCCGGGGCCAACGTTCAGCCAGGCAGCGGCAGATCCGTTTTCCAAATCTGGACCCGGCTGTGACCCCGCGGCATGGCTGTTGCCGTTGGCGTGTGCCGCTCCATTGGCCGGCATGGTTTTATTTCCGGTGGCGGTCCACGTCGCCGGAACCGTTGCAATTTGGGATGGCCCAGCCGCCGCCAGGTGGATCAAGTGTATTGCCGAACTGCGCTGCGGATCGGCCGCAAAATCGTAGACCAGGTCGCGCACGAACCCTGCAGGGACTTTCTCCTTCCCTTTGCCGGGTTCGGCAATGATGGTCAGCGTATCCCGGGCACGGGTCACAGCGACATAAAAAATTCGGCGCTCCTCTTCATGGTGCTGGGCCTTGTCGTCGAAGAACTCAGCCAGGTTTTCGGCGCTGAGATGGCGCAGGCTGGGCGGAAACTCGAGCAGTTGCTGACGATAGTTGACTGGGAAAGTACCTGAATTCACGCGCACCACATATACGTGTTTGAATTCCAGCCCTTTGGCGGCGTGGATCGTGAGCAGCCGCACCGCGTCGCCGAAGGTCTGCTTTTCCATCTGCAGGACTCCGTTCGCCTGGCGGAACCATCCCAGGTATTCGATGAATTCGCGGAGGGCGCGAGTGCGGGTCAGCGGCTTTTCTTCCCATTTGGCGGCGAATTTCTGCAGCGCGCGGATTTCAGCGCGACCGGCATCGAAGCCGAATTCACGAATCACGTCCGCCAGAACGGCGGTCACCGGCCGCACCTCGGGCTTCATTCGCGCCCGCGCGATCATGATTTTTGCCACCAGTTGCTTTCCCGCTTCACTCTCTTCCAGGGTTTTGACCAGGGGCATGCCGCGGTCGGCGCCGCGCATCTGCACTTGCAGTTTGCCCAAGTCGATGCCAAATTGCGGCAGCAATGCCACCCGAAAAAGAGAGACGTTGTCGCCTAATGAATCGAGGCAGCTCAACACCGCCAGCACGTCGCGCAGAATTCCCGTCTCCAGCAGGTTGGTCCCCGCCAGGTCGAAGGGAATGCCGCGCCCGGCCAGCGCCTCGATCAGCGCCTCGCTATGCGATCGAGACCGGAACAGCACCGCGAACTCATTCCAGTTGGCGCCAGTTTCCTCGCGCAGCGCCAGTATCGAATCCGCGGCATGCTCCGCCTGTTGCTTCGCTTTTCCGGCCACGGTAATGTTCACCGCCGGGTTGGGAAACTCGCTGAAATTCAAACTCCTCTGCAAGCTCTGGTCGCCCGGCTGGCCGGAGTATCCGGACATGTGCCGCGAGTGGCGCCCCGATTGCAACGGCTGGCGAGTCGTCCCTCCGGCAAAGCTCGGCAGCGCTGCTGGATTTTTTTGGATGGCGGTATAGGCCGCCTCCAAGATGGCTGGCGTGGAGCGCTGGTTTTCCGCCAGCGTAACTTCCTGCGCCCGCGGGAAGCGCTGCTTGAAGTGGACGAACGCCCCGCTCGACGCCCCGCGGAAGCGATAGATCGCCTGGTCAGGATCGCCCACCGCAAATACGTTTTGTGCCGCGCCTCCCAGCAGGCCGGCCAGCTCGATCTGTGCCGTATTGCAATCCTGAAATTCATCGATCAGGATGTACCGCGCCCGCTTGCGCTCTTCCTCCAGCACCAATGGGTTCTCGCGCAGAAGCTGCACCGTCTTTACGATGGTCCCGCCGAAGGTCACGAAATTGCGTTGCGCCAGCAATGCTTCGATCGCCGCATACACCCTGGAGATTTCTTCGCAGCGCGACATCACATCTTCACTGGAAAACTGGTCCGCCTGTTTGTTTTTGGCTACCCGCGGCAGCTCCGGCTGGACCTCCTTGCGCAATCCCTGCACATAACCCGCGTACTGGTGGCAATCCACCAGCTCGTCGTGGCAGCGACTGAAAAAGGCCAGGAAATCCTGCAGAAACTTCGCCGGGTCTGACGCCTTTAAATATTTGTCCAGCGGAAGCTTCTCGATGTTGCGCCGCAGGTAGATCCACAAATCTTCGTTCTCCAGCACATCGAACGCAACGTGGTTACGCTTCAACAAGTTGTAGCAATAGGAATGAAAGGTGCTGACCTCAAGCTCCGGCGCCGAACATTCTTGCAAAACCCGCAGGCGAATGTTTTCCGCCGCCTCGTTGGTAAAGGTAAGCGCCAGAATCTCGCCGGCGGCAGCGTGTCCCCCGCGCAAAAGCGCAGCCACCCGCTCCGCGATCACCGTAGTCTTGCCGGTCCCCGCGCCCGCGATGACCAGCATGGGCCCTTCCAGATGGGAAGCTGCAGCCTGCTGCGACGGATTGAGTGTGGTTGAAGTCATAGAGCAGTTCTACGGAGCGGAACACCGCCCCCGCCAGAGCCCGGCTAGGGGCGAAGATATGGCGAACATAAAAGATAGCAGATTTTACCACCGAAGTGAGACGGGAAATTGGTTTTCGGATGGGAAACCCGGTTTTGGAACAAAGCAGGCGCGGTCTGGCGGAGAAACCTTGAGTTTTCCTGGTCTTGATCCGTCTGCCGCTTCCAACACTCTAAGCAATCAAACGCGCCCCCACCCCTCGGTTGTCATTCTGGCGATCTCCGGCTTCATCGGGGGTGAGGAAGAACTTCTGATCTGCGACAAGTCTGCGTGCGATTTCACTCTCGTTACCTGAAAACAACGGCAAGAGAAAGCACGAGGTCCTTCGCTGGATCAAGAAGCAAAAGCTCGCTCCAGGACGACAAGGTTGAGAGTGGGTTCGCTGGCCGAAACTGCTTTAGGCAACTTCTTGAGACTTGAGCTGAAAAGCAAAATCAAGTCGCAATATTTCGCCGGAATAAAGGTCAACTAGCATCGAACTGTCACCTCGACCGGGGACGCGAAGCCCTGCGTGGCGCAGTGGAGAGACCTCGAGTTTTTCTTAACCTTATATTCGGTTTTGCGCAGGCAGAAAATGCCTCTTCAAGAGGAACCGACCGACATTTCACTAACCGCCACCGCCAGCGCCGCGATTGCGGCGGTTTCCGCACGCAGAATATTCGTGCCCAAAGACGCAACTGCCCACCCGGCGGCCGCAAACAATTCCATCTCCTCATCAGTCCATCCGCCCTCGGGCCCAATGGCCAGCGCCACCGAGCCACTTCTCCCGCGCAAGACATCTCTAAGCGCCCGCGCCCCGGGGAACTCAGACAGCACGATCCCTGCACCGCCGGCCACCGCCTCGGCCAGCGTCACCGGATCGGCGATCTCGGGAGCAGACACCCGCCGCGACTGCTGTGCCCCGGCATGCGCCAGCCGCCGCCACCGCTCCACCCGCTTCCCTGCCGCCTGCGCCAGATGCACTTCGCTGCGCCGCGCCACCACCGGGACGATCTTCGCGCACCCCAGCTCGGTGGCTTTTTCCACCACCCAATCCATGCGATCAAATTTGAAAATGGAGAGCAACAGCACCAGCTCGAGCTCCGCGGAAGCCGCCACTGCTTCGCCCAGCTCAAACTCAACCCGGTCGGCGGACACCGAAAGCACGCGCCCCCGCCGCACCGAATCCCCGGTGGCAATATCGAATTCCTGCCCCACCCGCGCGCGCAAAACCCGCGCCAGGTGCGCGGCATTCTCGCCGGTCACCGCCGCGCGGGCTTCGTCAAACTCATCGGCAATCCAGCGCCGGCGCGTCATTCCCCGGCAATCTCGGCCGCGATGAACTCATGCAGTTGCGGGAAACTGTCAAAGATGCGGGTGGCGCATCCCATAATCCACCCGCTGACCTGCGCCAGCGGCATCCCCGCCACCAGGTAAACCGGAATCCCGCGACGGTAAGCGGCGGTGACCTCCGCGTGGGTGCCCGCGCCTTTGGTGGCGTATTCATCCCAAAGCACGATCACCGCGTCGCACTTCTGCTCGATGATGTTGAGGTCGTAATCGATGATCTTGCGGATGGTCGCC
>JBBQWT010000027.1:0-39266 GCA_038210375.1 Terriglobales bacterium | reverse complement strand
AAGTTCGTTAAAGCCAGCGCGTGCGGAAATGACTTTATGATCATCGTGGCGCGGGATGCGGACCTCGCAGGAGAAGATCCTCAAAGTTTTACGCGGCGCATCTGCGACCGCCACAACGGCGTCGGCGCCGACGGCGTGGAGTGGCTCTATCCCACCGACCAGGCGGATATTGAAGCCCGGATGCTCAACTGCGACGGCTCGGCGGCAGAAATTTCCGGCAACGGCACCCGCTGTGTGGCCGCGTACTGGGCCAACGCGGCTTCGATTGAAGGCGTCCCCGCCGCGTCAGTTTCAATCTTGACCGGCGCCGGAATAAAGCATTGCCGCCTCAACAGCCATCAAGACTGGAAATTTGAGTTTGAGGTCGATATGGGCATTCCCCGCGTGGAAGACAAGTTAACCTTGAACGCGGACGGATTGGATGTGGAGGGCTACCCGGTGTCGATGGGCAATCCTCATTTCGTCGTGTTTATTGACGGCGCGGAACTAGATGCCAAAGAGCGGATCGCCAGCGCCGCCGCCATCGCCCGCCATGAACATTTTCCCCAGGGAGTGAACGTCGAGTTCGTGGAGGTGATGGACTCCCAAAACCTTCGCCTGCGAATTTTCGAGCGCGGTGCGGGAGAGACGATGTCGTCGGGAACCGGTTCGTGCGCGGCGGCTGCTGCTGCGTTCGTTACATTCCGGGTGAAGTCCCCGGTGAACGTGCATAGCGCGGGGGGCAAGCAGCGGATTGTGTGGGACGGTCACCGCGAAATGCTGCTGGCCGGGCTGGCGGAAATTATTTGCCGCGGGGAATTTCTGCATTGAAGGGTTCACGGAAAAACCACCGCCTGCAGGCCGGCGATACCGTCGGCGTGATCGCTCCGGGCAGCCCCATCGACCGGCAGATGCTGGAAGACGGATGCGATGGCCTGCGCGCCATGGGCTACAAACCGGTGTACTCGGATTCCATTTTGGAAACTGACGGGTACTTTGCCGGTAGTGCAGAGCGCCGCGTCGCGGAGCTGCACGAGATGTTTCAGCGCGAAGACGTGCATGCCATCATCTGCGCGCGCGGTGGCTACGGATGTAATCATCTGCTGCCTGCAATCGATCTGAACATTGTCCGCAAGCACCCCAAGATCTTCGTCGGATACTCCGACGTGACCACCTTGCTCACCTGGTTTCACGACCAGGCGGGCCTGGTAACGCTGCACGGGCCGATGGTCACCAAGGATTGGAGCGGCAAGGGGTGGGCGGGGATCGACTTGCCTTCCTGGAACAACGCGGTAAATTTTCATGAGGGCGTAGGTGATTCCGGATACGAAATTGAAAACGATGCGGAAGGCCTGGTGCCGGGCGAGGCTGAGGGCATCCTTTACGGCGGCTGCCTCACCATGCTGGCGGCTTCGCTGGGAACGCCATTTGAAATCAAAACCGGGGACGTGATTCTTTTTGCCGAAGACATCGCCACCAAGCCGTATCAGGTCGACCGCCTACTGATGCAACTCAAGCTGGGCGGAAAACTGGCGCAGGTAAAGGGGTTGATATTTGGCGAAATGTTGAACTGCGCTCAGAGTCCAGACCAGGGTTATACCCTGCAACAGGTCATCGTTCGTTTAGTGGAGGACCTCGGGATCCCGGTGGCCTATGGCCTGCGATCGGGCCACACCGCGCGCGCCGGAATCACTCTGCCCATGGGAGTGCGCGCCCGAATGGCCGTAGCCGGCGGTTTGCAGCTTAACATTCTGGAAGCGACGTGCCAGTGACTTCAATTGCGGCCGCGCAAGGCACGAACACAGCGCGGCGCATTCACCTCATAGGAATCTGCGGGACGGCCATGGCGTCGCTGGCGGGAATGCTGAAGGCCCAGGGCTGCGTTGTGACCGGATCGGATGCCGCAGCGTACCCGCCGATGTCGGACATGCTGGCCGCGTTGAACATTCCAATTTTCCAGCCGTACGCCGAATCCAACCTCGACCCCGCGCCGGAACTGGTGGTGGTGGGCAACGCCATCTCCCGGGGCAATCCCGAGCTGGAGCATGTGCTCGATGCGCGCATACCGTTCGGCTCGATGGCGGAGCTTCTCTACGACCGCTTCCTGGCGGGCAAGCAGAGGCTGGTGGTTGCCGGAACCCACGGGAAAACTACCACCACGTCGATGCTGGCGTGGATTTTCGAAGTCGCCGGAGTGCAACCCTCGTTCCTGATCGGAGGCGTGGCGGAAAATTTTGGCGCCAGCTTCGGGCTGCGCGAGGGCGTTGACTTCATCCTCGAAGGCGACGAATACGATACCGCCTTCTTCGATAAGGGACCGAAGTTTTTGCACTACTTTCCCGACAGCCTGGTTCTGACCTCGGTGGAATTCGACCATGCGGATATTTATCCCGACCTGGAATCGGTGAAGACGGCGTTCAAGCGGCTGGTGAACCTGGTCCCCCGGCGCGGCCGGATCATCGCGTGGCAGAACCCTGATCATCCGGCGCTGGACGAATGCCTGCAAAAGGCTTTTTGCGCGGTCGAGCGCTACGGCTTGTATGAGGACGCGCACTGGCGGATCGCCAATCTGCGGCTGGAGCGGGAACGCAGCGCCTGGCAGGTGCTACGGCAGGGCAAGCCGTGGGGGGCTCTTGAATTTCCCCTGGGCGGAGAATACAACGTGCTTAATGCCACCGCGGCAGCAGCGATGGCGGCCCACCATGGCATCAGTGTTACCGTGATCGCGAAGGCGCTGGCAACGTTCAAGAGCGTAAAGCGCCGCCTGGAAGTGACCGCCGAGGTCGATGGAATCACGATCATCGACGATTTCGCCCACCATCCCACGGCGATTGCGGCTACCTTGAAGGCGCTGCGGGCACGGTACCCTGGAGCGCGATTGTGGGCGGTGTGCGAGCCGAGGTCCAATACGCTGCGGCGCAAGGTTTTTGAAACCCAACTGGCGGAGAGCCTGGCGATTGCCGACAAAGTAGTGCTGGCAAGCGTGTTCAACGCGGGCGCCATCCCCGAAGGCGAACGGTTATCGACCGCCGCGGTCCTCGAAATGATTGGCGGCAAGGCGCGCGAGATGGCCGATGCCGATGCCATCGTCGGCGTGATTTCCAACGAACTGGCCGCTGGTGATGTGGTCGCGATTCTTTCCAACGGCGGATTTGGCGCGATTTATGAAAAGCTACCGCGCCGTCTGCGCGAGCGCGGTACCCATGCCGCGGGGAGCGGGTAGCCGGCCGCGATCTGAGCTTTTCCCTTTCTCTCCTGCGCTGCCGCCCTCCCCCCCACCGGCAAATGACGATACTTTTGGGCGATAAACCCTGCCTTCTCGAATCGTTTAAGATGGGTTGACCCCGATGCCAGACCCCTTCGTCCATCTCCACTTACATTCTCATTTTTCCCTGCTGGACGGCGCCTGCGACGTGGAGAAACTTGTGACCCGCGCGGCGGCGCTGGGGCAGCCGGCGGTGGCGATGACCGACCATGGCAATATTTTTGGCGCGGTCCATTTCGTGTATGCCGCCCGCACCCACGGCATCAAGCCCATCGTGGGCTGCGAGCTTTATATCTGCAAAAATGATGACCACACGGCGCCGCCGGAAGGCGATAAGTATAACCACCTGCTGGTGCTTGCGGAAAACGATGAAGGTTACCGCAACCTGGTCAAGATCACTTCCGAGGCTTCGCTGCGGGGGTTCTATTACAAGCCGCGGGTCAGCAAGAAGTTTCTGGCGGAACATTCGCGAGGATTGATCGGGCTTTCCGGCTGCCTGGCGGGCGAGTTGTGCGAGAAATTGCTGGACGGCAACTACGATAGCGCACGCCAGGTGGCGGGCTCTTACCAGGACATTTTCGGCAAGGATAATTTCTTTCTCGAGATCCAGGACCAGGGATTGGATGAGGAGCACCGCATCCGTCAGGACCTGATGCGTCTGGAAAAAGATATCGGCATTCCCATGGTGGCCACCAACGACAGCCACTATCTTTGCCAGGACGACGCGCCCGCGCACGATGTCCTGCTATGCGTGCAGACCGGGAAATCCATTCAGGACACCAACCGGCTGAAGTTTCACGGGGACCAGTTTTTCATCAAAAGCCATGAAGAAATGCAGCGGCTCTTC
The DNA here is from genome assembly GCA_038210375.1 of Terriglobales bacterium. Taxonomy (GTDB): domain Bacteria; phylum Acidobacteriota; class Terriglobia; order Terriglobales; family Acidobacteriaceae; genus JBBQWT01. The sequence goes on along the minus strand of JBBQWT010000027.1, from coordinate 35,175 downwards.
GGCGACACTCCCGCCGTGCTTTCCCGCACCGTGGACATCGCGGAACGCTGCAGCATCAAGATGGAAAAGGTACACAATCCCTTTCCTCATTTTGACGTGCCCCCGGAGTACACGCTGGATGATTATTTTGAGCATGTGGCGCGCGAGGGGTTCGCGGCGCGCATGCGCACCTTGCAGGACCTGCAGGCGCGCGGCAACCTGACCCTGAAGAAACCAATTTCCGATTACACCCAAAGATTATCGAGCGAGATCGACATCATCCGGCAGATGAAGTTTTCCGGATACTTCCTGATCGTTTGGGATTTTATCCGCTACGCGAAAGAGAAGAATATTCCAGTGGGCCCGGGGAGGGGATCGGCGGCGGGCTCCCTGGTGTCGTATGCGATGGGCATCACCGACCTTGACCCGCTGCAGCACGAGCTACTGTTCGAGCGCTTCCTCAATCCCGAACGGGTCTCGATGCCGGATATTGATATCGATTTCTGCATGAACCGGCGCGGCGAAGTGATCGACTATGTGACCCGGAAATACGGGCGCGACCAGGTCGCGCAGATCATCACCTTCGGTACCATGGCGGCCAAGGCGGCGATCAAGGACGTGGGCCGCGCCATGGACATCCCCTACAACGACGTGGATCGCATTGCCAAGATGCTTCCGCTTACCCTGGGCATCACCATTCCCAAGGCGTTGAGTGAATCCGGGCCGCTCAAGACCGCATACGAAAGCGAGCCCCAGGTGCGCGCGTTGATCGACACCGCGCAGCGCCTTGAGGGTCTGGTGCGCAACGCAGGGGTGCATGCCGCCGGGGTGGTGATCTCCCCGATTCCGCTCACCGACCTGGTGCCCCTGCACAAGACCAAGAACGGGGAAATTGTTACCGCCTTCGACATGAAGGCCGTGGAAAAGCTGGGCCTGCTGAAGATGGATTTCCTGGGGCTGACCACGCTCACCGTGCTCGACGATGCGCTCAAACTGATCCTGGCAAGGCGCGGGGAGCCGCTCGATCTAAGCACCATCCCTTTGGACGACCAGGAGACGTACGAAAAAGTGTTTCACCGCGCCCTGACCTCGGGTGTGTTCCAGTTCGAATCGCAGGGAATGCGCGACGTGCTGCGGCGTTACCGTCCGGTGAGCGTCGAGGATTTGACCGCGCTGAACGCGCTGTACCGGCCGGGGCCGATTCAGGGCGGAATGATCGATGACTTTATCGAACGCAAGCATGGCCGCCGCAAGGTGCAATACGAATTGCCGGAGCTGGAGGAAATTTTGAAAGAGACCCTGGGGGTCATCGTGTACCAGGAACAGGTGATGCAGATCGCTCACCGCCTGGCCGGTTACTCGCTGGGGGAGGCCGATCTGCTACGCCGCGCCATGGGCAAGAAGGACAGCGCGGGAATGGAAGGCCAGAGAGAAAGTTTTGTGAAAGGAGCGCGCGACCGCAAGTACCCGGAAAAGAAAGTCGAAAAGATATTTGACCTGATTCACCAGTTTGCGGGCTACGGCTTCAATAAGTCTCATTCCGCCGCGTATGCGCTGCTGGCGTTTCAGACCGCGTATTTGAAGACCCATTTCCCGGTGGAATTCATGGCGGCGCTCCTGACCTCGGAGACCGGCAACACCGACAGCGTGGTGAAGTACATCAACGAATGCCGCGAGATGGGCATTCCGGTGGAGCCGCCCGACATCAACGTGAGCGACGCCAATTTCACGCCGCACGGCGAGGCCATCCGCTTCGGGCTGGCGGCGGTAAAAAACGTGGGCCGGGCAACGATCGACGCGGTGCTGGCGGTGCGCGCTCGCGATGGAAAATTTGCATCCATCTTCCAGTTTTGCGAGAAGGTGGATTCGCGCATGCTCAACAAGCGGGTGCTGGAATCGATGGTCAAGAGCGGCGCCATGGATTCGCTGGGCCGCCGGGCACAATTGATGGCGGTACTCGATCGCGCCATCGAGCAGGCGCAGAAGAACCAGCGCGACGCCGATTCCGGACAGCATGGCTTGTTCGGGGTCTTCCAGCAGGAAGCCGGACCCGCGCACGACCTTCCCAGGGTTCCCGACTGGGACGAAAGCCAGCGCCTGAGTTTTGAAAAAGAGGTGCTGGGATTTTTCATCACCGGCCATCCGTTGGAAAAGTATGCGTCCAAGCTGCAGGAATTTCGCGCGCTCACCCTGCAGGAGATCTGCGACATCAAGACCGGCACCGGAAAGGATGAGATCGTCACCGCCGGCGTCCTCAGCGGCTTGAAGGTGATGAAGTCGCGCAAGGGCGAGATGTACGCGCAGGGAATGCTCGAGGACATGACCGGCAAGGCGGAGATCGTGGTCTTTCCCGAGGCCTATCGCCGGCTGGCCGCCCAGTTGAAGCTGGATGTTCCCATCCTGGTGCGGGCGGCGGTGCGGGTGGAAGAAGATGCGGCGCCCAAGCTGATGATCGCGCAGATCACCGCGCTGCAGGATGCGGAGCCCAGGATGGCGCGTTCACTGCGCATCCGGCTGTCGCTGGAAAGCGCCAACGAAGCCACGGTGGATGCGCTGCATAGTATTTTCATCGAGCGCAAGGGCGAAGCCAGTGTGTTGTTTGACCTCGACCGCACCGGGGAGTTTATGGTGGTGATGGAAGCTGAAGGCTATAATGTCCATCCCGACCGCGCATTTGTTGAGCGGGTGGAAGAATTGTGCGGCCGAGGCTGCGTGCGGGTCATCGAGTAAACCGAATCCAGATCTAATGGCCAATCCTCAAGAAAATCGGATCGATTCAGCGGCGACGGCGGAAAAGGCGCAGCGCGATCTCGAAATCATCGAGGGCCAGATCGCCGAACTGGAGACTGTGGCCGCGGGCAATCCTGAAGCCGCCGGCAAGCTTAAAAAACTGCACAACCAGGTGGAAGAACTGCGCGGCGAGCTCGAAGCCCAGCGCAGCGCCTGGCAGAAGACCGAACTGGCGCGCCACAACCAGCGGCCTTACACACTTGATTACATCCAGCATATTTTCACCAGGTGGAGCGAGATCCACGGCGACCGCAGCTTCGGCGACGACCCTGCCCTGGTATGCGGAATGGCTTTATTTCATGGCGACGAAGTGATGGTGATTGGCCATCAAAAAGCCCGCGAGACCAAACAGAAGGTCTATCGCAACTTTGGCATGCCCAACCCTGAAGGTTATCGCAAGGCGCTGCGGGCGATGCACATGGCGGAGAAATTCAACCGTCCAATTCTTACTTTTGTGGATACGCCAGGGGCTTTCCCCGGCCTGGGGGCCGAAGAACGCGGCCAGGCCGAGGCCATCGCGCGCAACCTGCGGGAGATGTCACGGATTCGCGTTCCCATCATCGCCACCATCACCGGCGAGGGAGGCAGCGGCGGCGCGCTGGCGATCGCGGTGGCCGATCGCGTGCTGATGATGGAAAATTCGGTTTACTCGGTGATCACACCGGAGGGCTGCGCTTCCATCATGTGGCACGATTCTTCAAAGAAGGAACTGGCGGCGCAGGCGCTGCGCATAACCTCGTCAGACCTGAGCGCGCTGGGCTGCATCGACGAAATCATCTCCGAACCCGAAGGCGGAGCGCACACCGATCACGAAGCCGCGGCGCGCCTGGTGGAAGCTTCGCTGGAGCGCAACCTCAACGAGTTGAAGGGCCGCGGGGGCGATGAGCTCGTCAATAGCCGTTATGCAAAATTCCGCAAGATGGCGCAATTCTTCACCGAATGACAGTGCCGCGGCTTGCTTTCTCTCAGATATGAAGTTCCCGGGAAAAAATATTACGGCTCAGGCCTGCTGCCGTGTGGATCTGGCAGGCGGCACCCTCGATATCTGGCCGCTCTACCTCTTCCATCCCGGCGCGGTGACGGTAAATTTCGGCGTGACCATCATGACCTCGTGCCGGATCACCGAGCTTCCGGGCAAGCGTATCCACCTGCGTTCCCTTGACACCGGAGTGGAAGACCGGTTTGCCGGCATGAGCGAGCTGCTGGCGGCGAAGAAATATAACCATGCGGTCGGCGCGTACCTGGCGCGGTTCTTCATGCCGGAGCGCGGGTTCCTGCTGGAAACCAATTCGCAGTCTCCGGCAGGCGCCGGCATCTCGGGGTCATCCGCGCTGATGATCTGCACCACCGCGGCGCTGGCCAGGTTCTGTGACATGAAGCTGTCGCGCGGCGCGATTCGCCAGATTGCCCAGAACGTCGAGGCCCAGGTGATCAACGTCCCCACCGGTTGCCAGGATTATTTTCCCGCCTTATATGGCGGAGTCAACGCTATAGAGCTGCGGGTGGATGGGCTGCATCGCCACGCGATTGCGGTTCCAGCTGCCGAACTGGATTCGCGCTTTGTGCTGGCCTACACCGGCGCCCCCCGGCAGTCGGGGATTAATAACTGGGAGGTCTTCAAGGCCCACATTCATGGCGACCGCAAGGTCTTCCGCAATTTTGAACAGATTGGCGCAATTGCGCGCGCAATGCGGATTGCCCTGACTGATTCCAACTGGGATGAGGTGGTGGGCTGCATGAAGGAAGAATGGAAGTTGCGGCGCACCAACGCACCCGGCATTTCCATCCCGGCCATCGAAAAAATCATGGTGTCGGCAAAGCGCAATGGCGCGCTCGCGGCCAAGGTCTGCGGCGCGGGTGGGGGCGGATGTGTGGTGTTCCTGGTAGAGCCGGGAGCCCGTGAGCGGGTGGCGAAGGCCATTATCAATAGCGGCGCTGGGGCCAGCATTCTGGAGTGCAAGGTGGCGCGCCGGGGGTTGCAGGTGGGTGTGGCCGGGGGCGTCTAGATCTGTGCGGATAATCTAATTCCAGTGCATTTTCCATGGCAATCGATAGGGCGCAATGAGGATGGGCGCTTGCGGCCATTCTGGCGCTTCTGCCTGGCGGTAGCGCTCGGCCTGATCTTGCAAAAGGTGGCTGCGGCAGTTGCCGCGGCTTTCGCGTGGAACCAGGTTTCTTTCGATGCGATCTTTCGTCCGCTGTGGGCATTTTCCATGCTGGGTGCATTCAGCGGCATGCTCCTTGTGCTGGATCGCATTCCCGGGAACCCGCTCACCCATATTGGCCTGGGGTTCGACCGGCCATGGTTTGGTGAACTGCTGCGCGGGGGATTGATTGGCGCGGCTTTGATTGCGTCATGCGTCATCGCCATTGCGGTGTTGGGCCGAATTTCTTTTGCCATCAAAGTGTGGCCGGGCAGCGCCGAGATGCTGCGGGTGAGCGCGTCGCAAATTTGGATCATCGCCACCGCCGCCCTGGCGGAGGAGGCCGCGTTTCGCGGGTACCCGTTCCAGAGGCTCTGTGATTCGATTGGCGGCTGGGGAGCCGGCGCCGTCCTCTCGCTGGGCTTCGGCCTGGTGCACCTGGCAAACCCGCAGGCCAGCCGCTGGGGATTCATCAACACCGTCCTGATCGGGATTTTGTTCTCGCAGGTTTACCTGAGAACTCATTCCTTGTGGATGTGCTGGGGGATCCACTTTTCCTGGAATTTCATGCTGGGATTTGTGATCGGATTGCCGGTGAGCGGGACCACCGGGTTTGCGGCCTGGATTACATCGAACGCCAGCGGGCCTTACTGGCTGACCGGAGGGGCTTACGGCATCGAAGCCAGCCTGGTGTGCACCGTGGTGTGCCTGGCTGCGATGGCGCTCATTTATTTTTACCTGCCGGGGCCCAAAGCCGGGCTGCACCCGGCGCTGGAGAGTTGATTCTTGTGGCCTTTCGATTAGCACCGGGTGTTCGCGTACTCACTAGTGACGATACCGGCAGTATAGTTGACGATTCCGGCGCGATTTATCAGGGCCGGTTCGATGGGCTCGCCGTTATCTTTACCGGCGCGGATGGGACCAGTAAATCGGGTGCGTGGATTGAGGGAACTCCCCAGGTGGTGGGTATTCGCGGCGGCGGGGGACTCACGGAGAAGTTCTCCTTCATTTTTTACAATCCGGGAGAGGGACAGAGCCTTTATGCAAAGTTCGAATACCGCGGGTCGCTGCATGAGGCGGCCCGCGAATTGAAGGATGCGGGGTTCCGCCTGAGCGCGGCCGACCAACTGCTGAATTTCTTCCAGATGATACACAGTCCCAACGTGCTCAACTTCAGGACTGCCGGCGATCGCAAAACCGGCCGTGATTCGAGCCATGCGGTGATTCATGCGGGCCGGCTCAGCCTGGACCGCACCTACGACGTGCCGGTCACTGGGAACATTCACACCGGCGAGACCAACCCGCGCCGCAACCTGTGGAGACATCTTCGCCGGCAGTGAGGGGCCGCCGGGGCGAGTGGAGCGCCAAAATCAGTTCACTCTAACAGTTGCATTTCTCCACAAAAGGGCGAATCATCGGAGTTAGGACATGAGCGGGTTCCCTATGAAATCGCCGGGCATGCAGGCCGCACTTTCCGCGTTGGTTCTCGCTTCTTTTTCATGCACCGCGTGGGCGTTGAGCGGCGCTGATGCGACTCGTCCTGATAAGGGCGGGGTGCATGTCATAGGGAACACTGCCGACGCTCTTCCGCTCCCGCCACATCCGGCCATTACTCTTTCATCAACTCCCATGAGCCCGCGAACGCGGGTGGAGATGATCCGCTTGCTCAGCGCGGAATACGCCTACGCCAGGATGGCCCTGCCCATGGGCGAAAAGGGCCTGGTACTGAAAGTGGATGGAGAGTTTTCGCCGCACGGCAGCGAGCTCAACCAGGCGCTGGTACAGCAGGGAACCGCCGCCCACCTGGGCGAGCGCATCCAAATCACCAACGTCGAGTTCAAGGGCCACAACATTCTTTTCGAGGTCAACGGGGGCCCGCGCAAAAAGACGAAATGGTACCAGCGCATCGAGGTGGGAGGCATGGGCGGCATGACGCCGATCACGCCCCAGGACCCTAACGCGCAGGCGGTGCACGGGTCGTCGGTGTTACTGTCGTTCGACAAGTTCGTCCCTGAAATGACGCTGGCGGAAATGAAGCAGATCCTGCTGCCGGTGTTTGATTTCAGCTTGAAGTCGGCTGCCCAGGCCTATTCCGACATGATGCCTCCGAAGATCCGGGCGGCGCTCAAGAACCACGAGGTGCTGGTGGGAATGAACCGCGAGATGGTGCTCAATTCCAAGGGTCGCCCGCCGCACAAGGTGCGGGAACGCGACGGTTTGGTGGAATATGAAGAGTGGATTTACGGCAATCCCCCGGCGGATGTGGAATTTGTGCGTTTCGCCGGCGAGGAAGTGGTGCAGTTAAAGATCATGAAACTGGATGGCGGAAAGATCGTGCGCACTGCCCGGGAAGTTGATCCCGAGCCCGGCGCGCCTGCCCCGACCGATGCGGCAGGCACGACTCCCGGCGCTGCGGGGCAAGCTGGACCGGCGGTCGCTGGCCAGCCCAGCGCGGCGAAGGCACCCACGCTGCGGCGTCCAGGCGACGCCAAACCCGCTGAAACTCAGGACCCAGGCTACATCTATGGTCCCAGGCTGCCGCGGCCGGGAGATGCATCCAGCGGCGGCCCGGCTTATCCCTCCCCGGGAACGCCCCGGGACGCCACCCCGCCGCCGCCTCATTAAGCGTTAAAACCCATGATTCGGCGCATTAGAGTTTTAACTACTTGAAAACCGCGGCTATTCGATATAGGCTTTCCCATTCCCGCAGGGAGGATTTATGGCTATTAAGCTGAACGAGCGCAAGGTTGGCGATGTAACCGTGATCGACTGCGAAGGCCGCATCGTCTTTGGCGACGAATCCGTCACCCTTCGCGACAAGGTCAAAGCCGTCCTCGCGAATTCCCGCCAGATCGTCCTCAACCTGTCAGCGGTGAACTATATCGACAGTGGCGGCATTGGGATACTGGTGAGCCTGTTCACCTCCGCGCGCAATTTGGGAGGCGACATCAAGCTGGCCAACCTCACCAAGCGGGTCGGCGACCTGCTGCAAATTACCAAACTCCTGACTGTGTTTGATGTGTTCGACGACGAGCAGCACGCGGTCAACGCGTTCAAAAAAGAATCCACCAGGTCCGGCACAGTTCCGATTCCCGGCAACGTTTAGGTCTACGCCTCCTGACAGCGCGCGGGCCGAGTCCCGCACCTCGCTATCGGGGTCTGGCGCTCGGCTTTGGCTTGGTTGCATTTTTCCCCGCTGGCCGCAGGAGTTTTCCTTCAGCTTTATCGGGGGCTTGCGCGTGCACCAGGGCAGGATCGGCTGCGCCGCCGGAATCTCCAGAACTCCCAGTAGAATTGGCTGCGGTTCCACCCCCGGCGTTTCCCGAAATGCGATTCCCCGCGACCGGGGCGCCAGCCCCAGCACCCTCTTCGGGCGCAATCTTTGCGGCCCTGATCCGGTTTACCTCTTCATCTGAGTACATGGTTCCCCGGCAATTTTTTGCCCCGCAGTAACAGGGAGCAGGATCATCTTCATCGCCATCGTAGAGGTTGTATTCATAGGTCAGTTCTTCGCCGGCCTTGATGTCGCGCAGAGCGAAAATATACATGCGGTCGCCGACATCATCAGGGTCGCAATTCGGATCGCAGGAATGGTTGATGAATGAGGCGATCCCGTTGCCATCGATCACCACTTCGCCGTCGCCGAGACCGAACAGGTAAGTTTCGTCACGGCCTTCGTATCGGTCGTCGCCTTCGTCCTTGGTAATGCGAGGGCCGGTATATTCCACGATGCGAGTGCCTTTGGCAATGTCGGTGGTGGTGTAGCAGCCGGCGGCGTGAATGAATGACGATCGAACGATCAAACCCATGGGTGTTTACTAAGCCTCCTGATTGGGGTGATGCTGCGTCGGCAGCACTGGTGGTAAACCGCCGATGGGCGCGACTTCCCGCGCCAGTTGTTGCGGCGATTGAAACAGAATAGCCTGCATTCCGGCCTGGCGCGCGCCATCGACGTTCTCCTCGCGGTCGTCGATGAACAGGGTGCGGGCGGGGATGGTCCCGATACCCGCCAGGCATTCGCGATAGATTTCCGGATCGGGCTTCATCATGCCCAGGTTGCAGGAAAAAGTGAGGTGAGTGAAATCACGCAGCCAGGCGAATTGCTCCTGCATGTGCCGCAGCAGGTCAGGCTGCATGTTGGAAAGTACCGCGGTCTTGATACCATGCTGCTGCAGGCGGCGCGCCCAGTCAAGCATGACCGGGTCCAGGCTGCTCCAGCCCACGGTATCGAGGGCGATGAGCCTTCTTACCTGCTCGTCTGACAACGCGACCGCATCGGCGCCGGCGATGGCCTGCCAATAGCGTTCCCCGGAGTAGTGGCCCCCGTCGTAAGGCCCGCGCTGCTCCCAATATTGCTGGTTGAATGTCCGTTCGTCGAGGCCGCTGTGTTTCTGAAGCTGGCTACGCACCTCCGCCGGTTGGCGCAGGCATAACACTTCGCCGTAGTCGAAGATCACGCCATCAATTGCCCGGGCGGAGATTTCGGATTCCGGAGGCGGGGTCATGGAAGTTTCTGAATGTTTTCCAGCCAGACGGATTCACCGTCTACTTTAAGCGTGGCCCTGATTTTGTCGCCGGCTGCAATCTTTGCCATTCCTGGTTTGTCTCGGGACGCATACTCCATGGTCATTGCGTCCATGGCCCCCGGAATCGGTCCGTGTTCCACGGTGACGGTATGGGCGTTCTGGTCGAGCGCAATGACCTTTCCGGTCAGATCATAGGAGCGGACGGCGGCAGCGGAAGGCCGTTTTTCCGAATTGCAGCCGGCGAATGCCAGGGCCGCAAGCAGAAAAAAGGATAAGACAGATGAGCTGCGGGTGGGGGAGAGATTCATGACGTGGCTTCAGCAGTTGAATTCAAGACCAACCGCCGGTAAACATTATCCCATGAGGTCAAAGCCGATGCGACCGAGCTTTTCGCGAAAGGCGGCGAAGGGCTAAGCAAAAAACGCGCCCGGGCGGCAATGCAATTGCTACAATCTCCAGTGATGCGCCGGATAATCGCCCAACTTACCGCGGCAGCCATGTTATGCATGGTGCTGCCGTCCCCGGCGCTGGCCTTTCTGCTCAATGAAGCCCATGCCTGCTGCTTACGCGGTGGCAAACATGCGTGTGCAAGAGAACCCGCTTCCAGCAGCAGCATGCAGCGGATCAAGCAAGTCTGCCCGCACACCTCCGTTCCCCTCACCAGGTCCGCGCCGGCGATCGAAACACCCGTGGAGACTGCGGCAGAGCTGTCGGCGAGGCGTTTCCAAGCCGCTTGTTCCGAACGCACGATGCGAGGGGCCTGCTTAGCGCGACCTTCGGAACGAGCCCCTCCTTCTCAAGCGCTTTCTCCCGCATTCGCTTAATCATTCCATTCCATGCAGCGAAGATGCAACGCGGAGATTAATCCCGCGTGCCGCGAGACAAGTCCTATGAGGTTCATACTTTCAGTTGCTATTGCGGTGTGGTTGCTGGTGTTACTGCCGTGCGCCGCTTACGGCACGGTCTTTGGCAGCGTTCGCGGCCTGGTGCATGACCCGCAACACCGTCCGACCCAGGGGGCGATGATCACCATGCGCTCCACCACAGATGACCGGCAACAAACCGCCACCACTGATGAGAACGGGGAGTTTCGATTCTCATCCATCCCCATTGGAGAATATTCGGTGAGCGTCAGCGCGGCGGGATTTACGGAGAGCCGTCAGAAGGTGACCGTCGGCGGCGGGAGCGTCGCCAACGTCCATTTTCAGCTCGCCATGGCATCAGCCCGGGAAGAAGTGCAGGTGTCGGCGACCCCTGATGCAGTTGATACCGATTCTTCCGCGGCCCCGGCATTTGTCACGCGCGCCCAGATCGCGCGAACTCCCGGCGCGGAGGATACCAACAGCATGGCCATGATCACCGATTACGTACCTTCCACCTACGTGGTGCATGACCAGTTGCACGTGCGCGGCGGCCACCAGGTGGAATGGCTTATCGATGGGGTGCCGGTGCCCGATGCCAATATTGGCGGCAATGTCGGGCCGCGGTTCGATCCCAAGGACATCGATACCGTGGAAATGCAGCGCGGCGGTTATTCCGCCGAGTATGGCGACCGCACCTACGGGGTCTTCAACGTGGTCACCCGTTCCGGTTTTGAACGCAACCGCACGGCGGAGATTGTGGTTTCCTATGGCAGCTACTACACCACCAACGACCAGGTAAATTTCGGCGACCATAGCGACCGCTTCGCTTATTACGGTAGCGTCAACGCAAACCGCGGCAATCTCGGATTGGAAACTCCGAGTACCAGGGTGTTGCACGATCTAGTCGGTGGAGGGGGAGGCTTCACCTCACTGATCTTCAACGCCACCCCGGCCGACCAGGTGCGCCTGGTGGGTTCAGTGCGCGGCGATCACTACCAGGTCCCCAATTCTACCGACGATCAGGCGGCCGGTATTCGCGACACCGAACGCGAAAACGACGCCTTCCTCAATCTTTCGTGGGTCCACAAAGCCAGCCATGGATTGGCGCTGACTCTTTCGCCTTTCTACCATTACAACCGCGCCGACTATGAGGGCGGACTTTTGGATAAATCGCTTATTCCGCGGGACGACCGAACCTCAAATTACTTTGGAGGCATCGCCAACCTGGCATTCTTATCGGCGAAACACAACGCGCGGGCGGGAGTGCAATTGACCGGGCAGCGCGATCAGAACCTCTTTGCCTTGACCGCCACCGATGGTTCCGGCCTGGCGCTGCGGGAAACAAGATCCCAAAGTGCCAACACAGAAACCGTTTACTTTGAGGACCAATACAAGGTTAGTTCATGGTTTACTTTAAATGGCGGAGTTCGCCTCACCCGCTTCGGCGCCGAATTCACCGAGACCTCGATTGATCCGCGGGCGGGGGTGGCGCTACGCATCCCGCGACTGGGATGGGTGCTGCGCGCGTTCTACGGACGCTATTATCAGGCCCCTCCGCTGACGACCGTGAGCGGACCATTGCAGGTGTTGGCCATCGCGCAGGGATTCGGGTTTTTGCCCCTGCATGGCGAACGCGACGAGCAGCACGAGTTTGGATTGTCGATCCCCCTGCGCGGGTGGTCGGTGGATGTAAGCAACTTCCGCACCGGGGCACGCAATTTCTTCGACCACATCCCGCTGGGGAATTCCAGCATCTTTCTGCCGGTGACGATTACCGGCGCGCGCATTCGCGGCTGGGAGGGAACAGTGCATTCTCCGCGGTTGTTTGATCGCGGCGACATCCATCTGGCGTATTCGCATATGTACGTCGAAGGCAAGGGGGGCCTCACCGGCGGGCTCACCGATTTCGCGCCGCCGGGTGGAGACTACTTCTTTCTCGACCACGATCAACGCGACACGCTGGCGGCGGGCTTTACCTTTGACACTCCATTGCGGAGCTGGCTCTCAGGAAATATCTCTTTTGGCTCGGGCTTCGTAAATGGGAACGGTCCTGACCATCTGGCCGCACATACCACTTTCGACCTGGTGCTGGGAAAGCAGCTGGGGGAAAAATGGCAGATCCAATTGACCGGGCTGAATTTGGCTGATAACCGGTATCTCCTGGATACCAGCAATACCTTCGGAGGCACGCATTACGCCGACCCGCGGCGGGTGAGCATGCAGGTGAAATACAAGTTTCATTACTGATGCAATCTAATTCGTAGTGCGGATCAACCCTCCATCGACCCGGATGTTGGCGCCGTTGATATACGCGGCGCGGGGGCTGGCCAGAAAAACCACGGCGTCGGCGACATCCTGGGGAAGACCAAGACGTCCGCAGGGATTGGGAAGAATGTTGGTCACGATGTGTTTCTCGATTTCATCCCAATTGTTTCCCCAGCCCGACTGGGCGGCTATGCCGGTAAACATTTCTTTGAGGCCCTCGGTGGCGATGGCGCCAGGGCTGACCACGTTGGCGGTGATGCCGCTGTGGCCGAGAAATTTTGCCAGGCTGCCGGTAAGGTTCACGCTGGCCGCCTTGGTGGCCGCGTAATGGACCAGGGTGGTGACCGGTTCGGCGGCCACGCCGCTGGCGATCTGGATGATGCGTCCCCAGCCAAGTACTTTCATCTGCGGCGAGATTAACTGGATCATGCGCACCATGGAGCCGACATTCTGGTTGTAGAGTTCGGTCCACTCTGCGGGTGTGGCATCCATCCAGCCGCGAGAAGGGAAGACGCCGGCGTTGTTGATCAGGATGTCGATTCCACCAAAAGCCGCCAGCGCCGCTTTGGCGACGCCCTCCGCCGCGTCATCAAATGCCAGGTCTCCCAGGGCCACAGCGGACTTACCACCTGCGGCTACGATATTGGCGGCCACCCGTTGCGCTTCAGCCTCGCGCCGACCGTGCACCACAACGCTCACACCTTCGCGCGCCAGCGTCATGGCGATGGCCTCGCCGATTCCGGAATTGCTTCCGGTGACCAGGGCGCGCTTACCATTCAACTGCAGATCCATTTAGTCCCTCTCCGGACAGCTAAGCTTGAAGGTTGAATTACTTCCGGCACAATGCGGTAAGGCTGCTGACATCCGCCATTCTTTCCAGGCTGTAAACGCTTTGCACGATCGCTTTAGCTTTGGGCAGCGGCCAGTGGGCCACCGAGCAGCAGTCGAAAAACTTGTCGGCCACTTCCTGGTTTGACATGGGGTTCGCCGGGCTGCCTTTGGCGAAGTCAGCACTGCCGCCGACCGTCCTGCCATCCTTTAACTTTATCTTGATGATGGAGGTCATTTTGTCGTAGCCGCTGGACTCGGCAACCGGGTCCACTCCAAACTTTACTTTTGAGATCATGGCCTGAACGTCGGGCCGGTTGACCACCTCGTCGGTAAACTCGCGCAAGCCGGCTTTCCGCTCCAGGAGCAGAATGGCGACGCAGAATTCCATGCTGAATTTGGCCTGCAGGGCGTCTTGGGGATGATGGTGGATGAGGGCGTTGAGGTTTTGCTTGTTGGTCCCGACCTCGACCATTTCAATGTCGGCGGGATGCAGATCATATTGACGGATTAGTTTTGCCACCTCATCCATTGCGGGGTGGGTCAGCGAGCCGCAGGGATAGGGCTTGATGGAGACCCCGGGATCGGCAAAGGTCCAGGGATTGCCCATGCGCTGCATGGTGGGCAGATCGAAACTCCCTCCGTACGCATGGAAAAATCCGCGAGGGGCCTCAAGGATGGTTTCGGTGGCCGTCCATCCCAGGGCGGCAAGCTCGGTGGAGAAGACGCCGACTTCGGCGGCATGGCCGGCGTGGAATGGCTTCATCATGGAGCCGAAATTTTCGCGCAGGCCGCTGGCCTGGCTTCCGGCAATGCCCATGGCGCGAATGGTTTGTTTCACGTCGAAGCCGCGCATGCGCGATGCCGCGACCACCCCACCGAAAACTCCGCAGGTTCCGGTGGAATGGAAACCATCCTGGTAGTGGCGCGGCGCGATGGCTTCAGCGATCTTGCATTCCACCTCCACGCCCACCTGGTAGGCGGCGAGAAAATCCTTACCACTGGTGTTTTTCTTTTCGGCCAACGCCAGCACCGCGGGCAGCACCGGCACGGTGGGGTGAGTCAGCAGTCCGTACACCCGGTCCTTGGCGGTGGCCAGCTGGGTATCGTCGTAATCCCCGACGTGAATGGCGACGCCATTGGCGAAAGCGGCGAACCGCTGGGGAAAGCGAGTGGAGGAACCGATCACGGTGCTCCCGGCTTTGACGCAATCCATGCCGGCCATATAGCGGCTGATGATTTCGGCAGTGTCCTGGGTGGAGCCGAAGAGGGCGAGTCCGATGCCGTCGAGGATTGATTTCTTCGCAAAATCGTTAACGTTCCCGGGAATATCCTCGAAGCGGGTGTTGATGGCAAACTCGGCGACCGACCTGGTGACTCCCTTGGCTACTTCTGGAGCCGCGGCAGGAGCGGCATGCAGGTTCACTGGGTAGCTGCCTTCGACGAGGCCGGCTGCGCCGGCTACCAGAGATGTTTTGAGAAAATCGCGTCTTTTCAATTTGTCCTTTCGCGGCGTTGCCGCTTCATGTTGAGTTTTTTGGTTCGGCTTGCTCAGCCCCTTGGTTACAGAGTTATTCATGTTTAGACTTGCGTTCGATAGCATTCCAAAGCAGCGCTCCCGACCGATAAACGCTGTGCACAAACTTGCTGTAAGGCATCACCAGAAACAACGCCAGAATGAAACTGAGATGGATGGCCAGCAGCACTCCCATTCCGCTGGTCGAGCGAAACGCCAGAAGAGCCAATCCACTCAGAGCGGAGATTCCCAGCAGCAGGATCAGGGCCACGTCGGCGCCTAGAAGGTTTCTCGCCGCGGGGGTCTGGTCAGCGAGCAACTTCAAGGCAAATAATCCGCCGCATCCGACCAGCATGCCAATGCCACCCAAAGTCCCCAGAACCACCGGCAGGCTCAAAAAAGGGTAGGGCGCGATCCACTGCAAAAAGTGATCATAGATACCCGCCACTATCGTGGAAGCGGTGCACAGCAGGAACCCATAAAATAAAGCGTGATGCGACCAGCGCCGGTGGGATGAAAACGATTCGTCCTGATCGTTGCAGCCGTGTCCACCGCCGCCCAGGTATTTCAGGCTTAGCGCGTCGCTTGCCGCAGTCTTCAGTGCGGTGGGCGAAAAGATATCCCCGGTTCGACCGCCGATGTCCCGCCAAAAATTGAAGAAGCCCATCACCAGAGCAAGTACCGCGTATCCAAATGTCAAAATAGACGCGGCCAACATCACTGGAAACGGGATGACCTTATAGAACGATCCGGCGCCGGTGTGCTTACTCAACAGGTAAGCCGGATCGTGCAACATCATACTGCAGATGAAGACAGCCACCAGGGCCAGTCCTGCCGCCAAAGAAAGAACCACTCCGTTGTTTTTGAAAGCCGCAGCCAACGGACGCGGCCACGCGTACTCTTCGTAGGTCTCATTGCGCACTTCGGCAAAGGTGCGGGGCAGGTTGATGCCGAATTCATGAGGCGGCGCGTAGGGGCACGCGTACAGGCACCCGCGGCAGTTATGGCACAGGTTGGCGAGATAGCCGAGGTCTTCGTTGGCAAAGCTTCGCCGCAGTTCCATCGCCGGAAAGACCGCGCAATAGCCTTCGCAATATCGGCAGGAATTGCAAACCTGCATCGCCCTGCGCGCATCTTCTATGGCATCAGTGGTGCGCAACTTTGGCCGCCTCCCTGCCGGCGATGCGTCCAAAGACGGTGCCGATGGACATCCCCAGACCCGCCAGGTAGCCTTTTCCGAGAATGTTGCCGGCCATCATCTCCCCGGCGGCGAATACATTGTCAGAGGGCGACCCTTCCTCCATCATCACCCGGGCCTGGTGGTTCACTTTGACGCCCAGGTAGGTAAATGTAATTCCAGGACGCAACGGATAGCCGTAATAAGGCGGCGCATCGATCCTCTGTGCCCAGTGACTCTTGGGCGGAGTAAGCCCTTCGGTTCGGCAGTCATCGAGCACCTGGCCGTTAAAGGCGCCCGCCCGCACCGCCGCGTTATATTCCGCGATCGTGGTTTGCAGGGCCTCCGGATCAATTCCGAGTTGGCTGGCTAACCCACCAATCGTCTCCGACGTTACGGGCGGAAACACCGACGGCATGAACAGCGGAAGCGATTTCGAATCCATGATGGAATATGCGATTTGCTGCGGGCAATGCGCGACCAGCAGTCCCCAGATGGCATAACGTTTCGGCCAAAAATCCTCGCCTTCATCGTAGAAACGTTTCGCATTCTGGTCGACAACCACACTGTACGGCACGCAATCCAGCCGGGTTACGATTCCCCCATCGAACTTGGGTGCTCGGGCGTCGATGGCAACCGCATGACACTGTTTGGGGTCACCCACCCTGGCCGCCCCCTGGCGCAGCAGCTCTCGCAATACTTTTCCTTTGGCATAGGGAGTGCCACGAACCAAAAAGTTGCCGGCTGCTTCCCCCCAATACTCTTGCAACCATGCAAGGTTCGCTTGAAAGCCGCCCGAAGCGGCGACTGCGGTCTTCACTCGCAGGGTCACCGGAAATCCCTTGCTGCTGACGGTGATTTCGCGCAGGGCCCCGCCTTCAAGATGCAGTTGCTGGACTTCGGTGTCGTAAAGAATGTCCACTCCCGCTTTTTGCGCGGTGGCGCAGTAGGCATTGACCAGCGCCTTGCCACCTCCGAGGAAAAATGCATTGGTGCGCGCCAACCCGAGGGTGCCCGATAGAGCGGGTTGAAATCGCACTCCGCAAGATTCCATCCATGGCAATATGCTGCCGGTTTCTTTAATGGTCATGCGTGCCAGGGCTTCGTCGGTTTGGCCCGCAGTAACCCGCGTCAGGTCTTGCCAATACTCGTCTTCGGAATACCGGTCGGTGAGAACCGATGTCGGGACATCATGGGCAACGCGCAGGTTCCGGGTGTGGCGACTGTTGCCGCCGCGAAAATCTCGGGGAGCATGCTCCAGCACCAGCACGCTACAGCCCGCCTGGCGGGCGGTGATGGCCGCACATAGCGCGGCATTGCCGCCACCCATCACTACCACATCATAATCTCTGCCCAGATCGATCATGTTCCTAGCGGCGAGCACGCTCACAAGCATAACAGCACCAATCGGCGGCCCCTCCCGACCGCGCGATGAGCACCTTCTCTCTCGGGTCACTGTAACCAGTGACCCGGAGAGCGGGTTATAGTGAAGGCCATGAAAAGCTTAATCCTCCTCAGCTCGGTGCTGCTGATTCTGGCGGCCTTCGCCGGCTCCGCGGAAAAAAGTGTCATCGGCGAGTCCGGGCAAGCCGCCTATCCTGGGCCGCGTTTCCCTTCGTATCTTAAGCCCCCGAAGAACGTTGCAGAGTTGATGCCGTTCGCCCGTAACTTCGTGATGATCAAAGAGGGAACCCACGGAGTAGGCATGGGCAGATTTAATCGCGGAGACACTTTGTTGCTGGTAATCGATGTCACCGCCGAAGAATTGCCGTTGCAGGCGGTTCTGCGTGCCCTGCAGGAAAGAGGAATCACCGCCATCGTCAAGACCGAAGCGGAGGTGGTGGGGCTCCCCCTGAGCGATGCGCAGATCTATCAAAAAGCGACGGCCATCCCCAGCGCGCAACAAGGGTATCTCGAAGCCCGAAACTATTGGATCAGCGACTACCCTCGCGTCTTTGCTCATCCCGAGGTGGCGAAGGAATGGATGCGCAAACGTCGCCCCGATCTTTACCGCTCCCTTTACCCACCGGAACAAAAACTGAATCCTGACTTGAAGGCAAAGATGAGCATGAAGAACATCGGCGCCGCCATCCGCGTCTTCCTCGATCACCATCCTGAGGTCACCGGCGTGTACTGGGGAAAGGATGGAGGCGGCTTCTACGCGCGCTACCTGGCGCCGCAACAGGATAAGCACAAGGGTTTTACTTTATTCACCAATCACTGGGCTCTAGGCAGCGCGATCCCCAGCTTTCCCAGCGAGGTTTTTCACCTCATAGAGAAAAAAACCCTGGACCACATAACCTCCGATATAGATAAGGTGCACGTGATCGATCCCGAAGGGACCGACATCACGTGGGATGTGACGCCGGAGATGGCGCAACGCTGGATCCACGGTATCTACGGTCCCAACCATCTGCTTATGTATCCCGACACCGCCTCCGGGAAGTACGGGCTCACCCTGGAAAATTATCCCCTGCCCAACAAGGACTGGACGCCGCGCGAGCCCATTGCCATGGTCCATGGAGTCATTGCGGGAACCAATGGCTCGGGCGGATTCTGGCCGCGCATGGAAATCACTTACCAGAACGGGTACATGACCTCGGTGAAGGGTGGTGGCATCTATGGCGACGTGATTCGCGAGTTCCTGAAATACCCTGGGATCAACACCGCCAAATATCCCTACTATGATCACCCCGGCTTCTGGCACCTGTGGGAGCTGGCGCTGGGCACTAATCCGAAATATTTCCGCAACCCATCGGATTTCTACGGCAGCGGTCACACTGGAATTTATTGCCTGACCTTCGAGCGCTACCGTACCGGGGTTTTTCACTGGGGTTTTGGCAACGAAATTGTCAATGAGCCGGGGTCCATGGGACTTCCAGAGAAATGGTTGAAGTTCGGCGCCGACCACGACCTGCCCACCGGTCATGACTTTCATGTGCACAATTACTTCGTGACCTACAGGGTTCACCACTCGTCGTCAAACCAATGGACCACGGTGGTGGACAAGGGACATCTGGTGGCGCTCGATGATCCTGAGGTGCGCTCTCTAGCTGCGAAGTACGGGGATGCCGACCGAATCTTAAGTGAAGACTGGATACCGGAAATTCCAGGCATCAACGCTCCCGGCAAGTACGAAGAGTACGCGCGCGATCCCTGGAAGTATGCAAATTTCCAAATGAAAAAAATCTTGAACGGAAAGTACGAGCACTTCTACCCGTAAAATCCGGCGGCTGATCGCAGGAACGCGCCTGCATGCAAAATCAACTTTGTTGTGGTCAATAAGCTTGCCCGTTACCAACTTGACAGATTGTAAAAACCTTAATAGCTTTGCACTCGGCTATTCCAAGCCCTTATAACTTTGCACGTGGAGGACTACCTTGTTCAAACGCTCTGCGTTTTTCTACATTGCCGCATGCCTATGCTGTGCAATTTTTTTTCGCGCTGGATTGGCTAACGCACAGGTATCGGGGGCCCAGTTGAAGGGGACCGTTACGGATGCCAGCGGCGCTGCAGTCGTTCAAGCTCAGGTCACCATCGCCGACCAGGAGACTGGCGTAACCAGCACTCAGGTCACCAACGGCTCAGGTTTGTATAGCGCGCCCAACCTGCATCCCGGCACCTACGACATCACCGTAACTTCCCCGGGGTTTGACACCGTGGTGGAGAAAGGCGTGGTTCTCACAGTCGGAACCGATAGAACATTGGACATCAAGCTAAAGCCCGGCACCGCCCAGGAGCGGGTGGACGTGACCTCGGCGGCGGCGAACATCGATACCACTTCCAGCACGCTGAGCTCGGTGGTGGGCGGCGAGACCATTCGCGAGCTGCCCCTGAACGGACGTGACTGGACATCGCTGGCGACGCTGCAACCAGGTATTGTAAGCATCCAGTCCCAGGCCTCGGCGCAATCGACGTCTTCGCGCGGAAATCGCGGATGGGGAAACCAGCTCGCCGTATCCGGCCACCGCCCGCAGGAGAACAACTACCGCATTGACGGCGTGAGCATCAACGATTATGCCAATGGAGCGCCGGGAGGCGCGGGCGGCGTGAATCTGGGCGCTGATGCGATCGCAGAATTTTCCGTGTTGCAGAGCAACTATTCAGCCGAGTACGGCAGGACCAGCGGCGGAGTCATCAACGCCATCACCAAGTCGGGCAGCAACGGCCTGCACGGCACCGCATACGAGTTCGCCCGCAACGGCTTCTTCGATGCGCGAAATTACTTCAACCCCAAAGGCCAGCCCCAGCCGGACTTCAAGCGGAACCAGTTCGGGGGGTCGCTCGGCGGGCCAATCATTAAAGACAAGACTTTCATTTTTGGAGACTATGAAGGCATTCGCCAGAATCAGGGTAGGTCGCAGGTCGCGATCGTGCCTTCGGTCAACGCCAAGAATGGAATTCTGGCGGCGCGCACCGTGATCGTCGATCCTCAGATCAAGCCGTTTCTGGCTTTCTGGCCCGATCCCAATGCCGGTTTAAATGGCAACGGAGACACCGGCAATCTGGCGGTCGTGAACCTCTTAAAATTGAACGAAGATTTCTACACCACGAGGGTGGACCACCATTTTTCCTCCAGTGATTCCCTGTTTGGAACCTACTTTCACGATAAGTCCAACTATGACATTCCCGACACCCTAAACAACGTAACGTTTAACAACCAGTCGGTGCGCCAGATGGTTGCGATTGAAGAGACCCATACCTTTACACCGGTATTTTTGAACACCATCCGAGTGGGTTATAACCGCACAACCGGAATTGCCAATGGCATTGGCAAAGCCCTGAATCCTATCGCGGGTGACCCGGCATACGGTACGGTACCGGGGCTGCCGGTGGGGATCGTCGCCATACCGGGAGTCACCTCGATCACCGGGCTGGGGAGCAACACCCTCGCTATTCACAAAGCCGATTCTTACCAGCTCTACGACGACGCTTTCCTGACCCGAGGCAATCATGTAATCAAGTTCGGGTTTGCCACCGAAAATATTTTGTACAGCTATCTTAAGGAGCTTCGCCCCAACGGCAATTGGAGCTTCCGCGCCGCGCCGGGTGGAACCGCTTTTGAGAGTTTTCTGACTAACCGGCCGCGACAGGTGGTTGTAGCCCGGGCCGAACGCCAGGCCACCGACGTGAAGTCCACTATATTTGCCGGCTACGTCGTCGACGACTGGAGATTTAATCAGAGATTGACCCTGAACCTGGGGGTGCGCTACGAGATGTCCACTGTTCCCACCGAAGCGAAGAACCGCTTTTTTGCGGTCAAGAATATTTTTGGCGGTCCCCAGGTGCCGGTTCACAGTTTCTTCGAGCACAATCCAACCCTCAGGAATTTTGAGCCTAGACTGGGTCTTGCCTGGGACGTCTTCGGCGATGGAAAGACTTCGCTGCGGATGGGTTTTGGCATGTTCGATATCCTGCCGCTGCCCTGGGTCATCGCTCCTCATCCGGCGGGCGATTTTCCCTTCGAAATCACCACAACCATTCGCGGGCTTCCCCCGGGGTCATTTCCCAAGGCATATCCCCTGGCAAATTTTGCCCTGTCGGCCGGCACCTACGTCGACCCCAATCCCAAGCGGGCCTACGCGTCGAACTGGCACCTCACCCTGCAGCAAGACCTTACCAAGGGTTTTGCTCTTACCATGGGGTATGTGGGTTCGCGGACCATTCATAATGCATTTGGAGCGGAGGACATTAATACTGTCTTTCCTATCGCCCAGACTCCCCAAGGATATATTTTCCCGGTCGCCGTGCCCGGACAGCCCGCACCACCCCAGATCAATACCAACGTGAGTAATCTTCGGGCCCTCTTCTTTGATGGCAGCTCGAGCTACCACGCCATGCAAGCGCAGTTGAACCGTCCTATGTCGCATGGGGTTCAGATGCAGGCTTCCTACACCTGGAGCCGGTGCCTCGATAACGGCTCCAGCGGATCGCGCGGAGATAACTTCACCAATGATATTCCCGATCTCCTGTGGTTTGACAAGCCGCATCGCCGCGGCCTGTGTGCCTTCCACGTAGGACAAAACTTTGTGGTGAACTCGGTTTACAGCATTCCCGGACCCACCGGGAACGGTTTCGCTTCGGCCTTGCTGGGCCACTGGCAGCTTTCCGGAATTTTCACTGCCGCTACCGGTACCCCTTTCAGCGTTTTGCAGCCCGGCGATGCACTGGGGCAGGGCCTGGAAGATGCTTACGCGTTTCCTGACCGGATTTCTTCACCCGAATGTGCCGGAAACCCGGTTACGGGAAATCCCGCAGCTTATATAAAGACTCAGTGCTTCGTGGTTCCCACGCCCGGAAACCGAATGGGCAACGCATCCCGTAACAGCTTGATTGGGCCGCCACTCAAAACATTGAACAGCGCGCTCTATAAGAATATTAACTTCGGCGAGCGCGCCGGGGTGCAGCTCAGGGTGGAAATGTTCAATACCCTCAATCACCCCAACTTCAACGCGCCTCTAGACACCAACATTGTGACTACCGGAGCATTTGGCAAGCTAACCTCCACGCAGATTGATAACCGCCAGATTCAATTTGGCGCCCGCTTCCACTTCTAAGCGTTTCCCAGGGGGAGAGTCTGCCGCCGCCGGTATACTTTCCCCGCAAAGGGAGCAGCGCTGTGTCCCTTATCACGAGTGTTCTGGTTATCGCCATCGTCCTGCCCCGGCTATGCAGTATGTCTAATAACCCTTGGCCATGATCAGACGCAGCTTCTTGCAGAACGCTTTGATGACCATGTTCTACTCTGCATTTTCTGCGGGCCGCAGCTTCGCGGTTCCGAAAAAACCGGCGGACGCCTTCCCGGACTCGCCGGGATTGACGAGTTTTGTAAGCCAGTTCATCGTCGCCAGGAAATTTGAAGACATTCCGGCCGAGGTCATTGCCCGGGGCAAGAAGTCGATTCTCGATGCCCTGGGCGTGGCGCTCTCCGGATCGATCGCTCCTACCGGTCCGCTCATCAGGCGGTACATTAGTTCAATCGGCACCGCTGAGCCGCAAGCTAGCGTCATCGGAACCGCGATGAGATCGGCCCCCCGTTACGCCGCACTGGCCAACGGGATTTCTATCCACGCTGACGACTTTGATGACACGCTCCTCGATGAATCGAACGGCATCGGGGTACATCCGAGTGCGGCCGTGCTTCCAGCGGTATTAGCGATCGCCGAATCGGCGCATTGCTCGGGCCAGGAGCTCATGCTGGCGTACCACGTGGGCACCGAGGTTGAATGTAAGATTGCGCGCGCCATTGTCCCGCGTAACACTGAAGATGCCCTGCACGCCAGCGGCACCTGTGGATCGCTGGGCAGCGCCGCTGCCTGCGCAAAATTGCGCCGGCTCACTCCGCAGCAAACCAGCTATGCCCTGGGTATCGCCGCCAGCGAAGCTTCCGGACTGCGGGAAAATTTCGGCACCATGACTAAGCCGTTCAACGCCGGCCGCGCCGCCGAAAATGGGGTCGTAGCGGCTGATCTGGCGGCCCTGAACTGGACCGCGTCCGAGCGCATCCTCGAATCCTCGCTGGGTTTCTTTCGCATGGAAAGCGATACCTATCATCCTGAATACATCGCAGGAAAACTGGGCAATCCCTGGTCAATGCTCGCCCCCGGAGTGTCAATCAAGCCTTTTCCTTCGGGAGCGCTGACCCATCCCGCGATGGCGGAAATTGTCCGCCTGATCCCGCGGCACAATATCAGGCCGGAAAATGTTGTGAGCGTCGAGCTGGCAACCAGCCACAATCTTTACCACACGCTGCTCCACCATCGCCCGCAAAGCGGATTGCAGGGAAAGTTCAGCCTGGAGTTCTGTATCAGCATCCTGCTGTTGGAGAGGCGCGCCGGCATCGGCCAATTCACTGATGCCGTGGTGCAGCGCAGCGATGTGCAGCAGATGATGCAGCGGGTGCACTATCATCCGGACCCCGAGCTGGATACGCCATCTGCGCGGTTGATGACCGTCATCAGAATTCAGCTCAAGAGCGGAGAAGTAATATTTGCTCGCAACGGTTCTGCCAAAGGCAGCCCGCAAGATCCGATGACGTTCGACGAGGTAGCCAGCAAATTCAGAGTTTGCGCCGAATACGCGAAATGGCCGGCAAGCAAGACCGATGCCATCATCACGAGCGTCGCGAAGCTGGAGGACTTGCCCGATGCCGGCAACATCGCCCGGCTGTTGGCAAAATAGCAGGTCCAGAGAAATCTCTTGGCAGGGTCGGTTCAGGGCGCCCAATTGCGTCGGCCAGTGCTTCAGCATCTTCTCAGTTCGTTGCGCGAGGGAAAAGGAGATTTTCCAAATGATGTGGATGGTTCACCCACGCACCTTAACACGCCGAAGCTTTCTACAGCATGCAAGTTTCTTGCTAGGCGCCACGATGGTTCCGTTGACCGCCGCTGCTGCCATCGCTGGAACAAATGCGGAAACTAAATCGGCAAAATCCGTAATCGACATACTGGTCGCTTATATGGGCGAGGCCGGCAACCGGCCGCTTCCAGCGCCCGTTGTGGAAAAGACCAAACAACACATTCTCGACACGCTGGCGGCGATGATTTCAGGGCGCGAGCTGCCCCCGGGAAAGCTCGCGCTGAGATTTGCGCAGAACTACAAAGGGGAACAAATATCGACGGTCGTCGGCTCCAGCATACTGTGCGGTCCCATTGAAGCAGCCCTGGCGAATGGAATGCTGGCCCACTCGGATGAGACCGACGACTCCCACGCTCCGTCCCATTCGCACCCAGGCTGCGGGATCATTCCTGCGGCTTTAGCTGTGGGCGAAAAATTCGGCATCGACGGGAACCGCTTCCTGCGTTCGGTTGCTCTCGGCTACGACATAGGCACACGAGTACTGATGACCCTCGGAGGACTTCCTTTCCAAATGGAGAGCCATCGCAGCGCCCACAGTATCGCCAACAATTTTGGCGCAGGCGCTGCGGCCGGTTGTGCCGCGATCTTGAGCAACCGGCAAATGCGCTGGGTGCTGGATTACGCCGCCCAGCAATCGTCCGGAATCGCGGCCTGGCAGCGGGACACGGAACACATCGAAAAGTCTCTGGTATTCGGAGGTTTTCCCGCCCGTAACGGCGTCAGTGCAGCCCTGCTGATCCATCTTGGCGCAAACGGGGTGGACGATATTTTTTCTGGTCCTGACAATTTCATTGAGGCTTTTGCTCCCAAAGCAGCTTCAGAAGGCCTGATCGACAAACTCGGCGAACGTTATGAAGTGACCCGCACCAACATCAAGAAATGGACTGTGGGTTCCCCCATCCAGGCGCCCCTGGATGCGCTCGAAAGTATCATCAAGAAACACCAAGTCGAGGCTGTCCAGGTGCGGCAAGTAACTGTACGAGTGGCGACCAGCGAAGCGAAGACCGTTAACAATCGTGACATGCCTAACATCAGCCTGCAACATATGCTCGCCGTGATGTTGCTGGATAAAACGGTGTCGTTTCGAGCAGCCCACGACACTGCGCGCATGAAAGATCCCGCTATTCTTCGGGAACGGGCCAAGATCCAACTGGCGCCGGATGAAGGACTTGAGCGTTTGTATCCGCGACGCGAAGCCATCGTCGAAGTTGCGCTGCGTGATGGAACCAGTTTTTCCGAACGGGCAGGGGCGGTACGCGGCACCGCGGAAAATCCTATGACCCGCGAGGAAGTCATCTCCAAATGCCGGGATCTAATGACACCATCTCTCGGTTCGGGTCCTTGCAACAAGCTCATCGAGGCTGTGTTCCAACTCGAAAACGCAAAAGATATCCGAGTCTTGCGGCCGTTACTGCAGCCGAGCTAAGCGGGCGTCAATTTCTGCGTAGCGGCCTCCGACGACCCTCCGTCGATCGCAGTGTTCTTACTTCGGAAGGGCGAGCCGCTGCAACAAAGCTTGAAATCGAGGATCGCTCCTCAGGTTATCCACCTGGGGATCAACCTTCAAAAACACCACCCGGTTGGAGCGGTCTTGATAAGCCCTTTCCAGGGATTCCAGCGCCTGGTTCTTTTCGCCCATGCCGGCATAGACGACCGCCAGATAGAAAGGCGAGACATAGCGACTGGCTGATTCTTCTTTCAACTGGTCGATGATCTTAAGCGCGTTCTGCTTTCTTCCCGACACGCCGTAAGCGTGACCCAGGGAAGCGAGCATGGGTGGGCTGTGGTGAGAGATTGCGACCGCCTTCCGCAGCTCATCCAGGGCCTCGGGATAGAGACCTTTCTGCTCATAACTTTCGCCAAGCACCCGGTGGGCCAAACCAAAGTTCGGATCCATATCGATGGTGGCGCCTAATTGCTTGATGGCCTGGTCGTATTGATGGGCCATGTAAAGCCGCCATCCCAAACTGAAATTCATGCTCACGGAAAGTGGGTCGAGGGCCCGCGCCCGGTTCATTTCCGTCATGCTTTCCTGGGTGCGGCCCATGGCCATGAGGTACAAGGAATATCTCTGGTAGGCGGTGGCATAGCTGGGGTTGTGCTCGATGGCAAGTTTGAATCCGTTGGCCGCGCCCGCCCAATCCCAATCGTAGTTGAACCGTACGGTAGCGAGAGCGGTATCAGCTTCCGCCAGGGTGTCATCCAATTCAATTGCCTTCAGGGCCGCGGCCTTGGCCTTGGGAGCTACCTCGCCGGCCGGCACCGTGTCCACGATCGCGGAGCCGATAATGCTGTAACAGTCAGCCATGCCGGCGTAAGCCAGCGCATAACCCGGTTCTTCCTGGGTGGCTTTTCTGAAGTACTCGATGGCTTTGGTAAGTCCGTCTTCTGATCGTTTGTTCCAGTAATAGCGGCCCTTCAGGTAGTTTTCATAGCTCTCTTCGCTGACCACGCGGGTAGTGGCGAGAAGCTTCTTTTCCTGCGGCGATAAATTGATCCTGATCTCATTGACGATGGCCTGGGCCACCCGGCTTTGCAGGGCGAGAATGTCGCCCATCTCGCTTTCGTAGGTTTCCGCCCACAGGTGGCGATCGGTGGAAACCTGGACCAGCTCCGCGGTAATCCGCACCCGGTTGCCGGAATGCAGGACTGTGCCTTCCACCACCGCATCCACATTCAAATCCCGCGCAATTTCTGACAGTAATTTATGGCTTCCCTTGTACTGCATTGCCGACGTCCTGGAGATCACCCGCAGGGAGCTTATCTTTGCCAGTTGCGCGGTTAGAGCATCGGTCATGCCGTCGGCGAAATATTCCTGGTCCGCCTGTCCGGAAAGATTTTCCAGTGGCAGTACAACGATCGACCTGGTGGTGGGTGGAGCCACGACGACCGCCCTATCATGGCGTAGATAGCGCCACAACAAACCGGCGCCGATCAAAGCGAGAAGGACGAACCCTGTGATCGCAGCGCTTCTCCAACCCAAGCGGGTTGGCTGTAACGCTGCTGTCTCCGGAAGCGCAGCTGGAACGACTTCTGAGGATGCTCGCGGTTCTGGTGCTTTGGCGCGCTCGGGCGCTTCCGGCAAACGGTCTTCAAGATCCGGCTCTGGGACTTCGGTGACCGGAGCGATAAAGCGATAACCCTTTCTGGGCAGGGTCTCGATAAAACGCGGGTTATCAGATGAATCGCCGAGCGCCTCCCGCAGGCGCATCATTGCAGTATTCAGGCTGTGATCGAAGTCAACGAAGGTATCATCGGCCCACAAGCGGCGTCGGAGTCTTTCGCGAGTCACCACTTCTCCCGGTTGCTCGAGGAGAATTCCCAGAATCTGGCATTGTTGCTCCTGCAACTTGATCTTGACGCCGCGCTTGCGCAACTCGCTAAGTTGAAGATCGACCTCAAACACTCCGAAACGAATGGTCCGCGGGCGGCTGACAGTTTCTCTCATTGAATATGAACCAACATTTTCGGCTTTGGGCGGAGTATAGCCCTGGGGTAAAGCCAAGGTCAAACCCTGATTCCATGTTACCTTAGCCTGTAAGCAGTTGATTCTATTTAGCTAAGAACGTTATACACGCTTGCTATTCATGTGAGCGCCAGTGCATTGCCAACAATTGACTGGGCGGCGCAGAATGCTTCCGCTGGTGTGTGATGAATAATCCGAACTGTGCCTGTAGGCGTGCTTTCACCCTGCAGCCACCGGCAATCTTCAGTGATCACCGGATCCTAAAGCAAGAGCGGGACAGTGTGCCACAAAGCGGTGGCCATAATCAGGAGGCAGCAACAATGATTTTGAATCGGACTCACAAGATGATTCGCGCGACGATGGTTTTTGCACTGTGCATCGCGAGTTTGCTCACGATGAACGTTCCGGCGAAAGCGCAGGTTTCCGGCGCGACGCTTTCCGGGGTAATCACCGACGAATCGGGTGCGGTCACGCCCAACGCCAAAATATCGATCAAGAACACCGATACCAGCGAAACCCGGGATGTTGAGTCCAACTCAGACGGCTTCTACACCGCACCCAACCTGCTGCCTGGTCCCTACGAGGTCACAGTTGCCGCTCCGGGATTTACCACGGTGGTGCAGAAAAGCCTCACGCTTACGGTGGGCGCCGCCCAGCCGCTAAACATAACCCTGCACGTGGGAAAGCTCACACAGACGGTTGAGGTCAACGACGTGCCACCCGCCGTGGAAACCGCCTCCTCGACGATCAGCGGCACGGTCAATTCGACGACGATGAGGGAGCTTCCCTTGAATGGCCGTGACTACACTTCGCTGGCTACCCTGGAGCCCGGAGTGCTGAGTATTCCCACCCAGGTGGGGACCGGCATCAGCGCCAACAAAGGAAACCGCGGCCTGGGGAACCAGTTGAGCGATTCGGGCCACCGTCCTTACGAGAACAGTTACCGAATTAATGGCGTAAATGTAAACGACTATTCCAACGGAGCGCCGGGAAGCGTAACCGGCGTAAATCTCGGAGTGGATGCGATCCAGGAATTCTCGGTCCTCACCACCAACTACACGGCGGAATATGGCAGGACTTCGGGCGCCGTAATCAATGCCATCACCAAGAGCGGCGCGAACCAGGTGCACGGGACCGGCTTCTTTTTTGACCGTGACAAAATATTCGATGCTAAAAACTTTTTCGACGACCCCACGAAAGACATTCCGTCTTTTCGCCGCATCCAGTTTGGCGGCGCCGCGGGAGGACCGATCATTAAGGACAGGACATTCATCTTTGGCGCCTATGAAGGGATTCGGCAAGCGCTGCCATCCACGGCAGTGATTAAGGTGCCTTCGCAGAATGCGCGTAACGGGTTGCTCACCGGCGGCGCCGTGGTAGTCGATCCCGGCGTAAAGGCATATTTACCGCTGTTTCCGTGCCCGGCGGTATGTGCCAGCGGACTTACCGACACCGTGTCATTCGCGACCGCGGCGCCGATCATCGCCAAGGAAAATTATTACAGCACCCGAGTTGATCACAAGATATCGAACAACGACAGCCTGGCGGGGAACTACTTTTTCGATTCCGGCCCGCAGAGCCAGCCTGATCCATTAATCAACGTAATTCATAACGTATTCGCCCGCCGCCAGGGCGTGAGCATCGAAGAGACCCACATTTTCGGGCCGGCATTCGTGAACACCTTCCGGGTGGGCTTGAACCGGGTGCGAGGAGACATCAACGAACCGCAATCCGCGCCCAACGCGCTGGCCAACAGCCCTACCCTCGCAATTGCACCGGGCGCGACCGCAACTCCGAAAATCTCAGTCACCGGCCTGACTGCAATCGTGGGACTGGGCGGCAATAACCAATTTTTCCATCACTACACTTCCGGCCAACTGTACGACGATGGCTTTCTGACCAGGGGAACGCACTCGATCAAAGTGGGTTTTGCCGCGGAGCGGATGCAGTACAACATCCTCGAGAGGCTTAGCCCCAACGGATCGCTGAAGTATGCCAGCCTGTCAGCTTTTTTGCGTAACACCCCGGTGAAACTTACAGCCCTGGCGCCGGGCGGCTCGCAGGAGGTTGGGATACGCGAGAGCCTCTTCGGGGCTTACGTGCAGGACGATTGGAGGGCGCGCTCAAACCTTTCGGTCAACATGGGCTTGCGTTATGAGATGACGACCAAGCCCACCGACGCTAAGAACCGATTTCAGCAAATCACCAGCCTGGCAGCATGCACCGCCAGTCCCACTGCTTGTGGCCCGGTGGCGGTGAACAGCCCGTTCAGCAGAAATCCCACGCTTAAAAATTTCGAGCCCCGCATCGGTCTCTCCTATGACCCGTTCAAAGATGGGAAGACGGCTCTGCGCGCCGGTTTCGGGATTTTCGATGTGCTTCCCCTGCCTTACATATTCGGATTGAACGACGCGGCGACCTTTCCTTTCCAGATTATCGGATCAGACCCGGCGGCCCGGCTGGGTACGGCGGCCACTGTGAATTTCAATCCCGCCACCATCCGGCAGCGCTATATCGATCCCCTCCCTCGGCGCAGCTACGTGCTCAATTACAACTTCAACCTGCAGCGCGAGTTGTTTCCCGGTTGGACCACAACCATGGGGTACGTGGGGTCTCGCTCGGTCCACCTGCCTAACTCGGCGGACGACATTAACCTCACCCAACCCGCCGGCCAGACCGCTCTTGGCCTGCTCTTTCCCAAACCCGGCACGGGTACAAAACTCGATCCCAACCGCGGGCCTATCCGCCCGGTAGTTTTTGACGGTGCGGCGTCTTACAACGGGCTGCAAGCGCAACTCAAGAAAAGCATGAGCCACGGCTTTCAGGGCCAGCTCTCCTACACTTGGGGAAAGTGCCGTGATCTCGGCTCCTCCGCTCACACCGGAGACCCCTACCTGAACACCATTGCGGTTCCCATCTTCGACAAAAAATACCGCACCGGAGCATGCGATTTCGATATACGGCAAACCACGGTAGGGAACTTTATCTGGGATGTTCCTGCGCCGCAGTTCTCGAATTCGGTGGCGTCATTCCTCACTGGAGGCTGGGAGTTGGGAAGCATCGTTACCGTGACCACGGGCTCTCCTTTCAGCGCGACCCTGGGTGGCGGCGGAGACCCGCTGGGGACCGGATTTGACGGCGACTTTTCGATGGATTTCGCCAACATCATTCCCGGCTGTAACCCCATTCATGGCGGCGTCAACTACCTGAACGTCAACTGTTTCTCACTTCCCACCGCGCCCGCCTCTATGGCCGCGCAATGCGCCGGTTTTGCCGGTGCGGCGCAACCCGCGCCGGCGGGCTCGGTCTACTGCTCCAACCTGGTGGGCAACGCGGGGCGTAATTCCCTCTACGGCCCGGGTATTGCGACGGTCAATTTCTCGGTGTTCAAGAACACTCATGTGGCCAGGATCTCCGAGGCGTTTAACGTCCAGTTCCGCGCTGAAATATTCAATCTCTTTAATCATCCCAACCTGGGCGCTCCCGGTTTTCTGAATCCCACGCAGAACAACTCGGTGTTCGCCGCCAACGGCAGTGTGGTGGGTAACGCCGGAGTCCTGAACACCACCTCCACTCCCTCGCGCCAGATACAACTGGGGATGAAGATCGTCTTTTGAGATTTGACGAAAATACGAATCGACTGCATGCGGTCGATTCGTATCCTCTCCTAGCGCAGGCCAGCAGTGCCTGGAAACCAGATCTTCGCGTGCACCGCGAACCCGGTCCCAATCCGGCTTATACCCAGCCTCGCTTGCGGAGACTCTTCCTAAATGACGGACCAAAGATGGCTTCGTATCATTCCAGTCGCTACGGTCATGTATGCGATTGCATTCATCAACCGCACCAATGTGTCTATCGCTCTGCCCTCGATGAGCCGCGACCTGCACATGAATCCTCTACAGGCCGGCGCCATCGCCAGCGCTTTTTTCTGGGGATATCTCCTTCTGCAGATTCCCGGGGGCTATCTCGCGAGCCACTGGGAGCACGAAATGGTTCGTGAGCATTCTGCTGGTGGTATGGGGAATTTGCGCCGTGGGATGCGGACTGGTGCACACCTGGCAACAGTTGTGGGTCATGCGTTTGTTCTTAGGGGTCGCGGAAGGTGGAATGTATCCCGCGACCTTGATTCTCCTTTCCCACTGGTTTCCACGAAAAGAGCGGGCTCGCGCCAGCGCGTGGTTTTCCCTGGCGCTTCCGATTTCCCTGGTGATTTCCTCGCCGGTTTCAGGTTGGCTCATTGATCGCTGGAACTGGCGGGTCATGCTGGTGGTGGAGGGCCTGCTGCCTCTGGCCTGGCTCCTGGTATGGATCTGGGGCATATTTGATTATCCCCGGCAGGCCCCCTGGCTATCGAAGCCCGAGAAAGAGTACCTAGACTCAACCTTCCAGAAGGAACTGGT
The DNA here is from genome assembly GCA_038210375.1 of Terriglobales bacterium. GTDB lineage: Bacteria > Acidobacteriota > Terriglobia > Terriglobales > Acidobacteriaceae > JBBQWT01. Next base: position 2,863 of record JBBQWT010000027.1, on the reverse strand, counting down.
CGAGCGAGAGCCGGTTTCTAAGGAAGTTTTCTGGCGGTCGATTTTCGCTCCCCAGGTACTCTTGCTCGCCCTGATCAAATTACTGATGTTGAGTGGCCAGTTGGGATATCTCTTCTGGCTGCCCAGCGCGCTCGGCAGTTATAAAAACCTCAGCAATTTCATGATTGGAATTCTGTACACATTCCCATTTGTGGTGGGCGCCTTATCTTTACTTTATAACTCCGCACATTCCGACCGATTCCACGAGCGCAGGGCCCATGTGGCCGTCGCCATGGGGATAGGCGGAATTGCTCTTTTCGCGGGCGTGCTGACCATTACTCGTTTCCCTCTGATTTCTTACCTGCTGGTTTGCGTGGCTGCGATCGGAGCTTTCGCGGGTCTAGGGCCGTTCTGGGCGATTCCCACGGAATGGTTTTCCCGCAAAATGGCAGGCTCCATTGCCGGGTTCGTAAACGGCGTGGGTAACATCGGCGGTATTTTAGGGCCGCTGCTCGTCGGATACCTTAACAAACGATCGGGGAATTTTCTTTACGGCTTCGCCTTGCTTGCGTCTTTCATGGTGGCAGGAGCGATTTTGCCTTTGTTCTTGAGACCTCCAGCTCATCAGCGCACTACAACTGTTTCCCTCGCCGCATGAATATCACGCGGGACGCATGAAGGCCTGGTCCCCGGAGAGCGCGTGTCTTTGATTGAATGCAGACCCTCATCTTGCGATGCGTGATTAGGGCATGCGCTACCATTGAGTGGTGCAGCCAGCCAAACTTAAGGTCGTCGGCCTGGGAGAGATTTTGTGGGACCTGGTTCCCGGGCAGAAGCACCTCGGGGGCGCTCCCACTAATTTTGCCTTCGTCGCTTCACTTCTGGGCGACCACGGCATTGTAGCCAGCGCGGTTGGCCTCGACCCGCTGGGGAAAGAAGCCGCGCTGCGGGCGCAGCAACTGGGCGTGGATATCGACTGCCTGCAGCTCGACGCCGAGCATCCCACGGGGACGGTGGAAGTCAATCTGCATGCCGGGCAGGCGGTTTACACTATCGCCGAAGACGTCGCCTGGGATCATCTGCAATGGACCCCCGCCTGGCAGGAAGTTGCGAAGTCCGCGGATGCCGTGTGTTTCGGGTCGCTGGCGCAACGCTCCTCGGTCTCGCGCGCGACTATCGCGGAGTTCTTGCGGGCGACCCGGCCCGACTGCCTCCGCATTTTCGATGTAAACCTGCGGGCGCCGCATTACTCGGGCGAGGTAGTGATTGAATCGCTGCGCGCGGCCACCCTCGTCAAGACGAATGATGTTGAGTTGCCGGAGGTGATGAAACTTGCGGGAGTGAGCGCCAGCGGCGAGGTTCCCGCAGCCAGGAACTTGCGCCACGCTTTCAATCTTCGTGCTGTTTGCATCACCCGAGGCGCGCGCGGAAGCGTGCTGGTGACCGCGGACGAGGTCTCGGAACACCCTGGCATTCCTGCGGCGATGGTGGATACGGTGGGCGCCGGAGATGCGTTTACGGCGGCGATGGCGCATTACATGTTGATCGGATCTCCGCTGAGAATCATTAACCAGGCGGCTAACCAATGGGGAAGCTTTGTGGCATCGTGCGCCGGAGGCACTCCACGGCCGGCAGAAGCGAAACTGGCTGAGCTCTTGCAAACCCCGCAGGCCGGCTCTTGAATACTTCATAACCGCGGCAGTGCCCCTTCCACACTAGAATCAACAAGGCGTCGTAAACTGACGCACCTGAGAGGACAAATACTTACATGGCAACATTAAGAGGGCAGTCCGAGGCATTCGGAAAGCCGGGCATCGAGCCGCGCTGGACGCATGGAGACAAGAACGGAATCGGCACGGCCTATTCCGATTCCAGCGGACTGTGGTTCACCGTCTGGAACGGTATTGTCACCGAGGTGTATTACCCGACGGTCGATCGTCCCCAGATTCGCGACCTGCAATATATGATTTCCGACGGCGAAACTTTTTTCCACGAGGAAAAAAACTATCTCCAATCGACGATCAAACCCATGGACCGCGCGCTGGGATACACCATTACCAGCAAAGATCCCGAGGGCCGCTACAGTTTCACTAAAGAAATCATTGCCGACCCCCACCAGGCTTGTCTGCTGCAGCACACTTGCTTCACCGGCGAACCGGAACAGCTATCGCGCTTGAAGGTGTACGTTCTATGCGCTCCGCACCTTAACTGCGGCGGTTGGGGAAACAACGCTTATGTCATCGAAGCCGCGGGGCGGCAGATTCTGGTGGCGGAGAAAAACGGCACCTGGCTGGCGCTGGCCACCACGCTGCCTTTTTCGAAACTCTCGTGCGGGTACGTGGGCGCGAGTGATGGCTGGACCGACATAGCCGATAACTTCAAGATGGACTGGCAGTTCGACCGCGCCACCGGCGGCAACGTGGCCCTGACTGGCGAGATCGAACTGGGCAGCCACAACGAATTCACCGTGGGCCTGTCATTCGGCGACAGCCTGCACCGCGCTCTAACCACTCTTTTACAGGCACTGGGGGTGCCGTTTCGCGACCAGAAGAACCGGTTCACGGCGCAGTGGTTGCGCTCAGAAAACTCGCGCGACAATCTGCGCGATCAAAGCAGCGATGGCGGCTGTCTTTATTTCACCAGCCACAACGTCATCCTGGCGCATGAAGACAAAACGTTTCAAGGGGCGCTCATCGCATCGCTTTCCATTCCTTGGGGCGAAGCCCGCGGCGACCAGGAAGGTGAAGGAGGTTATCACCTGGTGTGGACGCGCGACATGGTACAGAGCGCATTGGGATTGCTCGCGACCGGCAATCGCAGCACCCCGTTGCGATCTCTGATCTACCTGGCCACCACCCAAAAGGCCGACGGCAGTTTTGCGCAG
>JBBQWT010000026.1:0-39776 GCA_038210375.1 Terriglobales bacterium | reverse complement strand
CGCCGACCACTTATCGGCCTCGGGACGCAGGGTGAGGCGTTCCGGCTGCTTGTCCTTCACCAGGTCGCGCAGCACGCGGGGAGTGGACCGCATGATGGTGAGGGGGTCGCGGCCTTCGACGCTGGCCAGAATTCGGGTTACGTATGCCGCTACAGTTTCGTCAGCCATGTGTGCCCTGCCTTTCAGTGCCTGCAATCCAGCAGCCGATCAAGAACCGATCTCGACCAGCACATCTTCCCCATCGATGCGCAGCGGGTAGGTCGCGACCCTGGCGACGCCGTGAGCAGCTTCGCCGGTTTGCGGGTCCCACGCCCAGCCGTGCCAGGGACAAACCACTTTGCCGGCTTCGATGGTTCCCTGCCCGATGGGACCGCCGCGGTGGATGCAAACGTTGTCCATGGCGCTGATTGTGCCTTCGACGTTGGCGACGCAAACCATCTTGTCGCCCAGGGGAAATTCGCGGGCTTCGCCGGGGGGCGGCAACTTTTCGCGCGTAGTAAGTTTTACGAAGTCAGCCATGCCGGGTTACCGCGGCTGCAAGGTCTGCGCGATCATCACCTGGCGCTTGAAATCCTGCATCATGTCTTCGTTCAGCCGCACTTCGGTGGGCTTGCGGGCCAGGGTCATGGTGTCAATCTTGTCCTGCAATTTCAACAGCGAATAGAAAAGGTTTTCCGGCCGCGGCGGGCATCCGATGGTGTAAACATCCACCGGCACGATCTTATCCACGCCCTGCAGCACCGCGTAGGTATTAAAAGGTCCGCCCACCGACGAGCATGCGCCCATGGAAATCACCCACTTGGGGTCGGGCATCTGGTCATAAATTCGTTTCACCACCGGCGCCATTTTCAAGGTCACGGTGCCGGCAACAATCATCAGATCGCTTTGCCGGGGGCTGGGGCGAAAGACCTCCGAGCCAAAGCGCGAGATATCGAAGCGCGAAGTGCTGGAAGCGATCATTTCGATGGCGCAACAGGCCAGTCCGAAGGTCATGGGCCAGATGGCGGATTTACGCGCCCAGTTGAACACGTAGTCCACGGTGGTGATCATGAAGTTCTTTTCAAACTTGTTCTGCAACCAGGACATGAAGGGCCCTCAGGAGACCTATTCTCTATGAAACCAGTGGCTGAGTCTAGGAGGGTGTGGGGATGGTGTCAACTTCTTCCCGGGATAGGAGCTAGAGCGTTTTGAAACTGCCCTCCCCGCCTGAAGGCTATAGTCGTCAAGCATTTTGTTTAACTTGGCGGCTTTCTCGGATTTAGAGTCTGCGACACTGGAGCAGCTTAGGAGTTCGCGGGTCCATCGTCGCCCTGACGCTTTTTGCAGTTCAATTGCTACTCAATGTCGCTTGGTCCGGCATCTTCTTTGGATGGCGCAAGCCGAGTCTGGCTTAGTGGAAATCGGCTTTTTGTGGTGCGCCATTGGGGGCCGTTGCTCACTTCTGTTTTTTGCGGGTTGCGGACCACCGGCGGCTGATGACAGCCGCTTGCATCGTCCCCTCCATCACGCCCTCACCGAGTTTTGCCGAGAAGTCAACGGTGGCTCCGTAACGTTTGGCGAACAAGTGAATCTCCTGGCCGCTAATGGCGCCGAACACCGGCAGATCGCCGCCCTCGGACTTGATATTGCCGGTCAACTCCTCTCCCTTTTGCGCCAGGGTGAGAACCCATATCTGCGCCCCGCCGCTCCTCCGGGGCACTCTCATCTCCCATTTCCCGGATACGTCACTGGCTGGGCCCCCTGACTTGGCGAAAACTGCCGGGGCGGGAGTGTCCCCCAGGTTTCCGCCCACTACGTCATCTTTCCCACCGATCTTCACTTCGACTGCCAGGGCAATTACCAGGCACAAAGTCACCCCCACCAGCAACTTTTCGTGCCGCACCAGCCAATCAATGGTTGCTCTCATAGGAAACCCGGAGTGGTCAATGCCACCATCAAGGCCCACGCCGTGCGCATGATGTACACCGCCGGCGGAGATAAATACGAGGGAAGTTTAGTCCAATAAATTTACCAGATGCTAATCCTCCTCCCCGATATCGGCCGCGTTACGATCGGCAGTCCCGGAGTGATGAATCCACTATCAAATCTGTGGATTTGGCATGGGAATCTCCAACTCCACGTTTGGCAAGCCCGATCTTGAGCGGGTGGACGGCAGTTCCGGGCTAGGCCGGGGGGAGGGCAGTTTCAAAACGCTCTATCTCCTATCCCGTCAACTTCTCCCCGGGTGAGAACATAGCGGAGGGATTCTGCACCCCCCTTGGGTAATATTAAAACAAAGGCTGTCCTTGAAATCTGTGAGAATCGATCCTGAGAATCCCTGTCCTGCTGGGCGAGTCCGGTGCACACGTGGTGCGCGTAACGCGAACGGATGGTACTTCGTTTATCGAGAAATTCGGACCTCAAGAAAGTGTTGACGGTTCCGAAGAGCGTGGTTTCCATTCTCTCCAGGAAACGCAAACCCAAAAAAGATGGTTGAGGGGGTTCTTGCTCGCCGAGTTCTCCCCATGCGACTTCTGGAGACTTTCGTTGGTGCAAGGGCAAAAGCAAGGGCAATCAAAAAACCCGGACGTTCTAATAGATCGTGTAAGCCGGTCCCGGGGAGCGCAGGTCGGGTTTGCTGGCGGTCAGTAGCAGGGCGCCGGTTTGCTTAAACTCTTGGGCTTCTTGGTCGTTCTTGAAGAACTGGCCACCATGTTCGTCGGGCCCGGCGCCTAGGTCGCGGATTCTGGAGGCTCTTATATTTTCGAAGGCGTGGGCGCGCAGCAGCTCGAGGTATTCGGCTTCGGAACGGGCTTGTACGGGGACGGGGATTGCATCGGCCCAGCGCATGGAAATGGGGCTGTCCTTGTAGAAGTTGATGAGGATGAAGAGGCGGCCGCGGGGCGCCATTACCCGGAAGATTTCATTCAGGGCGCGGTCCGGATCGGGGAAATAATAGAAAGACTCTACCGATAACACTTTGTCAAAGCTGTTTTCTTCCCAGGGAATTTTGTCGGCTGAGCCCCAGACGTAGATTAAATTTTCGAAGTCGCGGGAGGCGGCGCGCGCCTTGCGCACCATCTCGTCGGAGATATCGAGGCCCACCACCTGGCCGAAACCCTCAGGGCCGCTGCCTACGATGCGCGCCAGCAGACGGGCCGCCCAGCCGCTGCCACATGCCAGGTCGAGGACGCGCTCACCCGGCCTCAACTCCATTTGATGGATCACCTGTTCGGTGATGTTGAGGTGATGGCGCTCCATGTCATCACCGCGCCCGGCCTCGGCCCAGCGGTTGAATTCCTGCTGCAGGCGCTCGTTGGGGTCCATGGGTTTCACTTTAGCATTGTCGTCTCCGCTTTGATTCTTGCTTTGCGGCGGAAGCAGCGGCCTTCAGTGTCTGTGTCACAACTATAGCGCTCGATTTAGGAGGTCTCGTTCTTTGTGGAAGCAGCGGCCTTCAGGCCGCGGAAAAGCCAGTTATAGATATCGGGCTTTAGCCCCGGTGACGAGTGCTTGCAGATCATAAGATCCCGCTTTCATCTGCAATGGGGTTTTGTTCCTTCGTGAATACGAAAATATTACTGAAATTACTTCGGGATTCTCGACACCGAAACTGAGGTCGAGCAGAAGCGGGCTCTTAGCTTGCCGCAATCACTCTCCACCGGGGCTAAAGCCCAAATCATAAAGATCGCTATTCAGTGGGCTGAAGCCCACTGCTTCCACCGAAATGCAAAAGCACGATAAAGCCGGGGATCGTCAGAATGACAAGTAATAATTTGGATTAGTTACGAGGCTAGACTTTACTGGGCCGATGATGCAGAAATTACAATTGACCACCTTGTTGGGTTCGCTTATTTGACCCCCGCTTCCCCACCCGAACTGTGCTACATTCTGGGTCTTCATGGCCTCTCCACCGCAAGCCGCCGCGTTCTATTGCCCGCAATGCGCCAAGCCTGTGTCTGACCCTCTTACTTGCGGGGATTGCGCTTCTTTGATTTGCCGCGTTTGTGGAACGCCACTGGAAACATCCGACGATCTCGGCATGGGATAGCCGCTTGGCTCCTGGCCCAGAGCTGCCGCACGCTTCCCCTGCAGAGATACACCATCCTTTGCCACGCGATTTGAACGCTGCCGGCTTGCCACCGGTGTCCCGCGGAGGATTGCTGCGCGTCCTGGGCGTCGGCTTTGGGCTGGCCGTGATCATCGGCAACACCATCGGCGCGGGAATCCTGCGCACTCCCGGCGGCGTCGCCCGTTACCTGCCTCAGCCTGCCCTGTTCCTGGGGGTGTGGGTTCTGGGCGGTCTTTATGCGCTGTTGGGCGCGTTCTCACTCTCGGAACTGTGCGCCATGATGCCGCGTTCCGGCGGCTATTACGTGTTTGCGCGGCGCTCGCTGGGAGAGTTTGCCGGGTTCACCGTGGGATGGGCGGATTGGCTGGCGCAATGCGGCACCACCGCCGCGGTGGCCATCGTGATCGCGGGCTACGCCGGCGAGCTTCTCCCTGCGCTGGCCGGGCACACCGTGCTGGTGGCGGCCACCGTCACCATTGCGGTGGCTCTGTTGCAGTGGCGCGGCATCCGCACCGGGAGCATGACCCAGAACATCACCAGCCTGTTGAAGACGCTGGCATTTGTGGCTGTGGTGGCGGCGGCGTTTCTGTTCCGGCATCCGGCGGCGGTGGTGGCGGCGGCGCCGCCTGAGATCTTTCCCCATCCTTTATGGGTAGCGGTGCTGCTGGCGTTGCAGGCGGTGATCTACACCTACGATGGGTGGTACGGAATTATTTATTTTGGCGAAGAGGTGCGCGACCCGGCGCGCGACATTCGCCGCTCCATGGTGCTGGGTGTGCTGGCCCTGATGGCGATCTACCTGCTGGTCAACATCGCACTTCTGCACGTTCTGCCCATGAGCGCCATCGCGGGCCAGACCATGGCGCTGGGGACGGCGGCGGCCGCGATCTTCGGAGCGCGCGGGCAGACCATTCTGCAGGTGCTGATGATCTTGTCGATGCTCAGCGGGATCAACGCCTATCACCTCATGGCCAGCCGAATTCCTTTTGCCATGAGCCAGGACGGGCTGCTCTCGCGGCAGGCGGCCCGGGTCAACGCCGGCGGCACTCCGACCGCAGGCCTCTTTCTGAGCACGGTGCTGGCGCTCATGTTCATTCTGGGAGGGAAGACGTTTGAGACGGTGCTGGCCATGACCGCATTTTATTTTGTGGCCGACTACGCCATGGCCTACACCGCGGTGTTCGTGCTGCGATGGCGCGAGCCCGACGCTCCGCGGCCTTACCGGGCCTGGGGATACCCGTGGACCACCGGGCTGGCGCTGCTGGGCTCGGTGGCCTTTCTGGTCGCCATCGTGGCCGAAGATACGCGCAACAGCGTGTACGCGCTGTTGTCGCTGGGAATGAGCTATCCCCTGTACCGGATCACGCGGGTGTGGTTGCGCAAGGCGTGATGCTCGGGGAATGGTGGCCAACCGAAAGCTGGTTGGCGGATTTTGCCTTTAACTCGACAGCGCCATTCCGGTGGAGACGCCGCGCACCGGCAGAAAGATATTGAACAGGGTGAAGGAGCGGCCGGGCCTGGTGCTGCTGCGCACCTTGATGTAGCCGCCGTGTTTTTGCACGATTCCGTGGCTCACCCATAGGCCGAGGCCGGTACCCTTTTCGCCTTTGGTCGTATAAAAAGGCTCGAAGAGCTTGCGGCCCGCGTCGGAAGCGATGCCCACCCCCTGGTCGGCAATGACCACGCGAACCCCCCTGCGTCGAAAGACTCCGCCTTCGCGCCCGTTGAAAACGTGCACCTTGAGCGCGCCGCCTTTATTCGAAGCTTCGAGGGCGTTGGAAACCAGGTTGGTGAAGACCTGGCGCATCTCGCCGGGCCAGCCCTGCAAGGGGACAGAGGTTTGATAGCGCTTTTCTACTGAAACCCCCGCTGCCTGGATGCGGCGGGCAAACAAGGTCAGCACACTATCCAATATCTCAGTGATGTGCACTTCGACCGGCGCGGTGGCTTCGCGATAAAAACCCAGGGCCTGGTTGGTAATGTGGGAAATGCGGGTGATTTCCTCATCGGCCATGCGCGCGTATTTTGCCACTGCCTGGGTGGTGCTGGGGTCGGTTTCGATCAGATAGATAAGGTTCTTCACCGACGAGAGAGGGTTGTTGATTTCGTGGGCGATGGTGCCCGCCAGGCGGCCGGTGGTGGCCAGCTTCTCTGATTTTCGCAAGGCTTCCTCACTTTGCTTGCGCTCGGTGATATCCATGTTGATGCCGATCATCTGCAAGGGCTTGCCGGCGCCATCGTAGATGCACTGGCCGCGGCCCACAATCCACCTGACTTCGCCATCCGCGCGCACGATGCGAAACTCGCATTGCCACAAGTCGCCGGTGCGAATGGCGCGCAGCAGGCTTTCGGAAGCCTCCAGTTTGTCGTGGGCATGCAGAAACTCGACCCAATCCGAAAATTTTCCTCCAAACGTGCCGGGCGCGAGGCCATAAACCTCCTCCAATTCCTCCGACCATATCGCGGTGACCGGCTCGGACTTCAGATCAAGCTCCCAAGAACCCAGGTGCGCTACTTTTTGCGAGAGCGAAAGAAATCGCTGCTTGGTGGCGAGCTCCCGGGCAAGGGTCTGGGCCGCGGCGTGACCGGCTTTTTCCAAGGCAAGTAATCGGCTGACCAGATCTCTTTCCCCGGGAGTGGCTGCAGCCAGGTGTACCGAGCGTTCAACCTCAGCCTGGGCGTCGCGGTCCTGGATTTCGACAGCGCCCGCGCCCGGCGGATCATCATGCAGCAAGGCCACCAGTCCCGTGACGTCCTCAACGCGGTGCATGATGTAAGAAATCTTTCCGTTGGAATCGAACACCGGCGAGTTGGTGGGACTCCAGTGACGCACTTCGAAGCGTTCCTGCTCGCCGGGACTGCGGATGTCATACTTCTGCACCGGCATGCGATCAATCTTTCCGGTGGCGATCACTCTTTGCAGAGACGCGCGCACATGGTGTGCGCCCTGGGCCGCCGGGTCATCGGGATTGTCGGGGAAGACCTCGAATACTCCTCGGCCCGCGATATCTTCACGGCGAGTCATCGTGGCCTTGAGGTATTCATCGCTGGCGGCGGCGATTGTGAATCGCGGCGAATCCGCCCGCAACACCAGGAACAATCCCGGCGACTGCTGAAACAAGGCCACGTAATCGGTGAGCGCAGGTTCGGTAGGGCTTCGGTTTGGGAGTGATTCGCTCATGGTTTCAGGGGAACAATGCGGTTCTAAATTGAGCGGCGCCGTCCGGTGGTAACCCGGGTGCATGGGCACGAGATGTGTTCTTAATTGCGATGCGTCCAGCCTGAGTAATAGATGCATGCGGAGAGCGTGCTAAAATTTATTTCCTCATCCTTCATTTTCAATTCTTTGAAAGAAGACCGTTCATGGGCAGACTGTCGCAGGACAAAGTGAATAAAATGGCGCACGTGATCGCCGATGCCCTGGCGGAAATCGACGAAGTCGAGTTCGTCGAAGATCGCAACACCATTCGGGTTGAAGTCAGGCGCATTCTGGATGAATTGATGATGGGCGAAAGCCGTATTGACGCGGCGGCGCGGCAGAAGATTGAAAGCCAGAAGCGCACCATTCTCGAAGGCACCCAGGAATGGGACATCCTGTATCGCAAGTACTACAACGAAGAAGTAAAAAAACTGGGAATTTAGCCTCCACATCCCCCCGCCGGCAACATCCCCACCGGGTAAAACTGCATCCAACCCAGTAGAAGGAAGTACGTAAGGGGGATTTCAATGCAAAAGCAAGCAATCAAGATTTCAGCGCTATCGGCGCTGGCTATGGCGCTGGTGATTTCCGCCACCATGTTGTATGCCGGCGGATCGCGCACGGATTCATCGCACAATTCCGCCGCACAGGTCAATGATTCGGCGATGCAGGCGGCGGTTTATCATCCTGGCGCCGGAAACGAGCTCATTTCTGCATATCAACCGGTGATGTTTGCCACCCGCCGGCGGGTTTATTACGATGCGAACGGCAACGTAATTCGCACCAGCAATGGCGAGCCGGTTCGCCGCCGCCGTTCCAAGAAGAAATCGGCCTTGATCGTCGCCGGCTCTGCCGCGACGGGTGCAGCCATCGGCGGAATCGCCAAGGGCGGCAAGGGCGCGGCTATTGGCGCGCTGGCTGGTGGAGCAACCGGACTGGTCTATGACCGCGCCACCGTCAAGAAACAGTAACCCTGTCTTGCAAGCAAAAAGCCCCGGCTTCGGCCGGGGCTTTTTTGTTTGGAAGACCTGGGTAGGAGCAACGGCAGAAACAAGAGAAAGCACAAGTTCCTTCGCACAAACACGAAGCAAGAGCTCGCTCCAGGATGACAAGGTTGAGGGGGTGTCTGCTCGTGAAATTTTCTTATGCAACTTCTTGAGATTTCTGCGGGGACAAGGGCAAGAACAATCTGAAGTGACAAGTGTAGGCGCTGGTTGCGACAATGATTGCTGACCATGCGCTCCCCATCCCCCCCACCGCCGCCCCGGCCTCCCCGGGATTCAGGGTCGTTTTTGCCGCAGGCGGTTGTTCCCAAAACTCAGCTGGGGCGCATCACCGCCGGAGTCGCTATCCTGCGCGCGCTGTTGTTGGCGCTTCACCAGGTAGTCCCCGATGGCCCCCTCGACACGGCACTGCAGACCCCCTCCGGCTGGATCACCGCCGTACTTCTGTTCCTGCTGTTTGCGTTGAGCTTGCAAGTAGCCCGCGGCGGTCTGATCTGGCGGCTGCGCAACCGGCTGCTGGTGACTTATATCTTTATTGGGGTGGTGCCGGTCCTGCTGGTGGTGCTCATGGTGGGAATCGCCGGCTACCTTCTGGCGGGGCAGTTTGCCATCTTTGTGGCCAGTGACGACATCAAGTCGGCGGTGAAGGTGCTGGAATCCGCCACCTCAACCGCGGCCGCCGATATTGCCAATGACCTGCAACACAGCAATGGACCCAACGAGGATTTCAGCAAGGACATCGCTGAATTTGGCCTGGGAGGCCGGTTTGCGGGCGCGGCGGTCACCGCCACCTATGGCGGAAAAAAGTATTTGCTGCATGGCGACCGGCCGCTCGATGTTCCGCCGTGGCTGCATGGCAATTTCAGCGGGGTGGTGGTGGAACAAGGTGTTCCGCTGAGCTTACGCGCAGTGACCTCCATGCCGGTGGCCGACGGCAGGGTCGCGGTGGTCGCCAGCGCGCCCCTCGATGCTTCGCAGCTCACCGAGATCTCGAAGAACCTGGGCGAGATCACGGTCTATCCCGGAGCCGAAGTGCAGATCGAGAAGTCAGGGAAACTTTCGCGCCAGCGGGATGGAACCACCGCGCCAGGGACCTCGGCGGCCGGGCCTTCCGGGCGGCCTTCGGGCATTCACGGCGGGGCGCTAGCGCCCCCCACCCAGTTTCTCGACAAGGAAGTATCTTTCCCCACCGTCATTAATGTGACCGACTGGGAAACCGGCCAAGAGCGCAACGTGGTCATCGTGGTAAAGACCCGGTTCCCGTTGCTTTATTCCCGCCTGTTTAACAATTTCACTAAATTTGCCGAGATCATCAAAGTTCTGCTGATTGCGGTGGCCCTGCTTTTCGCGTTGATCGAAGCGCTGGCCCTGGTGGTGGGCTTCAAGCTGACCCGCAGCATCACCGGCTCGGTGGAAAACCTTTACGTGGCCACGGAAAGCATCAACCGCGGAGACCTGGGGCATCGCATCCAGGTCAAATCGCGGGACCAGCTGGCGGCGCTCGAGAGCTCATTCAACTCCATGAGCGGCTCCCTGGAAAGGCTGCTGTTGGAACAGAAAGAGAAGGAGCGCCTGGAGAGCGAGCTGGCAATCGCGCACGAGGTGCAGGCCACCCTGTTTCCCAAGGACATGCAGCCCATGCGCTCGCTCGAGCTGCACGGCGTGTGCAAGCCGGCGCGCACCGTGAGCGGCGATTATTATGACTTCCTGCCGTTTGGCAACGAGCGCATGGGGATTGCCGTGGGCGACATCAGCGGCAAAGGTATTTCCGCCGCGTTGCTGATGGCCAACATCCATTCAGCGGTGCGCGTGTATGAATTCGGCCAGGTGCCTGAGGCCAAAGACCTCACCGCGGCCAACCGGGCGCCGACGTGGAAAGGCCCTTCGCTGGTCAATGCGCCGGAAATTCTTTCCAACAAGGGAATGACTTCGCCGTCTGAGGTTTTGTGGCTGTTAAACCGGCATCTTTATCACAGCACGTCCGACGAAAAATACATGACGCTGTTTCTATGCGTGTACGACGGCAACACCCGCAACCTGACCTATTCCAACGGCGGCCATCTGCCGCCTATCCTCATCGCGATCGACGGAAGCATACGCCGGCTGGAAGAAGGGGGCCTGGTCATCGGGTTATTTGACAGCGTTTCCCACGAGGAACGCACCGTGCAACTGGAGCGCGGCGAGATCCTGCTGGCGTTCAGCGATGGGGTCACCGAACCGGAAAATGAGTTTGGGGAGTTTGGCGAAGAACGCCTGATCAAACTGGTGCGGGAAAATCGCAATCTGCCGCTGGCCCGCATTTCCGAACTGGTCACCACCACGGTGGACGAATGGATTGGCGCGGCGGAGCGCCCAGACGACGTCACCGTGGTGCTGGCGCGAGTGTTGTAAGAGCCGGGATGGAAAAACAGCCCGCCGCGCGAAGTTACAGATTTTTCCTGAGCGATTCCAGCCCGGCGGCGATCGCTTCCGGCGACGTCGAAAAAGAAAAGCGGACATGGCCTTCACCGTGAGGCCCGAAAACGATTCCGGGCACGGTGGATACCTGGGCCTGATCGAGCAGCGTTGCCGCTGCCAGGCGGCTGTCGCGGTTCACCCGCGAAACGTCGGGAAAGGCGTAGAACGCGCCCGGCGGCAGCGCGCACGGCAATCCTAATGCATTGAGGCCGTTGACCATCAGGTCGCGGCGCACGCGGTAGGCGGCGCGCAGCTCTTCGAATGCTTCCGGCGGCGTGTTGATCGCGGCCAGGCCCGCCCACTGGGTGGGCGTGGATACTCCATTGGTGGAATACAACACGGTCTTGCGCAACCCGGTCATCCACGGCTCAGGCGCGACCGTGTATCCCAGGCGCCAGCCGGTCATGGCGTAGGATTTTGAGAAAGTAAAGTTAGTGATGGTGCGTTCGAACATTCCGGGAAGCGAAGCCATGGAAACGTGCTCCCCTTCATACACCAGGTCTTCATAGGCTTCGTCGGCGATGACCACCAGGTCATGCTCGCGGACAAATTCAGCCACCACTTCAGCCTCGGCACGGGTGAGCACCGCGCCGTTGGGATTTTGCGGGGTGTTGTAGTAGATGGCTCGCAGGCGCGGCGTCACCAACTTCCGCAGGCTCTGGGCCAGCCCTTCTTCGCGGGCCTGGACGGTGGAAATCAAAACCGGCTTGCCCTGCACGAAGGCGATGAGGTCGCGAATTGGCGTCCAGTAGGGCGAGAACATGAGGACTTCGTCCCCGGGATTGATCGCGCTTTGAAATGAGCCAAACAGGCCATGCATTCCGCCTGCGACCACGATGACGTCGGCGGCGGCGGCGGCAATGTGGTTGCGCTCCTGCAGTTTTTTTGCCAGGGCGGCCCGCAGCTCCGAAATTCCTGAAGAGGCGGCGTAGCGGGTCTTATTTTCCGTCAATGCCTGCTGCATCGCCGCCTTAATGTGGTCGGCGGTCGGCCGGAAGGGTTCCCCGCCTTCAAACTGGTGGACCACCGCTCCTTGGGCGCGCAGCTCCAGTACCCGGTTGCGGATTTGAACGATGTCAGAAAAACCCACGTCGTCGAGGCGGAAGGCCCCTTGCAACTTGCTGGTGGAAATGCTGGTTGGGGTGGTCGGGGTCAAGGGGAAGGCCGGAAAATTCAGCTTCTTACCTCAGTATAACGCAGCCTCGCGACATCGGCCGGCCGATGCCCGCAGCGCCCGGGCAACTTCTGACCGCCTGAATCCCTAGCAGACCGGTCGCCCTGGCAAAATACCTTCTTTATCCTCAACGGTTTAGCTGGTGAGGTTTGGATGACCCCGGTATGAGCGACGGTTGAGGCGCAGTGCATTGCCAGCCATCGCGCCGGGGAGCATCTTCGGGGCATGGCAAGCAGCAGCCGCAACCCGCTGACCGGCCTTCCACAAATGGATTGGAGACGAACTATGAGCACACAGGTGTTGCCCCTCTCATTCAAGCCCGCTACCCGCATTCAAACCAGTTTTCTCGCGCCGCTGGAATCGCAGACCCTGCGCTGGCTGGCCGACCGCACCCCGCGATGGATCAATTCCGACCACCTCACTTTGCTGGGATTGGCCGCCATGTTTCTGGCCGGTCTGGGATACTGGTGGTCGAAAAGCAACCGATTTGCGCTGGTGCTGGTGATTGCCTGCCTGGCCTTGAACTGGCTGGGCGATAGCCTGGACGGAACCCTGGCCCGGGTCCGTGACCAGCAGCGCCCGCGTTTCGGGTTTTATATCGACCACATCGTGGACGCGTTCAGCACCGTGTTCCTCATGGGTGGCCTGGCGCTCTCGGGATATATGGGAGAGCGCGTCGCCCTCGGCATCATGATCGTCTATCTCGTCATCTCCATCGAGGTATACCTCGCGACTTATACGCGGGGAACGTTTCAGATTTCATTTATGCGGTTCAGTCCGACCGAATTGCGGATCCTCCTGGCCATTGGCAACGTGGCCCTGTTTTTCCATCCCATCGTGCACTTGTTCGGGCACGTCTATCGCTTGTTTGACGTGGGAGGCATCATCGGAATCATGGGGATGACGATTATTCTGCTGCGCTCCACCCTGGCCAACACCGTTGCCTTGTACGAGGCGGAGCGGGTGCGGTAATGACGGCCGGAAAAGCGGTGCTGCGGCGGGAACGGTGGATGCGCTGGCTGAAGTTCAATGCCGTGGGCCTGGCCGGCTTTGCGGTGCAGATCGGGGCGCTGCGGTTTTTTTCGCTGACCCTGGGTTGGCATTACCTGCTGGCCACCGCGCTGGCGGTGGAAGCGGCCATCGTGCACAACTTTCTGTGGCACCAGCGTTTTACCTGGAAGGACGACGCGCGCGCGGGATGGCGAAGCAGCATGCAGCGCTTTTTGGAGTTCAATCTGAGTTGCGGCGTCCTCTCCCTAAGCGGTAACCTGCTGTTGATGCGCTGGCTGGTGGGAGCAATCGGGCTTCCGCAGTTCCTCGCCAGCCTTATCAGCGTGACCGCCTGCTCGGTGGCGAACTTCATGGTAAGCGACCGTTTCATCTTCTCTGGCGGAAGGCGCGCGTCCGCCGGGCTCAACCCGGTAAAGGGCGTATGATCAATCCCCAAAAGTCAGCGCCCGCATACGCGCGTGGCGGGATGGCGGTTGGCAGCGGCCCTGACTGAGAAGAGGTTTCATATGAGCGCAACTTCCGCCGGCTCCGGCGGCGTGATCAAGCTGCTGGTTTCAGACGTGGACAGCACCCTGCTGACCCACGACAAAGTGCTTACCGAAAAGGCCAAAGATGCGGTCAAAAAACTGAAAGCCGCCGGAATCGGCTTTACCATCACCAGCAGCCGCCCGCCGCGGGGCATGAAAATGCTGATCGACGCCTTGAACCTTACTGACCCCATCGGCGCCTTTAACGGGGGGCTCATGTGCAATCCTGACTTGTCCCCGGTATCGGAAATACTGCTGGCGGGCGATCTGGCGGCGAAATCCATTGCGATCATCGAGCAGCACGGGCTCGACGTCTGGGCGTATACCGCCAGCGAATGGTATGTGCGGGATGTGAACACTCCCCACGCCCTCCACGAAGCCGAGGTGGTCAAGTTTGCGCCCTTGACCGCAGCCGCCGGGTATGGCGGCCTGCTCGGGCAGATCATCAAGATCGTGGGTGTGAGTGATGATCCCGCGGCCGTAGTGCGCTGCGAGAAAGCGGTGCAGGAGGCCTGTGGCCCGGCGGTTTCCGCAACCCGCTCCCAGCCTTACTACCTTGACGTGACCAATAGCCTGGCCAACAAGGGCGAGGCGGTGCGGCAATTTTCAAGGATGAGAGGAATCAGTACGGCGGAGGTCTGTACGATCGGGGATGGAGCCAACGACGTGCTGATGTTCCGGGTAAGCGGGCTTAGCATCGCCATGGGAAACGCTGCTCCGGAAGTCCAGGCGGCGGCAACCTTTGTGACCGCCTCGAACCAGGACGAGGGATTTGCCGGGGCTATCGAGAGATTTGTTCTGCCGCGGGGACCGTCTCATAACGTCACTCCGGGGTAAAAACTGGTTTTGCCGTGCGGGTGTGAGAAGGCTGCGAGTTTCTCCCCTCAACCTTGCATCGCAGCCTTTTTTACTAAATCCGATTTAGGCTTCATGGATCTGCCGGCTGCTGCCGTTTTGCTGCGAATCCGGGGCGAGCTGCGCGGCCAATCCGAACAACGTTCCTTCGCATTTCTCCACGCGAACCACGCAGCCTGTGAACGTCACCCGGAAGTTCTTGTTTTCGATGGGCATGTTGAAAACCACGGTCAGCTCCTCGCCGACCTGGGGCTTCAACTTGCAGTAGAAGAAAATGCCGTCACCGCTGACGTCACGAATCAAAGCAATCTGGTCAACACAGCCCTGGCCCTCACAAGTCACCTTGGCCGACCGATGAAGGCTCCGGCGAACGCTGCTTCGTTTGTCGGAATGCGTGTTCGTCATAATTGCCAATGCTCGTTGGTTCTGCGTCATTTATTGATCCTCTTCAATCTTATGAACTTGACTGCCTTACGATATTTATTAGGGCACTTGGATGGCCAAAGCTTAAGTGATTGAATACATGGAGGTTAATTTGAGATGGTAGGTAAAATCGGTAAAAAGTACCTGCTTGTGAGAACAGAACGGGGGTAAGAATTACCGAATTGGAGCGGGCGGGCAGGAATCGGGGGGAGGACGCAGGAATTGAAGGCAAATAAAAACAGCCCATCAGATCGATGGGCTGTTTCGGTGTACTGTCTGAATTGGCTTGAGGCGCACTTTCTAACCCTTAAACCAGTACAGAAGCGTGCTTGCGAGAACTAGAGCGATGCGCCCTAAGCCTCAGCCACCTCACTTATAGATCTACCACTACAGTCAGAACTTTTCGTCATTAGATCCCCTCCTTTCCAGTGTAAGCACAGATTAAATAAATTCCGGGGAGAGAGTCAATATCCCAATGCGGCCTGAACCGCGCCCATGACTCTATCGGCGCCCGGATTTTGATGGCGTCAAATCGCATCCAATCCGGACTGCGGGATGCAGCGTACTTCCCCGTAAAGCATGTAACCATCCGCAACATACTCCAGGATCGAGGAAATATAAGAATGAAGAAGATTGTATTGATGATGCTACTGGCAGTCGCCACCGCCACCATGTTTGCGCAAATGGATGTGCAGGTCGGCGGACAAGCGATGATGAAGAGCAAAGACATTATCGACAACGCCGTCAATTCGGCGGATCACACCACCCTGGTGGCCGCAGTGAAGGCCGCTGGACTGGTTGACACCCTCAAAGGCAAAGGCCCGTTCACGGTTTTTGCTCCCACCAACGACGCCTTCACCGCTCTGCCCGCGGGCACCGTTGACACCCTGTTGAAGCCTGAAAACAAAGACACCCTAGTCAAGGTCCTGACCTATCACGTGGTCTCCGGCCGGTATGACTTCAAGTCCCTGGAAAAGATGATCAAAGCGGGCGGCGGAAAAGCCACGCTGAAGACCGTCAGCGGCGGAACTTTGACGGCCATGATGAATGGTCCGCACAACATCGTTCTGCAGGACGGCAAGGGCAACGTCGCGCACATCTCCACCTACGACGTGTACCAGTCGAATGGCGTGATCCACGTCATCGACAAGGTGATCATGGCCGGGTAGTTTTTCTGCTCGTTCATTGCAACGCTTCCGCGGCTTTTGTCGCGGAAGCTTTTTTTTTGGCTTTGGACGGGGTTTTCCCCGGCACACAGCACCTAGCTACTTTTGCAGGCGATCTTGAGTAATTCCCCGTTTAATGACACCGAAATCGCGGTCAGGTCGGGGACCAGTGCGTCCGCCATGCCCAGAACCGATGGGGGATGGGTGGTGGTCAGGGCGATGGTGTGGATTCCGGCCGTCCTGGCGGAAAGTATCCCGGCGGGCGAGTCTTCAATGACCAGGCAAGCGATAGGCAGGACGCCCATCACCTGCGCGGTCCGGATATAAGGCTCGGGATCGGGCTTGCCTTTAGCAACTTGGTCAGCCGAGACCATGATCTCGGGCAGGGGAACGCCGGCAGCCAGCAGCCTGGCGCGGGCAAGTTTCTCGGTGCCCGAAGTGCACACCGCCCAGCGGTCGACGGGCAGCCGCCCAATGAATTCGCGGGCGCCGGGAATGGCTTGCAGTCCCTCCATATCATGGGCTTGCTCTTCTTCCACCTGGGCGGTTTCCCGTTCGACGTCGCTGTGGGCGGCGAACTGACGCACGGTATCGATGCTTTTGCGTCCTTGCGCGGCGGCCACGACGGCCTCGGGGTCAAGCGACCTGCGCAACGCCCACGCCCTCCAGGCGCGCTCCACCGGCAGCCGCGAATCCACCAGCACGCCATCAAGATCGAAGATGATGGCTTCTTTCAGAAACGAGGTTTGGGCCATGATGAATTTCGCCCCGCGAAAATAGAACGGGCGCTGCAAAGCTTAGATGCCTATACCAGCCCATGCAGGGGACGAGCAGGAGGCTGCTGCTTCAATTTTGGCGCTCGTGGTATTTTGATGAATCACATTCATAGGGTCTTACTCGGAAATCAGGTCACCATTTATGCGTAAAACATTTTCCCTCGCAGTCCTGCTCGTATCCACGACTTTCGTGTTGCCCGCTTTATCCGCTCCCGCCAGCCACTTCGACGGCAAAACCTGGTGGAACTACGTAAGCGTTCTGGCCGATGACAACATGGAGGGCCGTGAAACCGGCAGCGCGGGCTTGCGGCGCGCTCAGGCCTATGTGGTAAATGAGCTAAAGAAGGCGGGCGCGGAGCCCGCCGGCAGCAACGGATATTACCAGCCCATCAAATTCACATCCCGTCAGGTGGTCGAGAAAGATTCGAGCGCCGCGCTGATCAAGGGAGGCAAAGAAGAACCTCTAGCCCTGGGAGACGACGCTTTTTTCAGCACCCGCATTGACCTGGCCCCGTCGGTGGAGGCACCGCTGGTGTTCGCAGGATATGGATTGAGGATTCCCGAAAAGGATTACGACGACCTGGCCGGCCTCGATCTGCGCGACAAAATCGTGGTCATTATCAACGGCTCTCCCGCGGAAATTCCCGGGCCCCTGGCGTCGCACTACCAGGTGTCGGAAGAACGCTGGAAGACCCTGCGCGCGGCCGGAGCGATCGGGCTGATTGGCATTCCCAACCCGGCGTCGATGGATATTCCATGGTCACGCATGTCACTGAACCGCGCACATCCCAGCATGAGCCTGGCCGACCCGCAATTTGACGAGAGCAAAGGCATCAAGCTGGCGATGACCTTCAATCCGCAGCGCGCACAAAAATTATTTGATGGGACCGGGCACAATGTTGCCGACCTGCTGGCCCTGGCGCAGGAGCGCAAGCCTCTTCCCCATTTCCCCCTTTTGGCGTCATTCAAGGCCAGGATCAAGCAGGAATCCACGCCGGTAGAATCCGCCAACATCGTGGCGCGCCTCACCGGCTCCGATCCCAGGCTGAAGTCTGAATACGTCGTACTTTCAGCCCATCTCGACCACATCGGCATCGGCCAGCCCATTAACGGCGACAACTTGTATAACGGCGCCATGGACAACGCTTCCGGCTCGGCGGTGCTGCTGGATGTAGCGCGATCGCTGGCCGCTTCCCCGCGCCCCAGGCGCTCGCTGATATTTTTCTTTCCCACCGCCGAAGAGAAGGGGCTGCTGGGATCGAAGTATTTTGCCAGCAAACCTACCGTGAGTCCGAAATCCATCGCAGCCGATATCAACATCGACATGTTCCTGCCCATCGTTCCGCTGAAGATCCTTACGGTGTACGGGCTGGCCGAATCGAACCTGGGAGATATGGTCAGTGACCTGGCGCGGTCACAAAATGTCGAGGTGCAGGCGGATCCCGAGCCGCTGCGCAACCTCTTCATTCGCAGCGATCAGTACAATTTCATCCGCCACGGGGTGCCGTCGCTGGCGATGAAGGTGGGCGCGCAGCCGGGTAGTCCCGAGGCCAAGATATTCAAGGACTGGCTCACCCAGCGGTACCACGCGCCCTCCGACGATCTCAAGCAGCCGGTGGATCTAAGCGCGGCCGCCGGGTTTGAAGAAATCATTCGCGGGTTGTTGGTGTCGGTGGCGGATCACGACGCGCGTCCGCAGTGGAAGGCCGATAGTTTCTTCCGCAGATACGCCGGAAACTAGAGCATTTTCATAGTTGTTGTATGCGATATCCGATTCGAACCGCTACAGGGATGCCGGCACACAATCGTCTGGAATACCCAGGCTTGACTCTTTGCCGCCTGGGTTTCATCCCCGGCGAAGGTCTTGTGAGTATTGGTGGGAGCAGCGGACTTCAGAGTCTGTGTCACAACTAGAGATCGATTTGAGCGTTCTCGTTTCTGGTAGAAGCCGCGGCCTACAGAGTCTGTGTCACACCTGGAGAGATCGAGTTGAGAGGTCTCGTTTCTGGTGGAAGCCGCGGCCTTCAGGCCGCGGAAAAACCCAGCTTAGATATGGGGCTTTAGCCCCGGTGGCGAGTGCTTGAGGTTCAACCGTCCCGCCTTCATTTGCGATGGGGTTTCACTTCTTCGTAAATCTTACTTACTGGAAATACTCCTGGGGGGCATCCCTCTTACTAAGTTGAGACAAGTTGAAACCGGAAGGTCAAAGCAAGCGTAGCCCTTCATTTTGATACCGTTATGTGAACTTCGACACTGCGACTGAGGCCGATTACAAGGGTTCTTTCATTTTGTAACAAACACTCGCCACCGGGACTAAAGCCCCAATCACAAAGCTCAAATATTCAGTGGGCTGAAAAGCCCACTGCTTCCACCAAAGTGCAAGAACTCTCTTCCGTAACAGTCCAATTGAGATGCAGACTCTGAATGAGATTTCTGGTTAGGCGGGCAAATGCGCCGCGGTGCAAACTGCATCACTACCGCCGTCTACCAGATCTTGCAGACCTTGTCTTTCTCCTTCACCATGGCCTGCCCGGGCTTGCAGGAGAAGGCTTCGGCGAACTCGGGCATGTTCACCACCACCCCGTTGATTCGGTACTTGTCGGGTGAGTGCGGGTCGGTGATTGCTCTCACTCTCTGGTCTTCGGGACGCAGGTTGGCGCACGCCCATTGCGCGAAGCCTACAAAATATCTTTGATCGGGCGTTAAGCCATCCACCGCTTCTAATTTCTTGCCCTTGTCCGCTTCCCTCCAGGCGATTAATCCCAGTATTTCGCCGCCCAGGTCGGCTACGTCCTCGCCCAGGGTCAGCTTGCTGTTGATGTGGATGTCATCCACCACGACGTACCCGGCATATTGGTCCTGAACGCATTTGGTGCGCTCGGTGAATTTGGAGGCGTCCTCTTTCGTCCACCAGTCTTTGAGGTTGCCCTTGGCGTCGAACTGGCGGCCTTCGTCGTCAAAGCCGTGGGTCAGCTCATGGCCGATGGTGCCGCCGGTGTTGCCGTAGTTGGGGGCGTCATCCATGTGGGCGTCGTAAAGCGGCGGCTGCAGAACGCCGGCGGGAAAGTTAATGTCGTTCATCTGGGGGTTGTAGTAGGCGTTGACCGTGGGCGGCGTCATGCCCCACTCCCCGCGATCAACCGGCTTGCCGATCTTGTTGATGTCGCGGTGACTTTCAAAAGCAGTGGCGGAGCGGACGTTGGCCAGGAAGTCGTTGCGCACTACTTTCACCGCGCTGTAGTCGCGCCACTTGTCGGGATAACCGATCTTGTTGCGGATGCTGTTCAGCTTCAGCATGGCCTGCTGCTTGGTTTCCGGACTCATCCAATCGAGCTGGCGGATGCGCTGCGCCATGGCGTCTTCGATCAGCTTCACCATGGTGACCGTGCTCTGCTTGAGTTCAGGAGCGAAAACCTTGCGCACATACGCCTGGCCCAGGGCTTCGCCTAAATCATTGTCGACATACTGCACGCAGCGCTTCCAGCGCGGCTGCATCTCGGTGGCGCCGCGCAGGTACTTGCGGTAAAAATCAAAATTTTCCTGTACGAACGGCGCGGATAGGTAGGGTGAGTATGAATTGGCCACGTGGAAACGCAGATAGGTCTGCCAATTGCCCAGGGGTTCGGAGGCAATCTCGCTGTTAAGCTGTTTGAAAAACGCGGGCGACGTGAGGTTCACGATTTCAAAGGCGGGCGCGCCGACTCCTTTAAAGTAGATGTTCCAGTCGAAGTTGGGGGCCAGTGCGACCAGTCCCGCAACTTTCATCTTGTTGCGCAGCTTGTAAGGGTCGCGGCGTTCGACGCGGGTCAGCGACGCGCGGGCGAGATCGGTTTCCATCCGCATCACCGTGGCCGCATCGCCCCCGGCAGTGGTGGAAGATTCGCCCAGCAGCTCAAAGATTCTCTGCACATGCTTCACATAGCGATCGCGGTTTTCTTTCGACTTGGCGTCGTCTTTCAAGTAGTAGTCGCGGTCGGGCAAACCCAGGCCGCCTTGATCGAGGCCGGCAATTTCCAGGTCGGAGTTGTCGGGGTCCTGGTTGGAGCCGCCGCCAAACAGCATGGAGTTGCCCTGGATGGTCAGTTGCAGCCGCGCGATCAACGGGGCAAGATCGCGGGTGGAACGCAGCGCCGAAACCGCTTTCAGCTCCGGGTCGATGGCTGCCAGGCCGCGGCGGTTGACCGCCTCTTCGTCCATGCAGGCGCCGTAAAAATCGCCGATTTTGCGGGTCACCGGGTCGCCTCCCGGCGCGGCCGCCGCCTGCTCCAGAATTCCGCGCAGAAAATTCAGATTGTCCTGGTAGAGCTTGCCATAGACGCTCCATGAAGTCTGGTCGGGAGGGATGGGATTATTTTTCTGCCAGCCGCCACATGAATATTGATAGAAATCGACGCATGGGTCGATGGCCTTGTCCATGGAGCCCAGATTCAGGCTGGGAGTGTAGGGCAAGGTGGGAGCGGCAGTTTGCGAATATGCGCTGGTCAGGAAAGCCAGGACAAAAATAAGTGCAACGATACGTGGTTTTGGCATTGCGCCCTCCGGAACCTGTCAAGGTTAACAGAAGGCTTTGTTCTTCGGTGGATCGTGAGACTGGGCACGAAGGGCCAAAACCAACGGGAGTATGGGATTTCTGGCTTCGGCCTGGAGTTACGCTGAACTTTTTGGCGGTAGGGGTCCTTCGGCTTTAAGAAACGAGGGCTTGCCTCGGGATCACACGGTTTATGGGGAACTTCGCCGGCGGGCCTTTGCTGATGCGAAGGCCTGGGCCAGTGGCGTGAAGAACAAAAGTTGGAAGAATCAAAGCTATTTGCAGAGTAAGCGCACCCGACTCTACGTCAAAATCCGATAACCCTACTTCTCTGTCGTCAGGGGAAGATTCTTTTCGCGCCATACTCTTATGCCGCCATCCATTGATTCAACCTTGGTGTATCCCATCTGTTGCAGCGCATCGGCGGCCAGGGCGGACCGGTACCCGCCTCCACAATAAAGGACGACCGGAGTCTCCAGGCCGGGCACGCGTTCTTCGATGTCCCGCTCAATCACGCCCTTCCCCAGGTGGATCGCTCCCGGCAGGTGATCCTTGGCCCACTCACTATCTTCGCGCACGTCGATGAGGACAAACTTGTCGCCACGATCGATTCTTTCCTTGACGTCGGAGGGTGTGGTCTCGTGAATGCGCTGGCGGGCCTGGTTGACAACCTGGAGAAACCGCGGGGAATGCTGAGGGGCCATGGCAGCCATTCTAACGGAGCAGTGGCTGCTTCGAACTCCATCGATGAGTGACGCTGCTGAAAACGCCAGATTGGGCGAACTCCCGAACTGGGATTCTATGAACAAACACTGCGAGCGTGAGGACGAACTTCAGCCTTTATGTCCATGCGCTCGCTGTATGGTGTAGGAAAGGGCGGTTTGGAAAACGCAAAGCGGTTCACAACGCACTCCGCCGGCATCGCAAGAGAATGGGCGGCCCCTCCCTAAAGTGGCAATGTAAAGAAGAGGCAACGGCAGACCTGTCTGGTCTTCCTGGAAAACCGAATCCTATGAAATTATCGATAGCGCAAAGATTTACCGCAGGATTTTCGCTGTTGGTGGCGCTTCTGGTCATCAGCGGATGGATATCTTTCCAGGGTATCTCCCGCCGCGCCCAAATCGCCACGCTGGCGCGGCTCAGCCTGCGCACCACCGGCGACCTTCGGTTGATCGGATTGAACCTTGACGAGAGCGCCAAGGGCGCGGCGGGCTATGACGTTACCGGCGCCGATTCCTACCTCACCACGTTCAATTATGCCCTGGTCAACATCAATCAGGCTTTCGTGCGTCTGCACGAATTGTCCGGGGAAACCACAATAGAATCCCCGGAGTTTCGCCAGCTTGAAAACCTGACCTCTCAAAAACTGGCGGAATTACAAGGCGACATCAATGCGCGGCGGACCCACGGACCGTCGCGCCGGCGGGAAGCCGGCGAAAAGGACAGACCCGGGGCTGATCTCCCCGCGCTTCACATGCTGATTACCCAACTGCAAGAGGGTGAAAACAGCAGGCTGCAACAACGCACCCGGGAGGGCGAACGGAGCAATCTTAGAATCAGCTGGATTTTGTTCATCACGGCCGGCCTGGGATTGGGAACGGTTTGGATCACGGGCACGGCCATCGTGCGCAGCGTGACCCGGCCGATCGCGGGGATGGTGGAGGTGGCGGGCAAGATCGGCGAAGGCGCGTGGGAGCAGCCGCTGCAAAGGCCCGGAAATCAAAGTATTGAGATGGGCAATCTGGCCACGGCGTTCACTGAGATGGCACGGCGCCTGCACGACCGGGAAGACCGTTTGCGCCTGCTGGAAGCGGTGGTGGTAACCGCTAGCGATGCGGTCGTGGTGTCGGAGGTGGATCTCGACCAACCTCAAGACTCGAAGATCATTTTTGTGAACGAGGCATTCTGCCGCATGACAGGCTACACCCGTGAGGAAGCGATGGGCCAAAGTCCGGTGCGCAGCGGACCCAACACCGACGTCAAGGCAATCGAGGAATTGCAGCACGCCATGCTCGAAGGCAAAGCGGTGCGAGGTGAATTTGTTTACTACCGCAAAGATGGATCCGAACACTGGATCGAGTGCAGTGCGACGCCCATTCCCGATGAACAGGGAGTGTTCACGCGGCGTATTTCAATCCAGCACGACATCAGCGTTCGCAAGCGGGCGCAAGAGACCGTCGCCATCCAAAAAAAGGAACTGGAAGAGCGCAACCGCCAGGTTGAAAATGCGAACCGGCTGAAGAGCCAGTTTCTCGCCAGCATGAGCCACGAGTTGCGGACCCCGCTCAATGCGATCCTGGGCTTTTCGGAGCTTCTATCCGGTGAAACCACGGGGCCCCTCTCGCCCAAGCAACAGCGGTTCGTGAAACACATTCACAACGGCGGCGCGCACTTACTGGCGCTGATCAACGACATCCTCGATTTATCCAAGATCGAAGCCGGCAAAATCGAGATGACTTACGAGAACTTTCGGGTGGAAAGCGCCATCAACGAAGTCTCGGCCAGCATGGGACCGCTGGTGGCCGATAAGCGAATCGAGTTGCGGCTATCTTTGGAGCCCGGGCTGCGGGTTCACGGCGACCGGTTTCGTTTCAAGCAAGTCCTCCTTAACCTGCTGAGCAACGCGGTCAAGTTTTCCCCCGCCGGCAGCTTCATCAACATCACGGCCACCGGGGAAAGAGATTTTGCCCTCATTATGGTGGAAGACCAGGGAATTGGAATCAGGAAAGAAGACCAGGAGGTGATCTTTGACGAGTTCCGCCAGGTAGGCACCGCCAACAGCGGAGTCAAGGAAGGTACCGGGCTGGGTCTGGCCATCACTAAAAACCTGGTGGAACAACAGGGTGGAAAAATCTGGCTGGAGAGCGCCGCCGGGGAAGGCAGCCGATTTTTTTTCGCCATCCCCTTGGGATCGCTGGACCAGGAGCTCGAGAGCCCAGCCCAGCCGGCCCTGCCGGAGCGGGCTGGAAACGCTCTGCTGCTGGTCGTCGATGACGAGCTTCCGGCACGTGAATTGATGGTAAGCCTGTTGAACGGCGATGGTTACAGAGTGGAAACCGCTACATGCGAAGAAGAAGCATTGCAGAAAGCTGCGGCGGCACTGCCCGACGTGATCACGCTCGACATCGTGATGCGCGGAGGCAGCGGGTGGGAAACGTTGAACGCATTGCGCGCCAACCCGGTGACTGCGGCGATCCCGGTGATCATCGTTTCGGTGGTCGATGAGCCGCAGCGTGGCGCCGCCGAAGGCGCCAGCGGTTACCTGGTGAAACCCATCACGAAAGAGACGCTACTTGACGAAGTTCGCCGTGTTATTGGAATTTCAGCATCGCCGCGGACCTCTGCTGGGCGGCAATCCCACAAAATTCTGCTTTCGGTTGCAGCCGAATCGGTCTGACTTGCGAAAGATTCCCCACAACCAATAAAAAAGGGAAGGGGCCCGCAAATGGGCCCCTTCCCCGGTCAAGGTTGGTGTAGCGCTGGTTACTGTTGCGGCGGGAAGCCGATGGTGCCTGCATCACCCGGCAGCGGGTGAGGCAGAGCGATGTAAGGGAAAGTGGCCAGGAACGGACGGTCATTGCCGTTAAAGGTTTCATCAATCACCTGGGAATCAGGCTTGATCCAGTCGGTGCCCTGCACCACGACCAGCACTCGCCGGTCCTGGCAGTTGGGGTACAAGGAGCATTCGAGGGCCACGCGCGTACCCACCGGTCCACCGCCGGTGACGGTCGATGGGAAGTGAACGTCGGCGAGCTGGCGCAGCAGTTGCACGGCGATATCGGTCACCGAATCCTGCAGGCGGCGTCCGTTTTGCAGGCCAAAGGCGCCAATCGCCTGGGTGGCGGAGGGCAAGTCCAGATCAAGCCGCAGAACGTCAGGCAGCAATTCCTTGCGCAGCAGGTCTTTGTCGGTGTTGGCGAAGCTGCCGGGCAAGAGCAGGGGTGCGCCGTTGGGTGGAGCGGTGAGACCGAGGGCGGTCAGCAACGCCGCGCGTCCGGCAATGGTGTTTCCTGTGCCGTCGTTATCGGTGGTGGTGAGGGCATCGGGAATCAGGCTGGAATAGTTGGCTACGTCGTGCTCGGGAATTTCCTGGTTCTCAAGGTCGCGAGGAGCGCCCGAGGGAATAAACACGGTGGCAAAGACTTCCTGGCCCATGCGCTCGAACTGGTTGAAGGTGCGCGCGCCGTGGCGCGGGGTAACCGGTTCGCTTACCGTGCCCCACACATTGATCTTGGAGGTTGCGCCGCGGACCATCGACTTGGGGACGGAAATTACGATGGAGGTGACATCGAAGCCGCCGAAGGTGTCAACCCCGCTGGTGCCGTCGGGACGAACCGCGCGTCCACGGAACGAGCCGCCGACCTGGCGGAAGAGGTCCTGTGAGCCGTTGAGGATGCGGAAAAACTGGCTGACGTCGAAGACGAAAGGATCATCCCGCAGTCCGGTAAAAGCCTGCACCGCGCTGCTCGAACCGATTACCGCTCCGAAGGCGCCGCTGGCGGTGGCCGCCGAGGTGAGCAACTGATTGCGGGCGCCGGTGGTGACCGGCGCGGCCGGGCCAAAGACCTGCACAGTCTGTTTCTGACCGGTGCCGCTGAACACCACCTGGATCACCTTGTCTTCCTTGGCGTCACCGGTGTTGTCGATCTTGAACTGGTACAGGTAGTCCGGCGAAAAGGAATAGCTGGGAAGCTCGCCGGGCACCGCAAATGGATTTACGTTCATGATGAAGACCACTCGGGAGGGATCCACCGGATCGGTGAACGTATATACGTCGGTAATATCACCTTCGGGAATCGAATCCACACGGGGCGCTTCCCGGTGGTCGGCGGCATGGAGAGAAGGCAGAGGGCCGCCGAATACGGAGACCGCGAGGGCGAACAACAAGAACCGCAAAGCAGAGCTAAAACCAAACTTCTTCATATTTATTCTCCGAAATATGCGAATTAAATTTTTGGGTCAATCAATTTTCTGCAAGATATCTGAATCGTGATTATTTGGTGGCCGTGCCATGCAGGAACACGTTGGGGTCAAGCCCGACCAGGATGATCTTGTTGTTGGAGACCACGTAATAGCTGTAGGAATTTCCGCCCAACAGGATACGGCCGCGGCCAAAGTCGAAAATCGGTGACATGACGCCGGTGAATGCGACGCCGGCGGTGGTAATACCGTTTTCGGTCACGTCCTGCTTGCCGCCGGTCACGTTGCCCAGGCTATCCACGTTAAAAGTCCCGATGATGGAAAGAGCGCCCAGGTTATCGCTGCCGGTTACTGAAAACGTATAGGCGCCGGAGCGAACGAAGCTGCCCAGAGACTGGCGCTCGAGGGTGCCGGACGGCCCGGCGTCGAAAGAAGAAAGAACGGCGCCGCCGGAATTATCAAGCTGTACGGCGAGGGTGTCTTTATTTCCGCTGGCATCCACCAGGTTGAGGGTGCCGCTGCCGTTGGCATTAATGAGATAGGTGCCGGAGACGGGCACATTGGCATCCACGCCGGATCCCAGGTTCACGTCTTCCAATCCAATCAGGTTGCCGGCGCCATCGGCGGTAAAACTGCCGGCGGCAAAATAATCGCCATCCACGGGATCGGTTCCGGCGGCGGTGAAAACAAAGCTGCCATTCAAGCTTGAGTTGGTGAAGGTGGGGGTAAAAGCTGGAGTGGTTGTTATCGGGTTATTACTGCCACACGAAGTCAGCAACACGGCAAAAGCCGCGGTGAGAACAAGTTTCGGCAAACGAAGACGGCTCATGAATGATCTCCCAATCTTTTTAGCTGGAGCGGGGTGGTTCTCTCGGCAGAAATCAACAATGGTAGGACGGTGGAACGAGGCTCTAATCCGCGCTCTAAAATCCGATTACACCAAGAACGATTGGGATTGGATAACGGATGTAACAACGGAAGGAGATGTTTGATGAGGTCAACAAAGTTAAATGTCAGGCAGCCAGGGAAATGGAAACCCGGTTTCTGCCCTGGGACTTGGCCTGGTACATGGCAGCGTCGGCGGCGCCGATGAGGGTGCTGACTTCATCGCCGTGGAGGGGATATTCGGCGATGCCGATGCTGATGGTGAGTTTGCCGATATCGGGAAACTCGCCCTGGGCAACGGCGCAGCGCAACCTTTCGGCAAGTATGGCGGCCGCAGCGATATTGGTTCCGACGGCCAGCACCACAAACTCTTCTCCGCCAAAACGGCACAGGCTGTCAACGTCCCGCAGGCAGGATTTGAGCAGGCGCGCTACCTCACAGAGAGCGGAATCGCCGGCCAGATGCCCATGGGAATCGTTGATGTGCTTGAAATGGTCGATGTCGATCACGATGAGGGAAAAACTGGTCTGGAAACGCTGGCAGCGTTTGACCTCTTCGTCGAGTCGCTGATCGCAGAAGCGGCGGTTGAAGACACCGGTCAAGGGGTCGATCTGGGAAAGCCTCTCCAGTTGCAACTTCTGCTTTTCGCTGCGATCAAGAAACAGGGCCAGCCACCATACCAGGATGACGAAAAGCAGCACGTTGCAGATGACGATGAGGGCGACTCCAAGCTTGATCTCGCCAAAGTTGAAGTTGTCACGCACGAAGAACCCGGCGAGAACAATGGGGACGGCGACGGCCATGGGAATGAGTCGCCGGGCCACCACGCCACCGCTGGTTTCAGACCAGAAAAGGGTCATGATTCCGGAATCGGGGTGGCTGAAGAAAATGCTGAGGCTGAAGGTGAACAACGCGGCCGCACTCTGCAGCGCAATGGAGGAGTAGGGGGTGGCGTCATAGAGCGAGGGGACGCCGAGCATGTATCCCAGCATGGCAAACAAAGAGGACATGCCCGCCAGCAAGGCGATGAGCTGGGCGAGCACCACCCGGGGCGCGCGCATCGACAGGCAGATGAGGCTGCATGCGGCTACGCATAAATTGACTGCCGCCAACGGCGCCATCATTCCCGGAAAGGCTGAGGAAGAGCGATCGATGATCAGGAGCTCATCGATGCCAAAGGAGTGGTGGGAGACGAATTCGAGCACGTTGAGCGCGGCGATGAGCAGCACCGCCACGGAACAAAACAAGGAAATCAGCGGCACTCTCTTGTTTTTCAAGGACATTACCGCAATTCCGCCCAGCAGAAAACATAAGGCGGTATTAGCTTTCATTCCCACATAGCCGGGGAGCGACGTAAGCAGCTCCGGGACATGCGAAAACCACCCCAGCATCACAATGGTGGCCAACCCTGCAATCAGCGCTCCGAAGAGAAAACTGAGCCGCTTGGCGATGTTGAGGCCGAGAAGCGAAAGGTGGGGATGGCGTTTTTTTTGCGATGGATTTCCCACCAGGTTTCCCGGTAAAGAGGCCAGGGTTTCTAATGGCGCGGATCTGGCTGCAGCGGTCATTGTGTGCCTGGTGTTTTCTCTTAATCCACCATGAACCACCGGTGCTGCAGCAGCCAAGGGTTGGGCAAAAAGAAGATGAGAAAAAATTTTAGCCTTTCCCCCCGTGGGAATCTTCCCGGTTCGGCACCGTGGCGGGCGAACGTTACGCGCCTGATGGAGTGGGGCGCGAGGTGACGGAGGTTCGCGTCCGCGGTTGAAAATGACAGCGCCCAGCGGGCGATTGTCCCTCGCTTTTTGGGCTGAATCCGGCAAATGAAAAAAATCTCAGGCCTCGCTCCATTGAACAACTTCTCCGTGTCCCGCGCATCCAAGCCAGACAGTAAATATTCTTCCCGAGGACAAACCACAATGGACGCCATATCCCTGCTGAAAGAAGACCATGAGAAGGTCAAGAAGCTGTTGTCACAACTGGACGAAACCACGGAACGCGCGGCAGTGACGCGCACCGAGCTGTTTGCACGGGTCAAGCGCGAACTCACCATCCACGAAATTATTGAGGAAGAAATTCTTTATCCGGCATTCGAAAAACAAGCCAAGATGAAGGACATCGTGCTGGAAGGCTTCGAAGAGCACCACGTGGTGGACACCATCATGGGCGAGCTCACAAAACTGAAAACCGATGATGAGATGTGGGGCGCCAAGCTCACCGTGATGAAGGAGAACGTGGAGCACCATATCGAGGAAGAAGAAGAAGACATGTTCAAGAAAGCGCGCCGCCTGTTCGATGAATCGGAGCTCAAGGAGCTGGGTGCCCGGATGCTGGCGCGCAAGAAGGAAGTGGAGGCTGAAGGTCCGCGGCAACTGCAGAAAACCCGCGACGAAGCCAGTTAGGCGAGCACGGCCATAGAAGCCCCGCCCGCGCGAACACGGTAGCCGTCGCGGGCGGTTATTTATTGATGTCTTCCCGGTTCTCCAGCCGTTTGACCAGCCCCTCGAGTTGCGGCTTCACGGATGGAGGCGCTCCCGCGAGGCAGAGCTTCATTTGCATGACCGCGGTGTCGAAGTCCCCTTGGGCGACAGCCAGACGAGCAATTTCCGAATGTACGATCCAGGAATCCGGATACTTCTTGATGTTGTTGCCGAAGACGTTAAACCCTTCCGCCTGGTGTCCGCTCATCATTAGCTGGCGGCCGTAGCTGTGCACCTGCATGGCGCTGCCGATCTGCATGGCCTGATCGCGCGACGCAGCCGCCTCCGAGGAGCGGCCTAACGCCTGCTGCGCGCGCGCTCTGGTCATCAGGTTGTCGAAGCGTTGCTCCACCTGGATCGATTGGTTGGAATACTTGAGAGCGTCTTCGGCGCTGCCCTTGGCGTTCAGAATGTAGTTGGCGGCCTCGTCCCATCCTTCCCATGAATATTGAATTCCGCCGCGCAGCTGGCTGCGCAATTTTGCGGTGGTGATGGTATTCACGTCTACGCCCACCTTGAACGGCACGGCGAGTTCTCCCCAGCGCATGGTGAGCAGCGCCGAGTCGGGCTTGAGGTCGTCGAAATCATAGACCAGCGCTTCATGCATCTCCGATGGACGGGCATGCGCCTGCACGCGCAGGGCGTCCTCGGCCTGGTCGTAGCTGAAGCTTCCCCAGGAAGTTGCCGCCCGGGAAAAAATCACCGTCCATTCTTTCTCACCGGGAATCATGTGCAGGCCATAAATTCCCGCCGCCAGAGGGCTGCCTTCGATACTCACGGGATCGGAAAACTCGATGGTGGTGTTCTCGTTGGCCCCGGCGCGCCATACCTGGCCGTAAGGGACGAGCCCTCCCCATAGCTTGCGGCCATTGACCAGCGGACGGTGATAGACGATGGTGACATCACTCACTCCAATGCGCTGGGTGACGCGGGCGCGCTGGCTGGCTTCGGGCAGGGTCAAGAAACTTTGGGACCAAGCCGGCAGCGCCATTCCGGCGAGCAACGCCATCAACAAAAGTGACCCACAAGTAAGTTTTTTCAAAAGTACCTCCGGTTGAGTTGCCAGATTAACTTCGCCGAGCCGGGTGATTCGCGCAAATGCCTGAATCATCTGGCGAGCAGAATACCTTAGTCTGACGCGCCAGACAGCGATTGGATAGCGTGGCGTCCGGGTAGCCGCCGCGCTTCGCCCGCGCCAAACGTGCCCCCCGGCCGCGCTATACTGCCTGCGATGCCGGGGAAAAAGAGCTTTGCCGAGGACCTCGCCGCGCTCGAAGAGATGCGCCGGCGACCGCCCGGGGAATCCGTAGGGGCCTTGCGGCGGGCGCTGGCGCATCGTAATAACTATGTCGCCGCCCAGGCCGCGAACCTGATTCGGGACTTCCGGCTGGCCGATCTGGTCCCCGACCTTCTTGAATCATTCGATCGCT
The DNA here is from genome assembly GCA_038210375.1 of Terriglobales bacterium. Classification (GTDB taxonomy): domain Bacteria; phylum Acidobacteriota; class Terriglobia; order Terriglobales; family Acidobacteriaceae; genus JBBQWT01. The sequence continues at coordinate 8,893 of JBBQWT010000026.1, read as the reverse complement.
TTTTTACCAATCCCATCAAGAATGATCCGCAATGCTGGGCCAAGCATGCCCTGGCCCAGGCGCTGGCCGCGCTGGAATATCAGGAGGCCGAGGTCTTTTTGCGCGGCATGCGCCACATCCAGATGGAACCGGTATGGAAAGGCCAGTCCGATACCGCCGGGCGGCTGCGCGGCGCCTGCGCCCTGGGCCTGGTGCAATGCCGCCAGCTTTCTAACCACGATTTGCTGCAATACCTGGTCGACCTGTTCGCCGACTCTGACAAAACGGTGCGCCTCGAAGCGGTGCGCTCGATCGAACAGGTGGGCTCCCCCGCCTCCGCGCTGCTGTTGCGCATGCGCGCGGTAGTGGCCGGCGATGAACCTGAGGTCCTGGGAGCCTGTTATGCCGGGGTCTTGAATATCGAAGGCAAGGGCGCAATTCCCTGGGTGGAGCGGTTTATGGCGGCGGGCGGTGATGCGGCCACCGAAGCCGCCTTCGCCATCGCCGCCACGCGCTGCCCGCAGGCTTTTGATTCGCTGCACCGGTGTTTTCTGCTCGATCACGATGCCGTCCTGAGTCCGGTGCTGCTTTCCGCCATCGCCTTGACGCGGCAGCCAGCGGCAGCCGATTTCCTGTTGGATCTGGTGGATAAGGAATCGCCGCACGCCGCGGCGGCGATCGACGCCATCCTGCGGTCGCATCCCGCAGAAGAGACCATGTCGCGCCTTCGTAAAATCATCGCGGAGCATCCGCAATTCGCGCCGGCCCTGGCATCGCATCGCGAAGATCCGTCCTGAGCCATGGGAACCTTTGCCCAATATTTCGACGATCTGGCTCAGTTCTGGCGCCAGGTGTGGGCCTCGCAGTGGCGTCCGCTTTCGCCGGCGGAAGCCGTTGGCGGGCTGGCGTTTTTCGGGTGGTTCCTCTGGTATGCGCTGGGCAAGGAAGGCGGCGACTTCATGTTTCTCGATTCCGGCAACGCCGTGGTCCATGAAGGCGGTCATGCGCTGTTCAGCTATTTCCCCCGCGCCATGACCGTCGCCGGGGGAACAGTTCTGCAGTTGCTGGTTCCCTTTCTGCTGGCGCTGGCGTTCTACGTCCGCCGCCAGGCGCTAGGGGCCAGTCTCTTAATGGTCGTGATGTTTGAGAACTTTCTGGGGATTTCGCGCTATATGGCCGACGCCCGTGCTATGGCTTTACAGTACATCGCCATCGGCGTCGGCGTGATGAGCGGCGACGAGATGGACCCTGACATGCACGACTGGCACTACATGTTCTCGCACCTCGGGGTGCTGAATCACGACACCACCATTGCCGCGTGGGTATTCAGGCTGGGATGTGCGGGCATGATAGGGACGGTGTCGTGGTTTGCATACCGCTGCTACCAGGACTGGCGGGAAAATGGTTGGCGTACGGACCGCTGGGAGCCCATGGTTTGATCGGCGGAAAACGCAGCGTCCTTCAGCGGCTAACCCAAACGCGTAGGGCGCGGTCCGATTCGTCTTCGGACCGCGCAGGCAGGCTGCTCGCATTGCCCTGCATCACGACTATGCCGGCAGGCTCTTGCGTTCCTTGATCTGCGCCAGCAGGCGGTCGATCTTCTCTTCCCGGTCCATGGCATCGAAGCGGTCGTCGAGCGATTCACCGTGCACCTCGCGGTGAGCGTCGTTGGTGGCTTCGAGCCGGGTGATCTTGTCGCGCATGCGGTCGAGCGCCACCGCGGCGCCGCTGCTGGCGATGGCTTTATGGGCTTCGCCCGCCCTTTGCACGGTGCGCGAGCGGCGGTGCTGGGCGATGAGCAGATCGCTCTTGGCTTTGGCTTCGGCCATCTTCTGTTCCAGGGTGTAGAGTGCGGATTTCAAGTTTTCCACCTGCGTCCTCTGATCGGCCACCTGCTGGCCAAAACTTTCGGCAAACTGCTTGTATCCCAGCGAGCGTTCGAGAGCGGCGCGGGCCAGGTCGTCATCCTTTTTTCTGGTGACCGCAACTTCCGCCTTGCGTACCCAGGCCTCATGTTTCTCTTCGTTTTCCGCCTGCTTCTTTTCCAGCAGGTGCTGGTCGGCGATGGCGATCGCCACCTGGGTTTTTACCTGCAGCAACTGGTTCTGCATATCGAGGATGATCTGCTTCATCAGTTTTTCGGGGTCTTCCGCCTTTTCGATCAGGTCATTCAAATTGGCGCGCACCAGGGTTGAAACTCGCTCCAGTAAAGTCATCTCTCTGCCTCCTTAAGAATTGCGGTGATTGGTGGTTAGCTTTCTTATTGAATGCCGGCATGGGCCGGGCGATTTCCATTTCGTATCCAGAGGGCCGGCGCCGGTTACGGCCGGTCACCCGTAGTTGAGAGACTGCCGCCGACTTCGGCGGGCCGCGGCGCCTTGTCGCCGATCACTCGCACCTTGTCGAAGAGATCGCCCATCTTCATCCCGCTCAAGGCCTCGAAGAGGGCGGGCACCTGGGCGGCGATCGTGGCCATATCTCCAGTGACCTTGTGCATGCCGGCATTTTCGCCGTTGCCGGTGGAGACGATGGTGATCTTGTCCACGTTCTGCAGCGGAGCAGCCAAGGCGCGCACGATCTCGGGCATGCCGGTGAGCAGCTTGTCGATGACCGCTGCCTGGTTGTATTCCTGGAAGGCCGCGGCCTTGACGTTCATGGCTTTGGCCTCGGCTTCGCCTTTCTTGAAGATGATCTCGGCTTCGGCCTCGCCCTGGTTGCGGGTGGCGCTGGCGTGGCCTTCGGCTTCGGCGATCAGACGCATTTTTTCAGCTTCGGCCAGATACTGGATGCGCTGCTTCTCGATTTCCGCGCCTTTGAGCACGGTGGCGATGAGCTCCTTCTCGCGGCGCAGGATTTCCGCGTCCTGCACCTTGATCTGGGATTCCTTCTCAATCTGCTGCACCCGCACCGCTTCGGCGGTGACCTGCTGCTGCATGATGTTGGTCTGGATCTCGTAGGCTTTGTCCGCCTGCGCCTGCTGTTTCTTGGTCACTTCGAGGAAGGTAGCGCGCTTGACCTCGAGATCGCGCTGCGATTCCGCCTGCTTGGCCAGGGAGAGGGTCTCGGCCAGCACTCGTTCCTGGTCCGCCTGGGCCTTGGCCACCGCGGCTTCGCGCTGGGCGATGGCCCTTCGCATGGCAGTGTCCCGCTCGGCTTCGGCGGTGGCCACGTCGGCGTCGCGCTTGATGCGGGCCACGTCCGGACGCCCCATGTTGGTGATGTACTCGTTGGAATCCCGCACTTCTTTGATGGTGAATGAAATGACTTCCAGTCCCATCTTGTTCATGTCTTCAGCGCAGGTGGAGCGCATACGGTCGGCCACCATCTCCGGCTCTTTGACGATCTGTTCGACCGTAAGCTGGCCGATGATGCCGCGCAGATGCCCTTCCATCACCAGGCGGATAAGCTCCTCGCGCTGCTGCGGCGTCTTGCTGAGAAACTGTTCGGCGGCGGTGCGGATGGAAACGTCGTCGGATTTGATCTTGATCTGGGCCACGGCTTCAACGGTGACCGCCACGCCCTGGTTGGTGTAAAGGTTCTGCTGCGGCGCCACGTCGAACGACATTAGCTCGAGCGAAAGCGATTTATAGCTTTCGATGACGGGAAAAATAAAGGTGCCATGCCCGACGATGATGCGCGACCCTTGCATTCCATACACCACCAGCGCCTCGTTGGGAGCGGCTTTGCGATAGAGCTTGGCCAGCAACCCCACGATCAGCATCAGCGAAACCAGCATGCCGCCTACTACGATCCAAAACGAAATTCCAACCATAAACGCCTCCGCGTAACTGAATTTCAAAACTCAAATCAGATCTTTTGCGCCTTCAGCCTTCTGCAAGTCTTCTCCGGGCTGAGAACGGTCACCGGCGCCGGCAAGGTCATCGTCGGAAAGATGGACGAGGTTCTCGTCGGCAAACTGCGACCAGGGGCGAACGTAGGCGATCCCCTTGGAAAAGCTGGTGACCACCACTTCCGATCCCCGGGGGATGGCGGCGCCGGCATCGCTGCGTGCGCCGCATGCCCTGCGGGTCCCCGCCTGCAGGAAGACGATTTCCCCGGTGCCCGCGGCGCGCACTCCGCTGGATACCGTGGCCATGACGCCGGCCATCTCGAAATCCTCCGGGTTCAGGGGACGCTCGTGTCCCATGAGGAACCTGGCCAGCACCCAGAAAACGATGGCGGCGCCGGCCCATCCGGTAAGCGTCGCCAGCACCAGCACCAGCGCAGGCCAAAGGTGGGCGTAGTCGGTGAGCAGGTATCCCATGCCGCCAAACCAGCACAGGAACGCCATCATGCTGGAGAAGTTGAACAAGGAGACATGCCCGCCGGAATGGGCGCCCGTTCCCGCGCCATGCGCCGCTCCGCCGGCGTGGGGCGGCGCAGCGCCTTGGGCGCCGTGACCAAAGTGGGGCAGGTGCAGCCGGCTGGGCAGGTGCGCATGCAGCGTGCCGGAGAAGAACGTGATCACGCTCATTCCAAGTCCCACGAAAAAACAAAGAAGATAAAAAGTTTCCCAGGTCATAAGGTTTTCCTGTAATTTCCCCGCTGGGTTGCGGCGTGAAGGCCGCCATTACCGGCGTCGTGACGGTCAAATTCCGGCTGCAGCACTTGCAGCAGGCGGTCCATTAGCTCGGGCGTTTCTAAAATCGCTCCCATCAAGGCCAGGCACTTGCGCGTTTCCTTATGCTTGGCGAGTTGCAGCAGGCCGTGGCGCACCACGGCATCGCGGCGGAAACGCTCCGCGCCCTGCACCAGCCAGAGATCGAGTTTGTCTTCAAGGGCGTTCAGGTTGGAGGTGAGCTCGGTGTGATATCCGTCCGGGTCGTCCACCAGGTAGCCGGGATGCACCTTGAAAAACTTCGCCAGCAACATGCGGCTGGTGTTGGTCAGGTGGGGGCGCGCGCCGTTTTCGATCTGCGACAGGTAGGACTGGCTGATATTTTTTCTGAGCTCTTTCTTGATGGCGCGGGCCACTTCCGCCTGGGTCATCTCGCAGCCCAGCCCGCGGACGGCGCCTTCGACGGCGCGCAGGTAACGGATTTTCTCGCCCAGTTTCATGTCCAGCCTTCTATTGCAGATTGCAATTCATATATTGCAATTTGAAATCTTGGTTGTCAAGAACTCTATTTGGTTTCTTTTGTTGAGGTTGGGAGGGCACTGGAGGAAGGCAGCCTCGGGAAAACCGAAGTGAAGCGAATGGCGCCATCCTGAAGAATCGCATGGCGGCGCGTGCCGCCTGATCTAGACTGAAGGCATGACCAGTGCAGCCAATTTGCGGATCGTGATCGCCGGTGGCAGTGGGCAGGTGGGTCAAATGCTGGCGCAGCATTTTCACGAAGCCGGGCACGAGGTCACGGTGCTGGCCCGGCAGCCGTGCAGCGCGCCATGGCGCACGTTGTTATGGGACGGACGCCAGCAGGGCCCGTGGACTGAAGTCATTGACGGCGCCGATGTACTCATCAATCTCGCCGGGCGCAACGTGAACTGCCGCTATACCCCACGCCACCGCAGCGAGATCATGGAGTCTCGCGTGCAATCCACGCGTTTGCTGGGAGAGGTGATTCGCCTGGTGGCGCGGCCTCCCGCGCTATGGATGAATGCCAGCACCGCGACGATTTATCGCCACTCCCTCGATCGTCCCATGGACGAAGCCGGCGGCGAGCTGGGCGGGATGGAACCGGGCGCGCCCGAGACCTGGCGCTTCAGCATTGATGTCGCCCGCAGTTGGGAGCGCGAATTTTTTGCGGCGGAAACACCGCGCACGCGCAAGATTGCATTACGCAGCGCCATGATCATGTGGCCGTCGCCCCATGGCATCTTCGATACCCTGCTTCGCCTGGTGCGCCTGGGGCTGGGCGGGACCGCGGCTTCCGGCAAGCAATACATCTCATGGATTCACGGCACGGATTTCATGCGGGCCCTTGAGTTTCTGGTCAACCACCCTGAGATCGACGGAGTGGTCAACATTTCGTCTCCCCACCCGCTGCCCAACCGGGAATTCATGCGGGTGTTACGTAATGCATGGGGCACGCGCATTGGCCTTCCCGCCGCCCGGTGGATGCTGCATATCGGCGCTCTTCTCATGCGATCGGAGACTGAGCTGATTCTGAAAAGCCGGCGGGTCGTCCCGGGGCGGCTCGTGCAGGCGGGTTTTCAATTTGAGTTTGCGGATTGGGCGGCGGCCGCACAGGATCTGGCGCGGAGCGAGCGGGCTCGCCGGGAACTGGCTATGAGGACGAAGTCAAAGTGAAGGGTCACAGGCAGCCTGCGCTCAATATTTAATACGAAAAGCCCCGGCAAAAACTTTTCGCCCAGCACGGGCGGCGGTTTTGCTTAGGGTTCATTCTCCACAACCCGTCCCAACCTGCCTTTCAAAGTATTGTCATCTCGACCGGAGACCGCGGGCCTTGGCGCGGCGGAGTGGAGAGACCTCGGGGTTGCCGTGAACAAGCATGGTCGCAGTCAAGACCGTATCGATGGGTGGTGGAATGATGAAGTTCCACCGCAAGTGATTACCGCGTGAGTTTGCGGATTCCTGGTCCTCAACCACCTCTGGCCAACTCAGCGGGAATCAAAACCTGCACAGGATCAGTGTGCACTTGACAATGCCTTCACTCTTATCGAGGGGCACCCGGCTGTTCAGAGTTCCTCTGCCGCAAGCTCGTCCATATCCTTCCACTCTACAGCCCTGTTGCTCCTGAGCTTGCGACTCATCTTTTCGATTGTTGTTTGTTCGACAGGTGATGGGCTCTCTAATTGCTCGAGCTGCCACAGCGCGAGCAAGAGGTTCGGTTTGGGTTTACGACTCAAGATCGCGATAGCATAGAGCTTTTCCGATGTACTTCTCAATCGCCCTTTAACCGATTTAGAATTAACGTCTAAGATGGAGATTATCTGAACATTAAGTTGTGGCAACGTGCGGTGGAACAGAAGATAGGCAACATTTCCATCAAGCCCACTTTCAATCTCCGCAGATACAATCGCAGTAACGTCAGAATCACTCAGGGCGGGCTCGTTCAGCAATGCCCATTTCTCGTCAGGAAGGGCTCCATCGTTGGGAACTGCCGGTGACTCCGCGATCACCGGCCATAATGCTCGAACTACCCGCCCCAAGAGAGTTGAGTGATTCTTGGCAAACGTCTCTTCTTCGCCGGCGGACCCAGTTCCCAGGATTCTTGAAATCAATCGGCCAAAGTGTACGCGCGTAAAGCAATCGGGGACAAGTTTTTCGCTGATAATTATCTTGTCTTTACCATTGCCTTCAACCACCCCATATTTCCGCAGCAACTCTTGTTGTTTGGAAGTCAGCGCAGAAATCTGATGGGAAGTTTCGCCACAAAAATCCTTTTTTCTTAAATTGTTCTTTACGTTCGCCTTGCGGTTAGAATTTTCTTGGCCGGAGGCTGCAACCCACGCTGGAACCGAAAGTAATGCAACCAAAAGCCAACGCCGAAAAATTTGCATAGAAATCAATTGGGAAGCCTTTACTTAGGGTTCTCCATGGGAATTTCGTCGGATGTTTTAGCCAGCTCGGGTTCGACGCTCCGATCCAGCAAAATTACGGTGATGTTTTGTCCATATCCATTGTTCAAATCCTGATCAATTAAACTGGAGATGAAACTCTTGAAAGTCGTCGCGGGCATCAGGGCCGCCGGGAATAAGCATACAAGCCTTCTGAAGCCCCAGGACCTTCGTGAATCTCTATCCCAGAGCGTAAACCGTCAGGGCCGTCTATGTTACCAGTGGCGGGTGGCCCATAAGATTAGGGTGCCCCACTTCATTGCGGCACGCAATGAGTGGGCGAGACATGCTCAACCCCGACCGCCTGGGTCTCAAATGAATTGGCGTTGAAGGTGTTTGGTTCCCCGGCATAGCTGGAAGATAACACCGGTCTTCACCAGATCGGAAGTATCCCGAAAAAAAGACATGCATTTCGCTGAAAGATATCTCGCCCTAACCGAGCGGGGCACCTGGCTTTCACTCTTATCGAGGGCCACCCAATCGTCTAGCCATCCGCACTCTAATCGTGTGGGCCACCCGCCCGCTCTTTAAGTTCGCAAAAGGGAGGTCGTCCAACCAATCCGGCGGTCGACAGAAACAGGAAACTCTGAAGTTCGATCTCTAGCGTGCGGGCCAGAACACAGCGTGGCCGCCGGAAAACGTCCCGTCTGTCCCTGGTTTCTCCCCACCCTGGCTTCTCCCCACCACATTTCACGTCGAAGACAACCCGCCAAAATATCGTAGTTGCGTCACTACCCAGTCCGATTGGAGAATGCCACACTCATCTACATCCGCGCGAGTCAGTTGTGAAAGAGACATCTACCTTCCGGATGTGACGTTCATTGTACGTCCCCACGATCGAGCGGAACTCTTCGATTGGGAGACGCTTGATTTCAACATCGATCGCAGTAGCCCCCGAATAAGGTAATTCAACCGAACCAAATCTGTACACTTCCAACCCGGTTTTAGTTTGCGCTACATAAAGCGGAGTACCGTCGTAACGGAAGATGTAATCCGTGTGAGGGTTCGCGTGAGAGCAAGGATTAGGATCAGGCGACAGTGCAAGCACGTCATAGTTCAACCCACGGCCTTCTCTCCTCGCATATATCACTTTGGAGGATCCGAGTGGAATTGCAACTGTGCGAAACTGCGAATGACCAATTTCGTCGATATGTTTTGTAAAATCCTTGTAAACCCAACCCATACCGATAGCGCCCAAAGCAAAGCATATAGAAACGATCATAATCACACGTCTACTTCTTTTGCTTGCTACTGTAATGCACCCTCCTAAACTAGACACAAAGGGCCTCGATATTTGTTAGGGGTTGAGGTTGAGCGAACGCTTGTCGGGTTGCGGCGGGCGTCCGGTTTTGGAGCGACTGGTGGGGCCGGTGGTGGTTGTACTCGTGGATCC
>JBBQWT010000025.1:0-47085 GCA_038210375.1 Terriglobales bacterium | reverse complement strand
CAATGCGGCGACGCCCGGCTTATTCAGGCTGGAAAACAGCGCTAATACCCCGAGCAGCGCTACGAACAGGCCCACCAGTCTGCTGTGCTTCATGTCTTCGACCTCCGATGCACTATTACAGCAGAATTTCACATGACCGACATTCTCACCCGTCTCGCGGCGCTCACGGCCAAAGATGAACGTGGCATTCTGCCTTGCTGATTCCACCTGCAAAAAGGTCCGGAGGTTCCTCGTCGACAGCCATCCCTGACGCTCGCCTTCGCCCACAGATTCCTCCGACGAGGCTCTAATAAAGACCTGGCAAAATCATCGATCTCTGGCATTCTTCACCTTTTCACGCTTCGTGTTCGCCACTAACGTCGCGTCCTTCGCGTGCCAAGCAGCAATAGCGGCATCGACCGATCTCTTGTTAATCCCATTTCCAGATTCGGCTTGAATATAGAACAATTCGACCATTCTGCCGCGTTCTTGCGGGTCTGTTCGGTATCCTAACCCGCGGTACGCGTCTTTGTCGCTTTTGTGTTTTCCTTTGGCCAAGGACCGCCGCATTTAGTGGATCTTTGGCGGTAAAGTCTTTCAGGTCGAAGTGACGCTTCAATCGGGCCGCATTGTCGCGCAATAGGCCAGCAATATAAGACCAAGCAGTGTAAACGGCAGCATTGAGGGCTTTCTCTGGAAAGTCTGGTTTCACGGTATCGTGTTTATCAAAATAGCATCGTTGTGCCTTTATCAGCAACGAGAATTCCCTGGCAGATTCTTGAAGTTTAACGTCGTCCCAAAGGTCAGTTCTGGTTTTCTTTAGAAGAGTCCAGTCATTATCATCCCGGCCTGTCTCGCATAGTACTGGGGTTGAGTTGTTGGCATTGAATGTCGTAGGATCAGCATCTCTACCTTTGTAATAATTGACAATAAATGATCTTGCTAGGAGCCAATGAAGATTTCACGGATCAGTTGTTTCGCGGAAGTCCCATTTCAGTAAGGATATTGCAATATTGGTATTCGAAATCAATTGCACGTCTAGCCTCTGACTGAGATCCAGCCCGAAATACACCTTAATACCGTGATACTCATCTACGCCGTCCGTCAAAGCATCTTGCAATGCTTTGAACCTGTGCTGTCCGCCGACAATCTTTAATGGTTGGGATTTCTTGTGTTCCCTTGTGTACTCGGATACGATGTTGCTGAATGATCTACCTTGCTTCGCGTCGGCCTCCATTTTGGCGAATGCCGGATGGGTCAGCCGCAGGTCCCTGTTCGCCTTGTAGTCCGGCTGGTCATCGGGGTCTAGGGGAGCAATAGTGGTCCCAAGCTGGTTTAAAACACTAGCCTTGACGTGACATTCGCAATAGCACGCTCCGGTCTTTTTATCCGTTAAGACTAGAACGCATTCCGCCTTCTCTAATGGGGCGAACTCCTCAAAGAACTGCTTCTTCAATATCTCGATATGGCTCTTTGGAGGCTTTTGCACACCACTAAGCGTATCAGGTCAAAGCCTGTCAGTCAAGTATATTTACACCTTTTTTATTGCTGTGGACGGGGAAGGAATCAGGCTGATTCTTCGAGCAGGCCCTGCTCCTGTTTTTCCTGGCATTCGATGCAATAGCGCGTCCACGGCACGGCTTCGAGGCGCTTGGCGTTGATCTCCTTGCCGCAATGGATGCACTCCCCGAAATTACCCTCGCGGATGCGCTCCAGCGCGCCCTCCACCATCTGCAGCAGCAGGCGCTCGTTGTTGCTCTGGGAGAAAAGAAATTCCTTGGTGTAGGAGTTGGCGGCGCGGTCGGCGATGTCCTGCGCGGTGTCAGAATCCGCGGCGCGCCCGTCCTGTTCGATGCGCGAGACCATGCCGTGCAGCTCCTGCTGCCGGAGTTCCAGTTTCTTCTTGAACTGCTCTACCTTTTTCTTTTCCATGGATGCCCTTGTGCAGCAGAATTATGGTGCGGCTGAATTATGGCGCCGAAAAATCAGGAATTCGATAAGCCGGAAATACTAACATCCGGGCTTTCATAAGATGCGATTATCAAGGCAAAGTTGCCGAAAATTCGGTTTATTTGAACCCCGGCTCAGGGCTGGGTTTTAGGAAATGCGGCCGTCCGGGCGAGCTCGGCTTTCTCGTTTATCTTGCCCAGGTCGGGCTCGAAACATCGCCGGCAGCGCGCTTCATACATGCCCGCCGCTCCCACCACGATCAAGTCTTCGCTGGCCACCAGCCGCTGCGTGTGCTTGGCGGGATTTCCGCATTGCATACAGATGGCCAGGTCCTTGCGTATCTCATCGGCCACCGCCAGCAATTCCGGCATGGGATGAAATGGCCTGCCCAGGTAGTCGGTGTCGAGCCCGGCGATAATCACCCGCTTGCCCATGTCCGCCAGCCGCACCACCAGGTCCACCACGTCGGGACCGAGGAACTGCGCCTCGTCAATGCCGATCACCTCCGACCGAACGTCGAGGCGGGCCTCGATATCCGAGGTGTCGCGCACCGCCACCGAGCGGATGCGCAGATCGCTGTGCGAAACAATATGGTCGTCGGAATAGCGGGCATCGATCGCCGGCTTGAAAATCTGTACTCGCTGGCGCGCGATCTCGGCGCGGCGCAGGCGGCGGATCAGTTCTTCACTCTTTCCGCTGAACATGGGCCCGCACACCACTTCGATCCAGCCGATACCGCTTCTCGTTATGTTCATGTCATTTTTCCTTGCAATCGAATGCCAGCTGGAGGCCGGCGGGTTGCGAGCTCCCTGCCGCCGCGCTTAACAGTCTAAATCTCCGCCTCGCCCGTGGCGAATCCACGATGAAAAAAAGCCAAACAATTTGTATCTGGGGGGCCCCGGAAGATTTTAAGAGCGTGAGACAGGTGCAGCTCCTGAATCGCACTTGAGTCTCACTCCGGCCCGGGGTTGGTGGTGTCCTAATTTCAATGTGGGGAATGTAATGTCCATCAGGCTGTGGTATAGGTCAGTCTGATAGTGTCCTCGCCAACGGGATCGGCGGAAACAAGGCGGAGCGGCGGCCGTGGCCCGGCAAAGAATGGCTTGCCGCGACCGAGTACGACGGGGTGGAAATAGAGTCGATACTCATCGATAAGACCAAGGTCGGTCAGACTTCGGGCTAGCTCTGGTCCGGAAACCGCAATCTCGCCAACCAGCCGAGCTTTCAGGCCACGTATCACCGTCTCGATGTCATCCGAAACCAGTGTGGCATTGGGGCCGACTGACTTCAACGAGCGCGAAACTACCCACTTCGGTTGGCTCCGCCACGCCGCTGCGAACTCTTGTTCTTGCGCACCCCACTCAGGAAGGTCATCGTCCCAATAACGCATTATCTCGTACATGCGGCGACCGTACACACTGCCGGTCAGGCCGCGCACATGCTCTATCCAGTGACGAAAGAGCGCGGGGCATGGCCGCATTTCCATGTGGTCCACATAGCCATCCAGGGACAGGTTCATTCCGAACACGAACTTCGCCATGATCTCACCTTCGAAGACCCAAGCCGCCAAAGTAGGACACTACCCCGGACTTCGGTGTGTTGACAAGGCCGTTAAATCAACAGTATCGTCTTTTCCATAGGTTTTTTTTCGCCGTTGTTATCGCCGAAAGGCTTTTCCGCCGCCTGGTATTGCAGGTGTGCCGGAACGCCTTCCTAATATATGACCCGCATTCCGCACTTGCCGGTCTCACCCATGGCCAATAGGCTTCCTTTATTACGGAGGGTTATGTCTTCTTCTACGTATCGCACTAGTTCGCGGAAATCGAATTTTTCTTGGTTGCGCAGTCCCGCCCGCCATCTTGTTTCCACAGTTGCGCTATTGGCTCTTCTGTTGTCCGGCCTGGTTTTCGCCCAGGATCGCGACATCAAGGTGATCAAGGATGCCGATGGCCCGGCAGAGAGTCTCAAGGGGGGCGACGACGCCTTGCGGCACGAACGCTGGTTCAACAGCGGACGCCAGGTCCCGGGCAAGAGCTCGGCGGATTTGCTCTACCGCGCGTACCAGCAGAAAATGGCGATGCAGCGCCTGGCGGCAGCCACCTCTTCCGCCCGCATCTCGCCGGATGCGACTCTCGCCACTCCCGGCACCGGTCCCGCGTGGAACAACCTGGGCCCGGCCCCGCTGACTTCTGAGCCCGGCCAGGATTACGGCAATAACACCGGCCGCGTCACCTCGATGGCTGTCGATCAGGCCGACACTTCCGGCAACACCGTTTATGCCGGCGGCGCCTTTGGCGGCTTATGGAAATCAACTAACGCCGCCGCCAGTGACCCCACCACCGTCACCTGGACGCCGCTGCTCGATGCCCAGCCCACCCTGGCCGTGGGCGCCATCGCCATCAAGCCCGATGATTCCAGGACCCTGCTGGTGGGAACCGGCGAAACCAATGCGTCGGTAGATTCCTACTACGGCCTGGGCATCCTGCGTTCGACCGACGGGGGAGCGAACTGGACCCTGATCAAGACTGCCAATGGCGGAACTGTCCCCTTCCTTGGCCTGGCATTCAGCAAGATCGTTTTCAATCCTGACAATCCCAACCTGGTCATCGCCGGCGCTACTTCGTCGAACTCCGCCACGGTGGGAATTCTTACTACTCCCCGTAGAGGGATTTACTTTTCCACCGATGCCGGCCTGACCTGGACCGCGGCGACGGTGCTCGATGCGGGCACTCCCATCGCTCCCGATTCGCCCACTTCCATCGTCTATAACCCGGTAGAGCGCAAATTTTTCGCCGCCATTCGCCGCCACGGGTTCTACTCGTCCACCGACGGCGCCAACTGGTCGCGCTTGCCCAACCAGCCGCAAACCGTCGTGACCGGCGGCACCGTCATCAGCGCAGCCAGTTGTCCTACCAACCCCAGCGTGACGTCGTGTCCCATGTTCCGCGGAGTTCTGGCAATGCGCCTGGGCTCCGTCGATGAGATGTACACCGTGTTCGTTGACAGCAACGAGAAAGACCAGGGGGTCTTTCGCACCGTCGATGGCGGCAGTACCTGGGTACCTCTCGGGGTTTCCGGCTTGAAGGATTGCGGCGATGGTTCTTCCTGCGACACCGCGCAGGGCTTTTACAACCTCGATCTCGCCGCCCTGCCCGCCGGAACGGGAAATACCAACCTTCTTCTGGCCACCGTAAATATTTATAAGTGTTCGATCACGCCGGCCAGCCCCACCTGTGGCCCCCTGGTTACTCCCGTCCCTGACCCCACCCCCGGCTGGTTGAACCTTACCCATGTGTATGGCGCATGCATTTCCGCCCACGTTCATCCTGACCAGCATGCCATTGCCTTTTCCACGGCTAATACCAGCGCGGTTTCGACCATCTACTTCGGCAACGACGGTGGAGTGTACCGCTCCCTCGACGGGGCCGCGGCCAACGGCAGCTGCCCCAGCTCCACCCCCAACTCGTTTCAAAACCTCAACACCAACCTATCGCTGAGTGAGTTTGTGTGGTTCAGCCAGGACAAGGTCAACTCGTCAGTGATCATCGGCGGCACCCAGGACAACGGAACTGTGGCCACGACCGGATCCACGCTGTGGAAACGAGTCAACGGCGGCGACGGCGGCTTTACCGATATCGACCCCAATTCCCCCAATATCTGGTACGCGGAAAATCCCGCAAATAAGGGAGTCTCGATCCAGCGCTGCACGGTGGGAACATCCTGCACCAGCGACCAGTTCCCTGAGGTCATCACCAAGGTCACCCTGGGAGGCGATGCTGGGCCGTTCTACACCCCATTCATCCTCGATCCGGGGAAGACATCCAACTTGCTCATCGGAACCTGCCGGCTGTGGCGCGGCCCCGGTACGGGCCCGGCCACGGTCGCCTTCCCGGCGGCCAATGCCCTGACCAACAATCTAGATACCGGTGACGCCACGCCCTGCACCGGCGCTGAGATGAACACCGTATCCACCATCGCCGCCGGCGGGCCGGTCACCGGCAATGGTTCCCAGGCGATCTACGTGGGCACCAGAGTCGGCTCGGTTTTCGTTTCCACCAGCGCCGATGCTGGGCCTGCGAGCTTTACCAAACGCGTTCCTCCCAACACCGGCGGGTTCCCCATTTCGGGCATTGCCATTGATGCCGCCGACGCCAGCGGCAAGACCGCTTACATCACGGTCATGGGTTTCAGCGTCTCCCACGTCTTGAAGACCACCGACGCCGGGGCCACTTGGACCGACATTACCGCCAACCTTCCCGACGCGCCGGCCGACGCCATCGTGATCGATCCTGACAACTCGAGAGTGCTGTATGCGGGAACCGACACCGGCGTCTATCTCAGCCCTGACGGTGGCGCGAGCTGGAGCATTTACGGCAACGGTTTGCCCAGCGTTCCTGTCACCCGGTTGCAGATCTTCAAATCCGGCGCCACCAAGCTGCTGCGGATTTCCACCTATGGCCGCGGAGTCTGGTCGGTCACCATCGCCGCGCCCCTGGTCACCACCACCACCAGCCTCACGTCGTCGGCCAACCCGTCAGTGGCCGGCAGTCCGGTCACCTTTACCGCCACGGTTGTGGCCAGCAGCGGCGCCATTTTTCCCAGCGGCACCGTGACCTTCCAGGAAGCTACGCCGACCGGCACCATCACCCTGGGGACCTCGCCGGTCAACGCTTCCGGCCAGGCGATCTTCACTACCTCGGCGCTCAGTGGCGGGACCACTCACACCATTACCGCGGTGTACAGCGGGGATACCGCTTTCGCCACCAGCAGCTCCTCGCCCCCGTTGCTGCAAGTGGTGAACACCGGTGTAGCCGCCACCACCACCACTCTGGTTCCTTCGGGCAACCCGTCGAACTTCAGCGATCCCGTTACTTACACGGCAACGGTAACCTCCAGCACGGCGGGGGTCCCCACCGGCACCGTGGTGTTTAAAGATGGAACCAACGTGCTCGCTACTGTCGCTTTGAACGCCTCCGCACAGGCTTCGTTCACCAGCTCCGGGCTTATTGGCGGCAGCCACACCATTACGGCGACCTATAGCGGCGATTCCAAGTTTGGCGCCAGCACCGGGACTGTGGTCGAGGTCGTCAATAAAGTTGCGACCACTACCACCGTCGCTTCGGCCAATAACCCATCGGTGTTCGGGTCGCGGGTCACCCTTTCCGCAACCGTAACCTCTTCGAACCCCAAGGCGGGCACGCCCACCGGCTCGGTCAGTTTCAACGACGGCGCCACCTCCCTGGGCTCGGTAGTTGTGGGCGGAGATGGCACCGCCAACTTCCCCACGTCGGTGCTGACTGCGGGAACGCACAGCATTACAGCCACTTATGTCGGTGATACTAATTTCAGCGCGAGCACCTCATCCGCCATTTCCCAGGTCGTGAGCCCAACCACCAGTTCCATCACGCTGACTTCCTCAAGAAATCCGGCGGGACTTGGCGCTCCGGTCACATTCACGGCCACCGTGACCACGCCCACTACTGGCGCAGCCACCGGCAACGTCAACTTCATCGACGGAGCCACAACCATTGCCACCATAATGCTGAGCCCGACCGGAGTTGCCACCTTCACCACGACAACATTGTCCGCCGGGACCCACAGCATCACCGCCATGTATGTGGGCGACGCCAACGTGAACGGCAGCACCTCCGCCCCGCCGCTGGTTGAAACCATCAACGTCAACAACACCACCGTGGCGCTCGCTTCATCGGCCAACCCGGCGATTGTGGGCTCTTCTGTCACCTTCACCGCGACCGTCACCGCCCCCGGAGGAGGGTCGCCGACGGGGTCGGTGTCATTCAACGAGGGCTCCACCGTTCTGGGGACGGGTACGCTGACTGCGGGAGTGGCCACCTTCACCACCTCCGCGCTGGGCACCGGCACCCATGCCATCACCGCTGTGTATAGCGGTGACACCACGTTTACCGGCAGCACCTCGGCCGGCCTGGTGCAATCCATTTCCGATTTCGCCATCACCGCCAATCCGCCCAGCGCCACGATTCGCGCGGGCCAGTCGGCGACTTTCACCATCACCCTGACCCCAATTAGCGGGTTCAACGGCACCGTCAATCTGGCCTGCACCGGCCTGCCGTCGTTTACCACATGTACCTTCACCCCGCCCAGCCTGACCCCGAGCGGTGGCGCCGTGACCTCGACCCTGGTGATCAAAACCACGGGACCGAACGCCGCGCTGCGGTTCCCCGGTGACAGCGGCAACCGTCCGGTTTACGCCCTGATGTGGAGCCTGAGCGGAGGCGGCATCGCCGGCCTGGTCCTGCTGGGTAACTTCGCGCAAGGCGGCAGCCGCAGGAAGAAACGCTGGATGACCATGCTGGCCCTGACCCTCATGCTGCTTTTGCTGGCAGCGCTGGTGGGTTGTGGCGGAGGCGGAGGCGGAGGCTCCCCCGCACCGGCGCCCGCGCCCAGTGTGACCCCGGCGGGAACTAGTACGGTAAGCGCCACCGCCACCGGCGGCGGCAGCGCCGCGCACAACTTCAACATCTCGCTCACGGTAAACCCGTAAGCCGGATAAACATCCCCCAACCGAATCACCGCCCGCCGGCTTGGTTAAGCCGGCGGTTTTTTTATGCGGTCCGCCGCAAGTTTCTTGAAGCGGTTTCATAGCTACTGTGTCCCATTTCGATTCTTGTCCGCAAAGAATCTCGCCATCTCCAAACCCCCTTCCCCGGTGTCATCCTGACGCCCCCCGTCTTTATCGGGGTGAGGAAGGACCCTTACTGTTCGACAAGTATTTCCCCGGGGTCTTTTTCGGTCCTCCGGTACGGATCAGGCGCCGCGCTTGACCGCCACCGTACAGTGGTCAGTATTCGGCGGAGATGAACCATCGGGTTCGCTGAGAGTTTGCCGAGGGTAGGGATTCTTCCTCACCCCGGTAAAGCCGGGGGTCGTCAGAATGACATCCCGTGGGGGGCCTGCCAAGAGCGGTTTCTGAGCAGTCCTTTGAGCAAGAAAGCAGGGATGCTGGGGATGGCGAGATTCTCCGCCGACAAAGATCGAAATGGGGATACAGCAGCTATGAAACCGCTATAGGATGTTGCTTCCCAGGTGGAAGCATTGGACTTCGGAGTAAGGTTCAGATCTTTCTTTCCATGGCCTGGGTTTTTTCACAACCCTTGGAGAGATTCCTGGTGGGCTTCAATGAGTCTCTTGTTGCGCTGCTCAGCGGACGAAATCGATAAAGCCCTGCCGCGGGTCGGTATGTTGCAGCGTGACCGTAACTTTATCGCCCACATCAAGCCCCTTTGCCCCCCGCATCAACCGTCCTTCCACCGGAGGGTTGACGATTCTTACCCACGTTCCCTGTGCGGTTACACCGGTGACGATGGAACTAAAGTTCTGGCCGATCTTGCTGCTCAGAGAAATCGCGGCCATGCGCTTGGTCATCAATCGTTCCACTTTGCGCGCGTTGTTTTCCTGCTGGGTGCAGCGCTCGGCTATATCCTGCAGCTCGGCATCACTGTAAGGCGAAGGTTGCCCGGCCAGGGCCGCCTTGACCAGTCGTTGCGCCACTAGATCGGCGAACCTGCGGTTGGGCGCCGTGGAGTGCGTGTAATCCTGCACCGCCAGACCGAAATGTCCGATCGCGGCCTCGCCCGCGCGCTCCAGCACATATTCTCCCGGGCCCATGAGCTTGATGACTGCCAGGGAAAGATCGGGAAAGTGCACCGGGTCTGCCGCCTTCTGTTTAATCATGAATTGATTGAGCGCCGCCGAATCCGCATCGGGGGGCAGGGTCCCGCCTTTTTGCCGGGCTAGTTCAACGATGCGGTCCCAGCGATCCGGACTGCGCACCACGCGGCGAATCGACGAAAAATTCCGCTTGCTTAACAACCGGGCGATCACGCCATTGGCCGCTACCATGAAATCTTCGATCAGCTCGGACGCGCGATTTTTGTGCACCAGCGCCATCCCCGTGATCTGACCGCCGGCCATGACCGGTTGGGTCTCGATGGTCTCCACGTTCAGCGCGCCGTGGCGGTAACGCTCGGTGCGCAGCAGTTGCGCAGCCTCATCCTGCAGGTGCAACTGGGCCTGCAGATCGGCGGATGCCGCCACCTTGGGCGGCGCGTCGCCTAATTCCAGCCACTTGCCCACGCCGTTGTAGGTGAGCTGGGCATAATTGCGCACCACCGCGCGATAGACGTCGCTCGATGACACGTCGCCGTTGTCATCCACCACAAATTCGATGACCACCGCCAGCTTGTCGGCGCCTTCGAGCAGGGAGGTCGTGCCCGTGGAAAGCGGTTCCGGCAGCATAGGATAAATGACGACCCCGGCATAGACCGACGTGGTGGCCGCGGCCGCATGCTGGTCAGCCGCCGAGCCTTTGGGCACGTACGCATCCACATCGGCGATGGCGATCGAGACCTTGATATGGGTCGCGTCCACCCGTTGCGCGACTTCGAGCTGGTCAAGATCGCGTGAGGTGTCGTTGTCGATCGAAGACCACAACGATTTGCGCATATCGCGCAACGCATCTCCGCCTTGCCCTGAGGAGTTCATCACGTCAGGAGGATGGGCCTCGATGCCAGCCACTTGTGCGTCAACTTCGGGAGAAAAGTCCGGCTGAAAGTTCCGGTCCAGCATGGTTTGATGGGCGGCGGCGCGCAGATCAAAATGAGAATTGGACATAAGGGTGAAGAAAGGCTACCACGCCGCCGTGCGCCCGCGTGCTGGTGATAAAATTCCGGCCATGCGCAACCCCGCTCGCTGCACTGCTCTGGTTCTCCTCGCGATGATATGTTCAATGCCTTTCTCCCAGGCGGCTTCGCGGAAATCCGCCCCCGCACTACCTGTCTATCCAGTGCAGGAAGGCTATGTGGATAGCCACGGGGCGCTCATTTATTACACCGTTATGGGAAGAGGCGCTCCGTTGATGATCGTTCACGGCGGCCCCGGCGCGTCGCATTCTTACTTCCTGCCCCATTTGCTTCCACTGATGCGCACCAGCCGGTTGATCTTCATTGACGAACGCGGCTCGGGCAAATCCGCGAGGCTTGAAGATGCCAAGCAATACACCGTGGCCAACATGGTGGAAGACGTGGAGGCGGTGCGCCAGGCGCTGGGGCTGGGCAAGATAAGCCTGATGGGACACTCGTTCGGGGGCGTGCTGGCCCAGGCCTATGCGCTGAAGTACCAGAAAAACCTTTCGCACTTGATTCTGGCTGGCACCTTCGCCAGCACTAAAGAGATCAACCAGGCGCTGGCCAAAATGAAATCCGAGATGGATCCCACGGAACGCAAGCGCCTCGATGAACTGGAAGCGGCGGGCTTGTTCGACAAAGGTCCGGCGTGGCATCACGGGCGCTATCCCGATGAGTATGCGACCCTGGCCTGGGGCAGCGGCTACTTCCCTTACATCTACCAGAACCATCCCGACCCGAATTACGATCCCCAGGGCGACAACACCGGCACCGCCTGGGATGTATATCGCAAGATGTGGGGTTCGCACGGCGAGTTTGTCATTGACGGCAACCTGGCCGAGGTCGAATACCTCGATCGCCTCAGCCAGATCAAGGTGCCGACTCTGCTGATCGCGGGCGACCACGATGAGAGCGACCCTAAAATGTCTCAGGAAATGCACGAGAAAATTGCCGGCTCGCAGATTGTGATTCTGCCGAAAAGCGGTCACATGACGTTTGTGGACCAGCCCCGAATGTTTCTGGATGCGGTCGCTGGTTTTGTGAGCAAGTAATCCTGCTGCAGGCGCGGAAGAAAATTCAGTTTTGCTCCTGGTGGCAGTGGCCTTCAGAGGTTATGTCAAAACCAGGCTGTTGGGGGCGCGAGTTTTTGCTGTTCCGTAAGTGCAGCGGGTTTCGGAGTCGGTTGGAAGCTTTTCCGATTCGGCCAATAGAAATCTCTCCACCGGGAATCACTGTCGCACCAACACTTAAGACCTTCATTGAAGTTGAAACGCAGGGCGGCCGAAAGGGTAACGCCTGGTGATTTAGTCGTGCAAGAGACTCATCAGGCCGCTGAATAGATGTTCTTAAGAGTACGGCTTTTAGCCGGCATGACGAGAGGTGGATTGAATCCAGAAACTTGCCCTCGCCAGGAATCAACCCTAGTGAGTGGGCTTATCCGGCGCCGGTTGTGACGTCATCACCTCGGCTCGAACTTTCGCCACATACCGATTCAACAAATCCTCCACCCGGCGGGGGTCGCCGGACTTGATGATCAGGCCGATATGCCAGGGCAGCTTCATGCGCCAGACCACTTCGGGCTCATTAAATTGCGCGGTGTCGGGTGACTCCTGCCGGGCCAGCGACACCAGCAATCCCGCGGAGTCGTTGCGTAACTCGGGCGCCGAATAGGCGCCATCCTGTCCTGCAATTTCAACCTTGGCCCATTCCGCCCACAGGTTGATCCCGCTGGCCGCTTCCAGCAGCTCCGCTATATTGGCCCCGCCCACCCGCGCGGAGGTTTCAAGAAAATAGTACCTGCCATCGGCATGCGAATGGATGAACTCCGAATGGGAGACGCCCCACACCAATCCAAATTCCTGCAACGTCTTCCAGTTCACCCGCCCCAGCTCGCGGGAAGTTTCCGAATCGCGCGGCAGGGTTCGGGTCGTGAACACGCCTCCGCCCTGGGTCACTTCCATGGGAGGGACGCCGTACCGGCTGGCATTGGAGAAGAGCAACTGGCCGCGGTGCACGATGGTATCCACGTGATAAATGTCGCCGGAAATAAATTGTTCCAGCAGGAAGAAAGATCGGCGGTCGCCCAATTGTTCCAGCGCCGCCCACAGTTCCGTTTCGCCGGGGATTTTTTGAATACCGATGGAGCCTGCCAGTGACCGCGGTTTCAACACCCAGGGTGCGGAAACGCGTCCCATGAATTCCCCTATGGCGTCATCGTTCAGGACGTGCACGAAATCCGGCGCCAGGATTCCCGCGTCGCGCGCCCGCGCGCGCATGGCCAGTTTGTCTCTAAAATATCGTGTGGTGGTCTCGCCCATGCCCGGGATGCGCAGGTGCTCGCGCAGAGCGGCGGCGGTTTCCAGGTCGAAATCGTCAAGCGGCACGATGCGATCGATCTTCTGGGTGCGCGCCAGGTGGCTTACCCCTAGGATGGTGTGGTCCAGATTCCACTTGGAATCGACGTCGGGCATGTAAAAGAAATCGTCTACACTCTCGCGCGGCCATTCCGCGTCTTCCAGGCTAAAGGAGGTGAGCAGAAAAACGCGGCATCCCTGGCGCTTGCACTCGCGCAGAAATTCCTGCCCTTTGAAGTAGCTGGCGAGGCACAGGATGGTGAGTGGCTGGTCTGGCATGGCGCTTCAGTCGCGACGCCAGGCCGGCGCGAAACCCGCTCTGGCGTTGGCGTCCTTAATATTAACGTGGAAGCGTGTTTCACAGGATGCCGCTTGCGCTAAGGCCGGCCCCAGATGACTTCGGTGGCAAAGCTGAACTGAATTTTTCCGTCCTGCTGGTGCTGGTCAAATATCTTCCGTAACTCCTCCAGCACTTCTTGGGATTCCGGGGCGCCGGGCAGCGGCATGTACGACGCGGAAAACAGGTAGCCGGAGACGTGCTCGAAATCCCAGCTCACGGGATTGGCAAAGACCCTCCGCTGAAATCCGCCGGCAAAAAATACGCGCGCACGCTGTTCGTTGTTTTGCGCCTTGATCGTCTGGTAATCGATGTTGAACTTTTCCAGCACGCCTTCATAGGCCGATAGAAATCCCGGCTCCTGCGGCGCGCGCTGGTTCCAGATGAGCACGATCCAGCCATCTGGCCGGGCAATGCGCGCGAATTCGGCTCGGGTTTCGGCCAGCTTGAACCAATGAAAAGCCTGGCCGGCGACAATAAAATCAAAATGGCCCGGCGGCAACCCGGTTTCTTCAGCGGTCCCATCTTTCACTTCGCAGTGCGGGTAGGCGGCGAGCAGTGCCTGCGCGTGTTCCCGCATGCTTGCATTGGGTTCCACGCACCACACCGGGTTTCCCCGTTGGAGAAACTGCCGCGCCAGGATTCCGGTTCCGGCGCCAATATCCGCAATCAACGAATTGGACTTCAGCCCCAACTCGCCGGACATGAACTGAAAGACCGCCTCGGGATATCCCGGGCGGCAGGCGGCATACGCCGAAGCCCGGGCGCTGAATCGCTGAGTGGGTTCGGCGGAAAGTTTGCTCATAGCGCTCGGCCCTCAAATTAGCGGATAACGACGAAGAATGGGGCGCGCGCCTTAACTGCTAAGCAGGACGGGGCCGTTTCGTTGCAGCACCAGGGCGGGAAAGGCGTCCACCGTAACCGGCCGGCTGATCAGGTTCCCCTGGATCTCGTCGCATCCCAGATTTTGCAGCAGGCGCAATTGATCTTCAGTTTCCACGCCTTCCCCCACCACTTTTAATTTCAGGCTGTGAGCCAGGGTCACGATGGCGGTTACGATGGCGGCGTCTTTGGGTTCGGTCACGATTTCGCGCACGAATGACTGGTCGATCTTCAAGTAATCGATGGGGAACCGCTTAAGGTAGGCGAGCGAAGAATAACCCGACCCGAAATCATCGATGGAAAGCCGGATGCCCATGTCCTTCAGCTTGCCCAGGGTGGCGATGGCGGTCTCGGTATGATTCATCATTGAGCTTTCAGTAAGCTCCAGCTCCAGGCAATCGGCATCAAGCTGCGTTTCTTTCAGGATGCGGTCCACCATGGGAATGAGATCGGGCTGCTGGAACTGGCGCGGGGAAAGGTTCACCGCCACCCGCGAGCAGAGCACTCCGGCCGCACCCCAAAGCTTGTTCTGGCGGCATGCGGTGCGCAATACCCATTCGCCGATGGGCTCGATGAGCCCGCTTTCCTCGGCCAGGGGAATGAACTCCACCGGGGAGACCATGCCCAGCTCGGCGTGGCGCCAGCGGATCAGCGCTTCCATGCCCACAATGCGGCCGCTGAAAGCGTCCACCTTGGGTTGATAGTTCAGCAGGAACTGGTCGCGGTCCACGGCCCGCCGCAGGCTGCTTTCAAAATCAAGGCGTTTGAGCGCGCGCGCGTTCATCGCCGGGGTATAGAACTGGTAGCTGCTGCCGCCGTGCTCGCGGACCCGGTACAGCGCGGCCCCGCTGTTGCGCAGCAGCGATTCATCATCCTGCCCGTCAAACGGGTAAACGCTGATGCCCACGCTGGTGGTCACGAAAAGCTCGTGCCCGTCGAGCACGAAGGCCGACTTGAAAAGCAATTCGATCTTGGGAACGATGTCGCCGATCTCCGTGCCCCACGCAGCTTCCGGCAGGAGCAGCGCAAACTCGCCGCCGCCGAAACTGGCGATGGTGACGGTATCCCCGAAACGGCTTAACAATCGCTCCGCCACTCCGCACAGCAACAGGTTGGCCAGGTCAGAGCCCAAGGCGTCCTTCAGCTTCTGGAACTGGTCCACCGCCAGAAAAAGCACTCCCAGCATCCGGTCTGAAACCTTGGCCAGGGTCAGGGCGCGGGAAAGGCGTTCCTCAAATAACGCGCGGTTGGGGAGATGGGTAATGGGATCGTAATAAGCGAGGTGGCTGACTTTTTCTTCCACCTGATGAGCTTCGGCGATTTCATGGAAGGTGATGACGCCGCCCGTCACTTTGCCGTCGTGGAAGACCGGGGAAGAGAGGAATTGCACCTTGAAAGATGTTCCATCTTTTCGCCAGAACACCTCGTTGTCGAGCAGGTGGACGCTGCCGTTCTGCAGCGTGGCATGCAGGAGGCACTCGTCGCGGTGGCATGAGGCATCGCCGGCTTCGGAATAATGCAGCAGATCGTGGGCGTCCTTTCCCAGAATCTCCTCGGAGTTCCATCCCAGCGCCTTGGTCGTGGCGCGGTTCGCATAGGTGATCTTGCCCTGCAGGTTCACGATGAAGATGCTGTCTTTGATCGATTCCAGCACCAGCTCGTTATGAGGATTGAGCGTCTGCACCCCGGTCGCCATCTGCGGGTCCGCGCTCATGATCTCTTTCCACAACATATTGACTTGCTCCAGCTCCGCCAAATTCTTGTCCTTGATGGGATCAGGGACCGGAGCTGCCTGGTTGCCCGGCAAGGCCACCCCGCGGGCGGCGGTTTCGCTCTTGAGAGTGGGAGAGACGGGGCGAGTCTTGGGCATGGCTGGTCTTCGTCAGGACAATCGAAGGGGGAATAGGTCTGGATGCTGATAGATATTCTACGACGAACCACCGGTCTTGTCCTTCCCCAATTCCCCTGAACCGAAGCAGCAATGTTTTTTGGAAATGAGCAATTTTGACCAACACTGCGGCCGGCGGAAAACGACAATGGTGCTTCCTTACCTGAGGAACAGTGCGGCCTTTTTAGCTGTCAGCGAAACTAGTCCCTTCCGACGGCTCAAAGAGGCCGCATTCTTTCGTAAAGATTGGTTGCGGTGAGGACCGCTCCCTAGGGTCAAGTGGCCGGGACTCCCGAAAAAAACCCGATGTTGCCGGTTCCGTTTATGGGAACCGGGCCGTTGAAATCCGTGACCCTGAGCAATTTTGACCAGACCTGCCGGTGGCAATATCAGAAAATCGTGGGCCTGCTGAAAAATCCCAGTATCGGGAAATCGCGGCCTGATTGCTCCGATTGCGACACCAGATCGAGCAGGCGGGGGAAGTGGGCCGCGTTCTTACAATCAGGCCCCAGGCACGGGTGGGCGGACGCAAGCGCCGGCGCTGTGAGACCAGGAGCTCCATGAAATCAAAATCTGACGGTTTTGTGGCTCTCGATTTCGTATCCCGACCGGGCGCCGGCAGAAAGATCATGAACTTCGTCCGGCGGGAGAGCATTTTCACCCAGGGGTCGGTTTGCGATTCCCTTTTTTATGTGCAGAGCGGCAAAGTAAAAATCACCGTCCTCTCCAATCGCGGGAAAGAGGCGGTGCTCGCCATTATGGGCGATGGAGATTTTTTTGGTGAGGGCGCGGTGACCGGCCAGGCCAAACGCCTTTCATCCGCCTCTGCGTTTACCGACTGTGTGGTCACGCGAATTTCCCGCAGCGCCTTGCTGAAGATACTTCACCAGGAACATGTGTTCTCCGATTACTTCGTAAAATACCTGGTCACCCGCAACGAGCGCTTTGAAGAAGATCTGGTTGACCAACTGTTTAATTCCAGTGAAAAGCGTCTGGCGCGCATCCTGCTGCTGCTGGCCCGCTATGGCAAGCCGGGCAAGCCGCAGCCGGTGATTCCGCATATCAGCCAGGAAACGCTTGCCGAAATGGTGGGAACCACGCGCTCCCGCGTGAGTTTTTTCATGAACCGCTTCCGCAAGATGGGTTTCATCGAATATAGCCACGGTCACATGAACATCCATAACTCCTTGCTCAACATCGTGTTGCACGACTGACTTCGCCAAGCCGGCGCCTATTGGCCCGCCGGCCTCGGGAGAATTCCTAAAGTAGCTTAGAGTAAATATTTGTGCGGAGCGCCGCGGTAACAGTTGTATACTACAGCCAAAATCATCCTCCCCCCGGCGACCATGCAAAAACCTGCTCCCTTCAAGACGGCCGAATTCCTCTCCATTATGGGCAGCGGGAAAAAAGTGCAGACCTTGCTTCGCAAGCGAATAATTTTTTCCCAAGGCTCCAAGGCCGACTCGGTCTTCTATATCCAAAGCGGGAAAGTAAAAATTACGGTGATTTCCAAACAGGGCAAGGAAGCAGTCATCGCCCTGCTGGGCGCGCAAGACTTCTTCGGGGAAGGCGCCATCACCGGGCAAAAACTGCGGCTATTTTCCGCCACCGCGGTCAGCGATTGCGTCCTGGTGCGCATCAGCTCCGCGGCCATGGTGAAGGTACTGCATGAGGAACATACGTTTTCCGATTACTTCGTGAAATATCTGATTACGCGCAACGTGCGCTATGAAGCCGACCTGGTGGATCAGCTTTTCAATTCCAGCGAAAAGCGCCTGGCCAGAATCCTGCTCCTGCTGGCGCGCTACGGCAAGAACGGCGAGATGGAACCAATCATACCCAACGTCAGCCAGGAGACCCTCGCCGAAATGGTGGGCACCACTCGCTCCCGCGTCAGTTTTTTCATGAACCGCTTTCGCAAGCTGGGCTTCATCGAGTACAACGGCAAACTAAGGATCCACAACTCTCTACTGAACATCGTGCTGCACAAATAGGCCGCGGCACGGCGTTCGACAGAAATCCTACCTTCCAATTGTCATTTGAGCGAACGCCAGCCCGAGCAGGAATCCCTCTCCCAGTTGTCATTCGGACGCCCCCCAGCTTCACCGGGGTGAAGAAGAACCCTTACTCGGCCACGAATATTTCCCTTGCGATGGGGTTTCTTACCATGCTGCCTGCCCAGCAGACAGTTTCAAGCGTTATCGGTTGCGCGAACGCCAGCCCCAGCAAAAATCCTACTCCCCAGTTGTCATTCTGACGACCCCCAGCTTCACCGGGGTGAGGAAGAACCCCTACTCGGCTAGAAATATTCCCTCTGGAACTTTCCCTGCCGATAGATTTGGCGGATTTCGCGATTGTGAATTATTTGATTGTAGGAACCACTCTGAATTATGTAATCCTCGCCTGATGATGCTCCCCAGGAGATCTTATTTCGGTTACATAGTAGCCAGCACCTCGGGCACACCCTACATCGGGGTCACCAACAATTTTCCGCGCAGGATTTTCCGAGCATAAGCAGCGAATAGTAGTTGGATTTTCCAAGCGCCACGGATGCGACCGGCTGGTTTATCAGGAGGCGTTCCGATTGGTCGAGAACGCCATCGCAAGAGAGAAGGAATTGAAGAGATGGAGAAGAAGTAAAAAAGTGCCATTAATTGAAATTTCAAATCCAAGTTGGTTGGATCTGGCAGCAGCATGGTATTAAAAACTACCAGAGGGAAATATTTGTAGCCGAGTAGGGGTTCTTCCTCACCCCGGTGAAGCCGGGGGGCGTCAGAATGACAACCGAGGGGTGGGATTTCCTGTGCGGGCAGAGACTCGCCCACTCCGATAAGGATGAATCAGACCATTTGATGAAGACTGAACTGAACTTCTTTCCTAAACCTGTGCTTGAACCGTTCCCTCCAACTTTGGCGCATTTCCTGCCGCTGAATCCTGGTTCGGGAAGTCTCCCCACTCATTGCGTGCCGCAATGAATGGGTCGCTCCGGCCTTACTTGAAGTTGCAACCACCCGGCAGCGGGATGGAAATCGGTTGAGTAGAATAACGCGATACACTGCCGTCCCTGCGCATGCTCGTGAACTCAAAGCTTACGATTATCTTTTGGTTTGTGACCTGGCCCTGCAAATCCGTCGGCACAAGGAAAAAGATGTGGTTCATTGAGAGGTTTTTAGTCCCATGACTGGGAAGAAGCTCCTCCCGGATATCCTTTCCGAAATCGGGGTCCGTATGGTCGTCGAAGAGATCCTCCCCCGACTCTTCGATTCTGATCAGTTCGAGTTTTCCTTTTTTACCCTTATGCCAAAAGCGATCGTTCACAATTTCGTTTCTCCCTAGTACCACCGGGTTCTTTGATAAGTTGGTCAACTTCAAATTCAACTCCAGGCTCAGCCCAGGTTCTTTGCCGCAACTCGACCATGCTGGTTTTCCAACCGATGCCGAAACCAGTACGTTCGGAGGCCGGTGAACCGAGGAGACTGCACCAGTCAACAGAACAAAGATCAGAAGCGTGACTTCGGCGATTGCTTTTAACATTTTGCAGAGCCTTTCTCGGCCAGAGCGGGAACCAGCCAGGCAAAATCATGCCGCCTCTTTTTAAATTTCCCATCTACCTGAAT
This sequence comes from Terriglobales bacterium, assembly GCA_038210375.1. Lineage (GTDB taxonomy): Bacteria > Acidobacteriota > Terriglobia > Terriglobales > Acidobacteriaceae > JBBQWT01. The sequence continues at coordinate 27,415 of JBBQWT010000025.1, read as the reverse complement.
CAATTCCACTACTTACGGTTAGACAGCAGATAATTGCCCCCGCTGCTGGCCACCACGTTGTAATCACGATTCAACAGGGTGTCGAGGTGCGGCAGATCGGCGCCGTACACCAGGAGATAGACCGGCTGCTTATCCTTCCGCTGCTTGTCATTCCAGAGCGTTTTCAACTTCTCGTCATCGATGAAAACCTGCGGGGCGGCGGGAGCGTAGGAACCGTATTCCAGGTTGTTGCCACGGCCGTTCCATAGCAGCGCCTTCTGATTGGTGTAGAAGAATACGGAAGAGAATGCGTAGTAGGCGTCGCCTTCGACCAATGTTCCCGGCGGCGAGTGCAGCAGGGCGTCCGCCAGCGGCTTGGAACCCAGATACGGATCAAAAGCCACCAGGGCCAAGCGTGCCGCCTGCACAAAAATAATCATGGTGAGGGCGAGCGCCGCCACGGTGGCGCTGGTATTGCGCGATCGCGCCAACCCGATCAAGCCAACCAATAATGCGACCGCGGCCAGCCCCAATGGCGCCCGCAGGTAAGCGAACGAGCGCAGCGTGAGGTCGCCCATGTGGCCGAGCGAGAGTGTGTACAGCGACGGATTTTGGGAGAGCGCCGCCGAGATGTCTCCCGGCGCCGCGAAGCCTGCCGTGCGGGCCAGCACAAAAATGACGGCGCCCAGGCCGGCGGCGAAAATGGTGAGCAGCACGGCGCGGGCGGCGCGCGGGTAACGTTCCCGCGCCGCCAGGTCGCTGCCGATCAACAGCGCCAGCGCCGGATAGATGGGCAGCGAGTAATACTCCTGCGTAGTCGACAAGGTAAAGAACAGCATGACAAACCCAACCCAAATCAAGGCCAGCAGCCGGGTGCGTCCGTCGCGGTCCACGGGCGTGCAGCTTTGTCGGAACGCGGGAACCAGGGTCGCGCTCCAGGGAAAGAGCCAGGCGAAATGCAGCAGCCAGAACCAGGCGCGGGGAACGGTGTTGTAGTCGCGCGGATAGCGCATGTTGAGAAAACGGAAGACGTGTTCGTTGAGGAAATAGAACCAGAAAAACCCGTGGTACTCGCCGGGCGCGCTGTGCATGGTCCAGTCAAAGAACGGCGGGTTGCGCAACGTGGCCAGCACATGCCACGGCGCCGCTACCAGCAGAACCAACAGCAATCCCGCGAGGGGACGCAGGTGGCGCACGCGATCAAGAATGCCGGCGCTGCGGGTGACCAGCAGGTAGATCAGGATGATCGCCGCCGGAAAAACCGCGGCCACTAGTCCCTTGAGCAGCAGGCCGCAGCCCAGGCTGAGATAAAGCATGACGAAGCTGGGCCATTGCGCCGGCTTGGCATCTTCGTCGATGCGCAGAAACGTCCACAGCGCCAGGGTGATGGCCAGCACCAGGGCGGCGTCTGGAATGAGGATGCGGGTGAACAAAAACATTCCAATGCAGGTGGCGAGGATGGCGCCCGCATAGGTCCCGGCCCGGCGGGCGAACGCCCAGGCGCCGAAGCGGGCGGTGACCCAGCACAGTGCGATGTTAATGAGGGCCAGCGGCAGGCGCGCCGCCCAGTCATGGACGCCGAACACCTTGAACGACGCTGCCATGATCCAGTAAATCAGCGGAGATTTTTCCAGGTAAGGGACGCCGTTCAGCCGGGCGGTCACCCAGTCCCCGCTTTCCAGCATGTTGCGGGCGATCTGCGCCTGCACCGCGTCCACATCGTCCATCAGGTGGGGCGGGCTGGCGACCAGGGGAAGAAAGATGCAGGCAGCCACCAGCAGGACAAGAAGGTCTAAACCGAAACGGCCGAGGATTCCTCGAGAAGCGGCAGTTCCTGGCTGCATCGTATGTTCCATTGCTTCGTCCACAGAAACAGCATCAGCAATCCCCATAGATGGTAGCCGTAATTCGCCTTTCTCTGCATGTGCCGGTCCAGCACCGATTCAATCGCCGGCCAGTGAAACAGGCCGGATTGTTGCACCGTGTTGCGGTTGACGGTATCGAGAAGCAGCGGCTTGAGGTGCCCGCGCAGCCAGTCATGCACGGGAATGTCGAGGCCATGTTTCTTTTTGGCCAGCACCCTGGCGGGCAGCTTATCGCGCATGAGATCGCGCATCAATTTCTTCAGCCGGCTGCCTTGTATGCAATGCCCGAGGGGAAGGGCCGCCGCAAATTCCACGATGCGGTGATCGAGAAATGGCGCGCGCACTTCAAGCGAGTGCGCCATGCTCATTCGATCCACCTTGGCCAGCAGGTTATCGGGCAGGTAATAATCCTGGTCGAACGCCATAAAGCGCTTGGCGTTGCCGCCGGCGGACATGGTGGCCAGCAGCTCCTGCATGCGGAAGCCGTCCGGGGTCGTGACCATGGCGTCGCGCTGCTGCCGGGAGAAGGTGCCATTCCAGAATACGTGGGAAGACGCCGGATCCATCAGGCTGCCTTCCAGAAACCGCTGGAGCTTGTAGTCCAGGCCAATTTTCTTGTCGGAAGCCTTCATGCGGCTGGCATAGCGCAGTGACAGCCGCCGCAATCCACTGGGCACGATGCGCGCGTAACGCGCGTAAGAATCGGCCAGATAAGTTACGTATCCGCCAAACAGCTCGTCGGCGCCCTCACCGCTCAGCGCCACGGTCGCATTCTGCTTGGAAAGCCGGGAGAGGTACCAGATGGGCACCGCGCCCGCGTCAGCGTTGGGCTCGTCGGCGTAATAGGCGAGGTCTTCAATGACCTCGGCGCTGGCGGTATCGGAATTCAGATCAAGCTCGTAATGGTCGGTCCCATAGGCTGCCGCCATTTCTCGTATGTAGGACGCCTCGTCGAACTCGCGTCCTTTAAAAGTGATGGAAAATGTTTTCAGCGGCGTGGCCGACAAGCGGCTGGCATAGTGCAGCAGGGTTGAGGAATCAAGGCCGCCGCTCAGCCATAAGCCCACGGGTACATCGGCAGCCAGATGCTCGGCGATAGAATCATTGAGCAGAAGATCGAGCTGCTCGCGGGATTCGCTGAAAGAAGAAGGAGAACTCGCGCCGCGTGGGATCTTCCAGTAACGATCAACCGTGACCGCGCCATTTTGCCAGGTCAGGCACGAGCCGGTTCCCAGCTTCACGATGCCCTGGGCCAGGGTGTTGGCGCCGGGAACGTAGTTCAATCCCAGGTAGGAATCGAGGGCGTTCATATCGATGGAACGGTCGATCTCGGGATGGCAGAAAATCGCCTTCAGCTCGGAGCCGAAGTACAGGTCACTGCCCACCATGCTGTAGTAAAGAGGCTTCATGCCCAAGCGATCGCGCACCAGCACCAGCCGCCGCTGCGATTCATGCCATAGGGCAAAGGCAAACATGCCGCGGAATCTCTCGACGCACGCCTTGTCCCACTCCATAAAGGCGTGCAACACCACTTCGGTATCGCAGGTCGAATTAAAGGTGTGGCCGAGCGCGGCCAGCTCACGGCGAATTTCCGGATGGTTGTAAATCTCGCCATTAAAGGCGAGCACGAAATCATTATCGGGGGAGCGCATGGGCTGCGCGCCTGGACCCACCGAGGTGTCGATCACCCGCAGGCGTGTGGCTCCCAGCGACGCCCAGGGGGATTGCCACACGCCCTGCTGGTCGGGCCCGCGATGCAGCAGCGAAACCACCGCCTGGTGAATGCGGTCAGGGTCGTAGTTGCCGTCGCGATGGGTAAAGCCGGTAATGCCGCACATTCTTTAAATCGCCTCTAAAACAGAAAATCGAAATCCAGCCGAAAACGCCGGCTGTAATTCCCGAAAAATTGGCCGAACCTGGGATCGGCGTTATTGGCATGCACCGCCAGCGCGTTGAAATGGTTAGTCAGGTTCAATCCGCGCAGTTGCAGCCTGACGGCATGCGCCTGGGTGACTTGAAAATCTTTGGCCAGGCTGGCATCGACTGACAAGAACGCGGGGAAGCGGGTCTTGTCGGAAAAAGGGGTGCCGGCGTAGTCCTGCAGAACATTGCGTACCGCATAGGGAAACCCGCTGCGGCTTTCCAACAGGGGAGAGATGCGGAACTTCATGGGCAGAGCAAAATCTCCCCACACCAGCAGTCGATTGGGTACGCTGGCTTCGGTATTGGTGAACTGCGTGGCCTGCACCACGGGCTGGGGAAAGTTCCCCAGGAAGGCAGCGGCGTCAGTCAAGTCGCCGCGGGAGAGGCTGCGCGCGTAAGAAAAATAAAGGCGCCGCTCTTTGGCGAGCGAGAGGCGCGCGTCGAGCTCGACTTGCCGGTATTGCGATCTGCCGCCCGAGCCCAGCACCAACGCGTCGCGTCCCGCCACCAGTGCCGGGGCCAGCGTGATCAATCCGCTGCCGTCGCGGTGCAGGTAGCCGGCTCGCACCAGCAGCAAATTCGAGAACGGGTGTTCGATCTCCATGCTCCAGGCCACCGCGCGGGGAGAAAAATAATTGGTGTTCTGGAACGATACCGGAGGAGCAAATCTTGCCCGCCGTCGGCCACGCGTAAGGTTGGTAAACTTTCGCGGCCCGCCCAGCGCATTGCCGAGCGGGTCAAACCTGGTGAGGATCTGCTCGGGATAGAAATTGAAAGCGTAAACATTGAGCGGGACCCGATCATAGAAAAGGCCGGCGCCGCCGCGAACTGTGGTGGATTGTCCGCGAAACGGTCTCCAGGAGAAGCCCGCTCGTGGGGCAACGCGGCTGGTCCGGGTAATTTCCTGGCGTTCCCAACGCGCCCCCAGGTCCACCGAAAATCGGTCATTGAACGCCCAATGGTCTTGCAGGAAGCTGCTGGTTTCCCAGTCATGGCGATTGAAGCCGCCGGTCCCGGTGAATTGAATTCGCTTCAGCAGTTCGCCGGATATGCCGGTCACGTCGGTGGTGCGCGGACTGAAAAATCCCTGGTCCACGCTGTAGCCGGCCCCCAATCCTGCCTGCACGGTGTGGGCGCCACGGAATTTGAAGGCGGGAAACTGCAGATTTTCCATCCAATCGAAGCGCTCTGCCCGGCGGTTCTGCCGGCCAAAATAATTTCCCCGGTTCCCCCACGGCGTGAGCACCATGTTTTCGGCGCCCTGCCCCATGATGCGGACTTCGGCGCGGCGCAGGTTCACCGTGCTCTGCAATAACCCCCATCGAGTCTCCAGGCGGTCAATTACGGTGGCCCCATAATCGTGCGAGACCAGGCTGGGCGTGACCGGCTGGGGATTGAAGAAGTCGAGGTTCTCGAACCGGGCGCGGCTGGGAACCACGTGGAAGGTCGCGGTGATGATGTGCTTCGGTGAAACCACCAGATCCAGTTGCGAAAACGAGTTCACCGAGGTTTTCTTGTTCTCGTTGTAGGGGAAAGCCAGGGTGATAACCGAATTCTTGCTTAAGCTGTAGTCGATGCTTTCCGCTAGAAAAAGCCGGTTCTTGATCAGCGGACCATTGAAGGTAAAGCGCGGTGATACCGATTTAATGCCTCGCAGGTGCAGGCTGCGAATGCGAAATTCGGGCAGGGGATCGTTCAACTCGAAGTGCCACTTGTCGCCGCCGCGTCGGGTCGCCACTGAAACCACGCCGGCAGTAAAGCCCCCGTACTGCGCCAGGTAAGGCGTCTTGGCCACTTCGATGGATTCCACGCTGTCCACCGGCACCGTCGGCCCGAATCGTCCGGTCGCGGGATCGGTGACGTCGGCGTTGTTCACCAGCAGCGAGCTCTGGGTCTCATTGGCGCCGAAAATTTCCACCGCGCCATCCGGAGCGCGAACCACGCCGGGAACCAGGGGCAGGGCATCGGCCACCGTGGCGGGGTGAGAGGGAAGATGGTTGACCGCATCGCGGTCGAGACTGGCCACCGCTGACGAGGTGGCAGGGATATTTTCGGCGGCCGCGGCAACGTCAACCTGTTGCTTCTCGGTCGCCGGACGAAGCACCAGTACGACCTCCGCGGTTTTCGATGGCGTTACCGAAATGCTTTCCTGAGTAACGGTCTCAAACCCGGGACTGGACACCGTCACCGAATAACTTCCTGCCGGGAGATTGTCGAACTCAATGGCATGGCCAGCCGCCGAACGCGGCTTGCCGACGACCGCCCCGGCAGCATCTTTAAGCTCGGCGGTCAGCGATCCCAATTGCCGCTGGTCCTGGTCAGTTCCCTCCACCCGAATGGTTCCGAGGTGGGCAGGTTGGGTCTGGCCGGTTGCCAGGGAAGGCGCCAGAACCAGGGCCGCAAAGATGGCACACTTCGCCCATGCCGTTGATCGGCGAAAGATCTGGGCGGTCGCAGCAGTTGCCAGATAGGCTGTATCCGGTTTGGAAATGGGCAACAGAATATTCAAGATTATGCATTCCACGGGTTTGGGAGCCCTATGAAGGAAGCCCGCCCTCGTACTGGGTGAAAATTGAAGTGGGCCGGGCACGGCAGGAAAAATCGGACCCGAAAATCAGCCGTGAAAGACAGCACCCGGAGAAAACCTGCCCGTTTCCTTGTAAAGAAAATGTATGCCCTGCGTCAAGATATGTAAAGTAAATCCGTGGACAATTCTCCTGCTAAATCTTCCATCTTGAAGCAGGGGAAACGGAGATTTGACTACGCGGTGGCCGGGAGTTCCCAGGCACCGCCCAACCACTAATTGAAGCACGGGGCGATTGTAAGGAATAGAGCAATATTGCTCAGCTTACAGGAATCAGGCGGTGGCTCATGATGACTTTTCCCGATGACCCCGATAAGCAAAAACGCCACCCTGGAGGGGTGACGTTTCAGTAGACCGGTTCCGCGGCCATACGGGTGAAGGACTAGCGGTACAACTGCATTCGCAGGTCCTGGTCGAGGGTGAACTTCAGCATGGTTTCCGCCGGAACCTTTACGTCGCGGCCCCGGGTCACGGCCGTTCCGCCGGCGCCTGCGGCCGCGCCCACCGACGCTCCGATGGCCGCGCCTTTGCCTCCGCCGGCGATGGCGCCGATAATTGCGCCCAGCGCCGCTCCGCCGCCCACCATTTCGCCGGTGCGCTTGTTGGCTCCAACTCCCTGACGTCCTTTGCGCTCGAGATCGGTGGTGCTGACCGCGTAACGCTGTCCATTGGCGACCACCGAATCGATGTCAAGGATGAGATCAGAGGTGGAGATACTACGAATCACGAGCTGAACATCGGAGCCGCGAGCGATGGCGACCGCTCCGCTGCTGTCGCGGACGTCGTTGCCGATGACCCCGGTAAACCTCTGGCCGGGGGCGGCAGTTTGCGAATCGATGGTTTCGTTGCTGCGAACATCGATCTCGGTGCCCGCGGGAATGGTGGTAGTGGCGCCCGAATAAGGATAGTTGGGATTTCCGCCATTGTTGGCCGCGGATTGCACGGTAAATTCGGCGCGGCATCCGCGATCGACCCACACGCCTTGCTGGTCGTATCCCCAGGTTGAGCCTTGGATGCATGCATCGCCGCTGATCTGGCGGCTGAGGGTGACGCCTGCGCGGGTGTCCGCGGAGCAATAGTGACGGTTGCCGTCGTTGGATTCACAACGCAACCTGGTGGCTTGTCCATAACCGCCATTGGGATAGTTGGAGTTGGGATCATTGGAGTTGGGATAGCCGGGGTAGGGATTTCCGTAGCCCGCATTGGAAGACAGCGCGGTAAAGTCGGCGCGGCAGCCGCGGTCAACCCAGATTCCCCGCTGGTCGTATCCCCAGGTTGATCCCTGCCGGCAGGTACCGCTGATGCGACGCGACAGGGTCACACCCCCGCTGGTGTCAGCCGGGCAATATTGACGCGAGTTATTGCGCGATTCACAACGCACCCGGGTGGGCTGTCCGTACCCGTTGTTCGACGGGTAACCGTTTCCGCCGTTGGCAGACAGCACGGTGAAGTCGGCGCGGCATCCCTGGTCTACCCAGACGCCTCGTTGATCGTATCCCCAGGTCGATCCCTGGATGCATGCCGAACCACTGATCTGCCGCGACAAAGTTACTCCGCCGCGGGTATCAGCGGCACAATAGTGACGGTTGCCGTCATTCGATTCGCAGCGCAACGTCGTGCCCTGCCCGTAGCCTGGGTTTGACGGATAACCGTTCGATGGATAACCGTTGTTGGGATAAGGGTTCGCGGCCAGCACGGTAAAGTCGGCGCGGCAGCCCTGGTCAACCCACACGCCCTGCTGGTCGTATCCGCAGGTCGAGCCTTGCACGCACGGAGAGCCGCTGATCTGGCGGCGCAGCTGCACTCCCGCTCCGGTATCGGCGGGGCAGTAGTGGCGCCCGCCGTCGTTGGATTCGCAGCGGATCGCGAGGGCCTGCACGTTGCTGGCGGCGAGGATTTGAAAGTCGGCGCGGCAACCGCGGTCCACCCAGATTCCACGCGCGGTGTATCCCCAGGTTGAGCCCTGAATACAGGATGACCGGCTGATCTGACGGTTTAACTGAACTCCGGCGCTGGTGTCCGCCGAGCAATAGTGGCGGCTCCCGTTGGATTCGCAACGAACCACCTGCTGGGCCGCCGCGCTCCCCGGCATTGCCAAAAAGGCGCAGGCCACGATCAAGAAACTGAATAGGTATTTCATAATGAGTCCTCTCGCTGCAAATCTCAAGTGGTTGAATGGATCTTTGTGGTGGAATGGGTCTTCCGCCGAAACGGCGGATGTCTTTTAGTTGGATGCAGATTCCGGCGAGGAGTGTATGGGGTTTACGCCGAGTTTTGGCGAGTGTAGAAGACCCGCCAGAAGCGGCCAAGGCAGGTCGCCCATTAAGCCGGTGCCGCCGAGGATTGCCATTCCGGCGAAGCCGGGGCTACCTGCACAACTTTTTGAGGTCCTGCCGAAAGCGACTGCAACAGTACGGGCCAGCCATGGCCCAAAGTAACTTGGCGGATTTTCGTATATCCTGCACAATTCCACTGGCTCGGAAGGAATTTGAACTTCCCCAAAAATAAGTGAGAAATCCTCGAAACTTGCGGTGAGGCGCGGGGTTGATGCCTTTACAAGGCCTTGACATCAGCCTTTTTATGCAATACCACTGTAGCCACGAGAATTAACCTAGGCAGGACCCATGCGCACAGCTACTTCGAATGACCATACTTGGCCTAAGCTGCTGGTTTCTCTAACCGCCGGAATGCTGCTGATTTTTCAAGTTGGATGCGGCGGCGGAGGCAACAACTTCACCCCGGCCGCGGCCCCTCCGGCGCCGCCCCCAATCAGCGCACCGCCGCCGCCGCCGCTGCCCGCGGCCACCGCCGCGCGGTTTCTCGAACAATCGACCTTCGGCCCCACTCCCGAGTTGATCGCCCACGTGCAGACTACCGGCCTGCAGGGATATCTGGACGAACAGTTCGCTGCCCCAATTTCCACCTACGACGAGCCCGCCGCCGCGTCTCCTCTGGCCCCGGTGCAGGCGCGTTTGGTGGTGAATGCCCTGAACGATCCCGACCAGCTACGCCAGCGAGTCGCTTTTGCCTTGGGCGAGATCATGGTCATTTCCGGCGACAAGATCAACACCGCCGATGCCTTCGTGCCCTATCTGCGGGTCTTGCATGCCGACGCTTTCGGAAACTTTTATGACCTTTTGAACGACGTTACCCTTAGCCCCGCCATGGGCCATTACCTCGACATGGTGAACAACGACAAGACAACGCTGGACGCCAAAATCGGCCCCAATGAAAATTACGCGCGCGAGCTTATGCAGTTGTTTTCCATCGGGGTGGTGCGGCTGAATATGGACGGCACGGTGCAAATCGGTTCCGACGGCAATCCCATTCCCACTTACGATCAGGACATCGTCGAGGGGTTCGCGCACGTCTTCACGGGATGGACCTACCCCACCAAGCCTGGGGCCACGCTCGCAAAACACAATCCTCCCTACTATTCCGGTCCCATGGTCGCATTGCAAAGCAACCACGAGACGGGATCGAAACTCCTGCTCAACGGCGTGACTTTACCGCCGGGTCAACCCACCGATAAGGACCTCAGTGACGCCCTGCACAACGTCTTCAATCATCCCAACGTCGGGCCTTTTATCGGCAAGCAATTGATCCAGCACCTGGTCACGAGCAATCCCAGCCCGGAATACGTAAAGCGTGTGGCCCTGGTGTTCAACGACAACGGCGCCGGCGTGCGCGGCGATCTGCGCGCGGTCATCACCGCCATCCTGATGGACCCCGAAGCGCGGCGCGATTCCGCGGGCCAGAGCCAGCCCGGCGACGGACACATGAAGGAGCCACTCCTTTATATGACCTCACTGCTGCGCGGGCTGCACGCAACCAGCGACGGCAAGGCAGTGGTCGCGAACTCGGTTGCCATGGAGCAGAACTTGCTGCACCCTCCCTCGGTGTTCAATTATTTTCCGCCGAACTATCAAATTCCCGGGACCACCACCCTGGGCCCGGAATTCAAGATCTGGGACAACGCCACCTCGGTGGCGCGCATAAATTTCGCCAATTCGCTGGTCTATGGCAGCCTGGGTTCGGGCACCACCGTCGATCTTTCATCCCTGGTGGCGCAGGCGGGAGATCCCGCCAAACTGCTCGACCAGTTGGACGCCGAGTTTACCCACAGCCAGATGTCAACCGCCATGCGTGGCGCGATCCTGACCACGATCTCGGGAATCACTGATACCCGCCGCCGCACCCAGGCGGCCATTTATCTGATCGTTACTTCCAGCCAGTACCAGGTGCAACACTGATGAGGGACGCATGACCGTATCGCGCAGGGATTTTCTGAGACTCAGTTGCTGTTCAGCCGCAGTGGGCATGGCCGCGAATTTCAGCAAGTTTGGATTGATCAACGCCATGGCTGCCCCGGCCGACGATTACAAGGCCCTGGTATGCATCTTCCTGTTTGGCGGCAACGATGCCAACAACATGGTGGTGCCGCTCAGCAGCGCAGACTACGGCAATTATGCGAAGGTGCGCGGCGCCCTGGCATTGCCGCAGGCCAGCCTGCTCCCGGTGATGCCGCCGAGCGCGGGCGCGCCTTTCGGGCTGCATCCTAACCTGCCCGAACTGCAATCTTTGTTTAACCAGAAGAAGCTGGCGGTGCTGACCAACGTCGGCGTACTGGTGAAGCCCGTGACCCGTGCCGAGTACCTGGCCCGATCCGCTGCGGTGCCCAGCCACTTGTTTTCGCACGCCGACCAGCAGGCGCAATGGCAGACCTCAATCCCCAGCGGGATCAGCGACACCGGATGGGCGGGCCGCACCGCCGACAAGATTGAAGCGATCTACGGCAAACCCACCTTCCCCACCGTGGTCTCGGTGGCGGGGACAAATATTTTCTGCGACGGCATCAACACCCATCCCGCCACGGTTTCGCCGGATTCCTCCCAGTTGCTCAGCGGGTTTAATGGATCGGCGGAATCCAATGCCCGCATGTCCGCGCTGCAACAGTTGCTCACCTTTGATTCCGGAATGTCGCTGATCCAGGCGGCCAGCGGCACCACCGCCAACGCGCTGAAAAACGGCGACCTGCTGGCCAAGGCGCTGGCATCGGTCACCGCCCTGGCAACTCCTTTCCCCGCAACCACTTTAGGAAAGCAGCTTAGCCAGATCGCAAAACTGATCCAGGTGCGCGCCGCGCTTGGTCTAAAGCGCCAGATATTCTTCTGCTCGCTGCAGGGCTTTGACACTCACAGCGACCAGTTGAATCATCACCAGGCCCTGTACTCGCAAGTGGCGCCGGCGATGGCGGCATTCGAGAACGCCACCATTGAAATGGGAGTGGAACCCCAGGTGACCAGCTTCACCCTGTCAGATTTCGGACGCACGTTCCTGCCCGCCTCCGGTGGAGGCACCGACCATGCCTGGGGAAGCCATCAGTTCATTATGGGCGGCGCGGTGCAGGGCGGCGATTTCTACGGAAAATTTCCCAGCCTGGTGCTGAGTGGTCCCGACGACACCGGGGACGAAGGCCGCTGGATTCCCACGACTTCGCTTGATCAGTACGCCGCCACACTGGCGTCTTGGTTTGGGGTGCCGGCCACCGATCTGCCGTCAGTGTTTCCCAACATCGGAAATTTCGCCAGCCCCACGCTGAGATTTCTGGGCTGAGTACCGGCGGCGACCCGTCGCCGTTCAGCACCGCTCTAGGGTTTGGAGGCGAGCACTCGCGCTTCCTCGTGGATGCGCCTCCAAGCCGCCTCCACGTGCCGGGCCGTCGTATTCGTCTGTCCCACGCAAAAACGCAATGTGAATTTATTGTGCAGGCGGGTGTGCGTCAGGTACAGATCGCCGCTGCGGTTCAGGTTATTCATCAGTGCCTGGTTGAGCTCGTCCCCACCCCTGTGGCGGAAGCAGACCAGGTTCAGCGGCACGGGCGCAGCCAGCTCGAAGCGGTCATCGGTCTTGATCCATCCGGCAAAATGCTGCGCCAGCGCCACATGCTCGCGAATGTGATGGCGCAACCCCTCCACCCCGTAATGGCGAATCACGAACCAAAGCTTGAGCGAGCGGAAGCGGCGTCCCAAGGGAACATGCCAGTCGCGATAATCAATCACCTCGCCGGATTCGCTAGGCTGGTTGCGCAGGTATTCGGGAAGAATGCTCAGGGTGTCGATCAAGGCCTTGCGGTCAACCACGTAAAAACATGTGCAGTCAAAGTTGGTGAACATCCATTTGTGCGGATCGAAGCAGTAGCTGTCGGCGAGCTCCAGTCCGTCGTGAATAAAGCGAAATTCAGGGCAGAGCGCCGCCGCGCCTGACATGGCGGCATCAACATGCAGCCATGTGCCGTGCTGCTTGCATAAGGCGCCGATGGCTGCCAGCGGGTCCATGGCGTTGGATGAAGTGGTGCCGACGGTGGCGCAAACAAAGCAGGGAAGCAGGCCATTTTCCAGGTCATGCTCGATGGCGCGCGAGAGCGCGTCCGGCCGCAGCGCGAAATTTTCGTCCACTTCGATCAAGCGCAGGTTACCTGATCCCAACCCCGCGATCTTCATCGCCTTCTCGATGGAAGAGTGCGCCTGGGTGGAGGTGTAGGCCACCATGCGTCCGTCGCATCCCTGTTGGTTGGTCCTGAAGTGCGAGGCGCGCTCGCGTCCGGCGAGCAGTGCACAGAGGGCCGCGCTGGAGGCTGAATCTTGAATGACCCCGCCGCCGCGGCCGCTGGAAAGAAAACTCGGCGGCAGGTCCAGCATGTTCACCAGCCAATCCAGCACATGAGTTTCAAGCTCGGTGCAGGCCGGGCTGGTGGCCCACAACATGCCCTGCACTCCCAGGCCGGAGGACACCATGTCCCCCAGGATGGAGGGCCCCGAGGTGTTCGCGGGAAAGTAGGCGAAGAAGTTTGGCGACTGCCAGTGGGTAACGCCGGGAAGAATAATGTCGTCGAGATCTTTGAGGATGGCGGCAAACGACTCGCCGTTTTCCGGCGCACGCGCGGGCAGCGCGGCGCGCACCTCTCCATTTCGAACCCGCGAGAGCACAGGGAATTCTTCGACCCGTTGGTGATAGGCGGCGATCCAGTCCACCACCGCGCGGCCATGCTCGCGAAACTCATCAGAGGTCATGTGGAACGGTGCCGGGGATGCAGGTGAAGCGTTTGCGGGATCGTTATCTTTGTCTGACACGAATAGGTCCGGGGAAGAACGCTTGCCATAACGGCGAGGCCGTTAGAGCAGGTCTCGAAAATCGGCTGGCAGAAGAATACCCTATCGCCACGCCTCGCCTCTCGATTGTCATTCTGACGAGCCCCGGCTTAACGGGTGAGGAGGAACCCCTGCTCTTTGTACACTCTTCGCGCGCGCACGGTTTTTGGGGTCGATCGGCCAAGACTTGCTAACTTCGCGCCACGCCCTTCCCCCTCGGTTGTCATTCTGACGATCCCCGGCTTTATCGGGGTGAGGAAGAACCCCTACTCGGCGACAACTCTTCGCGCGAGCGGGTTTTCGGTTTCGCTCGCCCAAAAATTTGGGCGAATGCGGCGCCCGCTGGGCTAGCAGCGCATCGTCTTTCGTTTGGCGGCGTGCCCGCCGGCTTCAATCTGGGCCAGCACCTCGCTGGCCAGCCGAACTTTGCAGGCGGTCTCGCCCATATTCACCGACACCTTGCCAATCTGCTTGGCTGCCGCCATCGCCTGCTTCAATAACGGAGCGACGTAGGTCCCGACCGCCATCACGAAGCCATTCATGGTGTAGCGCACCCGGTTGGGAGCGGCGTCGATTCTGGCGACAACCGTTTTGAGCAAGCCGGCGATCTCCGCGAGGTCGAGGGCTTCATCGGGCAGCGTGGCCACCAGGCCGCAGTAGGTGGACCACCCCGCCGATGCCACGTGTTCTTTCTTCGAAGCAATCCATTCCATCGCCAGCTCGCGGGCGAGCGGGCTATCGAGCGCCACCCACGGCACCGTGTACTCGGAGATCATGGGCATGTTGGCGGTGGCGTCCGCCCACTGCTGCAATTGTTTTTTTGTGAGTTGCTTGCCGTCGGCCACCATGCCCGCAAGGTACATGGCTTCGAATTTTCCGGTGCCGTAAAGCTCGCAGGCCAGCGCCTGCTGCTTCTTGATGGTCTTGGCGATGAGCTTCTGGTCGGCGGCGCTCACGCCCAGGGTATGCGCGGCGGGCGCGCCATGTTTGATGTACATGGCGCGAGTTTTTTCCGAGGACTTGGATTTCAAGTCGGTCATCACCGACGTCAGCGTAGGCATGGCAAGGCTCCTTATAAATGGGAAATCAGGCCGGGGAAGGGATGGCCTCCGCCTCGGAATTAAAGTAACGCCGGCTATACAGCACGCCGGCCAATGAACACGCCATCATTACCCCGGCAAAAGACACGATGGCGGTCACGAAGCTTCGGTTGTGCAGAAGTAGAAGCTGTTGCTCGCTCATACCCATTTTTCGGTATAGCTCTAATATATCTCCGCGGAGAAAAGTGACCGCGGCGGAAATTGGCCAGAACGTTGAATAAAACAGCCCGGCCCACCAGCCCAGAATTTTGCGTCGAATGTATCCCCACTCGGCCACCGCCAAAGGCAGTAGCGCAAGTACAAGGTACAGAACTTTGCCCAGAAATCCGAATAGGATCACCCCAAAAATCACCCGCGGATATCTCATGAATAATGAAAAGGGCAGGGTGAGCAAAGAGAAACCGAACCACACAATGAGAACATTCATCAGAATCGGCCGGGAAGAAGTGGCAGGACGGGTTTCTCCCCGCAGGCAGGTAGCTTTGACGTTGCGATTCAAGTAAAAGACCAGGAAGGCCAAGGGAAAAACCACCCCAAACACCCCCAGCATCCCCAGCACGATGGGCATGATGGCTTCGACATTTTGCGGGCGGGGCGAGGCGGACTGCATTTTCAAGATCGCGGGGACGAAAAATGCGGTCACCACCACCGTCAGGATCCCCATCGCCAGCCACAAAAATGAAACCGCAATGGTCAATACCCGCGCCCAGTTTTTCCTGAGCATCGAGCCGATTCCCAGCACCGCGAACCCGAGCCCCGGGACGATATAGATAAAAGAGAGCGCCGCTAAAGGAAATGGCGGTCCTCCCTGGGCCTGCGCCTGGCTGCCGACCGCATCCGGAACCATCCATACTGCGATGGCGAGCAGAAACATGACCGCGGCAATCAAAAGCTGAACGATTCCAAAAATAATCAGCCCGGGATGGAAATCTTTGAACGGAGCTTGCGGGGCGGAAAGAGGAGCTGAAGGGACCGTCGCCATGGTTTTTCCAGGACCGGCTTCGCATGCAGGTGAAACCGGTGCGAAGATGTGGGCGAAGTATCTGCCGGATCCGGCGAGAAGTCAAGAGTTCAGGGGAATCGTGACTTCGAGTGCCATCTTCATGAAGTTGTGGTTCACAGCGCAGCCCATCGGAAGCTGCCAACTCGACCCGCCTCGAGTTTCAGTCCCAGCAAGGGTCTTTCGCAAAGTAACGAGAAGCTAAACAAACACGCTGACCATAAAGTAAAGCCCCACGCCGACCACGATGAGAGAAAGAATGGTGAATAAAATCATCCCCACTTTCCCTAGCGCACCTGAATTGCGTCCCGCCCATCCATTGCCCACTACGTAAAGCACCACTCCCAGAACCACAAAGATGGCGCCTCTGATCACCGAGTGCATTTGCATGACCTGCTCCCCTCCCAAATGCCGAAATTTTGAGGTTAGATGCATAACCGGCCCCTCGCCGCGTGTCAAAAAAACATGAATTTCCGTCCCCGTACCCTTATAGAGGTCATTTTGTCTGCAAGTTTGGCGGAATCCTGCGTTCTTTCTGCAAGTAAGCGGCAGAAATGCCAGGAGGATTTATGCACCGCAGGATACTCACTTGTTTAACCACGCTGTTCTTGTTCGCTTCGTTGCAGGTAGGCGCACTAGCCCAGGAAAATTCCTCCCCCAGTCTTACCATCTATAACCACGGTTTCGCGGTCGTCCGGCAGAAGCTGGAACTGGACTTGCGCGCCGGGGTGAACCGCATCCGTTTTGGCGGGGCCACCCTTCATCTGGAACCCGATTCGGTCATTCTGCGCGATCTGACCGGCGGCCGGACGTTGCAGATCCTCGAGCAGAATTACCGCAACGACCCGGTGTCGCAGGCGCTGCTGCTCTCGCTTTACGAAGGCAAAACCATCGATTTCGAAGTCCTACGCAAGGACCACGTTGAAATCGTAAAAGGCAAGATCATCCGCAGCGGATATATTCCTCACGGCGGCGCGCAGGAACCGATCATCGAAATCGATGGCAAGCTGCAGTTTTTCCTGCCCGGCCAACCGCTGTTTCCCGCGCTGGGCGATGACACCATCTTGAAACCCACGCTGAACTGGCTGCTGCGCACCGACAAACCCGGAACCTCGGAGGGCGGAGTGAGCTATGTCACCGGCGGCATGAGCTGGGAAGCGGCCTACAACCTGGTGGTTAATGCCAAGGCGGGGAAAAGCAATCACCCCGCCGATGCCGGGGAATCCGTTGACCTGGTGGGCTGGGTGACCATGAACAACGAGACCGGACAGAATTTTGACGACGCCCGCATCAAGCTCATGGCCGGCGACGTAAACAAACTGGCCCCGTCGAGACGCTATGAATACGCCCAGAAGGCCCGGGCCGTCGCCATGATGGATGCCGCCGCCCCCGAGGCCGTGGTCACCGAAAAGACATTCGATGAATTTCACCTCTATACCCTCGAACATTCCGCCACCCTGCATGATCACGAAACCAAGCAGGTCGAGTTTGTGCAGGCGGGCAACGTCAACTCGCAGAGAATCTACGTCTATGAGGGCTTCGACAAGGATCGATATCCCTACTACGGCGGCGACGCTAACCAGGACGCCAGCTACGGCTCCATGGCCAACAGCAAGGTGTGGGTCATGCAGCAGTTCAAGAATTCCAAAGAGAATGGCCTGGGAATTCCGCTGCCCAAAGGCCGGGTGCGCTTCTACCGCCGCGATGAAGATGGCCAGTTGGAATTCACCGGCGAGAACGAGATCGATCACACTCCCAGCGACGAAACCATCCGCCTCTACACCGGCAACGCCTTCGACATCGTAGGAGACCGCCGCCGGGTCGACATCCACGTGGACAGTCGCAACAAATCCATCGACGAGTCATTCGAAATCACCCTGCACAATCACAAGAAACAGGCAGTCAAGGTGCAGGTGGTGGAGCGGCTCTACCGCTGGGTCAACTGGAAGATCGTCGATCAGACCTCGGACTATCACAAGCGCGACGCCCAGACCATAGAGTTCCCGGTAAACGTAGCCGCGGACGGCCAGCAGACGGTGCGCTATACCGTTCACTACTCCTGGTAGCGCAAGCGGGAATGGTACTGGGCTTTGAGGTGGTGGCGAGCGCAAGCTCGCCACCGCTTTTGACTCAACCCGCGAAGTAAAACCCGTTCACTAATTCCCTTACCGCATTAAGAAATGTCATCTCGACCGGAGTCCGCGGGATTTTGCGCGGCGGAGTGGAGAGACCTCGGGGTTGTTTCTCTTCCAGCCGGATCATGGGATTCGCTTCACCCTGAAAGCGAGAGCGCTTGAACTCCGCGGCCCCCTCACACCAGGGAACAAACAAGCAGGAAAGCAACCGGGCGGATAGTACAATAAACACCTGCTCTGTAGGCGCGTAGCTCAGTTGGTTAGAGCGCTACCTTGACACGGTAGAGGTCTGGGGTTCGAGTCCCCACGTGCCTACCATTTTTTCTACAACTTGCAAGACGGGCACTTAGACAATTCCCGGCTTGATGACTAAGTTTCGAAATTCAAGGCACACGTAATCATAGAATTTTACGCAAACCGCTTAGAGATCAACGCTCGCTCCCGGTGGGGGGCGCTGATTTTATTCTCGTTAGATGGTTGCACTTGAGCTGAATACATTTCAAGCCTTAGTGGGAGGCGATGCCTGTGAGAGCCGTCCTTCGCGCAGTGCTTATCGGCATGTTGGTAATGATCGCTGGGACGATTCCGCGCAATTTCATCTTCGCGGCGAATCTGCGGATCTTCCCGGGCGTGCCGTGGGCAGTGCCGATAACCGCTCTGTATATGTGGTTCTTCTGGCGCTACCTCAAAGGCGAAGGCCCTCCTGCATCCACTGCCGAGGCACGATACACGAGCCTTCGTGCAAACCCCGTTTCGGCTCAGGTGTGGGCGTGGGCACTTTTCGCCGGGGGGCTCGGTATTGTCGGGCTAGTCCTGGCGCTTCGCGTAGCGAATCGATTAGCGGTGCTGCCTCAACAGCGACTTCCCAATCTTGCGCACGTGCCCGAATTCACTGTGCTGTCTTTGCTTCTCATGGCCGCTCCGGTCGCCGGGATCGTAGAGGAAGCTGCGTTTCGCGGTTACATGCAGCGTCCCATCGAGCGACAGTACGGATTGGTCGTGGCCATTCTGGTCACCGGGACTATGTTTGCCGTCGCTCATCTGGACTTCACTTTAATACTGTGGCCGTACTACGTGGCCGTGGCGGCGATTTACGGCACCGTAACCTACCTGACAAGGTCTATTCTTCCCGCTGTGGTTCTGCACACGGGCGGGAATATTTATTCGAACATCGATCTGTGGCTGCACGGACAGGCAGAATGGAAGGCCTCATCGGGTTCCACTGCGTTGATCTGGAAAACTGGCGCGGATTCGTCGTTCTGGATTTCGACGGTGGCGCTCCTCATCACCGGGGGAGCAACGGTGTGGGCTTACTTTAAGCTCGCAGGCGCTGCTAGGAAATGATTGGCTTGATCACATTGATCACTTATCACTCGATGCCACGTCCGTGATGCTGCCATCCAAACCATCTAACCTACAACCATCCTCGGCCGGTTTTTGCTTTTTGTCTTGGCCAGCATGGTCTTTGGCCTCATTTTGCTTGATTGAAACTTCTGTTAATGAATTTCGCCGGAGGCGTCTAAAACTCACCGGTTAATGCCTTATGGCGCACCATCCAAGTACATCACGCGTACAATCCAGCTACTTCGAGTGAGGACAACAATGTTAAGACGCGGATTGACATCAGTGGTGGTGTACCTCCTTCTCGTTCTTTCCGCATTCGCGCATCAGGCCGCAGATTCGGATCAGAAACTGGCGTCCGATTTCTGGTCATGGCGAGCACGATATGGGCAATACACCAGCGACGATGTGGCGCGCATGGACCGTCCTTCCAGCGTCGTCCGCGACTGGTCCGCCGCGAGCGTGGCCGGGCAGCGAAAGCAACTGGCAGGGTTCGACGAACGTTGGAGGAATCTTTCTGATAACACAGTTCCGGTGTCGCAACGGGTGGACCATCGACTTATTGGCTCGGCGTTGGCCCGTGTCCACTGGGAACTGAACATTCTGAGGAGATGGCAGAGGGACCCAAGCTTCTATATTGAGCAGACCTTGACGCCGGTGGGCGAGGCTGTGACGTTGCCGGCGCCTTACGACGACAAGCGGAGCCGCGAAATCATGTCGCGGTTAAACAACATTCCGGAGATCCTGCAGCAGGCACAACAAAATCTGGTGTCGCCGCCGGCGCCGTTCGCGACGGCTGCGATTGATTCGCTGGCCGGCATTCGAGCGAAACTGGAACAGGTGGCGACGACGCTGGCGCCGCAGACCACCATTCCCAGTGGAGAGTGGCAGGCGTCCGCAGAACGCGCCGCAATAGCGCTCGAGGCATACCGGGCATGGCTGCAGAAAGCCCTGCCGGCACTGCCTCCGCAGTCGGCTATCGGACGTGAGAACTACACCTGGTTCCTGCAAAACGTGGCCCTCATGCCCTACACGCCGGAAGAATTGGCAGCTCGCGCGGAGCAGGAATTTCAGCGTGCCGTAACCTTCGAGACGCTGGAAGCTAGCCGAAACCGTTCCCTGCCACCTCTGATCATGGCGCCCACCCTGGAGGAGTTGATCACGCGCAACCGGGGAAGTGAGGCCGAAGTGCGCGAGTTTCTCAAGCACAGGGAAGTCCTGACCTTGCCGGCCTGGCTGCGGCACTACACACTTCGACCAATCCCCCCGTACCTGGCGGCCTTAGCCGATTTTGTTGAGGCCGATGACTTCACCTCGCCTTCGCGGCTCGACGAGGATGGGATCAGATATGTGGCTGCGCCGTCGCCCACTTCAGGATACTTTGTGGTTGCGGCTGCGAAAGACCCGCGGATACAGATTGTTCACGAGGGGACCGTTGGCCACTATGGGCAGCTATGCGCGTCCTGGAAGAATCCGGATCCTATCCGCCGCCACTACTACGACTCCGGCGCGAATGAAGGCATTGGATTCTACGCGGAAGAGATGATGCTGCAATCGGGGTTGTACGATGACAGCCCCCACTCGCGGGAGATCGTCTACAACCAGATGCGCTTGCGGGCGGCGCGAGTGATCGTAGATGTGAAGGTTGCGTTGGGAATATTCACGCCAGACCAGGCGGTTGATTTTCTCAAGCGTAACGTACCCATGGGCGCGGCCGATGCGCGAGCAGAAGTGGTTGAAATGGGTGAGTCGCCGGGGCAGAAGATCTCGTATCAGGCCGGCAAGCTGCAGATCATGCAAATGCTTCAGGATGCGCGGCTCAACCGGGGCGACAAGTTCACGGTTGCAAGTTTTCATAATTACGTGTGGCTGAACGGCAACGCGCCAATCGCGCTTCTACGGTGGGAATATCTTGGACTAGACGATGATGTTAAAAAGCTGCCGGGTTTAAGGTAGCAGGCGGTGAGTGGCAATCCCGGCATAACCCGGAAAAAATCCCGATTGACGACGTCGTATTCGGTTGAGCTCTGCAGGCTTTGAGCCTCAGCCTTTTGCCCGGCTTCAGGCAAGGTCGGAGCGATCAAGGCTCATCACCTTGCTCCAGGCAGACACGAAGTCCTTCACAAAGGCGCTCTTCGAGTCGTCGCATGCATAGACTTCCGCGATGGCCCGGAGCTGGGAGTTTGAACCGAAGACGAGGTCGACACGGGTTCCAGTCCACTTGATTTCGCCGGTTGCTCGATCACGCCCCTCGTACACACCTTCCGCGGTAGTGGAAGGCTTCCAATCCGTATTCATGCCGAGAAGGTTGACGAAGAAATCATTGGTCAGCGTCTCTGGCTGGTTGGTGAAGACGCCGTCCTTGGACTGCTTGTAGTTGGCATTCAGGACCCGCATGCCGCCGACCAGCACCGTCATCTCGGGGGCAGTCAGGGTCAGCAACTGCGCCTTATCAAGCAGCAGCTCTTCCGCCGATTTCTTGTGTCCGATCCGGAGGTAGTTGCGGAACCCGTCTGCGGTTGGCTCCAGTACGGCGAATGCGTGCGCATCGGTCTGCTCTGGCGAAGCATCGGTGCGACCCGGCGAGAAGGGGACTCTTACCTCGTGGCCGGCCCTTTTCGCAGCTTCCTCGACGGCCGCGTTGCCCCCGAGAACGATCAAGTCAGCCAGCGAAACCTTCTTGGTCTGGTTGCCGTTGGACTGCGAGCTGTTGAACTGCTTCTGGATTGCCTCCAGTTTCGCGAGGACCTTGGCCAGTTCCATCGGCTGGTTCACGTCCCAGTCTTTTTGCGGCGCCAGGCGAATGCGTGCCCCGTTCGCCCCCCCGCGCTTGTCGGAGCCGCGGAAGGTCACCGCCGAAGCCCACGCAGTCGTGACCAGTTGGGAGATCGACACTCCGGAGGCGAGAATGGTCGCCTTGAGAGCAGCAATATCCTGCTCCTCAATCAGCTTATGGTCCACGGCGGGGACAGGGTCTTGCCACAGCAGGGACTCGTGGGGAACGAGCGGGCCAAGGTAACGCGAGATCGGCCCCATGTCACGGTGCGTCAGCTTGTACCACGCCCTGGCGAACGCGTCCGCGAACTGATCCGGATGCTCGTGGAAGCGCCGTGAAATCTTTTCGTAAGCAGGGTCGAACCGCAAGGCGAGGTCCGTAGTCAGCATGGATGGCGCATGACGCTTGGTTGGATCGTGCGCATCCGGCACGGTACCGTTGCCGGCGCCGTTTTTCGGTGTCCACTGCTGAGCACCGGCCGGGCTCTTGGTCAATTCCCATTCGTAGCCGAACAGATTTTCGAAGAAATTGTTGCTCCACTGCGTAGGCGTGGTGGTCCAAGTGACTTCCAGGCCGCTGGTGATCGTCTGGTCGCCGTTGCCATTGCCGAAGCTGTTCTTCCAGCCGAAACCCTGCTCTTCGATAGGGGAGGCCTCGGGCTCGGGGGCGACATACTGCTTGGGATCGGCAGCGCCGTGGGTCTTGCCGAAAGTATGCCCGCCGGCAATGAGCGCAACCGTCTCCTCGTCATTCATCGCCATGCGGGCAAAGGTCTCTCGGATATCCCGTGCCGAAGCGATGGGGTCCGGTGTTCCATTTGGACCTTCTGGATTTACGTAAATCAAGCCCATCTGGACGGCGCCGAGAGAATTGTCGAGCTGGCGATCGCCGGTGTAGCGCTTGTCCCCCAACCACTCGCTCTCCGGCCCCCAGTAGATGTACTCTTCCGGTTCCCAGACATCCTCGCGGCCGCCGGCAAAACCGAAGGTCTTGAAGCCCATCGACTCCAGGGCAACGTTGCCGGTGAGAATCATAAGATCGGCCCAGGAGATCTTGCGCCCATATTTCTGCTTGATTGGCCAGAGTAGCCGGCGCGCCTTATCGAGGTTCACGTTGTCTGGCCAGCTGTTGAGGGGCGCAAAACGTTGCTGGCCAGAGCCTGCCCCACCGCGGCCGTCGGCAATGCGGTACGTGCCCGCGCTGTGCCACGCCATACGAATGAAAAGCCCGCCGTAGTGGCCAAAGTCGGCGGGCCACCAGGCCTGCGAGTCGGTCATCAAGGCGTGCAGGTCTTTGATTACAGCATTCAAGTCGAGGCTCTTGAATTCTTCCGCGTAGTTAAACTCTCCGTCCATGGGATCGGACAGAGGGGAGTGCTGGTGAAGCATCTTCAGGTTCAGCTGATTGGGCCACCAGTCAGCATTCGACGGAGTCCAGCCGGTCGTGTCTCTGCGGCCGCCGCCCACCACCGGGCACCTGGATTCGGGTGATACTTCGGGCTCCGTATTGCCGGGGCCGGGCACGCCTGCCAGTACTTGCTTTTCTTCAGACATAATTCCTCTTTCGCGCGTTCTCTAGGAGTTGGCGCTGCATCGCCGGCAGATGCCAAACACCTCGACCAGCGGCTGGGTCAGATCGAAGCCACGCGGCGCCTGCCGCGACAGCTTCTTGTAGTTGATGAAATCACCTTCCACATCCTGCACCTTCTTGCAACGGGTGCATACCAGGTGGTGATGCGGTTCGAGATTGCCTTCCACCAGCAGCATGGACGTGTGCGGACTCACCTCCCGCAGCAGCCCATGTTCCACAAACAACTTCAAATTGTTATAGACGGTAGCCAGTGAGATCGATGGAATCCGCTTGTGGACATCGGCATAAACCCGCTCCGCCGAATAGTGACCCGGCGCGGCCACAATCTCTTCGTAAATGATCTGTCTCTGGTGCGTAGCCGCCAAACCACACTTCCAGGCAAGCTCCCGAAATTGCGCATGGCTCAATGGCATGGATGATAGATGAGAATGATTATCAAACAATTCAGTTTATTTAACCATTGAGGGTAGTGTTACAGGAGAGCGGACCGGGGGTCACTCTCGCCCAACCATTGAGGGTAGTGTTACGAAGTCCTATACTGATGCACGCAGGGCTTTAGCGGAGCAGGTCGCCTTCATGATGCGCGCCACCAAATTCGAGTTTGAACAACGCTTCTGGCTCATTGGAGCAATTTTCTGGGTAGGGTTCAGCCTCACGTTCTTTGACCATACCAGCTCCGCGGAGACCTGGTTGCGATGGGTCGCGCCCGGCGTGCCCGCGAACAGTCCGCAGGAGATTTTTCTGTTGCGGGTGATGTTCGCAACCGGGGCAGTTCTGGTCTTCCTGGCCGCGGCACTCCGGACGTGGGCCACCGCATACCTGCGCACCGAAATAGTCCACGATGCTCCGCAGCATACTGAAACTCTCGTGGCCGACGGCCCCTACCGCTATCTTCGTAATCCACTCTATTTCGCGAATGTGCCGATGGCGGCGGGCGTCGGGGTGATGGCCAGCGCTGGGGGATGGATCTTTATGGTGGTAGCGATGTGGTTCTTCATGGTTCGCTTGATTGTTCGCGAAGAAGAAGGTTTGCTGGCCACCCAGGGCGAATCTTTCCGTGCGTACATGCAGGCTGTTCCTCGGTTCTGGCCGGCGCTGACTCCGCGTGTCCCTGAGGGCGGAATTCAGCCACGCTGGGGACAAGCCTTTGCCGGGGAGATGTTTATCTGGCTCTTCGGGGTCGCTGTGCTGTGCTTCGCCGTCACCCTGAATATCAAGATCTCCGCCATCGTCTTCGTCTCCGCCATGGCGTTCTATTTTCTTGCGGTTTTCGTGGTAAAAAAACGCGCGGCCACTGCCAAAGCTTGACGTAAAATGGTCCGCCAAGGCGTACTTATGCTAAACCGAAGCCGGCTGCAAATCGGATGGTGCGTTGTCCTGCTCATGACCACTCTTTGGGCCTCCGAAACCTTGCCCGAAACCCATGGAGAAACTTTTAGTGGACAGCAGGTTGCCATTCCAGGCTCCTTGCGAGGAAAGGTCGGCATATTAGTTGTCAGTTTTTCCAAAAAAGGAGGCAGCGTAGCTGCCAGTTGGGGGAAACGGCTGGGACGCGATGTCGGCTCCGATCCCCGCGTCGCCTACTATCAACTGCTGATGCTCGGCGATCTTCCAGGCTTCGTGCGGGGATTTGTGCTGCGCGGCATAAAGAGCTCTATCCCCAGCAACGAGCACAACAGATTCTTGCCAATCTATAGCGATGATCGACCGTGGAAGCAATTAGTTCATTTCCAGGACGCCGATGACGCCTACATCATCGTGTTGGATAAGAACCTACAAATTACATTTCGCGATCATGGTGCGCTGACCGACGCAGGTTATCTCGAGTTATCCAGGAAAATCGCCTCATCTCTAAACCAGCCGGGCACACCCACCAGGTAGCCTGGGATGGTGCTGTGGATGGGTTTTTCACGAAAAGCAGAACTCTCCTTCCCCGCTCCCACTGGACACCCCCTCTATCTTTCTGAATCCTCTCTCCCTTGTTATCATCAACTATGGTGTAAACAACAAGCGTTGCCCAATGTATTGAGTGGATAGGGGAGTCATGCCAACGGAAACAAGCGCGCAATCGCAGCAGTGCAGCCTGCAGCTCTTGATGGACCATGTCTGCCTCGCAGGTAAGAAGTTTGCCGGCTTTGATGGCCAGCCTATGGGTTTATTGAATGCCGGCATCGGGATGGCCTCCGGCGGCATGTACGATCAGGACAGGGCGATGGCGGTTCTGAACCACGTTGAGCTTTACCTGCGTTCGGTGCTAAGTTTTCTGGCTACAACGGAGACTTCAGGGCCCTAGCATCTCGACCCTTCCCCGGAACGTTGTCCCGCGAGGGAATTTGACTCGGCGCGGCCAGAAAGGCCGAGCAGCTACCGATTTTTCAAGGGGCCCGCTTCAAACATGATCGTGTCGATCGTGACTAATTCTGAAAGGAACTCACACCATGAAAATCGCATCCACCATCGCCCGTTATCTGCTGGGGCTGCTGTTCACTGTCTTCGGACTCAATGGATTTTTCCATTTCCTTCCCCAGCCTCCGCCTGCCTCACCTCTGGCGCTGCAGTATCTGGTGACGCTCTCGGTTTCACACTATTTTGCGCCGATCTTCCTGCTGCAGTTGATATGCGGCATTCTGCTGCTCAGTGATTTTTTTGTACCGCTGGCGTTGACTTTTCTGGCCGGCATCATCTTCAACATCCTGGACTTCCACGGCACCATGGACCCCAAAGGCATCGGACCGGGCATCTTTGTCGCCATCCTCTGGATGCTGGTCTTCCTGCGCCACCGCGCCAGCTTCGCGCCGATATTCCGCGCCAAGCCCGAGCCCGCCGGTTCCTAAGCCGAGGGCAGGAGCTTAGCGCCGGCCTGGTATTCCGGATCTCTGCACGCGGGATCTTCGGACAGTATCCAGCGCTGCTTTACCAGGCCGTCGAAGTTGCGAACCGCTTGAGGGAGTGCTTGCGACCGGGGTAGCGTTCGGCGATGGGTTTGCGCGGGTCGCTGCCGGTTTACCTCCGCCCACTATACCGCGCGGACTCGGCACGACGATTTGAAAAGGGGCAAGGACAAACCCTAGGCTTCGCGGGCCATGTTGCCGGGCAGGTAACGGTGGAACTCGCTCCTCAGGGTCAAGTAGCACTCACACGACATCGCCTCCAGCTTTTGGCGGTCGATGATTTTGACATGCCCGCGGGTATAACTGATGATGCCCGCATCTTTCAGCAAGCCGGCGGCCACGGTGACGCTGGCGCGCCGCGTCCCCAGCATGGTGGCAATGAAATCCTGCGTGACTTCGAGGTCCTGGGTCTGCGATCGGTCCTGGCACATGAGCAGCCAGCGCGCCAGCCGTTGTTCGGTCTTGTGGGCGCGGTTGCAGCCCGCGTTTTGCGCGATCTGCGTAATGAATGCCTGGGTGTAGCGCAAGAGCAGGTCCTGAAAAAGCCCGCCCCGGGCAAATTCTTTTTTGAGGATCGCGGCGGGAAGTCTGAACCCGTCGCCGGGAAGCTGCACGATCGCCTCCAGCAGGTTGCTGACGCTGCCCAGGAAGACGCAGACCCCGAACATTCCCTCGTTGCCCACCATGCCCACTTCGACACTCTCACCGGATTCAAAAAGTGACACCAGCGAGATGGTGCCGCGGTTGGGAAAATATACATACTTGATCGGCTCATCGGGACGGTAAAGCACCTCACCAATCCACAGCCGCACTGGTTCCAGGCTGGGCGCGAGGTCTTCGAACTCAGAACGCGTCAGGGCATTCAGGATCAGGTTCGATGAGGGGGGAATCGACTTCGAAAGGGGTGACATGGACAGCCCTTCTGCGTGCGGTGACGCCTGCAAGGCAGTGCGCGGCAGAAGGTAAGGAATTGAACGGAACCCTAATGTCGGATGGAAGCTGTAAAGGACGAACGTCTTGCACCATTATGTTCCTTTCCGTGCGAAACGTACAGTGTTCTGTGCGTTTAAGGGCTGACGA
>JBBQWT010000024.1:0-48856 GCA_038210375.1 Terriglobales bacterium | reverse complement strand
CAAGCTTCAGGGGCGACCCTGATTAAAGATCGAATCGTCGAAGACCGCGAGGAAAACGACGAAGGCAGATCGGCAAGGGTCTTACGCGAGCTACTGGTCGAGGCGAACAGGTACAACACAACTTCGGGATCCTAAATTTTTTTGTGACCGCATTTCTCCCCGTTAAGATTTCCCCGCCTCGCTCATGGCACAGCATCGCCCAGGTTTGTCTTTTTGGCTGACACCTGATCTGTCCGCAAGACATCTCACAGATAAGCCGGAGTTGTTCAGCAATCAAATTGTGCCACTAATTTCCCGCCCGCATCATCCATAGACCCATGAAAGCAATTCAAGTGCAGAAGACCGGCGGCCCCGAGGCGCTGGTTCTGGTTGATCTACCCAACCCCGTTCCCAAACCCAACGAAGCGCTGGTGGAAATCAAAGCCGCGGGGGTGAACTTCATCGACGTGTATTTTCGCGAAGGCCGGTATCCCGCGGCCACGCCTTTCATCGTCGGGCAGGAAGCCGCAGGATTAGTGGTCGCGATCGGCAGTGAAGTCAAAAATATTCAGCCTGGTGATCGCGTAGCCTACACCGGCATCCAGGGCAGTTACGCGGAATACGCCGCCATCCCCGCCGTCCGCCTGGTAAAAATTCCTGCGGACCTTGATTTCCCGCAGGCGGCCGCCGCCATGTTGCAGGGCATGACCGCGCATTATCTTTCGCACAGCACCCATCCCATTCAAGCGGGGGAAACAGTTCTCATTCACGCCGCGGCCGGCGGCGTCGGGCTGCTGCTGGTGCAGATGGCGAAGCAGAAGGGGGCGCGGGTGATCGGCACGGTGGGCACCGAAGCGAAGGCCCGCTTGGCGCGCGCCGCCGGGGCCGATGAGGTCATTCTGTACACGGAACAGGATTTCGAAGCCGAAACCCGCCGGCTTACCGGCGGCCAAGGCGTGGACGTGGTTTACGATGGCGTGGGAAAAGATACGTTTGAGCGCGGCCTGAACGTGTTGCGTCCCCGCGGCATGATGGTGCTGTTCGGCGGGGCCAGCGGGCCGGTTCCGCCGCTTGATCTGATCACCTTGTCGCTAAAAGGCTCGTTGTTCCTGACCCGTCCCAGCCTGGCGCATTACATTGCCGCGGATGACGAACTGCACCAGCGCGCCACCGACGTCCTTACCATGATCGCGTCGGGAAAATTGAAGCTTCGCCTGGAATATACCTATCCCCTGAGCGCAGCGCAGCAGGCGCACCGCGATCTCGAGGGACGCAAGACCACGGGGAAGTTAATTTTGATTCCGTGACCGCCACCGGCGTTGGCTGTTGCAGTAGTCGGGTTTCCCGGTGATGGTTTTCAACCTCCCGTCCCCGATGTTGGCTTCGATGTTGGGCCCTCGCTGATGCGTGGTAGCATCAGCGCAGTTTTAACCGGCGCCCGGCAATGAATCTACGAAAACTCTTTCGTTCGCATGCCTGCTTCACCTTCAACCTTCTTCTGCTTCTTTCGGGGCTGGTGAGTACAGGGGCCATACATGCCCAGCCGGTTTCCAAAGATCCAAAGTACCTCGCCCAAATTGGCGTGCGCCAGGACGTACTGACGCTTACGCTGCAATTCGCTGCTCCCATCGGCGAGACTAATCCTCTGCAGGTAAGACTCCAGGTATTGAACCCCGGCGACGTGATCATAGCGTCCGCGGCCACCGAAGTAAGTTCTGCTCGCCGTCAGAAGCAACTGGTGCTCAGACTCGACAAGCCTTTCGCCAGGGTCCAGCCCGGACAGGCGAATGAAATCGAATGGCTGCGGCTGAAATATGAAGTTCGCACCAGCACGGGCGAGATATTGGCCTCAGGAATTGAGTCGCTGCACACCCCGGAGACCGATCAATTTGTGCTGACGGCGGCAGCCGGCAGGGTGACCGGGGTGGGACGCTGGTATGAAGTCCCGGTGCACACCAGAAAAAGCGGTGGAGCTCCCGTACGCGGCGCCACCGTACATGGCACGATTACGTGGGATGCGGAAAACGGCGAGCAGAAACTTGTTTCTACCGTCGTAACCGATAGCGCCGGCGATGGCAGCCTGCGGTTCTTCATTCCGGCCAGGGCGCCAGCCGGCTCAGGTGACTTGACCGTGGAGGCGCAACGCGGGCTCATCGTCCGGACGTTGGACCATAACGTCGAATTTCGTTCGGCAAGCATCCTGCTGCTGGATACCGACAAGGATATTTACCAGCCCGGACAGACTTTGCGCGCGCGTGTATTGCTGTTCGATGCCGAGCGCCGCGCCCTCCCCAGGCAACCTTTGGACGTGCGCGTCACCGATGAGGAAAATACGCTGGTGTCGAGTCAAACCGTTACCTCCGACGCGTTTGGAGTTGCGCACTTCGATTGGGGGATTCCGGCAAACGTCTTGCTGGGTCAATATCGGGTCGCGGTGGGCGCGGAAAAAGATGATGACAGCCGCCGCCAGAATACCGCCTCGAAATCAGTACATATCTACCGCTATGATCTTCCCAATTTCAAGGTCACGGCCAAGCCCGACCGTCCTTACTACCTTCCCACGCAGAATGCCGAGGTCCTGGTCTCCGCGGAATATTTATTCAACCAGCCGGTAACCCGAGGTCGGGTCAGGGTGGTCGTAGAAAAAGAAAGAAGGTGGAATTATCGCAAGCAACAGTGGGAGACGGAAGAAGAGCAGGTGCAAAGCGGAATCCTCGATCGGGACGGCCACTTCAACGCGCGCTTCGACCTCACCCCCACCCGAGCCAAGTTGTCGGAAAGAGGCGATGACGCCGCTAATTTTCGCGACCTGGATCTGGCGGCATACGTAACCGATCTCACCACCGGCCACACCGAGCAGCGGCGGTTTTCTTTGCGGGTGACCCGGGATCCCATCCACGTCTATGCGATCAAGGCGGGCTCATACCAGGGATATGCGGCGGATGCTTATTATATTTCGACTTTTTATGCTGATGGCACACCGGCGCGCTGCAAGGTGCGGCTAAGCCAGGCGGATAGTGACGATCCGTCAGACAAACAACTACTGCGCACATTGGAAACCAATCGTTATGGTTTAGCGAAGGTGACGGGACTTGTCGCAACCCCGAAGGGAGGGGATTCGCTGGTGTTTGAGGCGAGTGACCACAAAGGGCTGGGAGGAAGTTACAAGACATCCGTTTATCAAGGGGATGACCAAACCACCGGGCTGGAAATTACCACTTCCCACACCATCCACAAGAAAGACGAAGGCATCGAGGTGACGCTGCGCAGCAATAAGACAGATCTTCGGGCAGTCGTCGAAGCGTCGCGCGAAGGAGTGGAGCTGGGCCGGCAACAGGTTAGGCTCCGCAACGGCCGCGCTCATGTGGTATTTCCTTACGACCAGCGATTCACCGATGAAATTAATATCACCGCATATTCACTGGAGGAGCGGGTTTCGGTTTACAGCTATCTTGAGCGCTCGGTGACGGTTTTGTTTCCCAAAAACCGGCGGCTGGCGATCAATGTACAGTTCGATAAAGATGAGCACCGGCCCGGGGAGGCCGCCAGCGTGCGCTTCGCAGTTCACACCCCTGACCAGACCGGGGCAGAGAGTGCACTGGGCGTGAAGATCGTGGACAGCGCCGTGGAAGAGCGCGCACGCACTGACGGCGATTTTGGTGGCCAATCCAGCGGGAGTTGGGGCTGGGCATTGTTTTCAGAAGGGTACCACTCCACTTTCGCCGGGGTCTCCCGAGATGACCTCGACCAGATTGACCTGGATCAACCGGTGCCTCACGATCTGGATCTGGTGGCGGAATATCTCCTGCGCAATGGAAGCCGGGATACCGAGTTATTGGGCCACGAGGCCCGCCGTACCGCCGACGCAGTCTTCGGACCAAGACTGACCGAGCAATTCCAGCTGCTCGACAAGGCGCTGCAGCGCTGGAATGAACGCAACCAACAGCCGCACAACCAGGCCGAGTTGGCCGAACTGGCAATGAAAGATGGCCTCGACCTGCTGGGTTTGCGCGATCCCTGGGGAACCCCGTACCGCTACGAAACAGGATTTGCCGGCGACCAGTATTTTGTAAAGGCACATTCCGCCGGGCCCGATAAGAGGATGGGCACCGCCGACGACTTCATCGCCAAGACTCTTGAACAGAAATTTTTTCTCTACTACGGCAACATCCTGGAGAAAGCCTCCAAAGACCTGATGGAGAAGCAAGGGCGCTTCATCCGCGATCGCGGCGAACTGCGGGCGGAAATGCTGAAGAAGGGTGTGGATATTGAGTTGTTGCGCGATCCCTGGGGCAGTCCGTACGACACCAGGTTCTTAGTAGTAGGGTCTACATTCGAGACTCAGGTGGTAAGTCACGGAGAAGATCCGAAGGACAAGAAAAAAAGCGATGGCGAAGTGGTGTGGCAAGACCGGGTGGATTACTTCGCTACAACTCGCCAGCACTTCGATCAGGTGCTAACCGCGCACCTGCGTTCGGGCGGCCGATATCCTGAAAACGAAGCAGAGTTCAGAAGCATGTTGCGCAAAGCGGGAGTCGATCTCGGCGAACTGCGCGATCCGTGGGGAACTCCTTACTACATTATTTTCAAGAAGGCATCCGAGTACGGTGATCGAGTGACGATTCAGCAAAGCTCGGTTACGGGCAGGCGAGTGACCGAGCCGGTAACGCTCATCCGCAAGGAAGTCCGGGTGATGAGCGCGGGAAATGACAAGACTCAGGACACCGATGACGATTTCCAGGTCGCGGCTTACACGGTGCTCCTTTCAGGGCAGGGATCGCATGATCAGAAGCCGGTGCCCGAGGTGAAAATAAATTTGATGGCAGGCGATGGCGCCCTAACCGGCACCGTGACCGATCCCACCGGTGCGGTGATTCCCGATGCGATCGTCGAAGCCATACGCGACGGAAGCGGCGAGACGACCACTGTCAAGACCAATGAAGACGGTAGGTTTGAACTAATTAATCTGAAGCCGGGAATCTATAAGTTGCTGTGCAAGGGTTCTGGATTTCAGTTGCTAACCGTGTCTGCCGTGCCGGTCCAGGCCGAAGTGGTGACTAGTGTCGATTTGCAGCTTTGGCTCGGGGAGGTTATGGAGACCGTCGAAGTTACGGCGGGGCCCCCACCGGTCATGGAGACCACCAGTTCAACGATTTCGAGCGCATCTCTCCGCTCCCTGCCACTCACCAGACTTTCGCCCGGATTGGTTAAAGGTGCGGCGTCGAGAATGGCGATGAGCACGCCGCGGCTGCGTGAGGATTTTCCCGAAACAATGCTTTGGGAGCCGGCCGTAATTACCGACAGTCACGGAAAGACCAGGCTCAACTTCAAACTGGCGGATAGCATCACCAACTGGAAGCTGACCGCGTTCGCCTCCACCAAGACCGGAGAGTTTGGCACGGCGGAGAAATACCTGCGGGCGTTTCAGCCATTCTTTATCGAGCACGACCCGCCGCGAATTCTTACCCAGGGAGATGAGATTGCTTATCCGGTCGTGCTGCGCAATTATCTCGAGCGCGCGCAGACCCTAAAGGCCTGGATCAAACCGGCGACGTGGTTTCAATCAACCGGGCCCTCTGAAGTCCCGGTCACGGTGGCCGCCGGCGACGCCGGACGCGCCATCTTCCGCTACCGGGTTACGGCCCCGATTACCGGAGGCAAGCAGCAGGTGGGAGCGGCCAACGCGGAAATCAGCGATGCCGCCCAGAAACCGGTGGACGTTCATCCTTACGGCAGGCCCGCTTCCGCGACCGCAAGTACGGTCATGCAGAAGACCGGCGCCCTTACCCTGCAGCTACCCCCAGATACGATCGCGGGATCAATGAAAGCCACGGTGAAGGTGTATCCCAACCTGCTGGCGCACGTGATCGAAAACCTTGAGGCTGGTCTCGAGAGGCCCAATGGATGCGGCGAGCAGACCATTTCTTCGACCTATCCCAGCCTGCTGGTCACCGAGATTTATGAGAAGTCGGCAAAGAAGCCTCCGGTAGCCTTGAAGGCCCGGCGCTATCTGCAGGCAGGATACGAACGCCTGCTGCGCTACCAGGATCTTTCAGGCGGATTTACGTACTGGGGAACGGGGATTCCGGATAGTGCTTTGACTACGTACGCGCTGGAGTTCCTGCATCATGCGGGAAGGTTGATCGACGTTGATTCCGATGTGGTTCTCAGGGCTCAACATTGGCTCTTGGCGCGGCAGGAAAAGGACGGCTCATGGCGGGGACATTACGACAAAAGCGATAAGGGCGCGACCATGCAAACCGCATACGTTGCCCAGGGCCTCGACGGACTCGAGGAACCCAAAGGGCCACAGCCCGCTGTGCCGCCGGCGCGCCAGAAAGCACTCGCGTTTCTGGCCGCGCACTCCAGCTTGATCGACGAGCCCTACGTGATCGCAGAGTATGCCCTGGCGGCCAAAGCGGCCGGCGACCAGAAAACATTTGTCCAACTGGTCGACGGGTTGCGCACCAGCGTGCACTATGAAAACCATGCGGCCTACTGGCAACTCGAGCGCAATACGCCCTTTTACGTTTGGGGGGCCGCCGGGCGCGTGGAATCGACCGCCGAAGTCTTACGCGCGCTCACCGCGGCCGGGACCAGGAGCGCGTCAGACGACGAGCTGATTCGGCAAGGCCTGATTTTTCTTCTGCGCAACGAAGCCAAAGATGGCATGTGGTTTTCCGGCCAGACCACCGTGCACGTCCTCAAAACGCTGTTGAAGCTGGTGGTTCCGCGCGTGATCGGGCCCGGCGCCAGGCTCTCCGTGGTAGTCAATCACAAAGCGGCGGCCACCATCGACCTGCCGCCGGGACAGGGCGTGACCCCGCCGATTGAAGTCGATGTTTCGCAATTCGTGATAGCCGGTGAGAATCAGGCCGAACTTGCCGTTCCTGGCGAAGGCATGATCAGCGCGCAATTTGTGGTGGAATCTTTTGTGGAATGGCCGCACGATGCGGGCGCAGTCGCAAAAACCGAAGTCCACGCGCTCAGCACCTTGAAGTTCGACGTGGACTACTCCTCCACCCGGGCCGCAACCGGAGATAACATTGAATGCCGCGTGCGAACCGAGCGCATTGGCTACCGCGGCTATGGAATGATGCTGGGTGAAGTGGGATTGCCTCCGGGAGCGGAGGTCGATCGCGAAAGCCTGGAACTTGCGCTCAAGGGAAACTCGTCCCTGTACCGCTACGACGTGCTGCCCGACCGCGTCATTCTTTATCTGTGGCCGAGCGCAGGCGGATCGGATCTTACCTTTAAATTCCGCCCGCGTTTTGCCATGCAGGCCCAGACCGCGCCTTCACAGCTCTACGATTATTACAACCCCGACTCTTCGGTCACCGTAAAGCCAACTTACTTTGATATAACCGAGGGAATTCAGCCGCAAGCTGCTCCGCGTTAGGATCGCGCTGTTAGAGGGCACATTACCGCGCAGCCGGGATCCATCGTGTAAGCCACAGGATAGGACGGGCGCAGGCTATACCGCCCCGCCGATGGCCTTGACCAGGTCTTCGTATTCGAGGCCGCCATCGTGGCGGGCGCCGTTGATAAAAAATGTGGGGGTTCCGTTGACGCCGCTGCGCACTCCGCCGGCGAAGTCGGCTTTGACCCGGGCTGCGTACTTTTGCGATTGCACAGCTTCGGCAAATTTTTCCGTGTTGAGGCCGAGCTCGCCGGCAAAGTCTGTGATCGCGTCTTCGCTCAGGTCTTCCTGATGATCGAAGAGCATGTCGTGCATCTCCCAGAATTTCCCCTGGGCACCCGCGGCTTCGGCCGCCTCCGCCGCCATCTCGGCGTGGGGATGCATGTTGGACAACGGGAAGTTGCGGAAGACGAAGCGTAGCTTGCCGGCAAAATGTTTTTCCAGGCGCTGTACGATGCTGTGGGCACGGCCGCAGTGCGGGCACTCGTAGTCGCCGTATTCGAGCAGCGTAACCGGGGCGCCGGCTGGGCCTCTGGCGCGGTCCTCGGCGCTGATGGTTTGCGCGGGCCTGGCCTTGGCGGCGGGGGTCATGCGTCTCTCTTCTTAGCGGCCTGGGCTTTTCCATCACCGGCGGGATGGCCATCCAAACCTTCGAGCGCTTCGAGAATGCCTTCCGCCCCCGGGTTCACTCCCATGGGCGAGACATACGTCCAGCGAATGACGCCATCCTTATCGATGACGAAGAGCGCGCGCTCGGCGATGCCGCCGGGGTGATAGACCCCGTAGAGTTTCGCCACCGCGCCCTTGGGCTCGAAGTCAGACAGCAGCGGAAAATGCAGCTTGCGGTCGTGACTGAAGGCGGCGTGGCACCAGGCGCCGTCCACCGAGATACCCAGCAACTCGGCTTTATGATGGGTGAATTCGGGGAGGATTTCGTTATACAAGGCCATCTGGTCGCCGCATACCGGGCTCCAGTCAGCGGGATAAAACGCCAGGACCACCGGCCGCCCGCGAAAGTCCGAAAGCGATACGTCCTGGTCTGGGGTGGAACGCAACTTGAAATCCGGCGCCGGAGTGCCCGGCTGTAAAGGTTGTGCGATGGTGGTCATTCTTCGTTCCTCATGAATTTAAATAGATTGGTCTCAAACTAAATGAGTTCAAATTAAGCGGACAGCTCCACCGCTTTCTCCGCAATCAACTTCTGAATGCGCGCCGCGAATTCCGATTGCGGCACAACTCCCTCATCGCCTTTGCCGCGGGTCCGGACGCTGACCTGGCGGGCCTCGGCTTCCTTATCGCCCACCACCAGAAGAAATGGGACCTTCTGCAGGGTATGTTCGCGGATCTTGGCGTTCATCTTCTCGTTGCGGGAATCCACCTCCACCCGCACCCCCGCGGCTCGCAGCCCGGCGGCAACTTCCTCCGCGTAAGCCGCGTGCCGTTCCGCGATGGGGACCATCACCACCTGTACCGGCGCCAGCCACACCGGGAAGTTCCCCGCGTAGTGTTCGATCAGCACGCCGAAGAAAC
The DNA here is from genome assembly GCA_038210375.1 of Terriglobales bacterium. Classification (GTDB taxonomy): domain Bacteria; phylum Acidobacteriota; class Terriglobia; order Terriglobales; family Acidobacteriaceae; genus JBBQWT01. Next base: position 39,927 of record JBBQWT010000024.1, on the reverse strand, counting down.
GCTCCACCGATCCGTACAGCGCGCGGTGCACCATGACCGGCTGGTGGCGCTTGCCGTCCTCGGCAACGTATTCCAGTTGGAAGCGCTGGGGCAGGGTGAAGTCGAATTGCACCGTGGATAGCTGCCAGGTGCGCCCGATGGCGTCCAATAGTTTGATATCAATCTTTGGTCCGTAGAAGGCGGCTTCCCCGGGAATGGTTTTGTAGGGAATCCCCAGGCGCTGCATCGCGCTTTCCAGCGACGCGATGGCCATGGTCCACTGCTCTTCGGCGCCGATATAGTTCTTGCGGTCGGCGGGGTCCCAGACGGATAGCTCAACCACATACTCGCTGAAACCGAAGGTCTTGAGCACGGCCAGGGCAAACTCGGTGCAGCCCACCACTTCATCTTCCACCTGCTGCGGAGTGCAGAAGATGTGGGCATCGTCCTGGGTAAATCCCCTGACCCGCAGCAGCCCGTGCATCACCCCGGAAAGCTCGTAGCGGTACACCGTACCCAGCTCGCCCAGCCTGATGGGCAGGTCGCGGTAGGAGCGCATCGAGTCTTTGTAGATAAGAATGTGGAACGGGCAGTTCATCGGCTTCATGCGATAACTGGCGTCATCCAGTTCCATGGGAACGAACATGTTCTGCGCGTAGTAGCCTTCGTGGCCGCTCATCTTCCACAGGTCGACCCGCGCCACGTGCGGGGTATAGACCAGCGAATAGCCGCGCTTGAGGTATTCATCGCGCATCCAGTCTTCCATGATCTTGCGCACCATCCCGCCCTTGGGGTGCCAGAAAATCAGGCCGGGCCCGGCCAGTTCCTGAATGGAAAACAGATCGAGCTGCTTGCCCAGCACGCGGTGGTCGCGTTTCTTGGCCTCTTCCTGCCGGTGCAGGTATTCATCCAGCTCTTTTTTGGAATAGAACGAGGCGCCGTAGATGCGCTGCAGTTGCTGGTTGTTCTTATCGCCCAGCCAGTACGCCCCGGCGATGCTCAACAGCTTGAACGCCTTGATCTTTCCGGTGGAGGGAAGATGGGGCCCGCGGCAGAAATCCTGAAACGTTCCCGTGCGGTAGATCGAGATCATCTCATCGGGCTTGGTGAATTGCTCGATGAAATGGCACTTCATGAAATCGCCTTCCAGCTTGAAACTCATCAACCCCATCTCGCGGGGCAGGTATTCGCGGGAAAAAGGGAGATTGTGATCGACCAGTTCCTGCATTTTGGCTTCAAGCGCCACCAGATCTTCGGGGGTAAAGGGTTCAGCACGGTAGAAGTCGTAGAAGAAGCCACTCTCGGTGGGCGGCCCGTGGCCCAGTTTGGTTTCGGGAAAAAGTTCAAGCACCGCCGCCGCCAGCAGGTGAGCGGATGAATGGTGAAATACTTCGAGCGCTTCGGGGTCCTTGGCGGTAAGGATGCGCAGGTCGGTATCGCCTTCGAGCGGCTGCTCGAGGTCAACCAACTTGCCACCGGCGCTGGCTACCAGGGCGGCGTCGGCCAGCCGCGGGCTGATTTCGCGCGCCACATCGAGCGCGGTGGCGCCGCGCGGAAGCTGCTTCACCGAGCCGTCGGGCAGGGTGACGTTGATCAGATCGGAAGTTGAGTTTGCGGGCGCGGCGCTGTCAGTCATGATGAGAATTTCGAATTCCAAGTTTCGAGTCTAGTGTAGCCTCTGCGGAGGGTCAAACTTCCGGCGGTATCCTCGGGCCGTACCCTGACGACCCGGTGCAGCCGCATACTCATCGCTACGCCCCACCGCAGTGCACAACCGCAGTGCGCTAGAATAGAAGCCCATGCCTTTGCAGAATGAAATGCCGGTTTTGGCCGGCACCCAGCCGGCTTCTGAAGTGATTCGCCTGGCGCCGGTTTGGCAGGCGCCCAACGGGGTTTCGTTCGCCTCGCGCGGCGAAAATGCCTTGCCGGAAACCGATTTGCAGCGCATGGTCAGCGCGGTGCCGGCGGTAATCGCCGCCGCCCTCGAGCACAAGGCGTACTACTTCGTTCCTTTGACCATCAGCGAAGGCGAGCACACCCTGGTGGCCGATCGCTATGAGGTCAGCCTCAGCGACCGCGCCACCTGCCATCGCAACGTGACCGTGGGCAATTCGCAGTGCGTATTCATTTCCACGCGGCTGATGGACGATAAATTTTCCGTGGCATTCGAGTTCTACATCAACGTCGCCCACCCGTTTGTGGAGAAGGCGGGAGTCCCGCAGACATTTTCCGACCTGGTGTGGCAGCAGGCTGAAGCGGGGATTCGCGGGGAAACCAGCGCCGACGCCCAGGAGCTGCGCAAGCTGGCCACGCACGGCTCGCTGGCGGGGGACTCTGCCCGCAAAGAAAATAACGGAAACCGCAAGAAAAGATTCGGGTTTGCCGCCCCGGCATCGTTTGCGGCCAGGCCCGCCGCGGGTTTGCCGGACGGCGATCGCGCCAGCCAGATGGAGCAGCGGGTGGACGAAAAAGCCAAGTCTGAATACCTGCAGACCGCATTTTCCGACGCTATCGCCATTTACATGCTGTCGTTGTACCTCGACGTGGATTATTACGATCTGCGCGAGCGCGAATATCCGTTGCTGGCGCCCTCGGCGCTGGCCGAGCGTTTGCGCTATGTGGCCGAACTCTTTCCGCCGAATTCCGGATTCGAGTTCGCCATCCACTACAAGCGGCGTTCCTGAAGCGGCTGCGATGATCGCCCACCTGCGCGGACAACTTCTCTCCAAGCATCCCAACCAGGCGGTGGTCGAGGCCGGCGGAGTGGGCTACGACGTCGCCATCACCATTCCCACTTTTTCGGAATTGCCGGCTGCCGGCCACGAAGTTTCCCTGCACATTCACACTCACGTGCGGGAAGACAGCCTGGCCCTGTTCGGATTTCTGCGGCTGGAAGAAAAACAATTGTTCGAGCGCCTGATCAGCGTAAGCGGCATCGGGCCCAAGCTCGCCATCACGGTGCTGAGCGGCATGACCGCGGCGAAGATGGTGAGCGCCATCCGCGGCAACGATATCGCGGCCCTCACGCAAATACCCGGCATCGGGAAAAAGACCGCGGAGCGCATGGTGCTGGAGCTGCGGGACAAGCTCGAAGGCTTTGGCGGAGAACCTGCGGCGGTGGGCACGGTTTCACCGGTGCAGGACGACGTGCTTTCAGCGCTGGTCAACCTCGGGTACCAGCGGGCGGCGGTGGAGCGCGCGGTGGCGGCGGCAGCAAAGATCAGCGGCGCCGGCGAGTCGTTTGAGGTGCTGTTTCGGGAATCGCTGGCAGGGTTGGGGCGGTGAGTTCCGCAGCATGCTCTTGCCTAAGTAAGCGTGTGTTCGCAGCGGCTGGAGCCTGAATCTTAAGATCAGCTATTCAGCGGACTGAAGAGTCCGGGTCCCAACCAAGCTGCTTGCGGTGTGAATTTTTGCTCTTAGGGGAAACGCCTTCATGGCTTGAGGAGTTTTCCAATTCGGCCAATAGAATTCTCTCCACCGGCATCAACATCGCACATTGGTGGGAGCAGCGGGCTTGAGCCCGCTGATAAGCGATCTTGAGGAAGAGGCTTGAGCCGCGGCGCATTTACCCACCTAACCAGAAATCTCGATTTAATATCTCCGCATTACAATCAGAGAAGTCCCGCCAACTCCCTCCGTCATCACCAATGATCCGCCACCGGGGCTGAAGCCCAAATCATAGGTGCACTTTTCAGCGGACTGAAGTCCGCTGCTCCCACCAACGCTCAAGACCTTCGTCGAAGTTAAAACGCATGGCGGCCGAAAACACAAAGCCTGGGCGGTCCAAACCCTCTTGTTCCAGAATCCGAACAAAATTCACTTTTGTTCAGCCCAGCCCTGCCCATTCCTTATTCTTGAATCTGGCCTGCTCCGATTCATGCGGGCCATATTTTTCACCGAGGAGCAACGCAGAATGTCGGTACCGGCCGCACCCACCCGCCCCCAGGGACACTTCGTTTCGGGCTTCGACGTTTCCCATTGGCAGCGCAACATCGATTGGCCCGAGGTTGCGCCCGGCGGCATGGAATTTGTATTCATCAAGGCCACCGACGGCGGTTCCGCGTCCGACCCCAACTTTGTGATCAACTGGGCGGCGGCCGGGCACACCGGCATTCTGCGCTCCGCCTATCATTTTTTTCGTCCCCTTGAAGACCCGGTGCATCAGGCGGAAGCCTTCCTGCGGCTGCTCGGCGGCTGCGGCGGCGAGCTTGCCCCGGCGCTGGACCTCGAGGGTTCGCTGGCCAGGCTGGCCGATGGCTCGCAGCACGATCAATGGCTCGAAATCAAATTCGAAGAGCGGTTGCCCCGGGTCATGGCTTGGCTGCAGCGCGTGCAGAAAGAGTGCAGGACCGAGCCCATCATCTATACCTCGCCGTCATTCTGGGCGGACGTCATGGGGAACACGCCCGCGCTGAAGCATTATCCGCTGTGGGTTGCGCATTACACCCAGGCGGGCGTGCCCAAACTTCCGGTGGGATGGGACCACTGGCGCTTCTGGCAATTTTCGCAGTCAGGCGCTGTGCGCGGGGTGCGCGGCAAAGTGGATTTGAACCGTTTCAACGGATCTTCCACCGACTTGTTCGCCACCATGATGGCCTCGTCACCGGCGGCGCAGGCGGCGGCAAGGAAGGGCGGCGCTCATCCTGCTGAATAAAAGCTCACTTCTTCAGCTCGTATAAACCGCGGGTCGCGGCGGTGATCTGCATGATGCCGGCCAGGTCCGCGGGATCGTCCTTGTCGCTGTTCAGCACCACCTCGCGCTGCTTAGGGTCACTGTACATCGGGTCGATCAGCTTGAACTGCTTCCACTGGTAGCGGCGCACGCCCGCCGGAGCGTCGAGCTCGTCGTACACCATTCCATAAATGAGGTAGGCGCGGTTCTTCCAGAACATGATGCGCGGCTGCTGGTTGCGCAGCGCCACGATGATATCTTCGAGTGAAATCTGCTGGTTGGGCACGAAATGGGCTGTGACCCGAATGCGGCGCCCGTTGTCGAGGGCAAAGTCGCCGTCGATGAATTGATTGAGGCTCAGAATATCTTCCGGGTGGGCCACGCATACTTCACCGCCATTGGCTCGCGTCACCCAGAAGTTCTGCGCCAGCGGCGCGCCCTGCGCGCGCAGCAGCGTCTCTACCGCGGCTGCCCATCCCCAGTTCGCACACGGACGCCGCGCCACGATCGACGGCGCCGGCATCTCCGCCACCTGGTCTGGCCTGGCGTTGAAACGAATTGGGGATTTCTTTCTTCCCGCGTGTGCGTGCGGGATTGCCGCCAGCAGAATCAGCATCAGGGTGGCGCCGCGGCGGGGAAACAGCTTCATCCCTGCATCATATCGCCAGTCGGGGTGCGGCGGGATGGTTAGGGTGATACTTCGCGGGGCCTGGCGAATCAAGAGTAGAAATACTCTTCACGAGAAATGCCATTCTCTGAAATTAAGTGTTTTTTCTGTACTTGAGATTTGGTTTCCGGCGAATCAAAGTCCAGTATTCATCACGGGCATCGTCGTCTATAGAAACGGAAATATTTGTGGCGTATAAGGAATCTTCTCCATCGCGGCGAGGTCCGGAAATCCAATAGTCATCCCCGCTATGAACTTCCTGATAGTTTGATTTAAATCCAATCATTCGACGAAACTCTTGCTCTCGATAGTAGATTGAGAGCCCGGTCTGAGAGAAAGAGACGCGACCGATTCGCGCGGGCCCGGTGAGTGAACCGGCTTTGCATTCGATATACATTACCCGCGTCTTTTTCATGTCGCTGTTTCCTTTGCTGGTAGGCGGATAATTCCGCCGGTCCGCCCTACTTGTGCCCGGAATCCTTCACGATTCCCTGGGCCAGGTAGTTTTCCACTTTGGCCTCGTCGCGCAGGTTTTCATAATAGGCGGCTTTGAGAAGCTGCTCGCGGCGTTCGTGGAGCTGCTGGCGAATGGCTTCCTGCACGCGGGGATCGTTCAGGTCGCGCTGGCCGGCGGGCTCGCGGCCCAGCAGCTTGATGATGCGGAACCCGCCTACGTGACTCGATGTGGGCGGATCGTTATACGGGGAGATCGCCGTGTACTGGCCGGGCTTCAGCTTGGAAATATGCTCGTAGGCGGCGCGGTCTGACTTGAGCGCCGACTCGGGCAGGAAACCCATGTCGCCGCCGTTGCCCGAGGTATCCGGCTGCTCGGAATAATTCATGGCGACGGTGGCGAAGTCTTCTCCGCTATCCAGCCGGTTGACCAGCTCCTGGATCTTGCGGCGGGCGTCGGTTTCGTTCTGCGCCTTGTTGTTTTTCAGGTTCACCGATTGCGGGCCGGGAGTGGTGGTGACCACGATCTGGGCCAGGTGATATTGCGGCTCGATCAGGTTGAACTCGCTCTTGTGCGTGTTGTAGTAGTTGGTGACGTCGCTGTCGCTCACCGTGATCTTCGACGTGATTTCCTTGTTGAGCACCTTTTCGCGCGACAGGTTGCGGCGCAGGTCGCGCTTCAAATCTTCCGCGGTCAGGTTCTTTTCCTGCAGACGCTTCTCAAACTGTTCCTGGGTGTAGGGCGCCTTGAACTCGCTGAACTTGGCTTCTACCTCTTCATCGGTGGCCAGCAGAGAGAGTTTTTCCGCGCGCTGCATGGTGATCTCGTCGTCGATCAACTGGCGCAGGATGCCCAGCCGCTGGCTATCCCCTTGCTCGTGCTCGGGTTCGGGCGAGCCCGGAGTCAGGGAGTTGCGGTAATACTTTTCCACTTCCGAGCGCATGATTTTCTTGCCGTTGACCTTGGCCACGGCGTCGCTGCCGTCATCCGGCTTCTTGCATCCGTTCAACATCACGGCGGCTGCCAGGGCGGCCAGCATGAGCGTGGAGCAACGGAAATTGGAGGAGCGGCGTGGCATTAGGTCTTCGAGGTCGCGATGTTGCGGCAAATTCTCTCCAGCAAGCATTGGCGGTGCGGGTATTTTTGATGCGGGTCCCAAATTCTTTGATGGCTCGCCAGCAGGAACGACTCAGCCATTTGCAGTTGGATGCGCGGCGCTCACCGCCATTGTATAACGGATAGGTTACTGCTTACTGCGACCCGCCAGCACTGGCCGGAGCTTCAGCCTTGTGCACCGGGGGCTTCTGCCCGGCGTCGCGCAATGCCCGGTCGATCACCGCCTCAATTTCCTCATCGGGCAACGCTCCGCTGATCTTTTCACCGTTTACGAAGAGCGTGGGCGTCGAATCAACTCCCAGGCGCGAGCCTTCCGCGGCCGAAGCCCTGACGGCTTTGTCAGACTGCGCGCTGATACACGCGCCCAGCGCCTTTTCATCGAGCTTTCGCTTCCGGCCCTCGCCGGCCGCGATGCGATCAAGCGTGGCAAACACTTTGGCGGGAATCTTGTCCCCGCTGATCTCGCGTTGGTTGGCATGTACGTAGTCGGCAAAGCTCCAGTAGGCGTCGTCATTCTGCGCTCCCAGGCAGTTGGCGTCGATGGCCGCGTGCAATGCCCAGGGATGTATGTCAAACAAGGGATAGTCCTTGTAAATTACTTTTATCCGCTCGCCATATTCTTTCAGGAGTCCGGGAAACAGCGTCTGGTGCATCCGCGAGCAGAAGGGGCACTGGAAGTCGTCAAAGTTGACGATGGTCACGGCGGCGTTCCTGGCTCCGCGCACCGGGCGTCCGTGCAAATCGATTTGCGCCATCGGATCATCATCGATGGGAATCTTTTCCATGCGCACTATCTGCTTGCTGTCTTTGGATATCAGCATTTTTTGCGTGGTGACGTTTCCGCTGCTGCCGGTGATGGTCACCGGCAGTTCTTCGAAGCCGGCGAATTCGCTGGGCTTGCGCTCTCCCAAGGCAAGCTTTACATCGGATCGCATCAAGGTCTTGCCGTCTTTGGAGAGCAAGAGCTTCAGGGTACTGACCTTGCCGCTGCCGTCGGTAATGGTCGCGGGCAGCAGATCGAACCCGGTGAACTCACTGGGTTTGCGCTCGCCCAGGGTGATGTTTACGTCGGGACGGGCGCTGTAGGTCGAGCGAATCTGGTTTAGAATCCTGCGATTCAGGGGGGAAGGCGGCGCCTGGGCGCAGCAAACGCCGCTCAGCAGAATGGCGGATAGGAGAAGGCGTATGGGGAGCTTGGATGAGGACATGCAATAGAAATTATCTCATGCGCGGCGGGCCAGACGCTCAGCTCGGCGTCGCCTGAACGCCGTCAATCAGGCTTTCTGGGGCAGTACCTGGTCGATGGTGCACTGCCGCGGCGCCTTATCCGGACGCCAGCGCAGGAACTGCGTTCCGTGGCGAAAGCGCCCACCGGCATAGTGGTCATAGGTAACTTCGCAAACCAGTTCGTTGCGCAGCGGATGCCAGTCTCCGGAACGCTCGGTGCTCCAGCGGCTGGGCCCGCCGGGGGCCTTGCCGGTAAATCCCGGCGCTCCTTCAAGGGGAAGCAGCAGGGGTTTCAGCGTTTGCCGGAATTCGGCGGTGAAGCTAGAACTAAAACCGATATGGTCCAGCTCTCCCGCTGGGTTGTACAGGCCCAGCAGGAGAGAGCCGATTTCCTCTCCCTTGGAAGCGTAGCGGAAGCCACCCACCACGCAATCCACGGTGCGGACCTTCTTGATCTTCACCATGCCCTTGCGTTCGCCGGTGTGGTAAATGGCGCTCGCCTGTTTGGCCATCACGCCATCGAACCCGGTGGTTCCAAGGTTGGATAGCCAGTGCTGGGCCTCGGCGCGATCAGCGGTGATAGGCGACAGCCGGATGTCGCCGCCACCGGAGGCGCAGAATTCCTCCAACTGGCTGCGGCGCTCGCGCAGCGGAAGTCCGGCCAGGGATTGGCCGTTGACCACCAGCAGATCAAAAGCCAGAAACGACGAAGGGGTATCCCCCGAGAGCTGCCGAATACGTTTCTCCGCGGGATGAATTCTTTGCAGCAAAGCGTTGAAATCCAGGTGCTCATGGTCAAAGATGACGATTTCGCCATCCAGTACAAATTTGTCGGCGGGAAATTCCAGAAATGCCCGCACCAGCTCAGGGAAGTACCGGCCCAGGGGCTGCCCCGCCTTCGACTGGATCAACACTTGCTTACCGCGGCGAAAAATCAGCCCGCGAAACCCGTCCCATTTGGGCTCGTAAAGCCAGTCGTCACCCTGGGGCAACTCCTTGACCGACTTGGCCTCCATGGGAAGATACGGCGGCGCAATCGGCAGATCAATCGGTGGGAACAGGGGCCCGGGCGGTGCGGTCTCAGCCGCCGCTTCAATATCGACGAGCGACGTTTGGGGATCGGAAAGAGCTTGCGCTTCCGCGGATTTCGGCTCTCTGGACCTGCGCGCCCGGGCGGGTTTCGGATCCACACTTTTCTTCGCTGGCATTTGGGATTGGATGCTGAAAATTCCGAAATAAGTTGAACAAATCGTGCAAGAACCTGCGTGGCGGTGTCTAAGAGATCATTGTGAGATCGGGTGTAAGTCGCCATCTGAACGGATATCGAAGTAAGGATTGACCATGAAACGACCAACGCTAACCTATATCGGCGGGGCCTGCGTGATCACCGCGTTGCTCATTGCCGGGTCAGTGATTGCATTTGAAGCTGCGCAGACCAGGCGTAGCGCTGAGGGCCTGTTGTTGGAAGCCCGAGAACTCAGAGTAGGGGATTCGAATTCCGTTCGGGTGCTGCAATTGGCCGAAAAATACCATGGCGGCATTCGCAAGGGTGTCGAATGCAAACCTTCCAATTGCGCGATTGATATCGAGATCAGGAATCGAAGTTTATCCAGGTTCCATTTGGCTCCCCCGACTTCTTTCGCTGTATCGTTCTTCACGAGCCAAGGCAGGAGCGTCCAAATTTCATTTGGGATGATGTCAACCATTCTGGGACCGACTTATTACCTCAGGCGATGGTTTTATGGTGAAGCACCCAGCTTCACTTTTGCAGCCGAAGTCCTCGATGACCTGGAGAAGTCGGAATTCCACCAGTCCGACGAAAAATATTCGGCCCTTGCCAGAAGAGATTATTTTCAAAACCGGCCGGAAATATTAATCGTGCATCTCACCCCGAAGGTAGACTTGAAGGTCAGAGATAAGGCCCTGGCGTTCAACTTGAGTTGTTTGAGTAAACTCGGCGGCTGTCGAGATGCCAGTGAATTCTTGCCTGTGGTCTGGCGCGAAAGTGATAAGGCGAACTAGCTAAACATCGGTCAGACGCCACGCCTCCCCGCCGGAACCCTGGATGCTGGTGTAGGGCCCGCCTGTTGGTGGAAAAAATCGGAATGACACTTCATTTAAAGGTGTACTAATCATCGGGAACTGCTATCCAAGGTGGACAAAGCATGCCTAAATGGACGACGAGGGGTAAACGGTGGCGCCTGATCCTTGGCTTCGCCGTTCTTGGATTCGCCATTGGCGCCATCATCTGGGCATATTCGGAACTAAGAGACGCCTCGCCTCCCCAACCTGGAAACCCCGTTTTGATATCTATTTTCATGTTTCTGTGCCCGCCAAGTTTCCTTTCCTTTCCTCTAATCGACGTGGAGCCGGGATCACGAGACTTTAGGATATTGTGGTTTGCGCTGGCGCTTATAAACTCCGCGCTTTACGCGGCCATTGCAGCGATTGTGAGCTTGCTTCGCTGGGGAGCGAAGGATCGAACCGCGCCATCGGAAGACTAGAACAGCCGTTCCTGGCGCTTCAGGTTGCCGAATGTACCCACGTTGGCCAAGGTGAACGCAAAACGGAACTGGTTTTCATTGCGGACCGAGCCCAGGGCGAACCGGCGGTATTCCACGCTGACCCCGCAGCAATCCCAGTTGTATGCGGTCTGCAACGCGGAGTATTGCAGAAAGCCGAAATTGGCGTCGAAGCCCACGTTGCCGGCCACGCTGGCGCCCATCTTGTTGGGACTGCCATAGCCGGCGAGAATGCGGAACTGGTTAAACTTCGTGGGTCCGGGGATTGGGCTGGAGACGAAAATCTCGCCCGGGGCATGCAGCATGGCGTGGCTGCCGCCCACAAAGAAATCAGCCAGCCGAAGGTTGACGAAGGCGGTGCTGGAGTTGATGCGGCCCTTCTGGGCGTCGTAATCAATATGCCATTGCAGATCGGTGTTGGCGCTGGTGCGCACCCGCAGGCGGGAGATGACGGTTGAAAATCGGCGGGGTTCGGTGAGGAAGGCGATGCCGGTGAAATCGGCGGTGGTGGTGAGCACGTTGCGGCGGCCATTCACTACCGCGCCCCCGAAGTTGGGGTCGAAGAAATATTTCTGCCCCAGCTCCCAGGTGATGAAGTCATCGGGCAGCGCGCCACAGTCCACGACTTCTTCCGCAACTTCCGCGGCCTGTCCGGAGCGCTTGCGCGGCTCCAGCGCGGGAAGGTCCTTTTCCTGGCTACGCACTCCGCGCAATGCGGGAGTAACCGGCGCAATGTTAGGCCGGACCTCGCCCGGCTGCGCGCAACCGTTGCGCTTGAGATAGAGGCGGTTCACCAGGCCATATTCAATTTCGTTGGTGTTGCTGAGAATGTCGCGCGCGTCAAAGCGGATGATGCTGTTGAAATTATCCACGCCGTTGGCGTAGCGATAAACGAAACGCGGTTGCACGGTGTGCTTGACCGTGCGCCCGAAGAGAGTGCGGTCAAAAACCCGCTGCAAAACCGGCGGCCTCATCTCTAAAGACGCTTCCACCGCACGCCGGCTGATGTCGGCCTTGCTGGGGGAGCCGATGCCGCCCACCGGCGTGCGTCCCTGGGTGTAATAGGTTTCACGAAAACCAATCTCTGGCCGGAACGACCAGCCGTCGAGAAACAGCGGCAGCGAGAGCCGGGGGTTCAGGTCAAGCCTTCCCACCAGTTTGTCGGTGACAAAGCCCGGTTCCCGGCGGGAAACGCCTTCCGCCGCCGCATCGAATGACCAGTAGAGCGGCGAGCGGCCGAGCTGGCGCTCCACGCTCGAGACCTCGAAGCTGGGCACATGAAGAATGGTCACGAGGTCGCCGCGGCTGACGCTTTGAAAATTCTGGTAACGCGCCATACGCGTGTTGAACGAAAATCCCTGGTAGTTTTTGCTCAGGAACGCCGAGGACTTCACTTCAGAATCCACCGCCTGCGCAAAGGTCTCGGTAAAGGCCAGGCGAAACACAAATGAGCTCAGGTAATTCAAGTCGGCGACCGCGCGGATGTCGTGGCGCAACAGCGCTTCGGCGTCGAGCTTGATGTCCTCACCGCCCTGGTCCACGCCCTTGGTGCCGCGATCGAGCACGCCGAAATAGCTCATGTTCACGAAAGATGTTTCGCTGGGGCGCGCTCGGAACTCGCCATGCTGCGCCCATCCGCGGTGCGACCAGTACTCGCCGCCCAGGGTTGCGTCCGCGCTTCGCCCCAGGCGCAGGTAGAGCGATTCGGTGGCGATGAAGCCTTTGCGGGATGAGACTCCGAAACTGGGGGTAAGCAGGCCCGACTGCCGCCCGAGTTTCTCCACCGGGTGCGAGGCGTAGGGGAAATAAAGAATGGGCACGCCTTTGAGGCGAAAGGTGCTGTTATAAATCTTCGCCTTGTCGCCCACATCCACGATGATGGTGGTGGCGCTGAAGACCCATTTGGGAGTAGGCAATTCGCACGAAGTCACGGTGCCGTCGTGGATCACGTAGCGTTCGTCGCTGACTTTTTCGACCAGTTTTCCGGTGAAGGAAAAAGGATTGGACGTGGTGAGGGTCACATTCCTGCCCCGGAACCGCGCGCCGGTTGACCCGGTGACGTCATAAAACTTTCCGGTCTCATTTTTTACGTTGTATGCGGCGCGCGAGCCTGCGATGTGTTCATCGTGGGGCCCGCCGTCGAGGGTGACGTTGCCGGTGGCCACCACTTCACCGCTGGAGGCGTCATAGACGATGTCATCGGCCTTGAAGATCAGGCCACGCAGGTGAATTTCCACGTCCCCGTGCAGCTTGTAGGTTTCGCCTTGTTTTTCCTGCTGGCGCGCCTGGATGGTCACTGCTTCGCCCGCCGCGGTCATCTCGGGCGCAGCCAGCAGCGGGGCCACCGCTTCCATGCCGGCGGTATCAAGGGTGCTGATCAGCGGCAGGGCGGCGGGTTCCTGCAGGCCCCACCCAATCTGCCGAAATTCGCCTGCGGCAGCAACCACGGGTGGTGGCAACTCACTGGTTAACCCCATGGGCGGTGCAATCGAGTGACAAAGCAACGCCGCCGTGATAACTAAGATGTTGCGGGAAAACATTTGGGAGAAGTCGAAGGTAGCATGACCGACGCAGCCAGCGCAAAGAGTTGTGGGCGCGGCGCTCCCCGGGTTGAACGCAGCTCTGGATTCTTTCAATTCGGCCATGGAATGTCCTCTCTGCGGACAGCATTGCACCTGCTCGTGGGTAAGCTCGCGCGCCGGAACACCTGCCCAGTCCAGCGGCCATGAACATATTGATCACGCGAATCCTCACCTGATGAATCCATTCAAGACTTTTAACGATCACCGCCACCCGAGCCCGGCAGGCGCCTCGGCGGAACCGCACACCACGCGGCAGGCGAGCGCCTCCACCCCTGCCACCTCGTCTTCGATGCAGGATGAAGATACGGTTCCCGACGGCATTACTCGCTATATCGAGGAAATGAAATCCGGAGTGTCTTCGTACACCTACCGGCCGCCGTTATGGCGGCAGGAAGTGGCGACTCGGGTAAACGCCCACCGCGCACGCAGGCAGAAACGCGACGCCGAGAACGAGTCACTGCCATTGAATTTTGCCGAAGAAACGGCCGACCTCGAGCCCTCGGCGCGCACGCTTCGCCCGCAGCGCAACCGGTGGCGGCTTGATCTCGCCTCCCGCGATCTTCCCCGCACGCCGGTCGCGCCTGCACCCGCCGCGCTCGCTTCAGATTCTGCCCAATCCGCCGGAGTCGAAGCCGTGGCTCACGAAGCCGTCACTCAGGAAGACGAAACTTTCGCGGGCGGCCCGCCGTTTTCCGAGCCGCTGTCCGAATCCTCCTACTTGAGGAACCAGGATGTTTTCACATCGCGCGGTTCCTCGGCGCTGAAATTGCTTTCTTTTCCGCGCTCGGAAAATGCCATCGAGCTCATGCCCGAGGTCGAGCGGTTGGCCGATCCGGTGGTGAGCTCGCGGCCCCGTATTCTCGATGCGCCCGACGAAATCCGCCAGGCGGTGGTGCCTTCCACCCTGTTCGACGTGCGCCTCGAATCCGATGACGACGAGCCTGCGGCTACCCCGGACTTTCAATTGCCGCTGCAATCAGCTTCCCTGTCACGCCGTGCCTGGTCGGCCGCCGTGGATTGCGGCATCGTGTTCGCGGCCACCATGATTTTTGCCGGAGTGATCAACTTCATTGGCGCCGTCCCGCATAGCGGCCGCAATCTGCTCGTCCTGGTCTTGCTGGTGCCCGCGCTGGAGTGGTCGCTCTACCAGTACCTGTTCCTCTCCTACGCCGGCTGCACCCCGGGCATGCAGATGGCTCAGCTCGAAGTGGCTACCTTCGAAGGCGAAGGCCCCACCTTGCTCCAGTGCCGCGCGCGCGCCATCGCCGCCGCGGTTTCATGCCTCTCCTTGGGCATGGGATTTCTCTGGGCCTTGATCGATGACGACCATCTCGGCTGGCACGACCGCATCACCCGCACTTATCTGCGCCGGTTCTGACGGCGGGGCGCCTGTTAACATTCCTGCATGGATGCTTTCCGCCCCGTGAGGGTGCGTTTCGCCCCGTCGCCCACTGGCTTTCTGCATGTGGGCAACGCGCGCACCGCTCTCTTTAACTGGCTTTACGCGCGCCGCCAAGGGGGGGCGTTCATCCTGCGGGTGGAAGACACCGACGTGGAGCGCAGCGAAGCCCGGTTTGAAACGGAGCTCATCGCCGACTTGCAGTGGATGGGCCTGCAGTGGGATGAGGGCCCCGACGTGGGAGGGAAGTTTGCCCCCTACCGGCAATCCGATCGCAGCGAAATTTATCGCGAGCAGGCGCAACGCCTGCTGGCGGAAGGAAGCGCCTACCGCTGTTTCTGCAGCGCCGAAGAGCTGGCCGAAGAGCGCGCAAGCGCCGTCGCCGGCCACCAGCCGCAGAAGTATTCAGGCAAATGCCGCGATCTCGGCCCCGCCGAATCCGAGCGCCGCGTGCAAGCCAGTGAAGCCGCGGCAATCCGCCTGCGCATTCCCCCGCAGCCCATAAGATTCCACGACATCGTGCATGGGCCGATAGAGTTTGCCAGCGACGTGGTGGGCGACCCCATCATCGTGCGCTCCAGCGGAGTGCCGGTTTATAACTTCGTGGTGGTGGTGGATGATGCGTTGATGAACGTCACCCATGTCATTCGCGGCGACGATCATTTATCCAACACCCCCAGGCAGGTGGCGCTGTATTCGGCGCTGGGCTGGCCGGTCCCGGAGTTTGCTCATCTATCGACCATTCTCGGCGAAGATCGCGAGCGTCTTTCCAAGCGCCACGGGGCGACGTCGATCCAGGCGTTTCGCGAAATGGGAGTGCTGCCCGAGGCCCTGGTGAATTACCTGGCGCTGCTGGGATGGGCGCCCGCCGGCGGCAATCGCGAAACATTCAGCAGCGAAGATCTGCAAAAAGAATTTTCCCTGGAGAGAGTCACGCCCGCCGCCGCCATATTCGACATGGCCAAACTCTATTGGCTCAACCGCCATTACCTGAAACAGTGCGCGCCTCAGAGGGTGGGGGATCTGGCGCTGCCGTTTTTCGTGAAAGCGGGCTTAATGCCCGGGGATGCCCGAATCGCGGCCGGATCAACGTCGCATACGTGGTTCCACCAGGTGCTGGCGCTGCTGCTGCCATCGGTTGACCGGCTGGAAGAGTTGCCGGAGCGCGCCGCTTTTATTTTCGAATACAATCCTGCCGCCGCTCTGGAATTTCCCGAGAACCGTGAGGTCCTGCAGGGCGAGAAAACCGCCGCCGTGATCGAGAGCTTCTCGCAGCGAGTGCGGGCGCTGCCGGAGGGCGCGGTCACTCCCGAACTTTTCAAGGAACTGGTGAACCAGGTGAAAGTCGAAACCGGCGCCAAGGGAAAAGAGC
This sequence comes from Terriglobales bacterium, assembly GCA_038210375.1. Classification (GTDB taxonomy): domain Bacteria; phylum Acidobacteriota; class Terriglobia; order Terriglobales; family Acidobacteriaceae; genus JBBQWT01. The sequence continues at coordinate 23,937 of JBBQWT010000024.1, read as the reverse complement.
TGTTCCATCCCATTCGTATCGTGGTGACCGGAACCCATTCCGGTCCGGAATTCGACAAGCTGGTTCCAATCCTCGAGACCGGCAGCAACCTGCCCCTGCCTAAGGCGGTCATGAGCGTGAGAGCGCGAGTGGAAGCGTTCGGGACTGCCTGGCGAACCGGACATTAGGGCGGAGTTGCATCGGTCGCGCAAATGCGGAACCAAGCAGAAATCCCTCTCATCAGTTGTCATTCTGACGAGCCCCGGCTTCACCGGGGTGAGGAAGAACCCCTGCTGGGCTACAAATATTTCCCTTTGGTGATTTCTCTTACGATAATGCCGCGGGGGAGACACTAACTCATATCGGTCGCGCCAATGCGGGCCCGTGCAAGAATCCCTCCCCCCAGTTGTCATTCTGACAACCCCCGGCTTTATCGGGGTGAGGAAGAACCCCTACTCGGCAACGAATACTTCTCTTTGGCCGTTTCTAGTACCATGCTGCCGCAAAATCCAGCCAACCTGGATTTGAAATTTCGATTAATGTCCCTTTCTTACTTCTTCTCCACCCCTTCAATTCCTTCTCTCTTGCAATCGCGTTCTCGACTAACCGGAAAGCCTCGTAATAAACCAGCCGGTCGCATCCGTGGCGCTTGGTAAATCCAACCGTTATTCCCTGCTTATGCTCGAAAATCCTGCGGGGAAGATTGTTCGTGACCCCGATGTAGAGTGTGCCCGAGGTGCTGGCTACGATGTAAACGAAATAGGATCTTCCGGGGAAATTCACCAGCCGAAGATTACATGTTTCTGGGTAGTCTCTACAGAATTCCGTGTCCTGACTCGATGCCGAAATTATCGGCAGAGCGATCACCAGAGGGAAATATTCGTTGCCGAGTAGGGGTTCTTCCTCACCCCGGTAAAGCCGGGGGTCGTCAGGATGACACCTTGGAGGGGGAGTCGAACGCCCGAACCCATACCCTGCGGCCTACCGCAAAATCGCCCGCAACGCACCTTCCAGTTGGGGATATCTAAATTCATACCCTGAACCCAGCAGGCGTGCCGGTTCCACGCGCTGGCTGCCCAATAAAAGATTTTCGCCCATCTCTCCCAGCAGCGTGCGCACCGCCACCGCCGGCAACGGCAACACTGTCGGACGCGCAAGCACCTTGCCCATCACCGCGGTGAACTCCGCGTTGGTGACCGGGTTGGGCGCTACCACGTTGATGGGCCCTGATAAGGAATCCTTCTCGATGGCCTGCATAATGGCCGCGACCACGTCGGGCAGCGCAATCCAACTCATGAACTGGCGTCCGCTGCCGACTTTTCCGCCCACGCCCAGCCGAAAAGGAACCAGCACCGTCTTCAACATGCCGCCCTGCCGCGCCAGGATCACTCCGAAGCGCAGGTTAGCCACCTTGATACCCGCAGCGCTCGCGGGTTGCGTGGCAGCCTCCCACTCGCGGCACACTTCAGCGAGAAATCCCGACCCTGGGGTGCTGCTTTCAAGCAGAATCTCATCGCCGCGGCTGCCGTAATAGCCGATAGCGGATGCGCATACCAGGGTGCGTGGACCGCTTGCGGTTTTCGCCAGGGATTCCGCCAGCATGCGGGTGCCGTTCACCCGGCTGTCCCTGATCGCTTGCTTGCGCGCATCAGTCCATCTTCCCGAGGCAATGTTTTCGCCTGCCAAGTGGACCACCGCGTCGTATCCCTGCAATTTTTCAGGCGGCAGCAACGCGCCTGGGTCCCAGGCAATGGTTGCCGCGGCTGGCTCCGCGGCCGCCGCCGAATTTGCCGCGCTGTTTCGCACCAGCCGCGCTACTGTGTATCCCGAGGCCTCAAGGGCTCTCACCAGCGCCGAACCCACGAGGCCTGTTGCTCCAGTCACCGCAATTCTTTTCACTTAATGTCGTCCTTTCGAGGAACCCTTTCGAGTTATGGCCTGAATTTGGCGACGCCAAAATGCGCAATCGCAAAACTCGAAGAGTGAGCGATTTTCAACTGGGTACGGTAGCGCACACGGATGTCACTTTATCGGCATCCGTACATCCTAGTTCTTACGTATAGCGTTCTATGAAAGAGCCGCGTACTTTTCGCACCTTTAAATTGTTCATAATAATAACAAAAAGTTTTATATAATAAAAAATCGGTGGCTGATAGCCCCGAACTGAGGCAATTCATATGGAATCAACCGAATCGTTAGCGGTCGAGGAATTTATCGCAGCCAAGCAAATCGGCGCGCGCATTAGGCGCCTGCGCTTAAAGAGATCCATGGGCCTGGTCGAACTGGGACGCCACACCGGGCTCTCAGCCAGCTTTCTTTCGCAACTCGAAACCGGCAGGGTGGTACCCACCTTGCGCAACCTGACCCGCATCTCCATGGTGTTCAGCAAAGACCTGTCGTATTTTTTTGAACCTGAGCCGCGCAGCCTGTTCCAGGTCCATCGCAGCAAAGACCGAATTCGGCTGCCGCAGGACAGCGCCGACGTGCCGGCTTATTATTTTGAAAGCCTGGGATACCAGGTTCCCGACCGCCAGCTTGACCCGTACTGGGCGGAGTTCCCGGTGATCAAGCGCAACATCGAAGCCAAGCCGCACAGTCACCCCGGCTACGAATTTCTTTTCGTCACCGAAGGCGCCATCGAGATGAAGCATGGCGACAGCACCGAAGTTCTGGGAGCCGGCGACTCGGTTTATTTCGACGCATCGACCAGCCACAGCTACCGGGCAGCGGGAAAAGAGACGGCACGGGCGATCATCGTCACCAGCGTGCTGATGTTGCAGACCCAGCAGGCGGCGGAAAAAAGCGCGCGCAAAGCGCTGAGCAACGGCGAAGCCGCAATCCCGGCCAATGGAAAACCCGCCAACCCGCTGCCGGTAACCATAGTGAGCGGCGACGCCGCACCCGCACCTTCAAATGGAAACGGCAACGGCGCTGCCATCACTACCAACGGCAATGGCGCGGCCGCAACCACTAGTGGCAACGGCCATATGCGGGAGAGTCCGCGTCGCACCGAACCTGCGGTGAGCGTTTCCGGGCCGGACGCCGCATCGCGCTACGGTTCCTCACCCAACGGAGCATTCCGCGCCAGTGCACCGGCGCGCCGCCGCAAAGAGCTCTAAGCCACTTTGGCCGCATCGCCGGGGGACGCGGATCAAATGCCGTCCCCTCCGGCGCGGCCACGATAGCCGCGCAGGCGCCGGTTATAATCCTTCATGGCGACACTGCGCCACCAGATTGCCACCAACGTGCTCACGGTCACGAAATTTCGTGACCTGCAAAAGCTCGTCCGCGAGAACCGTCCGAACGACGATCTGGAGATCATCCGCAAGGCCTATAAGTTCACCCTGGAACACCATAACGGGCAGGTGCGCGCGTCCGGCGAGCCCTACCTGGTGCATCCCCTGGAAGTCGCTACCGTGCTGGCGGAGATGAAACTTGACTCCACCGCCATCGCCGCCGGGCTGCTGCATGATTCGGTGGAAGACACTTCGGTGACCACAGAGGACATTCATCGCGAATTCGGCGGGCAGGTGGCGCACATCGTCGAAGGCGTCACCAAGATCGACAAGATTGATTTTGCCAGCAAGCAGGAACGCCAGGCGGAGAACGTGCGCAAAATGGTGCTGGCCATGGTGGATGACATCCGCGTGGTCTTCATCAAGCTGGCTGACCGGCTGCACAACATGCGCACCCTCGAACACCTGTCCCCGGAACGGCAGGAGATCATAGCCCGCGAGACCATGGAGATCTACGCCCCCATTGCCCATCGCCTGGGCATGGGCAAGGTGCGCGGCGAGCTCGAAGACCTGGCCTTCCGCTATATCGACCCCGCGGCCTACGAGCAAGTGCGAGTGGCGGTGGAGGCCCGGCGCAAGGTGGGCGAGCAGGCGCTGAAAAAAATCGTCGCCATCATCGGCGACAAGCTCAAGGAAAACGGGGTGGAGGCGCGGGTCGAATACCGCATCAAGCGCCTGTACAGCATTCACCAGAAGCTGTTGCGGCAGCGCATCTCGGTGGACCAGGTCTATGACATGTTCGCGGTCAGGATCATTACCGGCTCGGTGAAAGATTGCTATACCGCTCTGGGCGCCATCCACAACAATTTGTGGCGGCCGGTGGCGGGGCGCATCAAGGATTTCATCGCCATGCCGCGCCCCAACCTGTACCAGTCGCTGCACACCACCGTGATCTCCGAGGATGGCACTCCGTTCGAGGTGCAGATACGCACCGAAGAAATGCACAAGATGGCGGAAGAAGGCATCGCCGCCCACTGGAAATATAAAGACGGCGCCCCCGGCGCCAAGGACGAGCAGCGCCTGGCGTGGCTGCGCCAGGTGGTGGAATGGCAGCAGGAAGTCGCCGATCCCGCCGAATTTATTTCCACGCTGAAAGTCGATCTCTATCCCGAAGAGGTGTACACGTTCACGCCGAAAGGCAAGGTGGTAATTCTGCCGCGCGAGGCCAGCGTGGTGGATTTTGCTTACACCATTCACACCGAGGTGGGGCATGCCTGCGTGGGGGCCCGGGTAAACGGGCAGATGGCGCCGCTGCGGTCGAAGCTGAGCAACGGCGACATCGTGGAGATCATCACCCAGGCCGGCCACACTCCCAACCGCGACTGGCTGGGCTTCGTCCACTCCACCCGCGCCCGCAACAAGATCAAGCATTGGCTGAATGCCCAGCAAAGGGAGCGCGCCATCGAAGTCGGCCGCAAGCTGCTGGAAAAAGAAGCGCGCAGGTTCAAGCTCTCGCTCAAAAACATTGAAGAAAAAGATTTCAAGCGAGTGGCGGGTGAATACGGTCTGGCCGGCCAGCCCGACATGATGGCGGCGCTGGGCTACGGAAAATTTTCCGCAAGGCAGGTGCTCAACAAGCTGGCCCCGGCCAGCGCCGGCGCCGACGCCCCTCCCGAATCCGACCAGGCGGGCGGCATCGGCGGGGTGGTGCGCCGGGTCTTTGGCGCCTCCGAAAGCGGCGTTATCAAGGTCAGGGGACAGGATGACCTGCTGGTCTATCGCGCCCGATGCTGCAATCCCATTCGCGGCGAAGAAATCATCGGGTACGTGACCCGCGGCAAGGGAGTTGCGGTCCATTCGCGCAGTTGTCCCAACCTGACCACGCTGCTGTACAACGCCGACCGGAGAATCGTGGTCGATTGGGAAAGCAGCCGCAAGTCGGAGAGCGATACTTACCCGGTGAAGCTGACGGTGCAGTGCGACGACCGCGCCGGCATGCTGAAGCAACTCACCGCGGTGGTGAGCGACGACAGCACCAACATCCGCAGCATCGAATCCCGTTCGTTCGACGATCACGCCACCGTCGATCTACTGGTGGATATCGAAGACCTCAAGCACCTCGACCGGATACTGGCTGGGATCAGAAAAATCCCAGGCATTCGTGATGTGCAGCGCGTGCAGAAGTAAGGACTCGTTTTGAGGATCGGTGCGGTTCCAGTGAAAGCAAGACCTGGTTACTTCGTTTCAACCAAATCCGCCAGCGCTTTCAGGCTGGGCACTTCGAGGGTGGGTTTTGCGCTGGAGGCGGGGGTTGCTCCGGAGCCGGGCTGGTGGCCGCGGCGGTTTACCCATACCGTGTCGAACCCCAGAGAGGTTGCGGGCGCGATGTCATGGTAGAGGCTTTGGGCAACGTGCAAAATTTTTTGGGGAGGCTCGCCAATCCGTTTTAGCGCCGCCATGAAATTGGCGGTGGATGGTTTGTAGCTTCTTACCTGCTGCGCGGAGATGAAGTAATCGAACTTTACCTCCAGCTTAGCGGCGGTTCCGGCGAACAAATCGTGGTCCACGTTGGAGATAACTCCCAGCTCGAAACGGCGCTGTAGCCGCCGCAGAGATTCCACGGTGTCTTCAAATGGGGGCCACTGCGGCACTGAATTGGGCAGAGCCTGCTTCTGGTCGACAGTCACCTTGGCGCCAACTCGCGCTGCGAACCCTTCCGCTACCCCGGTTAAAATTTCGCGATAGGTTTTGTAAGGGCCGCGCTCAGCCTCGGCTTCGAGGCCGGCAAATATTTCGAGAAGCTGCGCATCTTCGAATGGCGCGAAATGATCGGGCGTCAGCCCTCGGAGCACGGGGAGCATTCCCGATTCCCAATCGATCAGGGTGCCGTAACAATCAAAAGTGATGACCGAATAGCGATTGAAGTCGAGCATGGCGAGGCCGAAGGAAACTACTTCTCTTTCCAGACTTCGCTGAGCGTGGTCTGCTCGGGAAGGGTTTGACCGGGCAACCTGGTCTGCGTGGGCCCCGGCGCGGGCTCGACGATGGGTTGCTCCCCAATCACGGTGGTCACTGGTGGCGTCATTCTCGATCGCGGGACTTCAGGCTTGTTGAAAGCATCGTCGTCGGCGTTGGGCTTGCCCTGCGAAGGATTCGGCAAGGCGGTGGATTTCACGCTAGACGCGGCACGGGAGGCGCCCGCCGCCAGCGGCGCGGCCATGAATTTCTGCGTATTCAGCAGGGTGCGGCTGAGCGACGGATTGTAGGTCGTCCATTCCGATTCGCTGCCGGCTTCGCGTTCGAGATGAGCGCGCATGGATTCCATTTTGGAATCGAGGTCGTCAAGATAGTGCAACAGCAGCGCCTCGGGAAACATGGGCAACTTGGGAGAGCCGAAATCATATTGCCCGTGATGGCTGATGATGAGGTGTTCCAGCAGCACCTTGAGCAGGTCGGGAAAACACGGCTCCATGGTTTCGTTCAATTCCGCGATCTTGTCGTGCAGCATTTCCAGTTCAATGATCATGTGACCCAGCAACTGGCCTCGGGTGGTGTAAGAAAATGAGCGGCTGTAGGCCAGCTCGTGCACCTTGCCGATATCGTGCAGAAACGCGCCGGCCAGCAGCAGGTCGCGGTCCACCTGGGGATAGTTGCGGGACGCCAGGTCGCACATGGTCATCAGCGATACCACGTGATCGAGCAAGCCGCCGATAAAAGCGTGGTGCAGCACCTTGGCCGCGGGCGCGTTCTTATACGCGCGCTCAATCTCTTCATCCTGCATGAAACATTCGAGCAGTTTTTTAATGCAGGGGTTTTGAATGCTGCCCACAAAATCGCCCACCGTCTTCCATAACTGCTCGACGTCTTTGGTGGTCTTGGGAAGGTAATCGGAGTAGTCGGCCTCGGATTCATCCATGCGCCGAATGCGGTGGATGGTGAGCTGCATGCGTCCTTGATAGCGATCGAGCAGGCCGCGGACTTTGACCAGGTCCGACTGGGAAAACGTTTCCAGGCAATCGGCGACGTTGTCCCACATCTTGGCTTCGATCTGGCCGGTGCGGTCGGCCAGCGTGAGGGCGAGATAGGGCTCGCCGTTTTTCTTGGCCTTGACCTGCTTGGAGGCAACCACGAATGACGAAGTGATGTTCTGATCGGACATCTGCCCGGCATCAGCGATAAAAAACTCTTTCATAGGCGTCTCTTCTGCGACCGAAGTTTGCACCCGGCCCGCATACCAGGAAAGAGTAAACCAAAAAACCGCGGCTAGTGGGGCAAGTTCGTTACCGGCGGAAAGATGGAGCCGCGGGCGTGGCCGCCGGCGCAACCGCGAATGCCAGGCGACCAACGGTCACACGGCTGCGACTCAAAGCAGCCCTAGAAAACCAGCAACCGTTTTTTCTTTTTCTTCTTCGACTCTTCGAGGGCGGTGTTGGTGTAGACCGGCTTGGTCTGGTTGGCGCTGGCGCCGCTATCGATGAAGCCGGGCTTGACGTCAACGTAAGCGCTCTCGCGCAATTTGGTGAGGTAGGCGCGCAGGGCGGGTTGCAGTTTTTCCAGGTAGATCTGTTCCTGGATTTGCGGCTCGATCTGCTTCATGGTGGGCATGCCCGCGGCATTGTGGGCGGTGACCTTCAGAATGATGAAGCCCTGCTTGGTGCGAATGACGTCGGAAATTTCGCCCGCCTTCATGGCAAAAGTGCGGTCCTGCAGCTCTTTGGCAAGCTGGCCCGGCTTGAACACTCCGAGGTCGCCGCCCTGGGCGGCAGTCGGGCCGTCGGATGATTCCTTGGCGGCATCTTCAAACTTCTTGCCGGCGCGAATCGCCTCCAGCGTTTTCTCCGCCTTGCGGCGCGCGGTGACCGCCTTCGACTCCGGGTCCTTGGGATCTTCGGGGGCGGCCTTGTCGATGCTGACCAGTATTTCGCTGAGCTGAATGCTTTCCGGCTGCTCCAGCTCTTTCTGGTGCTCCTTGAAGAATTTTTGCGCATCCTGCTGGGTCATCTGGATCTTGGAGCCCACGTCGCGCCCGATCACCTGCTGGGTAATGATGTTGGTGCGGATGTTCTGCTTGAAATCTTCAAAGGAGACGCCTTGTTTCAGGGCCTCTTTTTCCAGGTCGTCCATGGATTCAAGGTTCATCTGCTTGCGCAGCTCGTCCAGCCGCTTGACCAGCTCGGTATCGCCGGTGAGGCCATCGGCCTTGCCCTTGGCCAGCAGCAACTTCTGGTCGATGAGGTCGCGGAGAATGTCCTTGTCGCGCTCGGCGTACTTGGCGTCGGCCTCGGCGCCATACTGTTGCTTGAGCTCGGTAAGCAACTGTTCCTTGCTGCGTTTGAGCTCCGACGCGGTGATGATCTGGTCGTTGATGCGGGCGACGATGTCCTCGACAATGGAATCGGCGATCGCCGGAATGGCGCCAATCACCAGCGCCAAAGCAAATACCACGAAGCTGAGTTTCTTTATGGAAACCATAAATAGTAGCGAAGCCTGCCTGATTCGGAATTGGAACCAGATACCATTTTAGCCTCTCAAGGTGCTTAAAACCAGCAGCGGCGGCATGTTCCCCCGGTCGGTGCACACTGGCGCGGGTCCCTGCCGGTATCCACAGTTACACCTGAGGGTGAAATCAAAAGAGTGTAAAATCCGAAAATCCCAGATCCCTGCCGGACATCGCATCTGGGCACCGAAGGAGACAGGCCTGTGAAAGAGCGCCGACGTGTTGGAGGGAAAATATCAACGGAGCAACGCCGCTATGATCGCAGGGCTTTTCCCCGTTCCCCGGCGAAGTTCGAAGTGCGCTACGGCAACGGGAACGACCTTAAGGACGGAATCGGCTTCGAAATCGGCACCGGCGGGGTCTCGTTCGCCGCCGCCGCCACGCTGGCCGTCGAATCGGAAATTGGGATCCACTACCGCCTCACGGCAGACGACCCCTGGGTGAAGGTGAAAGCGGTGGTCAAGCATTCTGAAGGGAACAAGCAGGGCGTCGAATTCCTTAACCTTCGCATGTCTAACCGGTTGCGCATCGTCGATTTCGTCGCCGACAAGGTCTAGCGGCAGACCCTTCAGGCGATGGCAATTTTGCTGGCCGGCACGGCCCTCCGCAAGGCCAGCGCGGTCACGTCGTTAGGCTCCGCGGCATGGTGGAAGCCGGGCACATGCAGGGACGGCCCGAAATGCGTGGGACTCTCGGAAAAACTGGCTACTTCCTTCAAGAGGTTCTGGCATAAATTCTCGGCGTCGGTGTGGACGCCTGATTCGACCGCCTGTTTGACGCGGTCCATGCCGAATTCATGCGCGCCGGACCGGCTCTCCACCAATCCCTTGGAAACGAGCACCAGTGAATCGCCGGGCGAAAGCACGGAAAAACTTGCATCCTGAATGGTGTGGGAAAACAGCCCCAGAGGCAGGCCGGTGGCGCCGAGCGAAGAGATGCCCTGGGAATCTTTCAGCAGCGCCGGGGTATGGCCGGCGTTGCAATAGGTCAAGGTGCCGATGTCGATGTCGTAGCAGCCGATGAAACCCGGGGCGCAACGCACGCCGCCGGCGGTAGCCATGAGGCTGCGATTCATATGCAGCATCAGGTTCGACAGGGCATCAGATTCGTTGAGGCCTTCTTCGGAAAAAAGCTCAGCGCCCTTGGCGGCGAATACTTCCTGCACTCCCGCGGCGATGTGCAGCGCCTCATCGCGCTTGCCGGCGATATCCAGCAGCACGAAAAGCAGCCGCGACTTGACCATGAGGAAGTCGTAGAAATCTCCGCCGATGCGCGCACCGTGATAAGCAGCCGCCACCTGGAGCCCGGGAGAATCGGGCAGAGGATTGAATACCGGCTTGCGGGACTCCCGCTCGGGTTGGGCAGCGTGAAAAGATAGGCGCATGGCAAGACTCTGGTAAGGGGATGGCTTGAAAATAGCACATATCAGGGACCCCTGCCAGCTATGGAACCCAACCTGAACGCGGCCAGGAGCACGGCAGGCTCAAATACTGGCATAATTCACGCTGACCGTTTTCCGGACTCTCTCCCGATGGAGCCCAGTCCGAGCGCGAAACCATGATGACGATGCCTTCCCAATTCACAGTCAGGCGATTTTTCAGGATGAACTTATTCAAGCGCGCCCTCCTCTGCCTGGGTTGTTTCGCCATCATGCCGGCAGTTTTACCGGCTTACCCCCAAGAAACCGTGCTCGCGATAGAACCGGATGTGAAACCGCAGACGCCCGGGGCCGGACTTATGCTCTATCGCCGCCTGCGCAATGTTGGTCTCGATGCGCAGAAGGTGTTTTCGGTTCGGGATGCTCACCTCGACCGCGAAGATATTCATGTGACCCTGGGCGACGGCACCCTGGCGTTTACCGAAGCCATCGATGGAAAGATCACGGGGGCATTTTTCTCGGGAGAAGGCGAGGTGCTGATCCTGCCTCCCAATCCCGCGGAACGCGCGTCCCTGGCCTTATTCACCCGGGCGGCGGTGCTTGAGGAAAAATTCACCACCGCTTATCTGCGGTTCAGCGATGACCGGGTGGTGACCGACCTGCAGCCATCGTTGCGGGTGGCCGAGGATGCCGGCGGCTTCGTCTCCAAATGGAACTCCGCGGCGCACAACCTGGCGGAAGGCGACACCCTGCGTCTGCTGGCGGCTTTCACCAACGAAGCCGGGCGTGCCCCCGCCGCGTCTCAAGCGCACCTTCCCGGGTTTATTCATCTCCGGGTTGCCGGCGCCACCCTGGGCACATTCGATGTTGAGCTGGAACCCGACTTGCCGGAACAGATTTACGTAGGCCAGGCCAGTTACATGCCGGGCGCGCTTTTTTATGACATGTGGATGGCGTTCCCCATGCGTTCTTCCCGCGGCGGGCACATCCCGTCTCCTGCGTACGCCGAGGGCAGCCCCGAACTTTCTTCGCGATCGGCGGGCGATGTGGATTCCGTGCACATAGCAAAATTTCAAATCAAGGCCACGGTGAAGCCGCCGACCGGCCTTGAAGCGGAAGCCACGCTGACCATGCATGTCCCGCAGCCCGACACGCGAACGTTTATCTTCCAGCTATCGCGCAACCTGAAAGTGTCGGAAGTGACTAACCAGGGCGCCGCGCTCGAATTCATTCAGAATGAGGCTCTCGAAGGGAGCCAGCTGGCGCGCGAAGGCAACGACCTGGTGGCGGTAATTTTTCCGCAGCCGGTACCCGCCGGAAGCACGCTCCACCTGCGCTTTGTTTATTCGGGCGCGGTGATGTCTGACGCCGGCAATGGTCTGGTTTACGTCGGCGCCCGGGGAACGTGGTATCCCAACCGTGGTTTTTCCATGGCCGATTTCGACCTGACATTTCTTACGCCTTTGAAATGGACACTCCTGGCCACCGGCAAGCAGGTGCACGTGGAAAAATCGGGGAACGCGCAAATTTCGCATTGGGTCTCAGAACGTCCGTTTCCCGTCGCCGGATTTAATCTCGGGCAATACCAGCGCAGCAGCGCGTGGACCAGCCAGCACGGCACCCTGGTCGAGGCCTATGGGACCGGCGGCCTCGAAACCGTGCCGCAACGCGATAGATTTTTGCGCAGCCCTCGCGCCATGCCGGAGCCGCCTCCGCAACTGGTTCTTCCTCCCGAGAATCCCGTCGAAGATCCCGCCACCCTGCAGGCCATTGCTCGGGGAGCAGCCGCAACCATCGATTTTCTGTCGCAGAAGCTGGGCCCCTTTCCCTTCAGCTCCCTGGAACTGACCCAGATTCCGGGGGGCAGCAGTCAGGGCTGGCCGGGGTTGGTCTTTCTTTCCAGCCGCGCTTATTCAGCAGCGCGGCCGCCGGCCGGGGCACAACGCCCGCGCCTCAACTACGAACAGGTGCTGTACAGCGACCTGATGCTCGCCCATGAAACCGCACACCAATGGTGGGGCGACCAGGTGTTCTGGAAGAGTTATCGCGACCAGTGGGTGATGGAGGCGCTGGCCAATTATTCAGCGCTGCTCATGCTGGAATCCCAGGACCCTGAGAAATTCCGGGTGGTGATGGACCACTACCGCAACCAGCTCGACATTGGCGCCATCAACGCCCCGGCCAGCGCCACCGGGCTCAATCCGCAGGCGTCGCCGCTGCGCACCCGCGACGCCGGGCCGGTGACCCTGGGGGTGCGGCTGGAATCTTCGCGATTCAATAACGGCTACGACGCGGTGGCCTACGGGCGGGGCACATGGTTATTTCACATGCTGCGCCACATGTTGCGCAATCCCCAGTTCAAGGCATTGCCGCCCGCGGCCGGCGGCGCCGAGGCCGAGAGATCAGCGGACCCCGACGCCGCTTTTTTTGCCGTGCTGCGCGGGCTGCTCAAGAAATTTGACGGTCGCGCACTGGGCACCGACGACGTGCAGCGCGCGTTCGAAGAGGCGCTGCCTCATCCTCTGTATTTCGAAGGCAGGAAGTCGCTGGACTGGTTTTTCCAGGGCTGGGTGAATGGCACGGCGGTGCCCACGCTCGATCTCACCAACCTCAAGATTGCGGCCCGCGGGGGAAATACTGTGGCCCAGGGGACCATCCGGCAAAAGGACGCGCCGCAGGACCTGGTCACGCTGGTTCCGGTGTATGCCGTGACCGCCGCGGAACCGCTTTTCCTGGGGCGGGTGTTCGCCGATGGCGATGAAACCGCGTTTCAGTTTCCCGTGCCGCCGGGAACAAAGAAGCTTCTGCTGGATCCTTATCAGACGGTACTGAGCAAGGCCCCGCGTCCGTAAGCGATTCGGCCTACTTGATCACGCCGCGCTTTGACGATTCGATGAAGTCGATGAGCAGGCCTACGTCTTCTCCCTGGTCGCCTTCGGAGCGAAGTCTTGCGAGGGCCTGCGAGGTGTTGAGCTTCGACGACTGCAATACCTTGAAGGCATGATGCAGCCGGTGCAGCCGTTCTTCGCTGAACCCGCGGCGCTGCAATCCGATGGCGTTGATTCCATATGCGCGGGCCTCGCGCGCGGCTACGGTGCGGGAAAATGGCAGCACATCGCGGGTAATGATGGTGCCGCCGCCGATGTACGCGTACTTGCCGACACGCGTGAACTGGTGCACCGCGGAAAGCGCTCCCACCACGGCAAACTCCTCCACCTGCGCATGACCGCCGAGGGTGGCGCCGTTGGCCAGGATCACGTGATCGCCGACCCGGCAATCGTGCGCGATGTGGCAGTAGGCCATGATGAGCGTGTTGCTGCCCAGGCGGGTCACCCCTCCGCCTTTGACGGTGCCGCGATGGATGGTGACGCATTCGCGGATGGTGTTGTGGTCGCCAATCTCCATGCGGGTTTCTTCCCCGGCATAACTCATGTCCTGGGGCTCGAGGCCAAGCGACGCGAAGGGGAAGATACGATTGTGCGCGCCGATTTTCGCGGGGCCCGAAATTGCGACGTGAGATACCAGCTCGCAATTCTCTCCCAACTCAACTTCGCCTGAGATAAAACAGAAAGGCCCAACCCGCGTGGAGGCGGGAACGCGGGCCCCGGGTTCGATGACGCTGGTGGGATCAACCGCCATAAATCTCGGGTCTCATCACGGAGCGGGAGTCTGCCCTGCGCCTGGCTCCGCAACTTCAGCGGCTTCTCCGGTGATGGCAGCGGGCACCGCTGCGGGAGCGCCCGGCAGCTTTACCAGTTGGCAGGTAACGGTGGCCTCGCAGGCCAGCTTTCCATCCACCCAGACTTTGCCTTCCATGCGCGCGGCGGTGCTGCGCCATGCCAGCACCGAGACCTCGATGCGAAGCTGGTCGCCGGGGACCACTGGCTTGCGGAAGCGGGCACGCTCGATCCCGCTGAAGACCATCAGCTTGGTGGCGCGGTCGGGCACCTCGGTGAGCACCAGCGCTCCGCCCGCCTGGGCAATCGCTTCCACGATCAGCACGCCCGGCATGATGGGGTTGCCGGGAAAGTGCCCGGCAAAAAAAGGCTCGTTCACCGTAACATTCTTGATGGCCACGATGCGCTTCTTGCGCTCGATTTCGATCACGCGATCGATCAGCAAAAAAGGATAACGATGCGGCAGGATCGCCTGGATCTCCACGACGTCGAGGGTGTTCTTGACTTCGAGAGTGACATCGCTCGCGGATGGTGCAGGGGTCGTGGGCATGGTTCAATCTGGAACCGGTGGTGGCGAAACAGCAGAGGGCAGATTATAAAGGATTGCAGCTCGGCAGGAAGGTGATTATGCAGAAAAAGCCGCAATCGGGATTGAGGATGCCGGAATCCGGCGCCGTACTTGCCGGTCTCGAGTTCGCCACCGGCAGCCAGCCGGAGATGCTCTCGGTATTACGCGGGCTGGTGGAGAGGGAAACCCCGACTTCGGACAAACCGGCGCTTGACCGGTGCGGCGAGTATCTCGCCGGACATTTTGAACGGGTGGGCGGCAAAGTCAAATTCCACCGCCAGCCCCGCGCGGGCAATCACCTTGAGGTTAATTTTGCCGCTAATGGCGGCGCCGGGCGCGCAAAGTCCGCGCCGATCTTACTGCTCGGGCACTTCGACACGGTGTGGGAGCGGGGCACGCTGGCGCGCATGCCATATCGGGTGGCCGACGGCCGGGTGTGGGGCCCGGGAGTTTTTGATATGAAGTCGGGCGTCACCATGATGATGTTCGCGATGGCCGGTCTGCACGCGGTGCACGGCGACTTGCGCCGGCCGGTCACCATCCTGCTGACTACCGATGAAGAGGTGGGCAGTGCGACATCGCGGTCAATTGTAGAAAGCGTGGCCAGGAGATGCGCGGCGGTACTGGTCTGCGAACCGGCGCAGGGCCTTGATGGAGCGGTTAAGACCTGGCGCAAAGGCGTGGGCGATTACACCATCAGAGTCACCGGCAAGGCAGCCCATTCCGGCGTTGATTTTGAAAAAGGCGCGAGCGCCATCGCGGAGCTGGCCCGGCAGATCACGGCGATCACCGGCTTCACCGATCTCCAGCGCGGAGTCACGGTCAACCCCGGAATCATCAGCGGCGGCACCCGCAGCAACGTGATTGCGGCGGAAGCTTTGACCGAGGTGGATGTTCGCATCAAGAAAATGAGCGACGCCGCCTACCTGGAAAAAAAGTTTCACGGCCTGCGCGCCTTTGACCGGCGATGCCAGGTCGAGGTGTCAGGCGGCGTGAACCGGCCTCCCATGGAAAGGTCGGCGAAGGTCCTGCGTTTGTATCGTGAAGCCCGGCGGCTGGCCGGCGTCATGGGTTTTGATTTGCAGGAGATGGGCACCGGCGGGGGCTCTGATGGAAACTTCACTGCCGCACTTGGTATCCCCACACTGGATGGTCTAGGCGGCGTCGGCGAGGGCGCCCACGCGCTGAACGAGTCAATACTGCTGGCAGAACTGCCGCGGCGCACCGCCCTGCTGGCGGCAATGATCGATAGCGCCGCACTGTAGATTTTTAGGACCTGGGTAAGGGCGTGGTAGCTTTGACGGGGTGGGTCAATTGGCCTAGAATCCAACTAAGGCCACGACCACGGCTCGGAAACGGAGCAATTATGTTTGGCGGAAAATTAGGAATGCCGGAACTGATCATCCTGCTGGTCATTGCTTTGCTGGTTTTTGGCCCAGGAAAGCTGGCGGAGATGGGCAAAGGTCTTGGCGAAGGCATCAAGAATTTCAAGTCATCGGTCAAAGATGGCGAACAGGGCGTCGATCCGGAAAAGAAGTAGGCGACTGACGCTCTAAGAGCCGAATATTGGTTCCCAGCCGGTCTCTCGACCGGCTTTGTTTTTTGAGGATGCTGGACCGTCGGTGAGGAAGAACCCCTGCTGCTGAACCAACCTTTCCCCAGTGGGTTTCTTGAGCTGTTTTTGCGTTGAAAATTTCTGCCTAAACAGAACTCCCGCACATCAGTTGTCATTCTGACGATCCCCGGCTTTATCGGGGTGAGGAAGAACCCCTACTGTTCAAGGAATATTTCCCTGCGATGGTTTTTCGCACGAGGGTCTCGATCACTTCGGCCCGCGATCTTGATCCTGGGTTATCGGCTTCATCCATTATGTTGGCGCAAAACTTCAAATCTTGGGCGGCAGAATGAATCGAGAGTTTGGCCGCCGAGAAAAGCCAGTGGAGAAAGATTTGCCGAAGAGTAGGGGTTCTTCCTCACCCCGGTGAAGCCGGAGATCGTCAGAATGACAAACGTTTTAGAGCGTTCTGTGGGGGGGATATTTGTCCGGGGCAAAGGGTCTTCAGCAGAGAGGAGAGGCCACCAACCTCGTCCCTCACAGCAACCCTTCCGCCACAAGCCACTGATACACCACCGGCAAGGGCAGCCCCACCACGTTGTAGTAGCAACCATCAATACTGGTGATCCAACGCGAGGCGATGCCCTGGATGGCGTATGCGCCGGCCTTATCCAGGGGCTCGCCGGTGGCGACGTAGGCGGCGATTTCACCCTCGCTGATTGTGGCCATGTTCACCGTGGTCGAGACCGCCTGGGTGAGCATCCGCCGGGCGGGGACCCCGCCGGCTACGCTCGACAACAGGCATACCCCGGTGACTACCTGGTGCCCGCGGCCAGATAGGGCACGCAGCATGCGGGCCGCATCAGAGGGACTATGGGGCTTGCCTAATACTTCAGTGCCTTCAGCCCCGTGGTTTAACACCACCACGGTGTCGGCGCCCAGGATGAAATCCGACGGAAACTTGTCCGCGATCGCCAGCGCCTTGTCGCGGGCGAGGCGCTGGGTCAACTGCGTGGCGGATTCTTCCGCTCCAGGACTTTCGTCAACCGGAGCGGTTTCGACCACAAAGGGAATGCGCGCAATTTCCAGAAGCTCGCGGCGGCGCGGGGATGATGAGGCAAGTATCAACACGGTGGTTAGAGGGTAGTCTCCGCTGGACCTGGGACTGATTACTTTGCGATATTTTCGCGGCCGTAGCGCAGGGTCTTCGCCATCCAGATCAACTCGTTCAGAAAATCGTCGGTGCGTTTTACGAACGCCTGGTCCAGCAGGTGGCCGGTGCTGTCGAACGTCTGGTTCACATGGCCAAAATTCACGTCGGTAAAAATACAAACCAGGCCCAGTTCGCGCACCACCGGCAGCAGGTGCTCGATGACGCGGGCGCCGCCGAACGGGCCGGCTGAGACCCCGGCGATCCCCACCGCTTTGTGAATATATTCCTTGAGACAGGTGTCGAGCACATGCTTGAGAAGCCCGGGAAAGCTGTGGTTGTACTCGGGCGTCACGATGATCAACGCGTCGGCCCGTTCCATGCTGGCGGAAAATTTCGCCGGCTTGATGCTCTGGCCGGCGTCATTGACGGGAATATTCAGCGCGCCGATATCGATGAATTCGCTGCTGATCTCAGGGCGCTCGGTGACTTGACCATAAATAAATCTCGCCGCATGCATGCTCAGCGCTCCTTGGCGCGGAGTGCCGAGGATGACCGGGATGTTCAGCTTGCGCTCGGTGCCGGTGGAGCGCTGCTGGTAGGGCGCAGCCTTCTGGCTGAATGCGGTTCGGGTTTGTTGCGCGGCGTGGCTGACTTCTTCGCGGGCGCCGGCCAGCTCGAACCCATTGTCCCGCAGTATTCCGGCGGCGACTGATTTCTCGCGCAGCAGGCCCAGCAGCAGATGTTCGGTTCCAATATTTTTCGCGCCCAGGCGAGCGGCCTCTTCCCCGGCATAGGTGAAGACTCTCTGCACTCCATCGCCTAAAGGTAGTTCCGGCGGAGCCAGCGTCTTCTTGCGCGGACTTTTCCGGCGCTCGGGACTGCCGGCTGAACTCTGCCGCGAATCATCACCGCCGGAAATATCCACAGCTGGGGAAGCTTCGCCGCCGGCCTCCTCGATCCGGGTGCGGATGGAATCGAGAGACGCGTCGGAGCGCAGAAAGCGATCGAGCAATGACTTGTTCTCGCGCAACAGGCCCAGCAGGATGTGTTCGGGCGCGATCTTCGCCGAGCCCAGTTCGGCAGCCTCGTAGCGCGCAAAAAAAATCACCCGCCGGGCATTTTCGGAGTAAGGCAGAATATTTTTAGGTTCCATGAGTGGGTGGAGTGATTTTAGTGGAGCGGAGGCTGGTACCCGAGGTACTTGGCCATGGAAATCTCGAAATAAAACAATTCCTTTTCGCTGCCCGGGCCATTGCCCCCGGTGCGCAGCCCGTTGATATACATGTTGGCGCCGGCCAGCGGGTTGGCGACGTCGGCCACATCGAAAAAGAAAAATCCGGCGGTGGTGGAATGCGGATCGACCACGATGGCGTTAAACATCGCGTGTTCGACCTCGGCCTCGTCCTCACGGCTCACCCGCGGCTTGGAGCGCCGGGGCAATGGAATCGGGCCGTGCGACATGCTGGGCGGCTTGCCGTTGCGCGCGATGCGGCGAAAGACGTCTTCGGCGGTGGCGGGGTCGATCTTGGCGTGCTTGACCGTGACCAGTTGGATCTTCATCCCCTGCAGCATCACCGGCTGGTCGCTGTCGTTGGTGAAGATGACGCGCACCGGCAGCAGGTCATGCTCCTTGTACTTGACGTGAAACATCAACGTCTTCTCCGGCATGTCAAACGGATCGATCGCGATGGAAAACTTTTCGTCCTCGTGGGTCTCGTGCGCCGGATACGTACGGGCATCGAAGGCCCTGGGCAGCGGAGGCTTTTCATCCGCACGCGAGGGCAGGCATGCGGCCAGAGCGAGTGCCGCGATGACAGCGACTACACCGAGTTGGATCTTCCGAATTGTCGGTTGATATGAGGACATGCAGGTTTGATTATCCGGCCCCGCCCTCCGATTCACAAGGGGGATGCGAGTTTTGGTTGACCTCAAGTCTGCGTAAAGAATGCGCGAAGTTTTCACCCACCACACAACCGGCGCGCTAGAATACGCCTCACCGATGCACCGCAAGAAAAGGCCGGTTTCATCCCGCGGCATGATGGCGCGTCTCTACAGCGCCGGGCTGGCTACGGTACTGGTGTTTTCCTCCCCTTACTGGATATGGAAGATGCTGCGGCACGGCAAGTACCGGGAAGGTCTTCGCGAGCGCCTGGGCGGCGTCCCCCAGCGGCTGGGATTGGACCGGCCGCGCGCCACCGGCTGCATCTGGGTGCATGCGGTCTCGGTGGGCGAATTGCTCGCAGTGAGTGGGTTGGTCGCGGAAATGCAGAAGTGCTGGCCGCTACGCCGCATCGTCATCTCGACCACCACCACCACCGCGCAAAAATTGGCCAGGGAACGCTTTGGAGAGGCCAACGTGTTCTTTTTTCCACTGGATTTTACCTCCGCCTTGCGCCCTTATTTTGAGCAGCTCAGCCCCTGGCTGGTCATTCTCGCGGAAACCGAAATCTGGCCCAACTACCTGCGCCAGGCGCGCCAGTGCGGAGCCCGGATCGCGGTAGTCAATGCCCGGCTCTCTGACCGCTCGTTTCCGCGGTACAAATTTTTCAGCCGCCTGCTGCGGCCGGCCCTGGCCTATGTCGATCTCTTCCTGGCGCAGAGTGAAGGCGATCGCCAACGCCTGGTCGCCGTCGGGGTTCCCGCGCAACGCCTGCAGGTCACCGGCAACCTCAAATTCGATGTCGGCGGGCCTGCGGCGGCGACGCCGCTGGCGCATGAACTGCGGCAAGCCATTCCCCGCGGCACGGAGGTCATCGTTTGCGGCAGCACCATGGAGGGTGAGGAAGTCTTGCTGATGGATGCGCTGCGCACCATCGGGGCCAGCTTCCCCAACACCCTGATGGTGGTTGCGCCACGGCATCCCGAGCGCTTCGAATCGGTCGCCGCGCTGCTGCACTCCGCAAACTTGAAGTTCTGGCGGCGCAGCTTGTGGCGTGTTTCCGACCCGCTTTCCGCGGGAGTCTTTCTGCTGGATTCGATCGGCGAACTATCTTCGCTCTATGCGTTAGCCACCCTGGCCTTTGTCGGCGGCAGCCTGGCGCCGCGCGGCGGACATAATATTCTCGAAGCCGCGCAGTTCGGCGTACCCATCCTGATCGGGCCCCACACCAATAATTTTCGCGACATTACCCGGCTCTTCTTACAGGAAAATGCCGCGCGCGTGGTGACCGCAGCCGACCTGGCCAAGGTGATGGTTGAGCTGCTGTCTGATGACCAGGAACGCAAGCAACTAGGATTGCGCGCGCGCGCCGTGCTGGATTCACAGGCGGGGGCGACCGCCCGCACGATGACGGCGTTGTCGAAATTAATGGGGGCGCAGAACCTGCAGCCGGAGCTTGTTCCCGTAGCGCAGGGCCTGGGCGAGCCCGTGGGGCCGGCCTCTTGAAGAATGGCGCTGCGCGCTTTTCCGGTTGGGAAAATTCAGCCGCCGTGAGATTACTGGCGCGGCCGGCCAGCAGTCTTTTTGCCGCCGGAGTGAGCCTGCGTAATCGTCTCTACGACGGCGGCTCCCTTCCGGCGCGGCGGCTGCAGTCGTGCGTGGTCAGCATCGGCAACCTTTCCACCGGAGGCGCCGGCAAGACCCCGTTCCTCATTCTCCTGGGCGAGAGGTTGCAGCGGCGGGGCGTGGAATTCGATGTGCTCTCCCGCGGCTACGGCCGCGCCACGACCGGCGCCGCGGTGGTGGACGCCGGTGGCGCCGCCCGCGATTTCGGCGATGAACCGCTCCTCATCGCCCGCCGCCTCAACGTCCCCGTGGTGGTGGGCGAAGACCGCTTTGCCGCCGGACAGCTGGCCGAGCAGATGTTCCCGGGCCGCATCCACCTGCTGGACGACGGCTTCCAGCACCGGCAACTGGCGCGGGATTTCGACATCGTCCTGGTCACTCCCGAAGACGCGCGCGACGTCATGCTGCCCGCGGGCCGGCTGCGCGAGCCGCTGTCATCGCTGCGCCGGGCCGACGCGGTGGTGCTGGCCAGCGGCGCGGACCCCGAGCAGTTTCCCCTGGCGGGTAAAACCGTATGGAAGGTGCGCCGCGGCATTACGCCGCAATCACCTCCCCACCCCGCGGTAGCTTTTTGTGGAATTGCCCGGCCGCAAAATTTTCTGCTGCAATTACGGCTTGCCGGAATTGAGCCCGCCGCCGAAGCAATCTTCGGCGATCACCACTCCTATGGCGAGCAGGACATCCGCGATTTACTGGGGTTGCGCCAGCGCAGCGCCGCCGCCGGTTTCATCACCACCGAAAAAGATGCGATCAACCTGGGTGGCTACCTGGCCGCCCTCGAACCGGTCTGCGTGGTTCCGGTAAAGATGGAGATGACGGGCGCCGAAGACGCGCTCAACCTGCTGTTGCAGACCCTGGCCGACCGCGATCGGACGCGAAGCCAGGGTTAGACCGCATAGTCATCGCGCATGAGACAATTTCGCTGAACCTGGTTTGGCGGTAAAACGTTTGCTTGCGGAAGCAGTGAAGTAGTGAAATTGCCGGAGAGAGGAACCGTCGAGGCCCATGGCAAAAAGAACAACTGCGGTCGATCCTAAAACGCGGCTGCTGCACATCATCGAGTCCTTTGACCGGGTCAGCGTCACCGTGCTGGGCGACATGGTGGCCGATGAGTTTGTGTATGGCGAAATCATGCGGGTTTCCCGCGAGGCCCCGGTCTTGATCTTGAAATACCGCGAGCGCACCACCATGCCGGGCAGCGCGGCCAACGCCGTCCTCAACCTGGCGTCGCTGGGAGTGAACGTGCTCCCGGTGGGCATCGTGGGCGACGACGAACCGGGGAGGCTGGTCTTGAAAGCGTTTCGCCAGAAACATGTCGCCAGCAGCGGCATCCTGAAAATCCGCGGGTATAACACGGTCACGAAGACCCGCATCCTGGCGGGGACACCGCACTCGCAGCGCCAGCAGGTGGTCCGCATCGACCGCGAGCCCGAGACCTTGCCGGATGCCCATGCCGAGCGCCTTATCATCGAAGCGGTGCGGGAATATGCCCGCGCTTCCGACGCGCTGCTGGTTTCCGATTACGGCTATGGCACGGTGACCCCGGCGATTCTCACCTCGATTCGCGCCCGGGGCGCGGTCAACAATGTTCCGGTGATGCTGGATTCGCGTTATCGCATGCTGGAATATGGCGGGGTCAGCGGCGCCACTCCCAACCAGATGGAAGTGGAATCCGCCCTGAATATAAAGATCGGCGACGACCCCGAGCTGCTATTGCAGGCGGGTAAGACCTTGATGCAGAAGATGAAATTGCAGTCGCTGCTGATTACCCGCGGCCGTCACGGGCTGACCGCGTTCGCCCGCGGCTCCGCGCCGGTTGATGTCCCGGTGCATGGCTCCGATAAGGCGACTGATGTGACCGGCGCCGGAGATACGGTGATTGCCACATTCACGGCGGCGCTGGCCACCGGGGCGAGCGCCGAATCCGCCGCGCGCCTGGCCAACTATGCCGGCGGAATCGTGGTGATGAAGAGCGGCACCGCCACCGTCAGCCAACAGGAACTCGTCGATGCGGTCAATGCCGATTGAAGCCATCGCAATTTGGGACCCGGCCTGAGGTGAAACCCTCGGGCAATTACGCCATGAAGATCCTCGAACGCGCCGCCGTGCCGCAGACTGCGGCGCAATGGCGCCGCGACGGCCATCGCGTCATTCTGGCCAACGGATGTTTCGATGTGCTGCATGTCGGCCACGTTCGCTACCTGCAGGCAGCGAAAGACCTGGGCGGCCGCCTGCTGGTAGCGGTGAATGCTGACGCCACGGTGCGCGCGCTGAAGGGTGAAGGTCGCCCGCGAACGCCGGCCGCGGAGCGCGCCGAGATACTGGCGGCGCTGGACTGCGTCGATGCGGTGGTGATCTTCGACGAGCCCGACGTATCGGCGCTGGTGCGGGAGGCGCGTCCTGATTATCACGCCAAGGGCACCGACTACACCGCGGAAACCGTCCCCGAGCGCGCGGTGGTGATCGCCTGCGGCGGAGAAGTAAGAATCGTTGGAGATCCCAAAGACCACTCCAGCAGCGGGGCGATCAAAAAATGGAACGCATCCTGATCGTTCGCCTGGGGTCCATGGGAGATATCATCCACGCCATGCCGGCGGTGACCGCCCTGCGCGCCGCGCTGCCCGCAGCGGACATCGGCTGGGTGGTGGAAGAGCCCTGGGTTGACCTGCTGCGCGCGCGGGGCGCGCAAGAGTTCGGGCGTTCGGACGCACAGCCGCTGGTGGATTCCGTGCATTCCATCAACAGCAAGGCGTGGCGAAAGGGATGGCAATTTCCGGCGCAGACATTCGCCAGCTGGTCGCGCATGCGCAGGGAAATCCTGGGAGTGCGCAGCGGCCGCTATCCAGTGGCGCTGGACCTGCAAGGTTCGATGAAATCCTCGGTCCTGAGCCGGCTCAGCGGGGCCCAACGCCGCATCGGCGCGGCGCGGCCGTGGGAAGCACCCGCCGTCATGATGTACACCCACCCAGTTCCGCAAAATGCGGTGCATGTGATCGAGCGCGGCCTGGAGTTGGCGGGCGCGGCGGCGGAACGCGAGTTGCGGCGCAGCAGCGAGCCGGTTTTATTTCCCCGCGACGCTGCCGCCGAGCGCTGGTGCGATGAGGAACTGGCGCGGCTGGGATTAGCCGGCTTCGCGCTGGTATCGCCGGGGGCAGGATGGGCCGCCAAGCGCTGGCCCGCCGAGCGCTACGGCGCGGTTGCCGCGGCGCTGGCAGCGCATGGATTGCGGACGCTGCTCACCACCGGCCCCGGCGAAGAACACCTGGCCGCGGCGGCGCAGCAATCGAGCGCCGGCGCCGCCCATCCCATATCGTGTTCGCTGGCCGAGTTGATTGCTCTCACCCACAGGGCAAGGTTATTTATCGGCGGCGACACCGGCCCCTTGCATC